>NZ_JAEQMY010000329.1 GCF_016743775.1 Microvirga aerilata | reverse complement strand
TACCCACGCCTTGAGCGAGGTGGACTTCAGGCCCTGACGGTTGGGAGGATGGTGCCGAAGACGGTGGCGCCGGTTGCTTGGCGGGCGGTATCGACGACGGTGCGGATTGCGGCCTCTCCTTGAGCGGCCCACATGGCGCGGTAGCCGTTGGTGACCTTGCGCTGAACCACGGCTGGGCGGAGGGCTCGTTCGCAGGCATTGTTGGTGGCCTCGACCAGCCCAGGATGATCAAGGAAGGTCAGAAGCTGATCTCGAGCCCGGCTGATCTTGGCCTGAAGCGCTCGGCTCAGGTCACAGGAACTCGCAGCAGCGAGGATGTCGGCCAGTTGCCGCTCCAGCGTCCGGCGCTTGGCTGAGAGCGTGGAGGCAGCCAGAGAGGTGATCCGTTCCGAGAGGGCGAAGACCGCATTGAGCCAGAGCTGCAGGCGCCAGGGCACCGAATCAGCGCTGACCTCCATCGCATAGGCAACATCCCGCGCCAGATGCGCCAGGCAGGTCTGGTGCGCGGCCCCATGCCCCTGCTGGGCGGTGTAGCGGTCGGAGAGCCACACGGCCGGGTGATGGCCATCCATCATCTCCCGGATCACGGAGGCAGCTCGTGTCGGGGAGGCATGATGCACGACAGCTTGCGAACTGTGGAAGACCCAGTGTGAGGCGTTGCTGCCCTCGATGCGCACGCCCGTCTCATCTGATGCGATCACCTCGGCCCGGCGAAGGGACGAGACGGCGCTGACCTGCCCCTCGGCAAAGCACCCCTGCGCCCGCCGCAGCAGGTTCATCAGCCCACCCTGGCTGAGCGTGAGCCCGAACAGATCCGACAAGGCGCCTTGCAGCCGCTCGTAGGAGAGCGCCTGAAAGGT
>NZ_JAEQMY010000328.1 GCF_016743775.1 Microvirga aerilata | reverse complement strand
GTCAGGACGTCTAGGAACCATTCTCCTGGGGCAGGGTTCTCCCGGACTTGCGTCGTATCTCATGTCAAGTGCAGTTTGCCAGGCGTCTGGTTAACTGCACTTGCAGAACTCGGGGAACATTCGGGCACTGGGGATGCCATTTGCATTGCGGTACAGGAAATTTGCCCTAGCTTTGTGTGGGGGGCTGAAAATGAGTGATGATGAAATCGAGGCTGTGGCCGCGGAGCTGGCCAAAGCGGGTGGCGTCTCCTGGCATTCAGGGCAGGAGCGCGGTCCTTTGAAGCTGGTCATGGACCGCTACCGAGACCGGGCCCGCCAGGCCATTGCTACCCTTGAACGGGTCCGAGCAGCCAAACAGGGCATCGCCCTTGATCGAGCCGAGCACCACCACCCTAACCTACAAGCCAAACTTGAGCTCATCGAGGACGATGTTGTCTCAGTTGGGAGCCTGGTCTTGTACCGCCCTCCAGGAGACAAGAGAACCTATCCCTGTCGGGTTGAGAAGCTCGATGGAAGCCGTGTGTACCTTATCCCTGAACTCCCGACCTGCACAGGTTGGGTGGATCTTGCCAACCTATCATCTCCCGCAATTCAGTAAGGCTCCAACAGTGACAGCTCTCAACAATGGCAAGCGGCGGCCCGATGAAGTTCTCATCAAGGCCGACATATCGGCTCGTTCCTCGGATATGTCTGTGCGGGGCCTCTCGGTAACGGCGCGGTACTACTTCAACCTCACCAATGGCGACACCATGATCCGGGACGAGGAGGGGATCGAAGCATCCAGCATCCAGGCGGCTGTCATGTCCGCCATGGAGGCCGTTGAGGAGCTTCGCGCCCTGGACCCCTCGAACTCAGATGAGTGGCAC
>NZ_JAEQMY010000327.1 GCF_016743775.1 Microvirga aerilata | reverse complement strand
AGACGCTCAAGATCGCTGCGGCCCATGACAGCAAGGAATCAGCGAAATCCAGTTCGCGCAAGGGCCTGGGTAATTACGCAGCGGCCGCTGCACCGCCGTCGTGCCAGCTTGTATAGCTTTTTGGACTCCAGTAATTCCTAGTACAACTGAGGCTGCCTTATCAACCCGGCCGCGACATGATGCCGAAGCTGTGATCATTGCTGATCTAACGCAATGTTTGTACGTGTTGGTTTCTGATGTTGTCCTGAGGGTCTGATCCTAGACAATGCTCAAGGTTCCATTAAGGCTGTGTAACTACTAATTGCTGGAGCTTGGCCATCGGGTGCCCGGGTTTTCAAAACCTCGCTGGCGTCTAGAGCTAACAGAGCTGCAGCTTACGCGGCGCTGCTGCAGCCTTTGAACAAGGATAAGACCAGGCATAGGTGACGCGCCTCAAGCTCCGTAACCGCACCGCGTGCGGACGGGCCAACTTTGATCTCCTATATTGGAGTCTGCCCTTGGCAATGTAATCCACGCAAAGCGCCGTGGCGTCAATGCGACGGAAGATCAAAGCGGATGCACTAGACAAATCTTCATCGATGCAGTTGTCATCTATGATGTTCTTTTCAACGGCGACAGTTTACGAAGAAGAATGTGAATGGACGGCGAGTCTCACACAGCACAGCACTTGGCACAGTTGGCCCGGAACCGCGGAGACCGGACGGCATCTCTAGAGTACCTCCGGGCTGCCCTTGCTGCTAATCCAGATCAAACCTACCTCAGACTCGAGGCAGCCGCTGATTTGCGCGAACTCGGCCGGCTTGATGAGGCCGAGGCGGTGCTGCACGAGATCCTCAGGCAGGCGCCTCAGCACCTAGGGGCGCATCT
>NZ_JAEQMY010000326.1 GCF_016743775.1 Microvirga aerilata | reverse complement strand
GTGGCGAGGTCTCCCTGTAGCCTTCAGGATCATCGCTTTGATGTGCTTAGCAACTTGATCGAAAGAGCGGATGATAGCCGCACACTCGCCTCGTCGCCGGGTCAGCGTTCTACCTATGAGGCGGTTGCGGGTAGAATCTTGTTCTTATCTGTTGTGGCGTGTTGATGATCAAGGGCGCGACCGAGTGGCTCCGTTGGTGGACGGCCAAAGGGTGGCGTAATCGTGGAGCGCGAAGAGCGGCCATGACACTCTTGCTGGATCGCACCAATAGGGACGACGGCGGCTTCATAATCGAACAGCCTTGCTCCTAGCCACTCAGGGATACCTACCTATTGGCGCTAAGAACTAAAAGGTATTCTGCGCCTCTTTCGCCACATTGCTGACTTTAGCCGCTCCCTTGATCTTGCCTCCAACGGTACTGCGCAAGGTAGAAGGGCATGTTTATCCAACGCAATACCTCTTCCATCTGTCTCGGGCTATTAGGTGATCCCAGAGAAGGAGGAGAGCTTGGCTCTTGAGAATCTCCTGTCGCTTCTGATCCCTGTAGTCATCTTCGGGCTGGTGGTTGGAGTCTTGGTGCTGTTCGATGAGTGACCTGACGCCCGTGTATCGCCCCTGACAGAGGCATCGGCCCAAGGACACTCTAAGCAGTGGACAACCCTTGCTGGATTTCAGGCAAGGACACCCTCAGAACGTACTTCAGCCGCTCATCAATCACCTCAATGATGATCTCGGAACGAGCCTCCGTCGGCATCTCGGCGCATCGTTCCAGAAGCCTATGCCCCACCTTGAGCGCTTCAGCACGAGCAGCGGCTTGGTCGGGCAGGTCCAAGCCATCACAGTCTTCATCAATGCCAAACCTACTCCGAACATC
>NZ_JAEQMY010000325.1 GCF_016743775.1 Microvirga aerilata | reverse complement strand
TGGATCCGCTGAGTTCACGTGTGAAGTGCAACACCTGCTAAGGTGTTGCCGCGATGGGACAAACTTACAACCACTTGAGCTTGCGCGAGCGGGTTGAGATCGAGCTGTGGCGCTCGGCTGGCCGCTCGTTGCGCTGGATCGGCAGCCGGTTGGGGCGTTCGGCCTCCACCATCAGCCGGGAACTGCACCGCAACGCCCAGCCCACCCGGCAATGGCGCGGTGCTTATGAGGGGGAGCGCGCCCACACCCTGGCCCGACGCCGCAGACGCTGGGATGCCCGCTTCAAGCTGGCGCGCCAGCCAGCCTTGTGCGCTCTGGTCAGACAAAGCCTTGCGATGGGACACTCGCCCGAACAGATCGCCGGCCGGCTGGCGCTCGACCAGGGTAGACCTGTCATCAGCCCCGAGTCCATCTATCGCTTCATCTATCACCGCTCTGCCCAGAAGGATCACTGGCATCGCCTGCTGCCGCGCCGCAAGAGCCGTCGCGGTCGCTTGGGCCGGCGTGGCGGCTCCCCAGCCAGCTTCATCCATCACCGCTTGAGCCTAGCCCATCGGCCGCCAGAGGCTCACAGCCGCGGTGAGGCGGGTCATTGGGAGGCCGATCTCATGGCCTTCTCGCGCTATGGCCAATATGTGTTGGTCCTCCACGAGCGTTGCTCCCGCCTGCTGCTGGTCGACCGTCTACCCAACAAAACAGCCCTTGCCGTGCTCGAGCGGTTGCATCGGCAGATGAGCCGGCTGCCTGAGGCCATGCGTCGCTCGCTGACCTTCGACAATGGGACGGAGTTTGCCTTGCACTATCGGCTCACCGAGCACTTGGGCCTGCCGACCTTCTTTTGTGATCCGCATGCCCCCTGGCAGAAGGGCGGGATCG
>NZ_JAEQMY010000324.1 GCF_016743775.1 Microvirga aerilata | reverse complement strand
CCCAGGATCGTGCGGTCGCCTGTTGAGGTCTGCTTCGGCACCAGCCCGAGCCAGGCGCCGAAATCACGTCCTCGGCTGAAGGCGGCGCCATTCCCAATGGCGGCCACCATGGCACTGGCGATGATCGGTCCCACACCTGGCACGCTCATGAGGCGCTGGCAGGCCTCGTCCGCCGCCACGAGCGCCCCAATCTCGTCAGTGACCGCATCGATACGCTCATCCAGATGGCGCCAATCCTGCATGAGCCCCTCGATCATGTGCGTCATGCGGGGTGTGAGCACGTCTGTTCGCTGGGCGAGAATATCCGGTAGTGCCTGGCGCAGCGAACGTAGCCCCTGCCGAACGGCGATGCCGCGTTCCAGCAGGAAGGTGCGGATCTGGTTGATCACGGCTGTGCGCTGACTCACCAGCCGCGAGCGAACACGATGAAGCGCTTGTAGGTCGAGTTGCTCGACCGTCTTGGTTGGTACGAAGCGCATGGTCGGCCGCTGGACAGCTTCAGCGATGGCCTCAGCGTCGCGGAAATCATTTTTGTGGCTCTTGCGGAAAGGTGACACGAACTGCGCCGGGATCAGCTTCACATCATGGCCGAGGGCCAGCAACTGGCGGCTGAGATGGTGGGCCCCGACGCAAGCTTCCATGCCGATCAGGCAGGAGGGCATACTGGCGAGGCGCTGCTCTACCTGTCCGCGCGAGAGCTTCTGGCGCAGGACAATGGCGCCGCGAGCATCCAGACCGATGAGGTGGAAGCTGTTCTTACCGATGTCAATGCCAAGCGTCGAAACGTGCTGAAGCGGAGCTTTAGGCATGGCTCAGATCCTTGTGCTGGGCGCCCCTGATGAAGGGTGCGCCGGTAAGCACGGCCGGTCCATCCCATTAGC
>NZ_JAEQMY010000323.1 GCF_016743775.1 Microvirga aerilata | reverse complement strand
CTGCACGTACTTGTCTCCCCAGGTTTCCACCACCCACTCGGTAAAGGCCTGCGCCTGGATCTTGAACTCTGGCAGCATGCCGGGGCGGATGCCTGCCTCTTCAGCTTGGCGCCGCTCCTTGTCCGAGATTCTGCCCTGCTCGACCATCAGCTTCAGGACGAGGAGCGCTCGCTCGTGCGCACGCTCTCGCGTCTTTGCCCGAAGCGGGTTGAGCCGTGCAGGAGCCTTGACCATTCCGGCCAGCAGAGCCGCCTCGTACAGCGTCAGATCCTTGGGCTCTTTGCGGAAGTAGTGCCGGCTCGCCCGATACAGCCCGACGATGTCGCGTCCGCCGAACTCGATCTGGTTGAGGTAGGCGGCCAAGAGTTCCTCTTTGCCCACCGCCTCGTCGAAGAGACCGGCGTACCAGACCTCTGCCCCTTTGCGCTCGAGACGCGTGAGCACGTCACTGGCGCGCAGGTCGTGGAACACCAAGTTCTTGAGCAGTTGCATCGGGATCGTGCTGCCGCCCCGGGTGAGGCCGCCTTTGAGCACGGACAGCAGCGAAACCACATCGACTCCGCCATGGTCGAAGAAGCGCTTGTCCTCGACGGTCACGATGGCCTTCTTCATCACCTCGGGGATCTCTGAGGGGGCAAGCACGACCGGACAGCGGCAGTAGGCGTCCCATCCCGTCTTGGTGCGGGAGACCATTACCTGGGGGGAGGTCACCAGGAGGCGCAAGGACCGAGGCTGGAGATCCCAGAAGTGAACCGGGTCTGCGGCTTGTGCAGTGGGTGCGTGGGAGAGGCTGATAAGCAGGAGAGCAGTGGCGAGCGCCAGAGCGCGGGTCATTGGAGGCCCTGTAACGCGCCGACCGATTCGGCGCCAAGACCTTCAACAAACACGAAAACTATGGCTGAAA
>NZ_JAEQMY010000322.1 GCF_016743775.1 Microvirga aerilata | reverse complement strand
AGCCGAGGACGTGATTTCGGCGCCTGGCTCGGGCTGGTGCCGAAGCAGACCTCAACAGGCGACCGCACGATCCTGGGTCGCCTGTCGAAGCGCGGCAAACGCACGGCCGGTCCATACATTCGGGTCAAAGTGTAACGTTGGACGAACCAAATGAAGGTCCGTTTGTCGCGCCTTTGCAGAAATTCAGCTTACTTCGGGAATGTGCCAATGTCGGAAGTTTAGCCGAGCCGAGCATCACTGACCTGCCGCTGTCGGTCGCATTGAGGACGGCAATTTCTCCAACAGGTTATGCTAAGCTGAGCACTTTTAGTGCGATCGATGGAGTGCGCCCTTTGGAGTGGGCAGTGATCATGCCGTAGGATTGACCGTCTGCCGGATATGTTGATCCTCAAACTGCTTCGGGCTCGGGTAGCCGAGGGCTGAATGGAGCCGCCGGCTGCTATAGATCTCCTCGATAAAGCGCGGAAGGTCCTCGGCGACATCCTCGAAGGTCTCGTAGGCCATTGGGTAGACCGCCTCTACCTTGAGTGTCTTCATGAAGCTCTCCGCCTTGGCATTGTCGTATGGATTGCCGCGTCGGCCCATCGAGCCGATCAGACCGGCGGCATCCAGAGCCTTGCGATAGATTTCGGCTGCATATTGCGATCCGCGGTCGGAGTGATGAATGCAGCCCGGCGGAGGGTGCCGCTCGGCGATGGCAGCTTTGAGTGCCGCCACCGTCAGGCCCGCGTCAATCGACCGACTGATGGCATAGCCCACGACCCGGCGTGATCAGGTATCGAGAATGACGGCCACATAAGCGAAGCCTGCCGTGATGGCGACATAGGTGAGATACTGTCGGCGAATTCAGAAGGCCGGCGCCAACGCCGCAAAGCGGGTCACGCGCGTCTTGGTGCGCGGTCGTC
>NZ_JAEQMY010000321.1 GCF_016743775.1 Microvirga aerilata | reverse complement strand
CTTGTGCGTTGTCTTAGACACGGAGGTGTCGCGCCATGACGCATGCAAGCGAGGCCCACCGCTGGGCCGATCAACTGGATGATCTCGTCGCCCGAATTGCTCCCCGTTTCAGCCGCATCGAGCCGCGCCGGCGCGCCCGGGCCTATCTGCAAGGCCTGCTCGCGCCGCTTGAACGCAAGAACGGCTGGCACCTGGCGGAAGCGGCCGGCGATGCCAGCCCTGATGGCGTGCAGGATTTCCTTGCCCGCATGCATTGGGATGCCGATGCCGTGCGCGATGATCTGCGCGCCTATGTGGTCGAGCATCTGGGCGATCCTGACGCCGTGCTGGTGCTCGACGAGACCGGCTTCCTCAAGAAGGGCGACAAGTCGGCCGGCGTCAAACGCCAGTACTCTGGCACCGCAGGCCGCATCGAGAACTGCCAGATCGGAGTGTTTCTCGCCTATGCCAGCCGGCGCGGCCATGCCCTGATCGACCGGGCGCTGTACCTGCCCGAGACCTGGGCTTTTGACGCCGCACGCCGTGCGGAAGCGGGCGTGCCGGAGGAGGTCGGCTTCACCACCAAGCCGAAGCTCGGACAGGCGATGCTGAAGCGGGTGTTTGCGGCGGGCGTGCCGTGCACATGGGTGGTGGGCGACTGCGTGTATGGCGCCGACCATCAGACCCGGCGCCTGATCGAGGCGCACGGGCGTGGCTATGTGCTGGCCGTGACCTCGGCCCAGCGGCTCGGGTTCAAGCACGTTGAGGATTGGCTTGAAGACGTGCCGGCCCGGGGCTGGCGGCGGCTTAGTGCGGGTGATGGGGCCAAGGGCCCGCGGCTGTACGATTGGGCCTATCTGCCCTACCGCTCACCGCCGGTGCTGGGCTGGAAAACCGGGCTGCTGATCCGGCGCAAGAAGGGCCGCCCGCATCAGTT
>NZ_JAEQMY010000320.1 GCF_016743775.1 Microvirga aerilata | reverse complement strand
ACACGCAGTTGCGCCGGCACGATGTCGAGCCGCTCGGAGATGTCCTCGCCGATGCGGTGCAGGAGGTTGCGGCAGCAGGGGCAGGTCGAATTCTCAACGTCGATGATCGTCTCGATCCGCGGCAGATGGGCCGGTAGCGCTCCCCGGTTCCGGCGTCGCCGAGCCGCGCGGCTTTTGCGCTCGGCCGGATCCGCTTGCTCGTGGTGGGCGTCCTCGGCAGCCTCATTCTGTTCGGCCTCTTCCAGGCCCAGCAGCAGCTGATCCTCGGGTAGGCTCTCGGCTCTGCGACCGAAACGGTGACGCTGCATCGCCTTGATGATCTGCTCCAGGCGTTCAGCGCGGGCCCGCTCGGCCAGGAGCATGGCCTTGAGCAGGTCAGGATCATCAGGGAGGGTTTGCGTCGCGCTGGTCACAAGACGAAGTGAATCATGCTTCCCCGATGTCGGCGATGGCTCTTATGGATGGGCGCGTCCGATCAGCTGGGCTCCACAGGCGCAGAGGTTGGTCGTGGCGCATGCACGCGACGCCAGTCCAGACCCTCGAGCAGCGCGGAGAGCTCGGCGGCCGAGAGGTGAAGGGCACCATCCTGCACCTTGGGCCAGCGGAACTCGCCATCCTCCAATCGCTTAGCGACAAGAACCACTCCCGTGCCGTCCCAGAACACCAGCTTGATGCGATCCGTGCGCTTGGCACGGAACACGTACACGGCTCCCGAGAATGGATCGGCCCCCATGGTGTCGCGCACGAGCGCGGCGAGCCCATCCGCCCCTTTGCGGAAGTCGACGGGCTTGGTGGCCACCAGGACACGGACAGCGCCGGTTGGGCCGATCATCGCAGGCTCTTGAGGGTTTGCAGCACGAGGGCCAATGTCGCTCCATCGACCCCGCGTGGGACGCGAATGACGGCGCCCTCCACGGCAAGTTCGATCAC
>NZ_JAEQMY010000031.1 GCF_016743775.1 Microvirga aerilata | reverse complement strand
TCTACACCACGGTGAAGACCGCCTACACCTTCGACGGCAACGGCCCCTACGTGCCCAAGACGAAGTCGAGCGAGTAAGCGGCTTCTCGCTGCTGACGGAATGACAGGAGCCTCGGCATCCGCGAAAGATGCCGAGGCTCTTTTTTCAGCGCCCGGGAGGCTGCGGTTTCGTTGGAGGGACGCCGCCCTGCCCGGATCCCATCGTCATGTGCCGGTGAGACGTGCGCGAGGGCTTTTCGGGTGGGAGGAGGCGCGGAACGAGATGGCTTCCACAAATTAACTTTATTGGCAAAACTCTGGAAGCTTTTGTCACAATCCATTGAACTTTGCCATGGGAACGCCATCATAGGCTTTCAGAGAACCGGTGCTTACGAACTCGAGCCTTCACACTTGCAAACGTTGTTGCGTGTCAAACCGAGGCTGGTTACCTCATCGGTAGGATTTGCAATTTCGTTCTATTGATAAGATATGCCGCTAGTTCTACAGAGCTGGTAAGTAACGGTCCGTTAATAGTAGAGAACTCGATATGGTTACTTCCAGACGTTATCTCATTGCTTCGTCCCTTGCGCGTCTGATCCGCAAGGAAAGAGGAGGCAATCGTGTCACGGAAGGCCACTTCCCCAATCAGGCCGACCGCAGTTCCTACGTGGTTGTCGAAGGCGACAAGGGCAGTCTCGTGCTGATCCAGCCGGGCTCCGGCGGGCTGGTCGAGGAGCGCACCGAAGTTCCGCGCGCGCATGCCGAGGCTCTGCTCGACGTGACCCCCGGCAAGCTCGACTACCTGCTCACCCATCTGACGGTCGGAACGCGCGACATCCAGATTACCCGCTACGTGACGCCCGGTCCTCTGGACATGATCTCCGTCCTGTTCGAGAGCGAAGACGAAGCCAGGGATTTCCGGCCTCTCGCCTGGTTCGGCCCGGATGTGACCACGGAGGTTACCTACCAGAACCGTTCCATCGCGCTGGACGGAGCCCCTCAGGCTCCCGACGTCCCGATGTCGAACGCTGCGCTCAACAGCCTGCTTGATACCCTCGAGAACCGTTATGCAACCCCGCGGGGCTACACTGCCCACGCGCCGGCGCGCAATGCTGCGGAGCCCGCGGCAGGCCAGCGCAACGCTGCCGCTCAGGCGCCTGCCGCCGAAAGGGGCACGCCTCCTCAAGGGGCCGTTCTGTCCAGGCCGGCGACGCCGGCTCCGGACGATGAGGAGGGTTCCGAGGATGACAACGATCTGAACCTCAACATCGAGGACAATGTCATCCGCGAGCTGGCCCGTTCCCTCCGGCCGCAGCGCCGCTAACCCGCAGCAGGCCTGCACCGCGGTTTGATCGTCGATGCAGGCCTTTTGCTGTCAGCTCGGCAGCACGATGCAGCTGCCCCCGGCCGTCCGGATGCTTCGGCACAGCTGCTCCGCAGCCTGCCGCGTCTCGGCAGGCGCACGGACGCGGTAGAAGGTTCGTGTGCCGCGATAGCGCAGCCTCGTTCCGATGATCATGGGACGCGCGTCTTTCAGCAGCGAGGCATAGGCCCGGCTCGCGCGCCTGAAGGCCCCCAGGGCCCTGTCCTTCGAGAAATTTCCAGCCAGCTGAACGCCCCAGGGTGCGAACGGAGCCTCGATGGTATCGCGACGACCGGGCAGGCGCAGGGTTGCGACGATCTGCCGGCAGGTCTGCTGTTCCGCGGCGGCGGCATCCTGGTCCTCGGCCTTCTTCCGCTCCTTTGCGTCCGCAGCCCATTCCTCCGCCGACCGGCCCGTCACGACAACCACATAGTTGCGGGTCTCGGCGGGCAGTCCCCCCTGGCCCGCAAGCCACGATGACACCCGCGCCGGGCCGCCGTTATAGGCGGCGGCCGCAAGACCGAGGTTGCCGAACTGCTCCGCAAGATGGGCGATGAACTCGGCGGCCTTGGGAATGGCCTGCTCGGGGTCGAAAGGATCGGTCAGCCCTCGCTCCCTGGCCGTTCCGGGCATGAACTGGGCGATCCCCTGCGCTCCCGCCGGGCTGACCGCGCGGGGGCGGAATGAGCTTTCCTGCCAGATCAGCCGGGTGAGCAGATCCTGGGGGATCTGCTGGGCCCGCGCGGCGCCTTCGATCAGGCGGCACATGGCCTGCTCGACCGTTTCCGTCGATCCGCCTGGATTGGCCCAGGCCGGGCCGCAGCAAAGGAAGAGCCCGCAAAGCGCCAGCCGGGCGCGCATGGAAGACCTCATGAGAATGGGTTGAAACGATGCTGCCGCGCCTGCGCACGGCGGCCTGGGGTGGCTTCGTCTTTCCTTAAAGATAGGCGATCATTCGCCCCGCCAAGAGCGCAACGATCCAGGCGACCAGCGAAATGAGGGCGTAGCCGCGCGCTTCCGGCGCAAGAGAGCCGGCGCGCAAGCTTGCGCTGAACCGGGCATGGAACAGCGCCACATTGACGAGCCCCAGGGCGATGAAGGCAAGCTTGAGGTAAAAGGCCGGGTTCACCCCGAGAGCACGGGCCTCTACGGCAAGGAGGAGGACCCCGGTGGGGATCTGGAGCGCCAGTCCGGCGCCGGCGAGCGGAATGGCATAGCGCCCGACCTGCCACGCATGCTTGCCGCGCTCCGCCAGCACCTTCAGGTCGAAGACCGCGATCCCTCCGACCACGAAGGCGGCTCCGAGCACGTGCAGCAGGTTTGCCGTGGTGTAGAGCCAGGCCGAGTGGCGCCCCGCATGGCCGACCCAGGAGCCCTCCAGGGCCGCAAGCAGATCGAGATACATGGTGGGCCTAGCGCAGCTCGTAGGTCTTGCCGCCGACGATGATGCGCTCCGCCCTCATCTCCGCATCCGCTCTGGTCGACGGATAGCCTTCCAGCGTCACGGACGTGCCGGGCCTGATCATCTCGGGCTGCAGGCCCCGGGCGCTCATCCGGAAAGGAGGCGCCAGCACAGCATCCCAATTCTTGCTCTCATGGCTCACGACGAGGGTCACGTGCGGGTTCTCCCACTGAACCTGCTGGACGGCGCTCGTCATGGACACGAGCCTTGCGGCATCGTAACTGCCCCAGCCATGATGGGCGAAGGCCAGGCCTCCGGTCAGGAGGGCGCCGAACAGGCATAAGCCGAACAAAGGATACCTCATGGCCGTAAACCCCATATCGCTCGAAGCCGCCCCTGGCTGCTAGACTTGGCCGCGGGCGTCCTGCCGTCAAGGCATTTAAGCCCAGCGGCAGCGTGGACGCGGTGGATCGGGATGGAAGATAGCGGGAGGTGGCTCTGCCGCGGCGTCTCGGGCTATGCTGCACCGTAGCGAATCAAACATCCGTTCAGTTGCAGCGATGGCATCACTCTTCAAGGACTTCTGGACCCGTCTCACGGGCGGCGGCGCAAGCGGGCGGGAGGAGCCTGCCGCCGACGCCGTCGAGTACAAGGGCTTTCGCATCCGGCCTGCGCCCTATTCCGCCAAGGGAGGGTACCAGACCGCGGGCGTCATCGAGAAGGATTTCGAAGCAGGCATGAAGGAGCATCGCTTCGTGCGTGCCGAAACCCATCCCAGCAAGGACGATGCGGCAGCCTTCGCGATTGCCAAGGGCAAGCAGATCATCGACGAGCAGGGCGACCGGGTCTTCGCCTGAGGGCCAAGGTTTCGCGACGTTTCCTGTGAAAGGGCACCTGCGTCCCGGATGCTTCATCTTCGGCCGCGTCTATTTCCTTTCAGGCTCCCTGCATCAGGTATTCCCATTCGCCGCATCCGCATGAGACCGCAAAACCATTGCCTGCGTCGGATGTTTGGCTCCGAACAATCGAGCTGTGGCCGGCAAATCAAGGGAGATAGCCATGGACAAAAACCCCAAAGCACCGTCGGGCACTTCGGATCAGGTCCTGACGAACCGGCAGGGACATCCGATCACCAACAACCAGTCCCAGCGCACCGTTGGCAGCCGTGGCCCGGCGACGCTGGAGAACTACCAGTTCCTCGAGAAGATCACCCATTTCGACCGTGAGCGCATCCCCGAGCGGGTCGTCCATGCCCGCGGGTTCGTGTGCTACGGCGAGCTCGAGGTCACGGGCAAGATCGGCGACGAGCCCGCATCGAAATACACCCGCGCCAAGCTGTTCCAGGAGGCCGGCAAGAGGACGCCGCTCGCCATCCGCTTCTCCACCGTGATCGGGGGACGCGACTCGTCCGAGGCTGCCCGCGACCCGCGCGGCTTTGCGGTGAAATTCTACACGGAAGACGGCAACTGGGACCTCGTGGGCAACAACCTCGCCGTCTTCTTCATCCGCGACGCCATCAAGTTCCCGGATGTCATCCACTCCCTGAAGCCCGATCCGATCACGTTCCGCCAGGAGCCGAACCGCATCTTCGACTTCATGAGCCAAACGCCCGAGTCCATGCACATGCTGACGCACCTGTTCAGCCCGCGCGGGATCCCGGCGAGCTACCGGCACATGGAAGGCTTCGGCGTCAACACCTACAGGATGGTCAACGCCCAGGGCGACACGGTGCTGGTGAAGTATCATTTCCACCCCCGCTGCGGCCTTGCCAGCCTGACGGCGGAAGAAGCGGCCAAGGTGCAGGGCCAGGATCTCGGCTCCGCCTCCAAGGACCTCTACGAGGCCATCGAGCGGGGCGAGCACCCGCAGTGGGACATGTATGTCCAGATCATGGAGGATCACGACCATCCCGAGCTGGATTGGGATCCGCTCGACGATACCAAGATCTGGCCGGAGAAGGATTTCCCCTTGAGGCACGTGGGCGTCATGACGCTCAACCGGAATGTGGAGGACCACTTCAACGAGAACGAGCAGATCGCCATGGGCACCGGCGTGCTCGTGGACGGGCTCGACTTCTCCGAGGACAAGATGCTGGTCGGTCGGACCTTCTCCTATTCCGACACCCAGCGCTACCGCGTCGGCACGAACTACCTGCAGCTGCCGGTCAACCAAGCGAAGAACGCCAAGGTGTCCACGAACCTGAACGGGGGGCAGATGTCCTTCCGCCGCGATCTGGCGCCGGGGCAGAACCCGCATGTGAACTTCGAGCCGTCCATCCACAACGGCCTGCATGAATCGCCGCGGGAGGAGCCGCACAACCAGCCCGAGATCCGCGGGCGGCTGACCCGCAGCGTGATCGAGCGCCGCAACGATTATGTTCAGGCGCGCGGCCGCTACTGCACCATGATGGACTGGGAGCGCGACGACCTCGTTCTCAACATGGGAACATTGCTCGGCCAATGCGAGCGCGACGTGCAGGAGCGCATGGTGTGGCACCTGCTGCTGGTGCATGACGATTACGGCAGCCGGGTGGGGCAGGCGATCGGCATCACCGCCGACGACGTGCGCCACCTCCAGCCGCTTCCGAAGCAGGTGCTGACCGACGAGGACAAGCGCCGGCTGCAGAACCTCGGCAACAACGGCGACAAGATCGACCCGACCGTCTGGGGCCAGTGGACGAGTTCCGTGAAGAACTACAAGGCCTCGGCCGAGGAGGTCCTAGGCGGCATGCGCGATGTACCCACCACTCCGGCCACCAAGGAGGCTGCCGAGTAGGCCAGGCGCCGTCGCTGTCGATTGAAGATGAGCGGGTCAGGAATTCCTGGCCCGTTTTTCGTCATGGCTGAGGAGGCTTGCGGCCCCTTCGGCTGCCCTGGCTCTCGGCATAGGCTTTCGTGAACTCAGCGCCGAAGAGCAGGATCAGGGACGAGTAGTAGATCCAAAGCAGAATCGTGATGATCGACGCGGCAGCCCCGTAGCTCGACGCGACATTGCTCTTGCCGAGATAGTACCCGATCAGGAACTTGCCCACGGTGAACAGGAGGGCCGTGACGAGGGAGCCCGTCCAGACGTCGCTCCATTGGATGTCGACCGCTGGCAGGATCTTGAACATCATCGCGAACAGAAGCGTGGCGACGATGAAGGAGACGAGACTGTTGAGGAAACGAAGCAGAACCGTGGCGCCCGAGAAGTTCGCCTCCAGGTACGACCCGAGGGCCGTCAGCCCCGTATCGATGACCAGGGACACGAGCAGCAGGAAGCCAATCCCCAGCACCAGCGCAAAGCTGATCAGCCGCGTCTTGATGAAGTCCATCACACCGTAGCTCGCAGGCGGCTTGGCTTTCCAGATGATGTTCAGATCGTCCTGGAGTTCGACGACGGCGCCGGTGACAAGCAGCAGAAACGTCACGACCCCGACCGCAGTGCCGATGAGGCCGGACCCCACATTGCCGGCACTGGCGATCATGGTTTCGAGGAATGAGGCCTCGTTGTTGCCGATCATGCCGCCGAGTTCGGCCACGATGGCACCCTGCGCCGCCTCCCGGCCGAAGGCCAGCCCCGCAACCGCAATGGCCGCGAGCAGCATGGGGGCGAGGGAAAATACGGTGAAGAAGGCGATGGAGGCGCCAAGGCTCATGGCGCGGTCATTCCACCAGCCTGTGAAGGCCACCTTCAAGAGCCGCCCTGTCTCGGAAAACATGCAAGAACCGATCCTGCCAGGCGTGTGCCCGGCAACTGCAAGTGTGTTGACTTGGCTTTTAACTGGCGGCTGCTTCGTCTTGTTCCTGCGCTATGCCGAGCAGGCCGTCCCGGCTTTCGAGCGCCCTCAGGCGATTGCCGTACCGGACCGCCGCTTGGCGAAGGCGAACCGCCTCCGGCCCCTCGCCGAGCGCGTCTGCTCCCATGGCATGAGCGCCCATCTGAAACGCCAGATAGCAGGGGATCAGGAAGGCGAGGAGATCGGGGGAGACGGGATGGCCGCCCTCCTGTTGAACGATGCCGCAGAGGCGTGAAACCTCGCCGTGCGAAAGATCAAGCTCGACCGCCGCTCCCGCGATGTCCCAACCGATGTCCTGGTGCCCGATGAGATCGTGAGCGGCGCTGTGATCCAGGGCATCCGTCTTGATGAGCCGGCTGCCGGAAACCAGCCACTCCCAAGGGTGCATCCGCCCGTCGGTGCACACCCGACGAACTTCTCCCTCGAGAGCGCTTGCGGAGCTTAAACGACGCTCCAGGTCGGCTGCGGCCTCGGCTCCGAGGGCCTGCCCGGTGTTGTAGATCGCCATGCGGCGAAGGCTGTCCAAATCGGCTCCGTGGCGGTCCGCCGCCGGAAAATGCCGCGCGCGAAAGGCCAGGTAGGCTCCTGCCTGAGCGACAAGATGGTCACGGCCGAAAGAAGCCTGGTCGAGGGCAGGGGCATCCTCCTGCCAGCGTTCGATGAGGAAGCCGTGGCGCAAACCTGCGACCTCGGGCGTGAAGCCCGCCTCGTGAAGCTGCAGAGCTTGCCGGAGCTTTCTCGAGCCGGTCTCGCCGAGGCCTGCAAACTTGACGAGCCATGACGCGCCCCCCGCACGGGCCAAGTATTTCCTGCGCTCCTGCTGAACGTTGGCAGGAGGCCAGCTTCCCTCGTCCCGGTAGCGCCGGGCTCGCCAGGCGCCGCCTGAAAGCTCCTCGAGCGGCCCTTCCAGCGGGCCGACGACATCCTCCACCCACGCGGCGAGCGTGTGCGGGGGTCGCCTGCGGAAAAGGAGATCGTCCATGGAGACGAGATGGCGCGGGGCGGTGTTCCAGCGCTCCCGGTGCCGGCCGCTGGCCTGGGGGCCGAGCCCGCCGGCATGGCTGGGAAAGAAGTGGATCTGCTCCCGCGGGATGCCGGCGCTCTCCAGCCAGTCGGCGGCCGCTCCGAACGAACTGCCCGAGAGGCCGGGGCCTTCGTCCACGACGGCGAATGGGCTCCCCCTGCGCGCCGCCAGCTCCGCCGTCAGGGCCGGGTCGACCTTGATCTCACGCTCGAAGGGATGGCCCACGGGGCGAACGGTGAAAGGAGGCGGGGCTCCGATGGCCGCCGCAACGAGGGCGCTGAGGCCCGCGCCGATGCTGCGGATGCCGATCACCTGGGTGTCGGCGCCCAGCCCCGAGGCTTTCGCGGCCTCGATGTAGCTTTCCGGGTAGAGGGCGTAAAAGGCATAGCCCTCCGCCTGCTTCGTCCGGATGGCGCGGGATGGCTCGAAGCCAAGGAGCTTGTCGAAGAACCTCAGGGGCAGCGACGCCGCCCCCGCTTCGTTCCGCCACGACTGCGCGATGGCATCGGCCAGGACGCAAAGGCACTCCATCCCGGTGTCGTGAAGGGGCGAGCGCGCATCGAAGCCGCGTTCCTGGAACTCGGCGTCTATGAGGCTCTGGACGAGTTCGCCCGTTGCGATGAAGGCGCCCACCAGGGCTTCGTGCCGCCGGATGCCCGGCGGCAGCTGTTTGGCCTCCGACAGGGCCGCCCGGATGAAGGCCTGCTTGGCCCCGACCGTCTCGACCCGTTCCACATCGCCGTAGACGAGCATGGTCGGGCTACGCCGCAGCCTCCTGCTTCAGCGAGGCCATATCGATGACGAACCGGTATTTGACGTCGCTCTTGAGCATGCGCTCGTAGGCCTCGTTGATCTGCTGGATCGGGATCATCTCGATCTCGGCGGTGATCCCGTGCTCGGCACAGAAATCGAGCATCTCCTGCGTTTCGGCGATCCCGCCGATCAGGGAGCCGGCGAGCTGGCGGCGCTTCATGATCAGGTTGAAGACCGTCGTGGCCGGATGCGGCTCGGCCGGAGCCCCCACGAGCACCATGGCGCCGTCGCGGGCAAGAAGCACGAGGTAGCTGTCGAGATCGTGCGGAGCCGCAACGGTGTCGAGGATGAAGTCGAAGCTGTTCCGGTGCAACTTCATGGCTTCCTTGTCCTTCGACACGACCACTTCGTGGGCGCCGAGGGCTATTGCGTCCTCCCGCTTGTTGGGCGACGTGGTGAACAGCACCACATGCGCCCCCATGGCGCGCGCGATCTTGACGGCCATGTGCCCGAGGCCTCCGAGGCCGACGACGCCCACCTTCTGTCCGGCCTGCACCCGCCAGCGGCGCAAGGGCGAAAAGGTGGTGATGCCGGCGCAGAGCAGAGGCGCGGCGGCGGCCAGGTCCATTCCGTCCGGCACCCGCAGCACGAAGCTCTCGTCGACGACGATGTTGTCGGAATAGCCGCCATAGGTGTTGGCGCCGGTGCCCTGCTCGGGACCGTTGTAGGTGCCGGTGAAGCCGACTTCGCAGTACTGCTCCAGGCCCTCGCGGCAGCTGCTGCAGGTGCGGCAGGAGTCGACCATGCAGCCGACGCCGACGAGATCGCCGACCTTGAACTTCTGTACGCCCCCGCCGACGCGGGTCACGCGGCCGACGATCTCATGGCCTGGCAGAGACGGGAAGAGAGTGCCACCCCATTCGCCGCGGACCGTGTGCAGATCGGAATGGCAGACCCCGCAATAGAGAATGTCGATCTGAACATCCCGCTCGCCGGGCTCCCGGCGCTCGAAGCTGAAGGGTGCAAGAGGGGTGGTCGCGTCCTGGGCGGCGTAGCCGAAAGCTTTGATCACGGGCGGATTCTCCAAGTTCGATAAGCAATTGCGGCAGGTCCCATCCCGGTCTGGCCGGTCCCAGAGGGCTCGGAGTCAGGATGACAGGCTGGAATGGCCCAGCGGCAACGCAACGGTTCAGGGTTCGTTCAGAGGAAGTCGTGCCCACTAGATGATGGGGCGGGGCTCCTCTCGATCAACCCCGATGATGCGGCGCAAAAAGGGGCCTGCCGATCCATGCCGGGTCACGTTCAATTGACCGGCGGCTGCTGGTTTTCCGGGGGGCGGAGATCTAACTGTCATATGAGGCCATGCGGCTGCCGAGGTGGGGCTGCATGATCCTCCGGGCGGCAATGCGGCACAGGGGATATCGAGCCTCTGTTGCAAACTTTAACTTGCCGTTGCGACCGCAATCCGCGAGGCTAGAGGGGCAAGGGCGGGCAAACTTCACAAGTCGCACAGGGCTGCTGAAAAGAGCCGAGCCGATCGCGACTTGCCGATCCTCCGCCATGACGAAAGGAACGTGCCGCATCACTTGACCGCATCATCGTATCGCATGGTCTGGGCAACCTTAGCGGTGCACAATAGTTGTCTCTGAGAGGGATTGGATTTCGGTGGCGCCATGCTTCATTCCGACGACCTGTTCTCGAGTTTCCTAAAGTCCTACGAGACCCGCCGGGAGGCGGAGATGTCTCTCGCGGAGTACCTGGAAGGGTGCCGCAACGATCCCATGATGTATGCGAGCGCCCCTGAGCGCATCCTGGCAGCGATCGGCGAGCCGCAGTTCGTCGACACGTCCAAGGACGCACGCCTCGGCCGCATCTTCATGAACCGCACGATCCGGGTTTATCCGGCTTTCTCCGAATTCTACGGCATGGAAGAAACGATCGAGATGATCGTGAGCTTCTTCCGCCATGCCGCGCAGGGATTGGAGGAGCGCAAGCAGATCCTCTACCTGCTGGGCCCCGTGGGCGGCGGCAAATCCTCCCTGGCCGAGCGCCTGAAGGCCCTAATGGAGGTCAACCCCATCTATGTGCTGAAAGCGGGCGACGAAATCAGCCCGGTTTTCGAAAGCCCGCTCGGGCTCTTCGACCCGGAGCAGATGGGACCTATGCTGGAGGAGCGCTACGGCATTCCACGCCGGCGCCTGACCAATCTTCTAAGCCCCTGGGCCATCAAGCGGCTCGACGAGTTCAAGGGCGACATCTCCCGCTTCCGGGTGGTGAAGCTCAATCCGTCCCGCATGCGGCAGATCGGTATTGCCAAGACGGAGCCCGGCGACGAGAACAACCAGGACATCTCGTCCCTTGTCGGCAAGGTTGATATCCGCAAGCTCGAGACGCTGTCCCAGGCCGATCCCGACGCCTACAGCTATTCGGGCGGCCTCAACCGCGCCAACCAGGGCGTTCTCGAATTCGTCGAGATGTTCAAGGCGCCGATCAAGATGCTCCACCCTCTTCTGACGGCAACGCAGGAGGGGAACTATGTGGGGACGGAGAATATCGGCTCCATTCCGTTCACAGGCATCATTCTGGCCCACTCCAACGAGGCGGAATGGCAGACCTTCCGGGCCAACAAGAACAACGAGGCCTTTATCGACCGCATCTACGTGATCAAGGTGCCGTACTGCCTGCGGGTCACGGAGGAGCAGAAGATCTACGAGAAGCTGATCCGGAGCTCGGAGCTGGCAGGCGCTCCCTGCGCGCCCGCCACGCTGGAGATGCTGGCCCGGTTCTCGGTTCTGTCGCGCCTGCGGGCGCACGAGAATTCGAATTTCTACTCGAAAATGCGCGTCTACGACGGCGAGAGCCTGCGCGAGGTCGATCCACGGGCGCGCAGCCTCCAGGAGTACAAGGACTCGGCCGGGGTCGACGAAGGAATGGACGGGATCTCCACTCGCTTCGCCTTCAAGGTTCTGTCCGCAACCTTCAACCACGACACGATCGAGGTTGCGGCCGATCCGGTGCACCTCATGTACGTACTCGAACAATCCTTGAGGCGGGAGCAGCTGCCTCAGGACGTGGAGCGGCGCTATTTGGAGTTCATCAAGGCGGAGCTTGCGCCCCGCTATGCGGACTTCATCGGGCACGAGATCCAGAAGGCTTACCTGGAATCCTATCACGACTACGGCCAGAACCTTTTCGACCGCTACGTTTCCTACGCGGATGCATGGATCGAGGATCAGGACTTCAAGGATCCCGATACGGGCCAGCTTCTGAACCGGGAGCTCCTGAACCAGGAGCTGACCAAGATCGAGAAGCCGGCAGGCATCGCCAACCCGAAGGATTTCCGCAACGAGGTCGTCAAGTTCTCCCTCAGGGCGCGCGCCGGCAACAACGGACGCAATCCCTCCTGGACGAGCTACGAGAAGATCCGCGACGTCATCGAGCGCAGGATGTTCTCGCAGGTCGAGGAACTCCTGCCCGTCATCAGCTTCGGCTCGAAGAAGGACGGCGAGACCGAGAAGAAGCACGGGGAGTTCGTGCAGCGGATGATGGAGCGTGGTTACACCGAGCGCCAGGTCCGGCGTCTCGTGGAATGGTACATGCGCGTGAAGCAGGCGGGCTGACGGGGATAATGGAGGCAGTTTAGGCGTTCCTATGTACATCATCGACCGGCGCCTCAACCCAGGGGGCAAGAGTCTAGCCAATCGTCAGCGTTTCATTCGCCGCGCCAAGGCGCAGATCCAGCGAGCCGTACGCCAGACCGCCGGTGATCGGGACATCACCGATCTCGAGAGAGGAGGAGAGGTCTCGATCCCGGCCGACGGGGTTCGCGAGCCCAGCTTCCGCCGCTCGGGCGAGGGAGGCGTGCACGATCACATTCTTCCCGGGAACAAGCGCTTCGTGGAGGGCGATACGGTCGACAGGCCGCCGGGCGGCGGAGGCGGCGGCTCCGGCGGCGGCGACAATGGCGAGGGTGCGGACGATTTCCGCTTCGTCCTGACCCGCGACGAATTCCTCGATCTCTTTCTCGACGATCTCGAGCTTCCCGATCTCGCCAAACGGCGCGTCGCGACGGTTGAAACGCAAGGGGTGCGGCGCGCGGGCTATACGGTCACGGGGTCGCCCGTCAACTTGGCGCTGCTGCGCTCCATGCGAAACTCCCTGTCCCGGCGCATTGCCATGCGCCGGCCAAAGCCCGCGGAACTGCTGCGCCTGCAGGAGGAGATCGCGCTCCTTGAGCAGGAGAACGGCTCGCCCGAGCGCCTGGCCGAGCTGCGGCGGGAGCTGGAGGAGCTGCAGCTTCGCACCAAGCGCTTCCCCTATATCGACCCCATCGACCTGCGCTATCGCCGCTTCGAGCCCGTGTCGAAGCCCGTCGCGCAGGCGGTGATGTTCTGCCTGATGGATGTGTCGGGCTCCATGACCGAGCACATGAAGGATCTCGCCAAGCGCTTCTACATGCTGCTCTACATCTTCCTGACCCGGCGCTACAAGCATGTGGAGATCGTCTTCATCCGGCACACCCATGAGGCCAAGGAGGTGGACGAGGAGACCTTCTTCAACAGCCCGGAGACCGGCGGAACCGTGGTGTCGTCGGCGCTGCGGGAAATGCAGCGGATCGTCGCCGAGCGGTATTCCCCCGACAGCTGGAATATCTATGCGGCGCAGGCCTCCGACGGCGACAATTCCCCCAACGACGGCAGCACCAGCGCGACCCTGCTGAGGGACGAGATCCTGCCGGTCTGCCAGTATTACGCCTATCTCGAGGTCGGCAGCGACAGCGACCGGATGCAGACGGGCTTCATCAACCACAAGACCTCCCTGTGGCAGACCTATGAGACCCTGCAGGGGCAGAGCGCCAATCTCGCCATGCGCAAGGTCAATCACAGGCGCGAGATCTATCCCGTTTTCCGTGAACTCTTCCGCCGGCGCGACGCGGAGGCAGGAGCAAGGGCGCCATGAGCCTGATCGAGCGTGACAGCCTGCTGTTCCATGGCGCCGACTGGGATTTCGGCACGATCCAGCGCATCTTCGATGCAGTCGAAGCCATCGGCGTGGGAGAGCTCGGGCTCGACGTCTATCCCAACCAGATCGAGGTGATCACAGCCGAGCAGATGCTCGACGCCTATGCGTCGATCGGCATGCCCCTGTTCTACAAGCACTGGTCCTTCGGCAAGCGCTTTGCGATGCATGAATCGAGCTACCGCCAAGGGCTGATGGGGCTCGCCTATGAAATCGTCATCAACTCGAACCCGTGCATCTCCTACATCATGGAGGAGAACACGGCGACGATGCAGACCCTCGTGATCGCCCACGCGGCTTTCGGGCACAACCACTTCTTCAAGAACAACTATCTTTTCAAGGAGTGGACCGACGCGGACGGGATCCTGGATTATCTCGACTTCGCCAAGGGCTACATCACGCGCTGCGAGGAACGCTACGGACATGCCGCCGTCGAGAGGGTTCTCGATGCGGCCCATGCTCTCATGTCCCACGGCGTCCACCGCTATCCGCGCAAGAAGAAGCCCGACCTGCGCTCGGAGGAGCGCCGGGAGCGTGAGCGCCATCTTCACCAGGAGCAGACCTTCAACGATCTCTGGCGAACGGTGCCCACCAAGGGAGCGTCCGCCAAGCCGGCCTTGAGCGACGAACGCCGCCGAGCGCTTCTGGAGCTGCCGCAGGAAAACATCCTGTACTTCCTGGAAAAATCCGCGCCGCGCCTGCAGCCGTGGCAGCGCGAGATCCTGCGCATCGTGCGCCAGATCGCGCAGTACTTCTATCCTCAGCGCCAGACCAAGGTGATGAACGAGGGCTGCGCCACCTACACTCACTACCGCATCATGACCCGCCTGCACGAGACGGGGCAGATCAGCGACGGCGCCTTTCTCGAATTCCTTCAGTCCCACACCAACGTGACCCGGCAGCCGGAATTCGACGACCCGCATTACGGCGGCATCAACCCCTACGCGCTCGGCTTCGGCATGATGCAAGATATCGAGCGCATCTGCACCGTCCCGACGGACGAGGACCGCGACTGGTTCCCCGATATCGCCGGACGAGGCGATGCCATGGGGGTGCTGCGCGACGTGTGGGCGAACTACCGGGATGAGAGCTTCATCTCGCAATATTTGAGTCCGCATCTGATCCGGCAATGGCGCATGTTCCATCTGGTCGACGATCCGGACCGGCCGGAGCTCAAGATCGAGGCGATCCACGATGAGCGCGGCTACCGCCGTCTTCGTCGTTCGCTGTCGCGCCATTACGACGTCGGCTGGAGCGACCCCGACATTCAGGTCATCGATGTCGATCTTGCCGGGGACCGACGCCTGATCCTGCATCATCATGTTCTCAATCGCACCCTGCTTCATAAGGACGATGCTCAGCGGGTGTTGCAGATGGTGGCCAACCTTTGGGGATACGCCGTCGTGCTCAAGGAGGTGGAGCCGGCCACGGGAGCGATCTTCCAGGAGCATGTGGCTCACCCCCACGAAACGCTGTTCTGACGGTCCGGCTGACGCAAAAAAGCCTGGGACTCGCGCGATCATAGGTTTCCCTGGGCTCGGCCTTGGTGAAGGTCGGCTCCCTTGCAGGAGAATACCTATGGAACACAAGCCTGTAGAGAAGCTGCGTAGCGTCGCTGAAGTGCATGAGTTCAACCAAGGTTTCCTGTCACGGCATGAGCGCCTCGAGCGCTGGGCCGAAGTGTTGGAGCGGCAGCCGAAACGGCGCCTGAGATCCCTGGGCGAAATCGAGTTCGTCCCGGTGGAGAAACGTCCGGAACTGCGATCCGATGAATCCCCGATCACCGTTGCGTTCGAGGATCCCGTTCTTCGCGCGGCTGGCCTGAAGGGCGACACGCTCGGGGATGCCATGGAGTTCTTCGACCTGTCCGAGCGGGCATCGCACCGCCTCCTCTGCTCGTGCATGAACGGCTGGAGCATGGAAGCAGGCTCCACGGCCCGCAAAGTTCATCGTCTCGCCAATCCAGACCATCGTCTCCTGCTCTTTGCATCCGCCGGGCTGCTCACAGCGGTGCCTGGCGTGTTGTACCTGCTGGGCTGAACGCCTTTCAGGATCGAGCCCTCTCCCGCCTTTAAGGGAGAGGGCTCGACGAGACACCTGTCAGCCGGCGATCGCCGCATATATGACATTCGAACGAAGCATGAGGATTTCCGAATGTCAGAGACGCCGGCTCGCAGGATCGGGTTGCCGTGGTACCGCCGCGAGGATTATTCCCGCCTTCGCGAGATGATGAGCGATCGGCACAATCTTGCGCCAACCTACGACCAGTGGCTGGCCGCTGCGGAGAACAACGAGAGTGTCGGACGGCAGGCGGGCCTCAAGATCGTCCGCGTCATGATCGAACCTGAGGCTTTCGCCCGCTGGTGCGCCGAGAAGGGGGTGGAGCCCGGCAGTGCGGCACGCACGGGCTACGCGGCGGAGAACGCTCCCAAGTAGCGTTGTCAGGATCGGCCGCATCGGTTTCCGTCGGGCTCGTCAACGCAAACGGCCAAGCCTTGAAGTCTCCTCCCCTGTCTCTAATTGCTCGGGCATCAAGGTGGAGACAAAGACTTGCTGAACGAAAACGGCTTGAGCAGCGACAATTCCGCTTCCGCCACCACGAACGATGGCGATGCAGCCGCAGGTGAGAAGAGCGTTGCGGCCCCGACCATGAGGGCCGCCGTTCTCACCGGACCAGGACAGATCCGCATCAGCGAGGTTGCCCGTCCCGAACCGGGCCAAGGCCAGGTGCGCCTGCGCTTGGAGGGCTGCGGCGTGTGCGCTTCGAACCTCACGCCTTGGGCCGGTCCCGAATGGATGCAGTACCCCACGGAGCCGGGCTCCCTCGGGCATGAGGCCTGGGGCGTCGTGGACGCGGTTGGCGAAGGCGTCGAGGGCCTGTCGGTCGGCGACAGGGTCGCTGCGCTGTCCTACAAGTCCTATGCGGAATACGATCTGGCCGAGGTCACGTCGGTGGTTCGGCTGCCGGACGCGCTGGCGGGCCAACCCTTCCCGGGCGAGCCGCTCGGCTGTGCCATGAACATCTTTCGCCGCAGCGGGATCGAGGCCGGCCAGACTGTCGCGATCATCGGCATCGGCTTTCTCGGCGCCATTCTGACCAAGCTCGCCACCGACGCGGGTGCGCGCGTAATCGCGATTTCGCGGCGTCCCTTCTCGCTGGATCTCGCCCGCCGCATGGGCGCGGCGGAGACGATCCCCATGGAGGATCACCACGCCATCATCGAGCAGGTGAAGGCGCTCACCGGCGGCACCTTCTGCGACCGCGTGATCGAGGCCGTGGGCAAGCAATGGCCGCTGGATCTGGCCGGCGAGCTCACCCGTGAGCGCGGCAAGCTGATCGTGGCCGGATACCACCAGGACGGGCCGCGGCAGGTAAATATGTGGCTGTGGAACTGGCGCGGCATCGATGTGATCAACGCCCATGAGCGGGACCCAGCGGTCTACATGCAGGGCGTTCGCGAGGCGGTGGATGCCATCGCGTCGGGTCGTCTCGATCCCGGCTTCCTTTACACGCACACCTACCCTCTGGACCGTCTGGGCGAAGCGCTCGACGCCACCCGCGACCGGCCCGACGGGTTCCTCAAAGCTCTGGTGACCTACGGATGATGCAACAGGCTCTCCTCAAGACGAAACCCGAAGCATCGCTCGCGCGCCCGCGTCTTGGCTTTCTGGGCGTCGGCTGGATCGGCCGGCACCGCATGCAGGCGATCCTGGGCACCGGAGCCGTCGATGTGGCGGCCATTGCCGATCCATCGGCGGAGATGGCGGCGGAGGCCGGCAAGCTCGCACCCGACGCAAGGCTGGTCTCCACCCTGGACGAGATCCTCGATACGGGCGTCGACGGGGTGGTGATCGCCACGCCGAGCGCCATGCATGCGGAGCAATCGATCCGGGCCCTCGAACGCGGCGTCGCCGTATTCTGCCAGAAGCCGCTCGGCCGGACGGAGGCGGAGGTGCGGGCGGTTGTCGACGCGGCGCACAAGGCCGACCGGCTGCTGGGGGTGGATCTCTCCTACCGCTTCACCGAAGGCATGCGCCGCATCCGCGAGGTCGTCGCCTCAGGGGAGCTGGGGCAGATCTATGCGGTGGATCTCGTCTTCCACAATGCCTATGGGCCCGACAAGCCCTGGTTCTACGATCCCGCGCTCTCCGGCGGCGGCTGCGTGATGGACCTAGGCGTGCATCTGGTCGACCTCGCCCTATGGACACTGAACAACCCGGGCATCGCCGGCGTATCGAGCAAGCTCTTTGCGGGCGGCGCACCGCTGAAGAATCACGCCTCGCAGGTCGAGGACTATGCGGTGGCCACCGTGGAGCTGGACACGGGAGCGGCGGTGCAGCTGGCCTGCTCCTGGCGTCTGCAGGCGGGATGCGATGCCATGATCTCCGCAACCTTCTATGGAACGCAGGGCGGCGTGAGCCTGCGCAACGTGAACGGCTCGTTCTACGATTTCACCGCGGAACGCTATCGCGGCACGGCGCGCGAGACGTTGGCGATGCCCCCCGACGAGTGGGGCGGCCGGGCCGCCGCCGACTGGGCGTCCCGCCTGGCCGCAGGGGCGCGGTTCGATCCCGCCTCGGAGCAACTCGTGGATGTGGCCCGCGTGCTGGACAGGATCTACGGCCGATAAATTCTTGCGTGCTGAACCACGGAAAGAAGAAAGGCGGCTGAACCGGGTTCAGCCGCCTTTATTATGAGGGCTTTGAACGTTCAGAGCCGCCTTACAAAACTTCCAGAACCTTGCTGGGCTGAGCGGTTGCCGTGTGAGGCGCATAACGCCGGATCATGCTGGCGCAGAACTCGGCGAACTCCTCCTTCACCTGCGGGGCGCTGGTGTGATGCGGCGCGATCCCGCGATGCTCCGGCGTGAAGCAGAACGTCACCGTCACGTCGAAATCGGCCAGCGCTTCCATCTGGCGGTCGAACCAATCCAGCGCGTTCGGGCGGAAGCTGTCTGCCCAGGACAGGCCCGTGCGCAGGTATTTCACGCCGAGCCGCTTCATCCATGCGACCGCATCGTCGAGGCGGTGATCCTCGTAGTGGAACCATTGGCACAGGCCCATCTGGGAGGCGTATTTCGCATATTCCTCAAGTGAGGGCTTGGGCGTGCCGTCCTCGCGCAGGAGGCCCATGTAGAAATGGCGGTAATAGGACGAACCTTCAGCCTCCCGGTGCCGGGTCGTGGCTTCCCAGGCGCGGGGAAGGTCGTAGAGGCTGTACCAGTGGATCCTCGGCACCTTGCCGATGAGCAGTTCCGCCGTGCGGTTGAGACCCCACACCTGAACCTCCTCGGCGCCGAAGGTCGAGATGCCGACCTCGCTCACCCAGATAGGCTTGTCGGTCACGGCCCGGATCTCGTCGATCTTCGCAGGCCAGTCGTGGATCTGCCACAGGTTCCAGTCGAGCGGGAAGCCGTGGACAGCCACCACATCCAGCTCGGCGAGGGCGCCGTGCGCTTCCAGCTTCTTGATGAAGCCGGGATCGATGGGGGAGATGCCGCCCAGCACGCGCGGCAGGGTAGGATTCTCGGCCTTGATCGCTCGGCCCGCAGCAATCACCATTTCGGAAAAGAGCTTCCAGTCCGGATCGATCTCCGGGTCCCAGTGGGACTTGTTGTTCGGCTCGTTCCAGATCATTGCGGCTTCGATCATCGGGTTCTCCCTTGGGCCGGATAGACGGCGCCCGCGCCAGACGGGGCATCGACACGGCGGCAGATGTAAACTTCGGTTTCAGGATGCTGGACGATCTCGAATCCGGCGCTGCGGAGCATGGCTTCCACGCAGGCGGAATTGGGCGCCCACCAGTTCGTCGGATCATCCGCATAGCGATGCTCGATGAAGTGCATCTTCGGATAGCGCGGATCGTCGAAGTGATCCGTCTGCCAGAAGGTGTAGTTCTCCTCGACCGGCATGGTCTCGGTCGACCCGCGCTGCATCGACTGGAACACGAGAACGTCCCCCGCCACATGCTCATGGATGAGGTCGAGGGCCAGAAGCGGGTGGCGCAGGTGATAGAGCACGCCCATGAAGAGCACCACGTCGAAGCGCTCTCCCAGCTGGCCGAGATCGTAGACCGAGAGCTTGCGGAACTCGATGTCGAAACCCATCGTCTGCGCGGCAAAGCGCGCCTGTGCCAGATAGGTGTCGTCGAAATCGACGCCGAGCACGCGCTCCGCACCGCGCTTCTTCATCTCCATGGAGTAGAAGCCGCCGTTGCAGCCGATGTCGAGCACGCTCTTGCCGGTGAGATCCTGCGGGATCGCATCGGCGAATTGCTGCCACTTGACCGCAGGGTAGTTGCCGAGGAAATGGTTGGGCGCGGTCCAGACGCCGCCCTTCAGTTCGATGTTGTGAAACCAGGGGCCGAGCGCCTCGGCTTTCCGGCGGATCTCATCTGGCGGCATGGGATCGATAGCGTTCATCGTGGAGCCTACTCCCTGTTCAAATCATGAAGCTCGCGCGGCAGCCGGCCTGCCGGCCATCCGAGGGCGACGCGTGCGCCCGTCAGGTTGTCGTGCTGGGCCGCCTCGCTCAAGAGTCCGATGGCCGAGCGGTAGCCGTGCAGGGTTCCCACATCCACGTAGGACTCGCCCGCCTTGACCCCGATGGCCTCGCCGCCTTGCGCCAGATAAGCGTTCACAAGGGTGCCGAAATATTCGTCCTCGCGATTGCGCGACAACCAGAGCTGGCGCAACGCCTCCAGAACGTGCCCGGGCATCTTGAAGGCACCCCAGATCCAGCGAGAGGAGGCGTCCTCCCGCTTCACCTGGATTTCCTGGACCCGCATGCCGTCATCCAGCACGACGGCATCGAAGACCTGCGGGTTGTCGACGGGAAAGAGCAGGAACGAGAGCGTGCTGTCCGGCAGCTCCGCGAGGGCTCTTTCCGGAAACCAGACCGTGTCGGGCAAGCCGACGATCACGCTCTCGTCGGCCGGGATCAAAGGGGCTGCCTGGAAAATGGCGTCGCACAATCCGCTGGCCCGCGGCTGAACCACATAGGCGATGGAGGCGCTGCCGTAGCTTGCCCCGTAATATTCCATGATGTCGGATTTGCCCGGCGATATCACGAAGCAGATCTTGCTGGCCCCTCCGTGGATCATGCGCTCCACCAGATACTCGCTGACCGCGCAGGGACGTTCGATGCCGTTGTCGAGGCGGCTCCCCACCGGCAGCAGCTCCTTCGAGAAAGCCAGCGGCTGGATGCGGCTGCCGATCCCTGCGGCGGGTATGATGCCCCACATGGTCAGGCCTCCATCATGGCGGTTGAGGACAGGAGGGAACTGGAGCTTGCCAGCAATATCTCAAGCTCACGTGCCCTATGCTCCGACGTATGCTCCCCGAGTACCCTCTCGCGGCAGGCTCTCGCAATGCGCTGCAGTTCCGCATCGGTGAGGTCGAGCGCGCCCACGGCATCCTCGGTCGTTTGCGCGATCAGGATCTCCCGACCCGGCTCGAGGAAGCGGTCGAGACCTTCCCAGGTGTCGGACAGGATCGGCGTACCACAGGCCGCCGCTTCGAAGAGGCGCCCGGAGGGGCACCAGCCCATTTCGGCCATCGCGTGCCTGGTGATGTTGAGCGTGATGCGGGACGACGAGAAGAAGGCAGGATGCTCCGGCGGGGGCAGATGCCGCACGAAGTGGATGTTCGGCTGCCAGGGAAAGCTGTCGGGGTATTGCGCGCCGCCGATCAGGAAGCGCTGCTCCGGCCGCAAGCCGGCGGGGCTGATGAAAAGGCGCTGCAGGGCAACCTGGCGATCCTCGGCGTAGGTGCCGAGATAGGACAGGTCGGAGACGTAATGCTCGACCGGTTGGACCGGGCGATGCACGTCCGGGTCCACGTGCCCGTAGAGCGGTGCAGTGCGTCTTGCCCCAAGTTCCGCCTGCAGCCTGTCCAGGGCGCGGCCTCCCGTGTAGCTGAGAACGAGATCGAAATCCCGAAGGCCGCGCGGGCCGATATAGCTGATGGGCTCACCGGCATCGAGGCGCGCGAAGGTGACAGGCGTGTCGAGATCGTAGAAGACGCGGGTCGCCCGTGGCGCATTCAGCAGGAGATCGCTCGCGGCAATGCCGTCCGGGCAATAGGATGTGGCCATCGCCACATCCGCGTCGGCCAGCTCCGTCTCGGCGCGATGCCGGATGTTGGTCCAGTCATCGTAGAGAATGAGGTCGCCGCCCGGAATCTCGAAGAGGTCCCGGTTCGAGGCATAATAGGGCACGTCCTTCTCGTAGAAGACGACCTTGTGTCCGCGCTTGGCAAGCGCCCGGCACAGGCCTCGCCAGAGGGTTGCGTGGCCGTTGCCCCAGGACGACGAGATCGTGAGGCCGAATATGACGATCTTCATGCGGCCACCACCTCGTTCAAACGCAGAACCTTGGAGCCCCACTCGCCGACGACGAGGGTGCTGATGGAGGCGGGCTCCACCTCGAACCGGGCATAGGCATCGATCGGCATGCCGAGGTGGTAAAGAAGCGCGGCCTTGATGACGTCGCTGTGGCTGACGAGAACGACGGAACGGCCCGGATAGCGCCCGCGCAGCCGCTCCATGGCGCCCACGATGCGGGTTTGCGCCTCCAGCATCGTTTCCCCGTAGGGCGGGCGGCTCGTGCTGCGGGCGTTGTTCCAGGAGGCCCACCGGGGATCCTGCGCCAATGCTTCGAAGCTCGTGCCGGACCACGCACCGAAATCGATCTCGGCGATGTCGTCACAGATTTCGAGGGAAAGGCCGATGCGGAGCGCGATGGGCTCCGCGGTCTCGACGGCCCGTTCGAGAGGGCTCGTGCGGATGTGGGCCACGCTCTCGTCGGCAAAGCGCCCGGCAAGGCCCTGGGCCTGGGCTTGCCCCAAAGCCCCCAGGGTCACGCCGGGCATGCGGCCGCACAGGACGCTGCCGACCCGGTCATGGGCTGCATGGCGCACGAGAAAGAACGTGGTGGTCACGCCCTCACACCTTATTCTTCATCGCCGTTGATGAAGCTGATGGTCCTGTCCCGGGCCTCGTTGTCGGTGAATTGCTGCGGCGGCGATTTCATGAAGTAGCTGGAGGGGCCGGTCAGCGCGCCGCCGATCTTGCGGTCCATGGCGAGCTTCGCGCAGCGGACGGCATCGATCACGATGCCGGCGGAGTTGGGCGAGTCCCAGACTTCGAGCTTCACCTCCATGTTCAGCGGCACGCCGCCGAAGGTCGTTCCTTCCAGCCGGATATAGGCCCATTTGCGGTCCGTGAGCCACGGCACGTGATCGCTGGGCCCAACATGGATGTCGTCGGCCGGAAGGGGGATGTCGAGCTGGCTCGATACGGCCTGCGTCTTGGAAATCTTCTTGGACTCGAGGCGCTCCCGCTCCAGCATGTTCTGGAAGTCGGTGTTGCCGCCGAAATTGAGCTGATAGGTCCGGTCGAGGCGCACGCCCCGCTCACGGAAGAGGTTGGCGAGCACGCGGTGGACGATGGTGGCGCCGACCTGGCTCTTGATGTCGTCGCCCACGATGGGTAGGCCGCGTTCCTCGAAGCGCTTGCGCCATTCCGGATTCGAGGCGATGAACACGGGAATGCAGTTCACGAAGGCGCAGCCCGCCTCGAGCGCCCGCTCGGCATACCATTCGCTCGCCTTCTGCGAGCCCACGGGCAGATAGGAAACGAGAACATCGGTCTTGGACTGGCGCAGGATCTCGGCGACGTCCGCCTCGGCGTCCCCGGACTCCTCGATCTCGTCGCGCAGGTACTTGCCGATGCCGTCGAGGGTTTTGCCTCTGTTGACGATGATTCCACTGTGCGGCACGGCCGCGAAGCGCTGGGTGTTGTTGGGCTGGGCGAAAATCGCCTCCGACACGTCCCGGCCGACCTTCGAGGCGTTCACGTCGAAAGCTGCGGATACCTCCACATCGCTCACATGATAGCCGCCGATCTCGACATTCATCAGCCCGGGCACGGGCTCGTTGCCTTTGGCATCCCTGTAATAGGAAAGACCCTGCACGAAGGATGAGGCGCAATTGCCGACACCCACGATCCCCACGCGGACCTTTCTCGAATTCATGACGGATCTCCCCTTATGCCACCGCACATTTGCCCCGCTGTTCAAGCGAGCCGCCAAGGCAGCAGCAGGCAAACGCCGGACGGCATGGTCCTAAGCTTGGCCGTCAACGTTTGAGAAAGGTATGTAGTTCCCTGCGGATTTCCCCTTGAGACTCTTGCCTTGGTGCGCAAGTGACCAAACTACTCAGGGATCGAGGAACAAAGATGAAGCTTTGGCGTTTTCAAACCGAAAGGCCAAGCTTGCTAAGGGGAATGCAAGGCATGGCGGCCGCTGCCGTATATGCCCTTATGCCTGATTTCTGCCTGGAAAGCGAATGTCCCGCGTCGCTTTTCCACTCAAGAAACAGACTGCGCTCTCCCTCCTGCTCGATGGCATGCAGATTATTTGGCAGATCCGGAGGCATCTCGTGACGGATACGATCCTCATTACCGGCGGCGCAGGCTTTATCGGGCGTTATGTTGCGCGTGCTTGCCTGGAGCGTGGGCACCGGGTCCGCGTGCTCGACAGCCTCATCGAGCAGGTGCACGGCGACAAGACGCAGGCCGATGGGCTCGATCCCGAGGTCGAGGTGGTCGTCGGCGACGTGCGCGACGAGACGGCCCTGCTCCGGGCTCTGAAGGGCGCCACGAAGGTGGTCCACCTTGCGGCCGAGGTCGGCGTCGGCCAGAGCATGTATGCGGTCGACCGCTACGTTTCCGTCAACGATTACGGCACGGCGGTGCTGTTCCAGCAGCTCATCGACAACCCGGTCAAGCGCGTGGTCGTGGCCTCGTCCATGAGCATCTATGGCGAAGGCCTCTACAAGGATGCGGATGGCCGGATCATGGAGGACATCGTCCGCGCGCCGCGCGCCAGCGAGAGCGACCCCTGGGATCCGCTCGACGAGCAGGGCCGCCCCCTCGTCCCGGTGCCGACCCCCGAGTGGAAGAAGCCGGCTCTGGCGTCCGTCTACGCGCTGTCCAAATACGTCCAGGAGCGCCTGACCCTGACCCTTTGCCCCGCCTACGGCATGGAGGGCGTGGCGCTCAGGCTCTGGAATGCCTATGGGCCGGGTCAGGCTCTGTCCAATCCCTACACGGGCGTTCTCGCCATCTTCGCATCTCGCCTCCACAACGGGCAGCCTCCGATGATCTTCGAGGACGGCCAGCAGCGCCGCGACTTCGTTCACGTGGAAGACGTGGCCCAGGCCTTTGTTCTCGCGCTCGAGCACGAGAAGGCGCCGGGCGGCGTCTATAATGTGGGCAGCGGGCAGGATCGGACCGTCTCCGACGTGGCGGAGCTTCTGTCCCAGGCCATGAACCGGCCGATGGCGCCTGAGATCGCCGGCAAAGCGCGCATCGGCGACATCCGCCACTGCATCGCCGACATCACCAAGATTCAGCAGGAGCTGGGCTACGCTCCCAAGAAGGATTTCTCGGAGGGCCTGGCCGAGCTCGCCGAATGGGTTGCAAAGCAGGAGGCCAAGGATCTCGTTCAGGAGGCTCGCAAGGAGCTTGAAGCGCGGGGCCTCGTGGCATGAGAAAAACCGACATAACGGCCGATGCGCCTGCCATATCCCGCCGCAAGCCCATCCTGATCACCGGCGGGGCGGGCTTCATCGGCTCGAACCTCGCCGACCGCTTCGCAAGCGAGGGTCATGACGTTCTCGTCTACGACGCCCTGGCCCGCCCGGGGGTCGACCGCAATCTCGAATGGCTGAAGAAGCGGCATCCGAACAGGATCTCGTCCGTGATCGGCGATATCCGGGACGAGACGGCCGTGGCCGATGCGGCGGGCGAGGCGCAGGCCGTCTTCCACATGGCCGCCCAGGTGGCGGTCACGACGAGCCTCGTCGATCCCCGCGAGGATTTCGAGATCAACATTCGCGGCACCTTGAACCTGCTCGATGCGCTCCGCACCCGCAACGAGCGGGTGCCGTTGATTTTCGCCTCCACCAACAAGGTCTACGGCGACCTTGCCGATGTGGAGCTCGAGAAGACGAACGACGCCTACAAGCCGCGCAATCCCGCCATCCGGGATGCAGGCATCGGCGAAGGCCGTCCCCTCGATTTTCATACGCCCTACGGCTGCTCGAAGGGAGCGGCCGATCAGTACGTTCTGGACTATGCCCGCTCGTTCGGCATTCCCACCTGCGTCATGCGCATGAGCTGCATCTATGGTCAGCGGCAGATGGGAACCGAGGATCAGGGCTGGGTGGCTCATTTCCTGATCCGCGCCCTTCAGGGCGAGCCGATCACGATCTATGGCGATGGCTGTCAGGTGCGCGACGTGCTCGACATCTCCGATGCGGTCGAGGCCTATGCTTGCGCATGGAAGCAGATCGACGCCGTTCAGGGGCACGCCTTCAATCTCGGCGGAGGCCCCACAAACGCGATCAGCCTCAGGCAGCTCATCAGGCATATCGAGGACGTGATCGGACGGCCGGTCGAGACGATCTATTCCGATTGGCGGGCCGGGGATCAACGCTACTACGTCTCCGATACCCGCCTCGTGACCCAGGAGCTGGGTCTGAAGCCGCCGGTCTCATGGCTCAAGGGCGTTGCGGCTCTTGCAGGGTGGCTGCAGCAGGAGAGGGGACTGCCGCGCCTGGAGGCGTCCGGCTCCCGCCTTCAGGCTGCCGAGGCTCTGTCATGAGAGCGTTTCTCGGCCCTGTGTTGCGTCACGTCGAGAGCAGCCATGTCGTCGCCCTCTCTCAATGAAACAGGGCAGGTCCCGGCATCCGTTTCGCTCGATGGGGCAGGCCTGCATGTGCTGATGACGGCGGACGCGGTCGGTGGGGTCTGGCAATATGCCTTGGATCTTGCGGAGAGCCTGCGCCGGCATGGCGTCGAGACGACGCTTGCGGTGCTTGGACCCGCTCCGTCCGTCGATCAGCAGGCAACCGCCGAAGCCGCCGGCGCGCAGCTCATCCTGACAGGTCTTCCTCTCGATTGGACCGCCGAGGCTCGGGAAGAGGTCGAGGAGGCAGGCCGCGCCATTGCCCGCATCGCCGCGCAGGTCAAGCCGAACATTGTCCATCTCAACTCGCCGGCCTTGGCCGCAAGCGCCAGGTTCGACGCTCCTGTCGTGGCAGTCTGCCATTCCTGCGTTGCCACATGGTGGCAGGCCGTCAAGGGCGGCGCTCTGCCGGAAGCGTTCGTCTGGCGCATGGACATGGTTGGACAGGGATACGCAGCCGCCGACAGGCTGCTGGCCCCGACCCAGGCCTTCGCCCGGACGACCGCCCAGGTCTACGATCTTGCGGACGCGCCTCTCGTCGTCAGAAACGGAAGGCGCAGTCCGAACCTTGAGACCCGCGCTTCCACCGAACCTTTCGTTTTCACCGCGGGACGCCTGTGGGACGAAGGCAAGAATTTTGCCGTCATCGACCGCGCGGCAGCGCGCCTCTCCGTTCCGGTTCTCGCAGCCGGGCCTCTTCAGGGGCCGAACGGCGCACGGATCGAGGCCCACGCCGTCAAAGCTCTGGGCCGGGTGAGCGACACGGAGATCGCACGGCATCTGAGCGCGAACCCGATTTTCGTTTCAGCCGCTCGCTATGAGCCCTTCGGACTCGCGGTGCTGGAAGCGGCTCAGGCAGGCTGCCCGCTGATCCTGTCCGACATCGAGACCTTCCGAGAATTGTGGGAGGGCGCCGCCGTTTTCGTGCCGACGGATGACGAGGAGGCCATCGTGGCTGCCGTCGAGCGCCTCGTGCAGGATGCGCAAGCCCGTGCCGATCTGGGTCGCGCCGCTCGCAGGCGTGCCGACGCCTACACGGTTGACGTCATGAGCGCCGGCGTATTGGCGGCCTATCGTTCGGTGCTCGCCCGGTCATCCCATGAATCTTCCCTTGAGGGCGCTGCCGCATGAAGTTTGCTTATTTCACGCATTCCCTTGCCTCCTGCTGGAACCACGGCAACGCGCATTTCCTGCGCGGCGTTCTGCGTGAGCTCGTTCACGGCGGGCACGAGGTCACGGCCTATGAGCCGAGAGGCGCTTGGAGCCTGGAGAACCTGCTGAAGGACCACGGGGAGGTCGGGCTCGATGCCTATCATAGCCTCTACCCGGAGCTGTCCTCGCAGGTGTTCGATCCAGACCTGGATCTTCGTGAGGCTCTCGCCGATGCTGACGTGGTCATCGTACATGAGTGGAACGATCCATGGCTTGTTGCCGCCATCGGGAAGATGCGCCGGGAAGGGGCAGCGTTCACGCTTCTGTTCCACGACACGCATCACAGGGCGGTGAGCGATCCCAATGCCATCCGCCAGTTCGATCTCGACGGCTATGACGGGGTTTTGGCTTTTGGCGAAACCCTCGCGGAGGTCTACCGGCGCTGGGGCTGGGGCAATCGGGTCTTCGTCTGGCATGAGGCTGCCGATACGCGGCTCTTCCACCCGCCGGTCGAGGAGACGAAGCGTGACGACCTCGTCTGGATCGGCAACTGGGGCGATGACGAACGGAGCGCCGAACTGGAGAGCTTTCTCTTTCGCCCGGCCCAAACCGTTGGCCTGCCGCTCGAGATCTATGGCGTGCGCTATCCGGGTCACGCCCTCGAAACGCTGGCCCGCTACGGCGTGACCTACCGCGGCTGGCTCCCGAACGCCCGCGCTCCGGAGGTCTTCGCACGGCATCTGGCAACGGTGCATGTGCCGCGCCGCTTTTATGTGGACATGCTTCCCGGCATTCCCACCATTCGCGTGTTCGAGGCGCTCGCCTGCGGCATTCCGTTGATCTCGGCGCCCTGGAGCGACTCGGAAGGGTTGTTCAATCCGGGAACGGATTACCTGGTCGCCCGAGATGAGCGGCAGATGGAGCAGCACCTGAACGCCGTCCGCAACGATGCCGATCTGCGCCGCTCCCTTGTTAAAAACGGCCTTGCCGCAATCCGCAGCCGTCATTCCTGTGCCCACCGGGCCGAGCAGCTTCTCGCCATTCTCGCGACTTACGGCGCTGGGGCGCCGATGGAGATGTCCGCATGAAAATCGCCTTCTACGGCTCCAGCCTCCTGTCGTCCTACTGGAATGGCGCCGCCACCTACTACCGCGGCCTCTTGAGCGATCTCGCCCGCCGGGGCTACCAGATAACCTTCTATGAGCCCGACGCTTTCGATCGGCAGAAGCACCGCGACATCGAGCCGCCGGAATGGGCGGAGGTGAAGGTCTATCCGGCAACGGAAGAAGCGATGCGTGGCGTGGTGGCCGAGGCCGCGAAAGCCGATGTGGTGGTAAAGGCCTCCGGTGTCGGCGTGTTCGACAATGAGCTCCTGGAAGGCGTGGTTGCCGCGTCGCGTCCCGACGCTATCCGCATCTTCTGGGACGTGGACGCCCCTGCAACGCTGGCCGAGCTGCGCGAGAGCCCGGATCATCCGCTGCATCGCACGATGCCCGCGCTCGATCTCGTGCTCACCTATGGGGGCGGGCCTCCAGTCATCGAGGCTTACGAAGGCTTCGGGGCTCGCCGTTGCATCCCCGTCTACAATGCCTGCGATCCCGCGACCCACCATCCGGTTCCGGCGGATGACCGGTTCAGGGCGGATCTGTCCTTCCTGGGCAATCGCCTGCCCGACCGGGAGGCACGCGTCGAGCAGTTCTTCCTGGAGCCCGCGTCCCGCCTGCCCAACCGAGGTTTCCTCATCGGCGGCAACGGCTGGGAGACGAAGGGCATGCCGTCGAACGTGCGCCATATCGGCCACGTGTATACGCGCGACCATAACGCCTTCAACACCAGTCCGCTCGCGGTTCTCAACATCGCCCGCGACTCGATGGCCACCACCGGCTACTCGCCCGCAACACGCGTGTTCGAAGCGGCAGGCGCCGGCGCCTGCCTGATAACCGACGCATGGATCGGCCTCGAGCTCTTCCTGAAGGAGGGTGAGGAGGTGCTTGTCGCACGGGACGGCAAGGACGTGGCCGATCACGTCGAGGCGCTGACGCCGGAGCGTGCGCGGGCCATCGGCGATGCCGCGCGGGCGCGGATCATGGCAGAGCACACCTATACGCGCCGCGGCGCCGAGGTTGACGCCATCCTGCGCCAGGAAGCGTCCCAGAAGCGGGAAAGGAGCGTGGCGTGACCAAGCTTCGCGTCGTCGTTCTTGGCTTGAGCCTCTCCTCCTCCTGGGGGAACGGGCACGCGACCACGTTCCGCGCCTTGCTGAAAGCTTTTGCGGCACGCGGACACGACGTGCTTTTCCTTGAGCGCGACGTGCCCTGGTATGCCTCGAACCGGGACCTGAGGGACCCCGATTTCTGCCGTTTGGAATTCTACACGAGCCTGGACGATCTCGGGCGCTACCAGGATGCGGTTGCAGACGCCGATGCCGTGATCGTTGGCTCCTACGTGCCGGAGGGTGTCGAGGTCGGCCTCTGGGCTCAACGGACGGCACGAGGTGTGGTGGCTTTCTACGACATCGACACGCCTGTGACGCTCGCAAAGCTGGAACGCGGCGATTACGAGTATCTCGCGCCGAACCTCATCCCCGATTACAGCATCTATTTTTCCTTCACGGGCGGCCCGACGCTCGATCTCCTGATGGATCGCTACGGCTCGCCGGCCGCAAGGGCGCTCTACTGCTCCGTCGACCCGGACGCGTATCCTGCGTTGAGCAGTGAAAAGCGCTGGGATCTCAGCTATCTCGGCACCTACAGCCCGGACCGGCAGCCAACCTTGGAGAAGCTCCTGATCGAGCCTGCCCGGCGCGCACCGCATCTGCGCTTCGTGGTGGCGGGGCCTCAGTACCCGGCTGACATCGTCTGGCCAGACAATGTCGAGCGCATCGACCACGTGCCGCCGAGCGACCACCCGGACTTTTATGCCCAGAGCCGCTACACGCTCAACGTGACGCGTGCCGACATGATCCGGGCCGGATACAGCCCCAGCGTTCGCCTCTTCGAGGCGGCAGCCTGCGGAACCCCGATCATCTCCGACATCTGGGATGGCATCGATACTCTCCTGGAACCAAGTCGTGAAATCGTTCTCGCGGAAAAGCCCGAGGAGGTTCTCGATGTGCTCGATACATGGTCCGAAGCTCAGCGCGAAGCCTTGGGAGCCGCTGCGCAGCAACGGATCCTCACCGAACATACGGCTGCCCATCGCGCAGCCTCGATGGAGCGGGATCTCCTGGAGGCTTCGCGCCGCCATAGCGAGAGACATCATCTCGCCTATGAGGTCGAGGTGTGAGCGTGTGAATAGATTCTGAAGCCGGCATTGAACCAATGCCAAGCTTCGACGTTGGACCAACAAAGGTTTGTACCTCGGGACCGCTGTCGGCGGTCTGATAGGGAGATCGTCTTCATGAAGAATGGCAAAAGCAAGCACGTCCTTGTTGCAGGTGGAGCCGGTTTCCTCGGATCTCACCTGTGCGATGCTCTTCTGAGTGAAGGCGCTCACGTCATCGCTCTCGACAACTTTCAAACAGGACGAAAACAGAACCTCCGCCACCTCGAGCGCGAGCCGCGGTTCGATCTGATCGACAGCGACATCATCAAGCCGCTGCCCGCGCGCCTGCGTTCCAAGCGTTTGCAGATCGACGAGGTTTTCAATCTCGCCTGCGCGGCTTCTCCTCCCCATTACCAGGCGGATCCGGAGCACACGATGCTGACCAGCGTGGTCGGCACGCACAACCTGCTCACCTTCGCCGAGGCAACGGGCGCGCGCTTTTTTCTCGCGTCCACGAGCGAGATCTATGGCGACCCCGAGGTTCACCCGCAGCCCGAGAGCTACTGGGGCAATGTGAACCCGACAGGCCCCCGGGCATGCTATGACGAGGGCAAGCGCGCCGCAGAGACGCTGACCTTCGACTTCGACCGCTCCGGGCGGGCAGACGTTCGGGTGGCCCGCATCTTCAATACCTATGGACCGCGCATGCGCGCCGACGACGGACGAGTGGTGTCGAATGTCATCTGTCAGGCCCTCGCCGGTGAAGACATCACGGTTTATGGTGACGGAAGCCAAACCCGCTCGTTCTGCTATGTGTCGGACCTCATCGACGGCTTCATGCGCCTGATGGCCTACAAAGGAGCGTTCCCCGGAGCCGTCAATCTCGGCAACCCGGTCGAGCTCACCGTTGGCGATCTGGCAAAGCGCGTCCTGGCCATGACGGGATCTTCTTCCCGCATTGTCACGCGCCCTCTGCCTGTCGATGATCCCCGCCGCCGCCGCCCCGATATCACACGCGCCAAGCAACTCCTTGGCTGGTCGCCGCGTATGCCGCTCGATGCTGGCCTGAAGGCGACGATCTCCTGGTTCTCGGATGAACGGGCCGGTGAAGGCAAGGCGGTCCGCCCTCAACCGATGCTCGAGAGCGTGGTTTCGGCGGGTCAGGTCTGACCTGCTGACCTGCTGAAACAGCCCGTCTTTGCGCGGGCTTCGCAGAAGACGGTGCGCTGGCCCAGCCGGCGCATTTTTCGCTCAGGCCAAGCCCCGATAGTGAAGCCGGAAAGAGGCTGCGTGCGGACTTCCCGGGGCTTTGACAGAGCCCGGATAAACTGATCCCGAGCAATCATCCCGCTGCAAGCAAGCGGGTGCTTCTCCGGCGTCCTGGCATGATGGATCCAACAGGTTTGGTTTGCTCCTGTACGGTGCATGGGAAGCCTGTCAGGTTTCGCGCCATATGCAGGAAAGCATGAAGGCGCTCTTGGACGGAGCGCCTTCTCCGACAAGGTGAGGAGGAAGACCTCAGGTCTTTGCAACGCCGATCGTATCGGCCATCTGTGCGCCACGCGCGCCCATGGGCTGATGGGTGCCTTCCGTGGTGTCCTTGGCCGTCTGGTGCTCCGTCTCGGCATTGATCTCCGCGCCCAGCAGGATGACAACGGTCGAAAGCCAGATCCAGGTCATGAAGCCGATGACGGCACCAAGCGAGCCATAGGTCTCGTTGTAGCTTCCGAAGTTCGCCACGTACCAGGAGAAGAGCATCGAGCCGGCAACCCACAGGATGGCGGCGAAGATGCCTCCGGGCGTAACCCAGCGCCATTCGGCTTTGTCCCGGCTCGGGCCGAAGCGGTAGATCAGCGACAGGCCCGCAACCACGCCGGCAAGAAGGATCGGCCAACGCGCTAGGGCCAGGAGCCACTCCGTTCCTTGTCCCAGGCCGATGAAGTCGAGCACGATCGGGAGAACGATGATGCCGGCGATGGCGAGCAGGATAAAGAAGATGGCGCCCAGGGTGAAGGAAAGCGACATCAGATTGAGCTTGAAGAAGCTTCTCTTCTCCTCCTCGTCATAGACGATGTTCAACGCATCGAAGACGGCCTTCATGCCGGCATTGGCGCTCCAGAGCGAAAGGACCAGGCCGAAGATGAAGCCGAAGCTCAAGGCGCCGCCGCCTTGCGAGGCGATGCGGGAGACCTGCTCCCTCACGATGTCGAGCGCTCCGCTGGGCATGACGCCCGACATGGCGTTGAGGTGATCCTGAATCGTGGCCGGGTCGGCAAAGAGGCCGTAGATGGAGACCAGGGCGGCAATCGCAGGAAATACGGCCAGCAGAGCATAATAGGTGACGCCAGCCGCCACCGACATGATCCGGTCCTTGCCGAATTCCTCATAGGTGCGCCAGAGGACGTCCTTCCAGCCCTGCGCTGGTATTTCTGTGGGAGTAGTGGCTTCTCTGCCGCGCCCTTGCTCGGCGGCGGCATGCGGTGGAGCATGCTGTTTCTCTGAAAATCCCGTATCGGCTTGCCGGGGTTGCCGGCCCTGACCTGTCGCCTGCGGAGGGCGCCGGCCTGCAGCCGGGACGGGCGCGCGCTCTCCTCCCGCAACGAGCCTGACGAGCGCCCATCCGAGGACCACTGCCCACATAGTCGTGACTGTCGATGATGATCGGTTCGTCTCAGATTGCCGGACAGCCGGATTGTTCGCCATGTTTGAACAGAGCCTCATTTACCGAATGCCAGCCGTAACGGCTTGGCTCAACCGTAAACCTCCCGAAGAACTCAGCGGTTCCATGCACTTACCCTGTCCCGGAAAGGAGCTGCCTGAAAGATGCGGCTTGGGATCCGGTCCCAGGGGCGCTCCGCGGCAGCCAGCGAAAAGCCTCAAGGGCCCTCGCGCATTGTCCCGGAGGGCTAGGCCTTCGGCCGTGCCGCGCTAGTTCCAGCAAGCTTCCCCTAAACTTTTCATTGAGTCAGGACCCCGATGATGACGGCCGCAACGCGCTGGATACCAAGCCTTATCGTGGCCGTTCTGGCGGTTCTTGCCATCTGGGCCGAGTTTCCTCGCATTGCCCATGAGGGCGGCTTATGGGATTTCGGGTCCTTCGTGGCATCGGCCCGCGCTGCGAAAGAGGGCCTGAACCCTTACGGGATCTATGAGCTGACGCTCCATGTGGAGCTGCCAGGGTTCGAGTCGTGGAACCCGAACCTCAATCCTCCGATCTCAGCGCTGCTCTTCCGGGTTTTCGACGTGGCCGACCCGCATATGGCCTACAGGATCTGGCGCTGGATCTCGATCGCCTTCTATGCCGCCACGGTTTTTCTCCTGGCCCGCCGCTTCGGAGGGGTGCAGGCCATGATCTTCGCCCTGTGGGCTTTCGCGCTCGCAGGCTTCTGGGACACGCTGTTCCTGGGGCAGATCTATCTGCCGCTGGTTTTCGCAGGCGTTGCGGCTTGGCTGCTGCTCGAGCGAGGCCAAGGTCTCGCGGCAGGCATCCTCATCGGGATCATCGTGGCGATGAAGCCGAATTTCCTGGTCTGGCCTGCGCTCCTGTTCCTGTCCGGCTATTACCGGCCGGTGGTTGCTGCCGGTTTGACGGCAGGGATCATCAGTGCAATCCCGCTCCTGGTTTACGGACCTGAAATCTACCGGCAATGGTTCGAGCTCGTGGCGTCCGATAGGGAGAGAGCCTTCTTTCTCACGAACGGATCCTTTGCGGGTCTTTCGGCTCGGGCAGGGGTGCCGTTGCTGGGGCTGATCCTCAGCCTCGCCCTGCTGGCAGGGCTGGCCTTATGGGCCTTCCGGCTGCGGCCGAACGTTCTAGCCGCCAGTGCACTGGCGCTCGTCGCCGCTCTTCTGGCTTCGCCCCTGGGCTGGATCCACTACACCCTGTTCCTGCTGCCGGTATTCCTGGTGCATTGGCATCGGCCCGTGATGCGCATCGTAGCGCTCCTCCTGATCATTCCCGTCCCGTTCGTTATCGATCAGTTCACGAAAGCAACCTGGATCCAGCTGACCATCGGGTCGGTCTATGGATGGGCCCTAGTGCTTTGCCTTGCCATGCTCATGATGGATGAATGGCAGCGCATGAAGGAGGGTGGCCTCAGCAGGCAGACCCGAGCGGCGCTTCCTGAAAAGTCTTATTCCGGCAGCGCTTCCTGAGAGGGCTTTGGGTCAGCCGCCGCTTGACGACGTCAGGTCCTGATTGTCCTCCGGATCAGATCCGGAGGACCGGCTGACAGTCTCGGAGGGCTCGCGCGGGATGTAGATTTTCCAATCTGTCGTTTCCTGAGCGAGCTCGTAACGCTCGGAGAGATAGTCGGCATAGATCCGGCGAAGCCCTTCGGCGGTCGAGGCCTCGATAGGCCATTTGGGCTCCATGACGATCCGGACATCGCGCAGGAGCGCTTCCGGCGGCAGATAGTGGTACTCGTTGACCGTGCGCCCCCAGTGATGCCAGGTGCTGTCTCCTTGCGGTGGCGCGAGGCCGAGACCGGCCGAGAACGGGCCTACGAAGTCGAGCACATGCACGCGATCGACGTTCTGCTCAAGGCCCGCGAGGGCTCGCGCGCCATCGTCGAGACTGGCAAGATATCGGGAGAAGACAGGATAATCCCCTTCCGTCCACAGCTGCACGAGCCTGATCCGCTCAAACTTCGGCAGCGGCACCGCCTGCCCCTGCTGCGTGCTGGCAAGGCCTGCATGAAGCCCCAGGGCCGCAGCATGGTGAATGCTGCTCGGCAGGATGAACGCCAGGAGGAGAAGCTGCGTGCCGGCAGCCCATGACCGGCGGCGCTTGTCGGCCGCCTCGAAGCTGCCTGAGCGAGCCAGCATCTCCGCGGCTACGGCCGCTCCCGCCGGAAGGGTGATGATCCCCCAGTTCTGGAAGTTTTGCGTGATGAGCATGAAGCCGGAGCCTGCGCAAAATCCAAAGAACAGGAAGTCGCGGATGCTCCGGGTGCGCCAGAGGGCGAAGGCCGTGAAAAGACCGAACAGCGTGTAGTCGGCAAGGTTTCTGAAGACGACCGAGGCAAGCTCGTCGATGGTCTTCAGGCTGCCGCTCACCTCGCTCGCCAGAACCAGGTCGGCGATATGGGCTGCCGTCCCGCCCCAGAGGGCTTCGACTACAAGGCCCGCCGTGACGACAAGGCCGATGGCAGCCACGGCCCAGACACGCTGGCGTGAATCGAGCAGCAGCAAGCCGAGAAAGGCCAGCGACACGACTCCATAGCTGACCTTGATGTACAGCATGATGAGAACGAGGAGCGCGGCGCACAAGGCGTCGAGGGTCCTCTGATAAGGGCGAGCGTGCGCAGGCTGCAGATACAGGATCACCAGAATGCCCAGAGCCGACCAGCCGATCCGGTTGTAGAACATGGCGAATGAGAGGGCGCCGATGCCTTCGCCGAGATTGATAGGAACTGCTGCGATCAGAATCAGAAAGGCCGCAAGCGGAAGGGCGATGGCAGGCCGCAGGCGCGAGCTGAGGATGTGGGCGGCAGCCGGCGCCAGGGCGAGAACCAGAAGCGCCATCCCGACCGGCATGGCCGCGCCGAGATGGCCGGACATCCAGTAGCCTAACGCTGGAGCGTAATAGACAAGTGGGCCGAGCGCCGTATGAAAGTCAACGTTGGGAACTTGGCCCAAAGAGACGCGGTGAACGCCGTCGATGAAAATGAACAAGTCGTTCATATACTTGGTCGTGACTGTCTGACCTGGCAGCGCGAGCAGCAGGGCGCAGATCGCCGCCATGGCAACCACAAGCATCGCGACGGATGCCGGGCGCTTCGTCAAAACAGTCATCGTGAAATTCCGTCCCCAGCCCCAACACGGGATAGTTGCTCTGGTTCCATCGAAGGTTCGGAGCGGCTCAACGCTTTAGGCTCCCGGCGGCGATGGACGATCCATAGATCCGTCTCACGCACCGGCTCGAAGGCCTCCCGGATGTAGCTTCCATAGAGGCTGCTGAGGGGAAGGTTGTTGATCCCCCATTTGGGCTCCATCAGAACATCCACGTCACCGAGCAACTGCTCCGGGGGAAGGAAGTGGGCGTCGTTCACATTGCGCCCCCAATGAAGCCAAGCATTGTCGCCACGGGGCGGCGGCAGGCCCAAGCCTGCCGAAAAAGGATTGGCGAAATCAAGCACAGAAACGCGCTCAGGCTTGAATGGCAGCTCGCTCAACAGGCGCGCGCCTTCCTGGATGCTGGAAAGATAGCCGGTCATGAAGCTGCGGTCGCCCGGCACCCAAAGGGTTGTCAGCCTGAGTCCGTCGAACCGGGGCAGCCCGAAGGGCTGCCCCGCGCGCATGGTGGCAGCGGTCGTGTGCACGCAGAGGGCCATGAAGCAATGGATGCTTGTCGGCAGGAGAAAGGCCAGCAGCACAAGGGGCGCTCCGGAGCGCGTCAGGAAACGCGCCTCGGGCTGGGGCTGCTTGCTGGTGCGCATGAGGATCTCCGCCGCCACGGCAGCGCCGGCGAAGATGGTGATGATCCCCCAAGGTTGGGAGTTCTGATTTTGGATCATGAGCCCGGGGCCTGCACAGATTCCGAAGAACAGGAAGTCACGCAGGCTGCGGGTCCGCCAAACAGCCGGAACGGCGAGAATGGCCAGGATCACGTAATCGGCCAGATGCCTGAGGAAGCCGAGCGCCAGATCGACCATTCCGCGGGAGCCGCTTACCTTTCCAGTAAGGATGAGATCGTCGAGATGGGCTCTCGTTCCCTGCCAGAAAAGTTCGATGACCAGCGCACAGGCAAGGGTCAGGCCTAGTGCCATCAGAGCCCAGCGGCGCTGGTGCTTGTCGAACAGCATGAAGGCCAGAAAGGCCAGAGCAACCAAGCCATAGGTAGCCTTGATGTAGACCATCGCCAGCGTAAGCCCTGCCGCGCAGAGGGCGTCCAGGAGGTTCTGACCGGCGCTGATCCGTTCAGGGCGCAGATACATGACGAGCAGCGTGGCCAGAGCCGCCCAGCCGATCCGATTATAGAACATGGCAAAGGACAGCGACGCGATGCCCTCCCCAAGATTTGTCGGCACGGCCACGATGAGGAGCACGAAGATCCCAAACGGGATGGCTACCGCCGGCCGTAACCGGGAGCTGAAGATATGCGCCATCGGCAAAGCGAGCGCGACGGTGGTCGCGGCCATTCCGGTTGGCATCGCTCCGCCCAGGGTGCCGGATATCCAGTAGCCGAGGGCCGGAACGTAGAAGGACAGGGGACCCAGGGCCGTGTGGAAGTCACGGCTCGGCACCTGGCCGGACACGATGCGATAGGCGCCATCCAGGAAAATGAAGAGATCGTTGAGGTAGGCCGTCGTGACGGTCTCGCCCGGAAGCCAGAGCAGCAACGCGAACAGGGCTGCCGACGCCAGGATGACGCCGGCGCTGGACAGAGACCTCTCCCCCTCGCCGATCATGAGCGGCCTGCCTCAGGAAGGGTCGCTTGAGGCGGGGAGAGCTGGCGGCGGCGGTAGAGCTTCCAATGATCCGTTTCACGGGCAACATCGAAGTTGGCCGCGATATACGACCCATACAGAGTTTGGAGGGACTGGCTTGCACTCTGCGTGGAGCTGCTGTCGCCTGCCGGCTTCGGCTCCATCACGATCTGCACGTCGGCGAACAGCGCCTCTGCCGGCACATGAGCCGTGCCGTTCAGGGTGCGATCCCATTGGAGCCATGGGGTGTCGCCCTTGGGAGGCGAGGAATCGAGAGCCATGGAGAAGGGATTTGCAAGATCGAGCACAAAGATGCCGTCAGGCTTCGGGTCGAGCCCGGACAGGGCCTCGACGCCATCACGCAATGTGGCGAGATATGGAATGGCAGCGTCGTAGTCATTCCAGGTCCAAAGGTTTGCCAGTCTCACCTGCTCCAAGCGGGGAAGGCCGACCGGTTCGCCGGCTTTAGCGGTCGCCGCAACGGTATGAAGCCCCAAAGCGGCTGCACAATGAACGATGGTTGGCAGAACCACAGCCAGGAACAGAAGCTTCGCGCCCGCCGCCGTGGACCAGCGATGTTCATCGGCATCGGGCGCTTGGCGCTCCTGAGCGCGAAGAATGGTCTCTGCGGCAACGGCCGCTGCGGCGTGAAGGCTTATGATGCCCCAGGCCTGAAAGTTCTGATTGATGATCAGGAAGCCCGCCACCGCACAATAGCCGTAGAACAGGGCATCGCGGATGCTGCGGGTGTTGCGCAATGCGAGGCCTGCGAACAGCCCCAGCAGAACGTAATCGGTGAGGTTGAAGAGGATGTGATCCGTAATCTGCCCCCAAGTGCCGCGCAGGACGCCGCCTACGTCCACGGCGAGCCGCAGATCGGCAAGATGGGCGAAGGAGGATCGCCAGAAGGCTTCGATGACGAGCGCTGCGACGACGGTGATGCCCACCGCCCCGGCAGACCAGCGGCGCTGTCGGCGATCGGTTAGCATGAACAGGAGGAAGCCCACGGCGACGATGCCGTAGGTGAGCTTCATATAGAGCATCAGCAGCGTCAGAAAGGCTGCGCAGAGAGCATCCAAGGTCTCCTGGCGTGGATGGTTGCGCTCGGGCGCCAGGTACATCACCAGAAGCGTGCCGAGGGCCGCCCAGCCGATCCGATTGTAATACTTGGCAAAGGACAGGGCGGTAATCCCCTCTCCGAGGTTGATGGGCACGGCCACGATGAGAAGCAGGAAGATCCCGAACGGGATCGCGATCACTGGACGCAGCCGCGATGCCAGAACATAGGCCATCGGCAATGCGAGCCCGCATGTGACGATGGCCATGGCCACAGGCATTGCGCGGCCCAAGGCTCCGGAGAGCCAGTAACCGAGAGCCGGGAGATAATAGGCCAAAGGACCAAGGGGCGTGTGAAAATCACGATTTGGAATCTGGCCGGCCGCAATCCGGTAGGTGCCGTCGAGGATGACGAACAGGTCGCTCAGGTACTTGGTGGCGACGGTCTGGCCCGGCAGGGCGAGCAGCAGGGCAAAGAGAGCCGCTGCTCCAAGCAGGATCGGTCCCACTGGCGCCGCGCGTTCCGTCCAGGTCCTCATCGTCCTCATCCTTCGTGCGTCAGGTCAGAGGCGCAGGTTCTTGAAGATACGCTCGGGGATGCTCCCGATCACCATCATGACAGGCCGCCAGATCCGGCGGACATAGATCACGTCGCTGCCGCCCTTTTCGGCTGCCGTGAAGATCGCGCGGCCGACCTCGTCGGCCTCCGCCGTCAAGAGAGGGGGCAGTTTCATGCCTGCGGTCATCTGGGTGCGCACGAAGCCGGGCTTGACCGTCAGAACCCGCAGACCCTTGGGCGCAAGGCGGTTGCGCAGGCCTGACAGGAAGGCCGTGAAGCCTGCCTTGGCGGCGCCGTAGAGATAGTTGGAGCCTCGTCCGCGGTCGCCCGCGACGGAGCTCACCCCGACGATGGTGCCCGATCCACGGGCGAGAAAGCGCTCGGCCAGGAAGCCGAGAAAAAGAGCCGGCCCCTCGAAGTTCGTACGCACCAGAAGGGTCGCGTGGTTGATATCGCTCTGCCCGCGTGCCTGATCGCCCAGCTCGCCCACAACGCACACGACCGTGTCCGGCAGTTGAGGCAAGCCGTCCACGAAGCCTTCGAAGTTGCCGGCTTCCAGAATGTCGAGCCGGTGCGTGGTGACCTCGGCTCCGGTGCGCGCGGCGATGTCGTCGGCATTGCGGCGGGCCTCCTCCTCGTTGCGGGCTGCCAGCAGCACGCGCCATCCCGCCTGAGCGTAATGAAGCGCAGTGGCGCGCCCGATGTCGGAGGTGCCGCCAACGAGGAGAAGGGTTTTTGAAGATGTCATCAGATTCCAAGCCGTGCTGACAGACGAGACGATATCCTGCCGGTTGCCCTGATGGCCCGCCGCAGGTCACGGAAGCGGGTCAGTCCGGGATAGCCGGCCTCGAAGGTTGCAGGCGATTGCCGTGCATCCTTGGCTAGATAGAGCCGGCCTCCCGCTTCGACCACCGATCGGTCGAGTTCGTCCAGCAGGGAAAAGACATCGTCGGTCACGGGCAGATCGAGGGTGAGGGTGAAGCCTTCGAGGGGAAACGAGATGTCGCCCCGACTGGAGCCCAGTTGCTTCAGGACCGCCAGGAAGGAGGCGGTGCCGCGCTGGGATACCCGCTCAAGAATATGGCCCAGCACGGATTTGGCCCGATCCGTGGGGATGACGCACTGGTATTGGAGAAAGCCGCGCCGTCCGTAGATCCGGTTCCAGTTCCCGATGCCGTCGAGGGGGAAGAAGTAAGGATTCCAGTGCACCAGGAAAGGATAGCCCGCCTTTATGGCGCCGGAGCGGAAATACAGCTCGTTGAAGGCCGAGACCGACAAGCGGTTCAGGGTGAAGGAGGGGAGGTCGAGCGGCACCGAAAGCCGCCCGAGCTTGGAGGACGGGAAGGGTTCGGCGCTCGGGCTGAGCGCCTCCACGTCCCTGAGGGTCGCGTGCTCGGCGGCAAAGATGAGGGAGCGGCCGAGGGAGGCGCCTCGGGCGAGGCAATCGATCCAAGCGACCGAGTAGGTTGCGTCGCTCGTGTCCTTCAGGGCCCGGATGGCGCTGTCGAGATTGGGGGCGACGGTCGTCTTTTGCCGCATCCAGCCGGTCTCGATGCGGCGAAGCCGGAAGGTTGCCTCGAGGATCGTGCCGGTGAGGCCCATTCCGCCGATGGTTGCCCACATGAGTTCGGGGTTCTGGTCCCGCGAGCACAGGACCGTGCTGCCGTCCGGGAGCGCAAGGGTCAGGCTCTCGAGATGGTCGCCGAAGCCGCCGTCCCGGTGATGGTTCTTGCCGTGCACGTCGGACGCGATCATGCCGCCGATGGTGACGAACTTCGTGCCCGGAACGACCGGTGGGAAAAAGCCTCTTGGAACAACGAGATCCAGGAGATCGGACAGGAGCACCCCGGCCTCTACGCTGATGCGGCCTGTGGCTTGATCGAAGGAGCGGATGCGGTCGAGGCCACGGGCCAGGAGGGTGATCCGTTCCCCGATGGCCGCATCGCCGTAGGCGCGCCCGTTCCCGCGGGCCACGAGCCCCGTCTCATGGGCGATCAGAGGCAGAAGGGCCTTGGGGGATGCGGGGCTGAGCACCTCTGACGGATGGCGGGGGTAGCGTCCCCAACCGGTGAGTTCCGTCATGCTTGCCGCTCCTTGAACACGAAGGTCCGGTCCAGGACGAACTTGGCGGCATAGCCGATGGCAAGTCCGAGCACCGCACCGGTATATTTCGCCAGATCCGTCTGCCAGATCATCCAGAACGTTACTTCGAAACCCCAGAAAATGAGGGTCGTCAAGACGCTGAACGCGCCATAGAGGGTGATCTTCTGCAGTTCCTGCCGATGACCCCCATACTCATCCTCGAACACCCACTTCTTGTCGAGCACGTATTTAAGGACGAAGCCCGCCACGGTGCCCATGAAAATCGACAGGGTCAGAGGGGCCACAGGGGTTGTACGGATCACGACTTCCTGGGTGATGAGATTGGCAAGCGTCGCCACGACGGCGAACAGGACGTAGCGGACGAACATCATCGGCCGGTCCCTTCAAGAGCAACGCGGTGCGGGCCCCGGGCCATGCCTGGACCATGAATGTCTTGTGTGGGGCTCATGGTCTTAGACGGCGGCGACGATCAGGATGGCGGCGGCAGCCACGGTCATGAGGCTGACCCGGTCCTTGAGGGCAAAGACGACAGGATCGTCGTCCATGAGCCGTCGCCCGGCCAGCATCAGGGCCCGTGCGATCCAGAACATCAGGAGAGGTCCCACAAGCCAAAGGATCTGCGGATGAGAGTAGAGCTGGTTCACCGTATCGCTGGAGATATAAAGCGCGAAGATCGTCACGGCATTGAAGCCGGCTGCCGCAGCCAGGGCCGCGACGATGTCCAGGTCACTGTTCTTGTAATCCCGGCTGGTCGGGTCGGGAAGGTTGGCGTCGCGACGGGCGGCCAACTCCACGTAGCGCTTGATCAAGGCAAGCGACATGAAGATCATCATGCAGAATGCGATGAGCCATTCCGAGACAATGATGGATGTCGCTACGGCACCGCCGATGACCCGGACCGAGTAGAGACCGGCCAGGGTGATCACATCGACGACCATCATGCGCTTCAAGGCGAAGGAATAGGCTGTGGTGAGGGCGAAATAGCCAAGCAGCACGCCCAGGAACGGCAGCGATACGGCGGCTCCGACGGCCAATGCGCCTAGGAAGAGGATCGGTATGGCAATCACGCCGTGCATGAGGGGAATCGCGCCGCTCGGCAGGGGACGCTTGCATTTGCTGCGGTGGCCCCGGTCATCCTGCAGATCCACGAGATCGTTCAGGATGTAGATGCTTGACGCGCACAAGGAGAAAGCCACGAAGGCCAGAAGGGCCTGAGCGAATGCTTCTACCGTGAACAGGTGGGCTGCCAGGATCGGCAGGAAGATAAGAGCGTTCTTCGCATATTGATGCACGCGCATCATCTTCGCCCAGGTTCGCCATGTTGGGCGAACATGGGACAGGTGCTCGGCCTCTGGGCATTGGCGCGCAAGCTTTTTGCGCACCCCGGCGGGGGTGCGGATGGCGATGGACTTGGCAGCCTTCTCCCAGACGGGAAGATCGGCGGCGTCATTGCCCACATAATCGAAGCCACGCTCGCCGAAGGCTTCGACAAGCTGCTGGGCCTTCCGGGCGCCAGCCAGGTTCGTGGTCTCGTTCGAGGCGAACCAGCCGGTGAACTCCCCGATGTGATTGGCAACGCTTTCCACCAATCGCTGGTGGCTGGCGGAGGCCAGGTACACAGGACGTCCCTCGGCCCTGGCCTGCCGGATCAGGGCCAGAACCTCGGGATCATAGGGAAGGGTGCTCGGGTCGAAGTCGACCGGCTCGGACAAGCGATGCTTGAGAGCGGCCTTGCCCTTCGACAGTGCTGTGAGCATCTCGAACAAGGAGTGGGGACGCCGCCCCAGCTCCGAAAAAGCTGTTTCGATCAGCAGATCCGAGGCGATAAGGGTGCCGTCGAGATCGACCACGAGGGGACGAAGCTTGTCGGTGCTGGGGGTTTCGATCTCAAGGGTTGTCCAATGGGTCTCGTCGTCCTCATAGGGACGTTCAACTGACTCGCCATAGCGCGGGCCTAGGGCGGTCCGGTGCAAGCGCTGTGGTTTAAGTTCGAACTGCGCCAAGAGCCCATGCTCCCCTTATGAAAGAATTAACCAATTTTACGATCGAAGCATGCGTTGATGAGCCCACTGGAGCATGCCCTTCGTGCTGGAGCGCCCGGTCTCAACACATCAACGCATCTCGACTATGCCGTTCTCTCGCCCCAGTCTCATTGGGACTGAAGGCGCCTATCTGGCAGCTTTTCTTTTGAGCCCAGTGCCCCCGGTAGCAGAGCAATGCTCTGTGCCGCGCACGGACACACTGCGCAACTTGACTGCAAACTAACAAACGCGGCCGTGAAAAGTTTCATCTCCCCGCCTCTTTATTCGGAGAGGGCTGAGCCGTTTGTACAGGTAGCCGGTCCCGTTGTGCATGGCCGTTATTTTCGAGCGCGGCTTTAACCCGGATGCAAGAATCCCTGGATCAGTGTCTCCCCAACCGACGAGGAGGTTGCGAGATGGATGATTGGTCAGGGCGCAAGTGGGAGCCTGTCACCGAGGAGCGCCTGCTCCGAGCGATCGATGTGCTCGTCGAGATCGCGAAGGAACATGGATCCGCCTTCGATCCGATGCTCGAGACTGTTCGGCAGGAATTGCACGATTTCCGCACCCGGCATCGGCCGGAAACCGGCGCCGAGAGCCAGAGCACGGAAATGCCCCTGCAGAAGGCCGGGTGATTGGAGGGTGGCGAGGAGCAAGGCTTGCCACCTCATAGAAGCTCGGCAAGGAACGCTTCCGATCGGTCTGCCATAGGCAGACTGTTCCCTGCCACAAGTTCATGGCTGAGCTAGGTCGGGGTCAGCTGCGTTTCGTAGACCAGCCGCTCCGGCCCCTCGCGGCTTCCCCGGATGTGATACTGGAAGCCGCTCACATTTGCCGGAAGCAGACGGGTGATCTCCCAGATGTCCTGAGGCTGAGTGGCGTCGATTGTTGTCACCATGTTGAGGAAAGCCTCAACGGTGTTGGTGCTTGCCCGTTTGACCAGGCGGACCCGGTCTCCAAGCTGGAACTTATGCGACGTCATGGCTCGTTTGCCCACTCACAAAGCTAACTGAGCAGTAGGAACTAACATAGGTTAGTTTCGTTCCACGCCCTATGATGATCAGCAACTCACAAGACGCTCCTGTCGTCCTGCTTGTGGAGGACGAGCCGCTCGTGCGGATGTCCGCGGCCGACGATCTGGAGGAGGCCGGCTTCCATGTCTTGGAAGCTGCCAACGCCGATATTGCCCTTTCCGTCCTGGAAGCCTGCTCCGGAGACGTTCAGGTGCTTTTTACGGATATCGACATGCCCGGCTCCATGGATGGCCTTGCCTTGGCCGAGAGCGTCCAGCAGCGATGGCCCCATATTTCGCTCTTGATTTCCTCAGGCTATCACAAGCCTCATCCCGGTCAGCTTCCCGAGGACGGCCGCTTTCTGCCAAAGCCCTATTGCAGCAATGCCGTTGTTCAGCACATTCGCGAGCTCGTGATCCACGACTGATCCCTGAACAAGCATTCATATAAGGTTGGTTCTTGTTGCGGATCCGCCTCAAAGGCCTGCGTTGTTGATGGTGATGCTCATCGTAAAGGTTTCCGTTTCGCCCGGTTGAACGAGGACGATGCCCGGCTTGCCTGCAAGCTCGCCTTCGAAGCCCTCCGGATCGGCATGGCCTTGCCAGGGCTCGATGCAGATGAACCCGGCTCCGGGCTTCGTCCAAATGCCCAGATGAGGCATGTCTGGAAACTCAACATGGATCGAGCCGCTGCCAAGCGCTCCATAAGAGACGGAACGGCTCCTGAGCTGATCGAACACGATGGCATCCGCCACAAAGAGGCTGTCGCGCAACGCTAGTCTGCCGTCCTGGACAGGGGTCGGATCCGCTTGACGGCTCAGGAGGCCGTCAACCGGCCGGCGGATCGGCGCGGGTTCGTCATGTTCGAAGCAAATCTCATGAGCCTCGCGGGGAGCGCCGTAGGGCAGGGGCCAGCGGAACGCCGGGTGGAACCCGAATGAGACAGGCATCGCGGAGTTGCCTGTATTGGTGGCCGAGGCTGCAATCGTCAGAGTGGCTTCCTCGATCGCATAGGCGACATCGAGCCGAAATGGAAAGGGGTACTGTGCGAGCGTTTTCTCGTCCGAACCGAGGCGAAAGAGGCATCGGGACGAGTCGGTTTCCGCAGCTTCAAAGCGGGATATGCGGGCAAAGCCATGCTTCGGCAGTTCATATTCCACTCCGTCCACCCGAATCCGATCGTTCCGCACACGGCCGACAACGGGAAAGAGCAGGGGAGATCGTCCGGCCCAGAAGGCAGGATCGCCATTCCACAAAAGATCGCGACCCTGCTCATCCTGAAGACGGACAAGCTCGGCCCCATCTGCGGATACCTGCGCCTGCAGGCGCGGGCTCGAAAGCGTAACGATCATTCACATGGCTCCTTCGGACGGCGCCCCTTGGCCCGGAGCAACCCTGGCATGAGGCCGACGACCATCAGATGGAAGCCTGAGCGCTCGAGACAAGGCACCCGAGAACTTTGGCAGCCCGAGGCGGTCTGCCGTCAGGAGGCAGCCTCAAACGACAAAGAAGTCGTGATAGGTCATCTTGAGATGCTTGGAGAGGGTGGCAAACAGAACCTGCTTGGACCCTCCGGCTCCGTCGGCGTCGTAGGAGAGCGTCCCCTTGTTTCCATCATAAACGATGCGGTCCTCGGCATCTTGAGCCCTGCTGCCCGAGACGAACATATCCACGCCGAGTTTTTTGGGTCTCGTCAGGGTGCCAGATCCTGCGTTTTTGAAAACCGCATTATCCAGATAGATGCTGTCATCGCTCACCCTGAAATCGGCAATCCGGTCGACATTAGTGTTCTTGTTCAGTTTCGTATCGAAGATGAACGCATCCTTGCCTGATCCGCCGAACAAGGTGTCGCGTCCCAAGCCGCCCAAAAGCTTATCCTTGCCGCTTCCGCCCTTGAGGAGGTCGGCTCCCTGACCGCCCGCAAGGGTGTCCGGACCGGAGCCGCCATAGAACCTGTCGCTGGCGCTCGTACCCTTGGTCCTCTCGGAGTGCTGATCCGCGACAGTGACGACAAAGGTTCGTACCGTGCTTAAAGCCATCTGATCAGTGGCTCTGATCGTGACGTTGTGGCGTAGGCCCTGCTCATGATCGAGATGCGATCCGTCAGCTACAACGAGCGTGTTGCCCTGCAGCTCAAAAAGTCCTCCGCCATCGTCGATCAGCTCAAACCTGTGAGTGTCGGCCGCATCCGGGTCGATTGCGCTGAGCGACCCCACGATTGTGCCTCTCGCGCTGTTCTCCTGAACGAGACTGTTGCTGAGGAGGATGTTGGTCGGCGAGGAGATGAGCAGGCTGTTCAGATCAAAGGTTCCATCCGCCCATTGCAGCCATTCGATGTTGCGCAAATTATCGCGTCCTTCCCCGTTGGGTCGGGTATCCGCGATGGCGGTCGATCCATCGGCATGCCTCTCCAGGACATAATCTTGACGGTTGCCTCCAAAGATAGCCTTGTCGCTTCCGATGCCGCCGTCGATGATGTCATTGCCATGACCACCGGTCAGCGTATCAGACCCTATGCCTCCATTGAGAGTGTCATTCCCGTCATGGCCCAGGATGGTGTCCTGCCCTTCTGCGCCAAGAAGGCTGTCATGGCCGCGCCAGCCCCAAACGGTGTCATCCTGGGCCGTGTGCTGCTGGTAGTACGCAACAACCGAGCTCAGGGTATTGAGGGCGTCTATCCTCGGCACCGTCGAAACACCATCAGTCACACTGATGCCCGCTGCGCGCATCATATCGAGAAGCGTCATCACGGGGATCTTTCGGCCGCCTGTAATTTCCTGCGACAGGTCCTGAGCCAGAGCCACCAGGCCACTTACCATGGGAGCTGCCATGCTTGTGCCGCTCATCATGCCATAGCCGCCGCCGATCGTGGAGGACATGATGAAAGAGCCGGGCGCTGCGAGATCGGACATCGTTGTGGAGCGCTGGCTGAACCACGAGAATTCATCGGCCGCATCAAGGGTCGAGGCAATCGACCAAGCATAGGGAGACGCTGAGAAGTAGCTCACGCCGGGCGCATTGTTGTAGTCGTTGCCTCCTGCAATGACGCTGGCGATCCCTGCTTTTGCGAGGGTTTCGATCTCGCCGGACAGTTCCGTTGGGAGTTCGTTATCGTGGGAGGTGCCGCTTATGCCGTAGGACATGTTCACGGCGACGATGTTGTACTGCAAATGGTTCTCGACGACCCATGTCCAAGCTTCCATCATGTCCGATACGGGGGCACTGCCGTCAGTCGCGCTCCCGATTTTCAGGACGATAAGATTGACCCCTGGTGCCACGCCTAGATGCTGACTGTCCTGGGATCCGACGATTCCTGTCACATGGGTTCCATGACCATTGCCGTCACTGGCGTCCGCATCACCCGCCTCATAGAAATCGTGCTGGAACAGGATGCGGTCGGAAATGCCATTGCCATCAGTATCTGGGCCATAAGCCGGGTGATCGAGGTCGGCACCCGAGTCGATGACAACCACCGTCATCCCTGCTCCGTTGATGCCATCGAAGAGGGGATTGCTTCGGACTTCACCCAAGCGGATCAGACTGGCGGATTTCGCCAGGGCCTGGGTGCCGCTGACGAGCGCTTCGGCTGCGGATTCAGGGCCAGCCGAGGTGTCGGCTGGCAAAACGTATTCTGTCTCTGGACGAACCGACCAGGCTGGAACCGTACTCCATGAGGTGCCGGCATTCGCCGCGCCGGAGGCAGCAATCGAGATCGGTGCCTGTTCCTCATAAGCCATGGCATGTCTCTCCGACCAATCTGCTTCAGCAAGTGTGCATGTCTTGAGTCGGGTATTTAGTGGGTAGCTGAGCGGCAGCTGTCAACGACACCTAGAAGATTGAAAATATACTTACCTTGAGAATAAGTTTATAGAGGCGGCGTCTGTGTCGTATGATGAAGCTTTATTATACGGTTTTGTCACAAGCTGAAGTTGGCATCTTCCAATACAAGGGGTGCGGCAAAGCTTGCGTATCTGCTCTACAATGGGCGAAGGCGAGCTGGACCTTTACAGGGAGTAGGCGATAGTCCGGCGAAAGTGCCGGAATTGCACAGGGCCAGGTGACTAAGCGGGCAGTGAGCAGCGGCTCACCGCGTCCGTACAAAGAAGGCCGAAATCAGTTACGGCGATGTCAAAGGAAGATAGTCTTTAACTTACACATAAGCCGATCAGGCTGCGTCAATCCGTTACGTCGAGAACAGGACGAAGCCCGATTCCAGGCATCAGGCCTGCTGACTTCCATGGGTCTATCGGAGTCAGGGGTTCTGATAATGCAGGAGATGAGAGGTCATTCTCTCAGGACGAGGTCTGATGAGCATGGCATTCCATTGCGTTAGAACATCAGGCACCTGTGAGGCGGCCATAGGCCTCGCGTAGAGGTAGCCCTGCGCATGATTGCACCCCAGTTCGCGAAGGCGGCGCGCTTGGCCATGCGTCTCCACTCCTTCCGCCGTAACCTGAAATTGCAGGCTTCGGCCCAGACTGATGACGGCGGCAATAATGGCTTCGTCATCAGAATTCTGCTCGAGATCTCTCACGAAACTGCGGTCGATCTTGATATGGTCGACAGGAAATTGCTTCAGATGCGTCATCGACGCATAGCCGGTTCCGAAGTCGTCCAGAGCGATCTGGACACCGTGCTGCCGGAATTCGGCAAGGGCACAAGAAACGTTATCCGAGTTTCTTCCGAGTAGGACAGTCTCGGTTACTTCCACCTCGAAGCAGCTCGCCGGAACCTTGATCCAGTCAAACGTTCTCAACATGTTGTCGACGAGACCAGGCTGACTGAACTCAGCTGGCGACAGGTTGAGTGCGATGCGGCCGAATGGAATTCCAAGGTCGAGCCATTGGCGTACATCCCTGGCGACCCTTCCTGTCAGCATCTTGCCGATGGACGCAGCAATATCATGATCTTCGAATACGGCGCCGAAGACAGAAGGCGTCAAGACTCCTCTGCCAGGATGATGCCAACGCGCAAGTGCCTCCAGGCCCACGATCTCTCCCGTCGCGAGGTTTACCTTCGGCTGATAGAACGGGACAATCTCGTTGTTGGCGAGCGCTTCACGTAGGTCCCGACCAAGGGATACACGCTGTTCAAGAACCCGTCGCATCTCCGGCGAATAGGTCGTGACTCGGTTTCGTCCTTGGGATTTGGCCTGGTACATTGCGATATCAGCGTCCTTGACCAATTCGGCCGGTGTGCCATCGTGATCGGGAAATGCCGCAACCCCGATACTTACGCGACTGACGAGGGTCCTCTTCTGGTAGGTGAAGGGTTGGCGCAGCACTTCCGCGATGAGCGACCCAAGGCGAGTCGCATTCTCTAGCTTCAGAGGTTCGACAACGAGAACCGCAAACTCGTCACCTCCGATCCGCGCGACGGTGTCGTAGCTGCGGACGATGGTGGAAAGTCGGCGCGCCGTTTCCTGCAGGAGCGCATCGCCCGCATCGTGCCCCAAGGTATCATTGATGTCCTTGAAATCATCGAGATCGATCAACAGCAGGCTGACGCTCGTGCCCTTCTGACCGGCTTGCGTGAGAGCAGCCTCAAGACGCTGCTGGAACAGATTGCGATTGGGAAGTCGGGTGAGAGCATCATGATTGGCAGAACGCCAGATCTCCTCCTCAGCCTCTTTCTGCTCACTGATATCAAATGTAACCCCTACAATCCTGTTCGCTTCCGCCTTTTCAGCGCGGGTGCGGAGCCACCGTATTTCGCCTCCCGGCCCGACATAGCGACACTCGACAGAATCTGTACCGGTCTTTTGTATGCGCCTCAGGAAGCGTTCCATCTTCTGGTGATCATCAGGATGAACTCCCAGCATGAAATCCTTGCCGGGGCCGGCCTCGATCCCAAGCAGAGCAAGTGAGTTCGTCGAGCGGGTGGTGACGCCTGTTTCCTGGTTGAAATCCTATGCAATCATGTGAGCAGCCTGCAAGGCAAGCTGAAGGCGCTCCTCGCTCTCGCTTAGTGCCTGCTCAGACTGCTTGCGTTCATCGATGTCGATCGCAATGCCGAACCATTGCTCGATCTTGCCCTGTTCGCTTTTGAGCGGCTGCCCCCGGACGATGAACCATCGATATGTATTGTCCGATGCACGGCGGATTGGGATCTCCATCTCGAAGGATGTGCTCCGCGCAAGATGACTACGCCATACGCCTAAGATGTGCTCTCGATGGTTCGGATGAACGACCGATATCCAACTTACGTCCCGCTCGTCGCGACGCAGGCCGGTATAGTCATGCCAAACATCATTACAATATGTGAACTCTCCCTCAAGATCGCTGAACCAAACGACCTGCGGAGATGTAAACGCAGCAGGCATGACATCAACGAGGGCCCGGAGACGTTTCTCGCTCTTTCGCAAGTTCTGCTCGGTTTGACGAAGCTCGGTTATATCGCGAGAGACGCACAGGAAGCCCTGAGGGAAACCGTCACGCCCAATGATGCACGTGACAACAATGTCCCACCATTTCTGTCTGCCCTTGGCCGTTGTATGAAAACCGTGAATGCGGCCTGTCTTGCCCGCCTCGGCAGTGGAAGCTGCGTCATCGATATCGCGACTTGAAATACCATTCCAAATCTCGGTCCAATGAAGCCCTTGAACGGCAGTGAAGTTTTCGACCTCCATTGTGCGCATGCCGCCATCGCTCATGAAGCGAAGATGCCCTGTTCGGTCGAAAACCGCGATGCAATCATCAGAGCTGGCAAGTAGACGTCGTGTGAAATCTTCGCCCTCTGCGGCCGCCTTGATTGCGAGCTTTAGCTCGAGCTGGCTCATTATGGATTGGGCGAGCGTTGCGAGCGCGTCTGCCTGCTTCGCAGTCAGTCCCTCCGGGCGAGCTTTATGATCAAGAACGCACAAGGTGCCCAGGGGCAGGGCGTCTTTCGTAGTAAGAGGGACGCCAGCGTAGAAAGATAAGGGCGGCTCGGTCTTGAATAGAGGATTGCTGCTGAAAAGCGGGTCCTTGCTTATGTCAGGAACAACGAACAGTTCCGATTGCAGAATGGCGTGGGCGCAGATCGACAGCTCACGTGGCGTCTCGGCGATATCGACCCCGATCCTCGATTTGAACCATTGTCTGTGCTCATCGAGAAACGTAATCAGCGCGATGGGAGCATTGCAGATATAGGACGCAACCTTCGCAATGTTATCGAACTCAACCTCAGGATCGCTGTCCAGAACGTCATATCTTTGGAGCGCGGCAAGGCGGTCTACCTCCTTCCACTCTGGTGGGCTGCTGAGACCAAGATACTCTGCCATATGAAAATTGCCCGTTCGGGAGCACCTGAGCTGTATTGGAAATGCCGGAATCCAACCGACTCAACGGAATAGCATCATGCCTCGAGTTGAACTCGATCCGTTGCTCAAGCGACATCCGGGCTTAGACCGGTAAAATGGCGTGCGTCATGCTAAGCCCTCCATAGAAGGCCTGCCATAGTGCAGGGGCGGCGCATTTCCCGCAACGATAGGAAATACGATCAGACCTCATCAGCTACTGACTGCCTTGACCCGGGTCAAGGATCCGCAGCTGTCGACACCAATTTACGGTTAACTGGACTTGCATCACCCTGTGTGTGCCGAACGCTGCCGCAGAGCGTCTGTCTTGTGTGTCTAGCGCTCGTAAATGCGCTGGTTCGCGTTGCCTGCGAACGAGTTCCATCACAGGCGTCCCAAACGCCGTCTTAGGCGTTGTCCGCACCCGGCTTTAGGTACTTATACGTAAGCTGTTCTTCGCAAAACCCTGAGTAATAGCCTTGCAAAATGCGGTGCAACCGTCAGGCTGTTACGGAAAACAGTGCGCCTTGAAGTAAAATCGTCAGATATTCCAATCTCTTGGCCACGGCCGCTTTCATATCGACCTTGGGGGTTCCCACAAAATAGCCTCGGTAATTTCTGGTTAAGGTGGGTTAACGACCATTAACCATGTGCAGGAGCTCGGTCCCTTAATTTACGTATTGTCCGTCGCCAATGAAGATCATAAATTTCATGACGTTCGCACATAAAGGTTGCAGTAAGTAACCAATGAGCGCGGCCAAGAAAAAAACCGTAAATCGCACTTAATTATTAAGGCGGGGCAAAACAATGTATATCGTCGTCGATGACCGGCAGATGGTTACGTCTGGATATGTTGCAAGTTTCAAGCGTGAAGGCATATCATCCCTCGGCTTATACGCAGATGAATTCAACGATTGGCTGGAGACAGCGTCGGACTCCGACCTTGAAGCAGTGCAGGGCTTCGTGCTCGGCACCTTCGATGAGCGCGTCCATTCTGCCGAGAGCATCCGTCGCTACTCCAAGGCTCCAATCATCGCGCTGAGCGACGTCAGATCCCTTGAGGAGACGCTGGAACTCTTCACGGCAAAATTCGACGACGTCCGTAAGCCGGTCCATGTCCGGGAGATTCTTGCGCGCTCGGAGGCGGTCTGGCGGCGGGTGAATGCAAGTTCGGGCAAGAAGGTTCAGAACGAGAGCGATCGGCTGAAGGTTTTCTTCGACGGACGAGATCCGGAGATCGACGGACTTCCTCTCGCTCTCCCGCGTCGTGAGCGGCACATTCTCGAGTATCTTGTCCGAAAGAAAGCCCATCGTCTGACGAAGAAGCAGATCTTCGACGCCGTGTACGGGATCTACAGCGAGGATGTCGAGGACAGCGTCGTCGAGGGTCACATCAGCAAGCTGCGGAAGAAGCTACGTCAGCGCCTTTGATCCACCCCCATTGAACTGGTCCACCCTGAAGTATGTCTTGAGGCCTACAGGAGGACCGAAATGCCCAAGAAGCGTCACAAGCCGGAAGAGATTGTTGCCAAGTTACGTCAGGTCGATGTGATGGTCTCACAAGGCCAATCGGTGGCCGATGCGGTTCGCGCCATTGGCGTGACGGAAGTGACCTATTACCGCTGGCGATCCGAGTTCGGCGGGCTCAAATCAGAACAGGTCAAGCGCTTGAAAGATCTGGAGGCGGAGAATGCCCGGCTCCGCCGCGCGGTGGCCGATCTGACCTTGGACAAGCAGATCCTGAAGGAGGCCGCTTCGGGAAACTTCTAAGCCCCGCCCGTCGCCGCGCCTGCATCGCGCACGTGCGATCCACCCTGAAGCTGTCCGAGCGCCGGGTCTGCCGTGTGCTCGGACAGCATCGCTCGACGCAAAGGCGTGTTCCGCGGGGGCGAGACGATGAGGAGAGGCTCACGGCCGATATCATCGATCTTGCCCGCCAGTATGGCCGCTACGGCTACCGGAAGATCGCAGAGCTTCTGCGTTCAACCGCCGGCTGGGTTGTCAACGACAAGCGGGTCGAGCGGATCTGGCGACGGGAGGGGCTGAAGGTGCCGCAAAAGCAACCCAAGAAAGGTCGCCTCTGGCTTGGTGACGGATCTTGCATCCGGCTGCGAGCCGAGAGGCCCAACCATGTCTGGAGCTACGACTTCGTGGAGGATCGCACCCATGACGGGCGAAAGTACCGGATGCTGAATGTGGTCGATGAGTTCACGCATGAGTGCCTGGCCATCCGGGTGAACCGGAAGCTGAAAGCGGTTGATGTGATTGATGCGCTCTCGGATCTGTTCATCCTGCGCGGTGTGCCCGGCCACATTCGTTCCGATAACGGTGCCGAGTTCGTCGCCAAAGCGGTCCAGGAATGGATCACCGCTGTCGGGGCGAGGACGGCTTACATCGCTCCAGGCAGCCCCTGGGAGAACGGGTTCATCGAGAGCTTCAATGCGCGGCTTCGGGATGAACTGCTCGATGGGGAGATCTTCTACTCCCTCAAGGAGGCAAAGATCGTGATCGAAAGCTGGCGGCGCCACTACAACACCGTGAGGCCTCACGGCTCCCTCGGCTACAGGCCTCCGGCCCCGGAGGTGTTCGTGCCTGCCATGTCCGTGCGAGCTGCCCCGCAACCCCGGCCAGTCCCGCCGCCCGCACTGGCGGAAAGGCCGTCACTCCACTAACATTCCAACCGGACCTCTTCATGGGGGCGGGTCATTACGTGCTCAGGCATGACAATGAAGGCGCCCCTCAGGCAGCCTATGCCCGTCTCCCGGGAGAGAGCGGGTCCCTCCTGGTCCTGACCTGTTCGCGACAGGTCCTTGAGAGCGACGGGCCGTCGGTTCCTTTCGTCACCATAGCCGTATCTCAGAAGCAGTTCTTAGGGCGGAGCGACCCACGCGGCAGAAGCACCGTGTACTGGGTCGACGATGACAGCCCGGAGGTGGGGCACTGGATCTATCGCGACCGTTACGGCCAAGTTCCAGACCCTGTCCAGGTGAATGCCCTCGTTGAGAAACTTGAGGGGGCGCAACGTCTTGTCGTCGAGCTGTCGAATTATCGTTATGAGACACAAAAGTCGGAATTCCGGCTCAACGTAAGTGATACTAAAACCGTCACCGAAAGGTTCAGGAAGGATTGCCGCGATATCCTCGGCGCCAAGTCGATTCTTCAGACTCCTGGGCAATCCAAGGCCGCACCATGATCAGCACGTCAGCACGCTACCAGATCATCTCGAATAACCTGGCGCGCACGAAGGCGACGATTGAAAAGGATCCCACGACGAAACGTGAGATTGAGTATTATCAAACAAACATCAAAAACATCAAAACAATCGACGAGTTCGTCAAGAACGATCGCATCTTCAAGTTTGCCATGAAGGCGTATGGGCTTGAGGACATGGCCTATGCGAAAGGGCTCTTCAAGAAGATGCTTCAAGGTGGCGTGACCGACCGCCTGAGCATGGCCAACAAGATGTCCAACCCGCTCTATAAGGATTTTGCGAAGGCGTTCGATTTCGTAGGGAAGGGGGCTGCTGCCACGTCAGCGGCGAGCGCCACGACGGAAGCCGTTCAGAAATATATTCAGATCACGTTGGAGAAGAAGGAGGGTGAGCAGAACCAAGGGGTTCAGCTTGCTGTGTATTTCAAGCGCAAGGCTCCTTCCGTAACAACAACCATGGGAATCTTGGCTGACAAGGCGCTTCTGAAATTCGTTCAGACGACCTTTGGAATACCAGCATCGGCTTCGAAAGCCGACCTCGACCTGCAGGTGCGAAATCTGGAGAAGCACTTGAACGTCAAGGATCTCCAGGATCCCAAGAAGGTCGACAAGCTCATTCAGCGGTTTAGCGCCATGTGGGACGCGACCAACGCCAGTGCCGTGGCAACCTCGCCAGTCTTGACGTTGTTCGACCAATTCTCCCCTCAGCAGAATTTCAGCGTAGACCTCATGATGAGCATCACGAAGCTGAGGCTTGGAGGCTTCTGATCAACCCGGATAGAGAGCCGAAGGACATTGACTTGAGCGCGCTGGCCTTCGCGCTCTGCCTTAGCACTACAGTTGCACCTCCTGCGCATGGGTTCATAATCTCCTGATCTGACACAGGAGGCTGCCATGACGGGTGT
>NZ_JAEQMY010000319.1 GCF_016743775.1 Microvirga aerilata | reverse complement strand
GCCAGCGCGGCCAAGGTGGTTTGAAGCTCATACAGGAGGTCGTCGGGCTAGCCGGGCGTCTGTGTCAAAGGTGCAAGTGGTCGTGGCGCGGCAGAGCAACGCGGCATCGGGTGACTCTCCCCTTCTGGACGGCGTTTATGTTAACACTATCAAGGTCACGCAACAGTTTGATGTCTCGCGGCGGAACAGCGCGTGGCTGCTTTCAGGAGGGCTGCTCCTCGTGCGATTTGCTTACGATGGCACCAAAAGTCTATGGTAGAGTAAAGGAAGCGAACGCCGCTATGCCGAACTTGCTCAGCCACATGCTTGGTGAGCTTCACCAAACTGCTTGACGGCTCGTCGAGGAGAACTTGCTCAACAGGTCAGACGATGCCGCCTCAGGTGGGTGGAATGTGGAGAGCCGCCGCCACGCGACTGGCATTTTGCGCGTGAGATGCCTGGGAGACAGGTCATGGCTTATGTCATGCTCCAGTATGATCGTCCGACCGATACGCAGAATTGGAACAACTACAACCGGCACGTCCGGGACTGGATCGACCAGCTTCTGAAGCTGCCTGGAGCCGTATCCTTCGTGGCCTACCGTACAGCCAATCAGGACAGTCCTGACACACTCACCATGCTGGAGTTCCGCACGATGCAGGAGGCTCGGCAAGCCGCCGCATCTGAGCCACTGACACGCATTCTCGATGAGTTGTGGTCGGTTGGCGCAGTGGCCAAGGTGCTGCTGGTGGAACGGTCGCCATTCACGCCTGAGCCGATCCTGGCCTGAGACTTAGTCCAAAGATCAACCCAAGTAGTCCAGCTTTCGTTCTGGTAGCCCAGGCTTTCGGGCTGAGGTGTTGGCTATAGAGCGGGCGGGTGATCCTGCTTGGTGCCAAAGGAGCGCGAAGGAGTGCCAGGAAACAGCGACACGTGCGTGTGTTGCGCCACCCATTC
>NZ_JAEQMY010000318.1 GCF_016743775.1 Microvirga aerilata | reverse complement strand
GAGCCTGTCCGAGTGAAATTTGAATCCGAGCAATGACTTGTGATTCACTGGTTGGCGCCGATTTGCGGAGGCGCCCATGTGGACCCCAGAGAACCGAGGTCTCTACGCTCGCCCAGGTTTGCGCTACCCGAGCGACCTGACGGATGCCGAATGGGACTTGGTGCGACCGTTTCTGCGTCGTCGAACGAGGTCCGGGCCAGCCCCGGAGCGCTTGCGCGAGATCCTCAATGCCGTTCTGTACGTCTTGAGCACAGGCTGCCAATGGCGGGCTTTGCCCAGAGACCTGCCGCCGCGCAGCACCGTGCACGGTTGGTTCGTGCGCTGGCATTGCGATGGCGTGCTCGACCGCCTGCACTTCGCGCTCTACCAGCAGGTCCGCGAGCTTGAGGGACGCCACGCCAGTCCCACCGCCGCGATCGTCGACAGCCAGAGCGTCAAGAGCGCCGAAAAAGGGGGAGGCATATCGATCCGATCGGCTATGACGCGGCCAAGAAAGTCAAGGGCAAGAAGCGCCACCTCATCGTCGACACGCTGGGCCTGATGCTTGGGCTGAATGTGACACCGGCCGACGTGCAGGACCGGGATGGCTTTCTGCCGCTTCTGAAGAGTGTGCGGCGCGTGTTCGTGTTCCTGGAGCGCCTGTTTGCCGATGGCGCCTACAGCGGCGCAGCAACAGCCGCGGCCGCGAAACGGACCGGCAAGGTGGTTCTGGAGATTGTCAAACGTTCGGATGCAGCCAAAGGCTTCGTGGTGGTTGCGAAGCGGTGGATTGTCGAGAGAACCTTCGGGTGGCTCGGCCGCTGCCGCCGGCTGGTCAAGGATTTTGAGAACCTCACGCGCACGCAGCTGGCGTTCGTGCAACTCGCCATGATCCGGCTCATGACCCGCAGGATCGCAAGGCTTTGTCAAAGCTCATGAATCGCTCGGACCGACTCT
>NZ_JAEQMY010000317.1 GCF_016743775.1 Microvirga aerilata | reverse complement strand
CAGGATCTGCTCCCATTCGTCCGCATCGTGCCCGATGAGGTTGCGCATCTCGACCCGGCCGAGACGGGCCGCATCGCCCAAGGGCCAGCCGCAGACCGCCCGCACATGCTGCTCGAACTGCGACGTCACGGCGCCGCCCAGGGTCCAGTGGCCCGAATTGTGCACCCGCGGGGCGATCTCGTTCACCACGAGGCGTTCGCTGCCCCCATCGGTGACAAGAAACAGCTCCACCGCCAGAACGCCCACATAGTCCAGCGCCTCGGCGATGGAGCGGGCCGTTCGGAAGGCCTGGGCCTCGGTCTCGGGGGAGACACCTGCCGGAACCTGCGTGGTGGCGAGGATATGGTGACGGTGCTCGTTGGCGCACAGATCATAGGCCGCGAAAGCGCCCGACGCGGTGCGGGCCGCCACCACGGACACCTCCCGCTCGAAGGGCACGAAGCCCTCGATGACGGACGGGGCGCGGCCGATCTCCTCCCAGGCCGCGATAGGGTCGGTCTCCGGTCGGATCATCATCTGCCCCTTGCCGTCATAGCCGAAGCGCCGGGTCTTGAGCACCGCGGGCCGGCCGATTCGGTCGACAGCTTCCGCAAGTTCCGCCTCGCTTGAGACGGCCGCGAAGGGGGCGACCGCGATGCCGAGGCCGGCGATGAAGCTCTTTTCGAGGAACCGGTCCTGCGACACGGCGAGCGCCTGCGCGTTGGGGGCAAGCAGCGCGTGGGCGCTCAAGACGGCGGCCGTCTCGCTGGGAACGTTCTCGAACTCGTAGGTGACCACGTCCACGGCCTTGGCGAAGCGCACCAGGTTGGCCTCGTCCTCGTAAGGCGCGATGGTGACCTCCGCGGCCACCTCGAAGGCCGGGCTGTTGTCGTCTGGCGCGTAGATATGCGTTCTCAGGCCCAGCTGGGCTGCCGCCATGGCTATCATGCGGCCGAGCTG
>NZ_JAEQMY010000316.1 GCF_016743775.1 Microvirga aerilata | reverse complement strand
CGCGGCGACACAGACCTCGTCGTGATGGCCTCCATGCTGGTCGAGAGCCTTGCTGATCTGATCCTGCTTGCGCCTGAGAGCGACCGGTCCTACTTGATAGCGCATGCGCTTTCCGCCTTCGGGCAGATCGTCTTGGAGAAGGGCGGCGCGAGCGACGGCGGCTCGGACGCCACGCATTAGGCCGATTGACGACGTAGTCGAGGGTTGCCCAAGCGGGATCCTTCAGCAACTCGTGCCGGAGCTGCATCGCTGACCCGTTGATGCGGGCACTCAGACCCGGGACGTATCTCAAGCGCGCCGGCACTCCAGAGATCAGCCGTTAACCGTTTGCTGACCATAACCGACACTTGCCGACTCATGCTCTGAACAGCTGCCACAATCGGCCGTTAACCACGCGGACTTGTTCAGTGAGGTTGCGTACATGACACCGATCCTGTCCCCGTGGACCCGCCCCGCATCAGCAGAAAAGCCAGCCCCGAAGTGCCTGCGCCAGCGTGTTCTCGTTGTCGAGGACGAGCTGCTCATTGGCGAGATCGCGGCCGAAGCTTTAACCGATGCCGGATATGAAGTGTTCATGGCAGCCAGTGCCGAAGAGGCCGAGGTTGTGTTGAGGGACATGTCGGTGGATCTTTTGTTCACCGACATCAATCTCGGCGGTCGGGACGGCTTTGAGCTGGCGCAAACAGCCTTGTCTCTTCAGCCGCTGTTGTTGATTGTCTTTACCTCAGGCCGCTCCTGGATCTGCCACGGGATGTGCCAGTCCGCCGGTGTGCCTTTCCTCGCCAAGCCTTACCACCTCGCGGAGGTGGTGGAGACCGTTGAGCGCGCATTGAGAGTAACGGCGATACAGTGACCAGGCCCTACGACTGATTGTCCCCTTTCACGATCTCGGCCAAGATCGCGCCTGTAAGTGCTGGACGGCTTTCCACCAGCCACCTGGCATC
>NZ_JAEQMY010000315.1 GCF_016743775.1 Microvirga aerilata | reverse complement strand
CGCCGCGTGGCCACACGCCTCCAGCAACGCCGGATCGAGCCTGCCCTTGTGATCGCCTGGTCCGCCTGGAGACGAGCACATCAGGCGATGGCGCAAGCCTCACATCGCAAACGAAAGGTGCAACTGTAGTGCTAAGCGGCGGGCGAAGAGCATGACTGAAGCAGCATAGAGAAAGGCTCGAGCTGAAGTCCGCGTCACCTCTGGGTATTTCTATTTCCGGTAATGGCGGCTGACCCTCTATTGACAAGCTCAAGGTGGGGGTGAAGAATCGTTCAACCACTCAGCGGCGTTGATTACGATTGGTCCAGCCGATCTGCATGTGCTTTCAGGGTTCGGAACTAATCGATGGACTCATAGATGCAAAATCTCGTTGCTGCCTTCTGTAATTCGATACGCGGTATTGTATCCGCTTCCCGAACTGAGAGGGCAGTACGTCAGGAACTTGTGCTGCTCCTAGTAGCTATCCCAGCAGCTCTCCTCATCTCACCGCACCGTTGGATGAGAGTCTGCTTGATCGGGGTGATCTTGCTAACGCTCGCAGTTGAACTCCTCAACACTGCTTTGGAGAAATTGTGTGATCACGTTACGCCGCATTGGCACCCCGCCATCGGGAGCATTAAGGATATGGGCTCCGCCGCAGTCTTTTGCATGCTTCTACTGATATGCATCGTCTGGGGCACGGCGCTACTCGAGTACGTCCATCTCAAGGGCGCCTGGTAACTGGCCTGATAACCCACTTGGCATAACTCCCGAGGAAGTACGTTCGCACTTCTTTAGGTGGCAGTGGCGCTGGCAAAGTAACAGTTGCGAACCTTCTTCTAGTGGGGTGAGTTAGAAGTTCGCTGACAGAAGCGTTTGACGCTGTCGAGGATGTCGTCAGCGGTTTTGGTCCACACGAATGGCTTGGGATCGGCATTGCTCGCCTCGATGTAGCGGCGGATCGCGATCTTCAAGGCATATGCG
>NZ_JAEQMY010000314.1 GCF_016743775.1 Microvirga aerilata | reverse complement strand
AGGCCTCACCGTCGCACACCCGATCAGCTGCGCTCGCGCCTCTGGTTCGACAATCCGGACAATCCCGGCATGACGGCGCTCTACTTGGAGCGGTACCTGAATTTCGGCCTCACGGGCAAGGAGCTGCAGGGCAAGAAGCCGATTATCGGCATCGCGCAGACCGGCTCCGACCTGTCACCCTGCAACCGCCACCATCTGGAATTGGCCAAGCGCGTGCGCGACGGCATCACGGCGGCAGGCGGCATCGCCTTCGAGTTCGGATGCCATCCGATTCAGGAAACCGGAAAGCGCCCGACGGCCTGCCTCGACCGTAACCTGTCCTACCTGTCGCTGGTCGAGGTGCTCTACGGCTACCCGCTCGACGGTGTGGTGATGCTCACGGGCTGCGACAAGACCATGCCGGCGTGCATCATGGCCGCCGCCACGGTGAACATCCCGACGATCTCCCTCAATGTCGGCCCCATGCTCAACGGCTGGCACCATGGCGAGCGCACGGGCTCGGGCACCATCGTGTGGAAGGCCCGCGAGCGCCACGCGGCCGGCGACATCGACTACCAGCAGTTCATCGACATCGTGGGCTCGTCCGCCCCGTCGGTCGGCCACTGCAACACCATGGGCACGGCGTCCACCATGAATGCGCTCGCCGAGGCGCTGGGCATGGCGCTGCCCGGCTCCGCCGCCATTCCGGCTCCCTACCGCGAGCGCGGCCAGGTGGCCTACGAGACGGGCAAGCGCATCGTCGACATGGTGTGGGAGGACCTGAAGCCCTCCGACATCATGACGCGCGAGGCATTCGAGAACGCCATCGTGGCCAATGCGGCCATCGGCGGCTCCACCAACGCGCCGATCCACATCAACGCGATCGCCAAGCACATCGGCGTGCCGCTCGATTGCGACGATTGGGAGCGCATCGGCTTCGAGATCCCGCTGCTCGTCAACGTCCAGCCTGCGGGCGAGTATCTCGG
>NZ_JAEQMY010000313.1 GCF_016743775.1 Microvirga aerilata | reverse complement strand
GGCAACACGATCCTTGAACGGTCCTGCGATAAGCAAGGCTTCAATGAACTCAATAGAAGGCTGCCCTTAGCAGTTCCACATGGGACATTATGCAAAGTTGTGCGGAGCATTCTTGCATGCACATGGGGGCACCGGTTGAGGCTCCACCCGGTGGCTTTCCATTGCTACCGAGACAGTCAGCACCCACTGGCCGTGTTCGTTCCGAACCTCGACCGTAACGGCACGCGGGTCGCCCCCCCCGCAGCAAGTCCCGCCAGATATCAGCTGCAGCTGAGATTGCTCCGTCCTCAGCAGCATCCAGGCTGTCAAACTCCAAGCCTTCGTCATCGACTGTCAACTTTGTCCCCTCTCGTACATCGAAGTAGAAGCAGGGCACAGGATCCTCCTCAGGCTGGTGGTTTTGGAGCCCCGCGAGACTACAAGTTGGGATTCCAGCTAGATCAATGCTCTGCCTCTGATCCAGATATGACAGTGTCTCGACGCACAAGCCAGGTAGGTTAGCCGTTCCGCACTGGGTGTCATGCGACATGGCGCGGTCTCATGCCCGGGCGTGACGGACACTCAATATAGGCTATGCTGCCCTTGATCCTAGAAGGTTGGAATGCCCGACCCTAAACCATGCCCCGTCTGCGGAGGAACCCAGTTCAGCGTCGGATTCGAGGAGACGGAACGCGGCGTGGCGGCCTTCCTCATATGTGATGCCTGCGACGAGATCGACGAAACGCACGGCCCTTTAGGGCAGCCTTGCGGCACCGATGCGGATGCAGAGAGCGAGGCTGTCCTCGCCTGGAACCGCTTCATCGAGAAACACACCGGCTAACCGCGCCACCATGGAGAAGGCTCCACGCCCTCCCTGCTTCAGGGCAGTTCAATACTGGTGGTGATGTGAGTCACGGGAGCTAAGTCGTGATCGGCTGCATCAACACACTCACCGTCGTGAAGGTCGTAACAGCTGAGGCGCATCTTCGCCATATGGCGGCTCCGGTATGGCCGAAG
>NZ_JAEQMY010000312.1 GCF_016743775.1 Microvirga aerilata | reverse complement strand
GCGACCTCTTGCAATTGCCTTCACTTTCCGCCTTTAACTGCTCCCCTTAAGGAGTGCTCTCATTCAATCAAAATGATGCAGCCCTCATTCGGTCTTAGATCGAGCGCGCCACGCACCTGTTCATCCGGGCGATCAAGGCACGTGGAAACCAGAACGCGACCAGAATGGAAGTTTGACAAAGCTTGCGATGCTCCGCTCATGTTAAGGGCTATGAGCAGATGCCGATCTCCATGACGCCGCTCATACAACAGGGCGGTCTCATCTGCGGCCACAGGAGTGTAGGCTCCCACCGACAGGGCAGGCTCAGCACAGCGCAGCCGAATGAGCGCGCGATACAGCGATAAGATCGACCAAGGATCCCTAGCCTGAGCGGCCACGTTGATCGTGTGGCGATCGGCTCCGACAGGCAGCCACGGCTCTCCTGTTGTAAACCCTGCATGCGCCGTGGCATCCCATTGCATCGGTGTGCGAGCGGGGTCACGCCCCAGCCCAAGGCCCGGCACATTCTTCTCCCAAGGGTCCTGCACCTGCTCCGGCGAGATCGGCACATCGGTCATGCCAATCTCCTCGCCCTGGTAGATGGTTGGAGTTCCCCGCAGGGTCAGGAGCAGCATGGCGGCTACCCTCGCCTGCTCCGACCCAAGCCGGCTTGCCAGCCGCGCGCGGTCATGGTTGCCCAGGACCCAGTTGGGCCAGCCGCCTGGTGGCAGAGCGGCCTCATAGGCGTCGATCAAGGCTGCTACTGCAACAGGGTGCCAGGGTGTGGACAGCAGGTGGAAGTTGAAGGGCAGATGGAAGCCTGTAAGGTCAACGCCGTAGTAGGCCATCAGCTGGTCAATGGGCAGATACGCCTCCCCAATCATCACCCGATCCTCATAGGCATCGGCAACGCGCCGCATCTCCGCAATGGCCTCGTGCACCTCAGGCTGGTCCATGGTGCGGGTGCGGATGAGCCGCCGGGATGGGGACATGCCCTGGCGCCAGTCTGGATTGAGTGGGTTGTCCCGA
>NZ_JAEQMY010000311.1 GCF_016743775.1 Microvirga aerilata | reverse complement strand
TTGCGACGGGATCATGGGGTCGTTGAAGGTTGCCACGCTCGCCTCCAAGTCAGGAAGTTGAATATCAGACGAGACACAGACCAAAGAAGTAGAATTCACCGGGTTCGGTGTCGACGCCATCGTTATGGACCAACTTGCGCTCTCGTCATCTTGTACGAAGATCGGAACCCACAATGCGGTTAGCATTGAAAGATATTCTGATATTCAATAGAGACCATCGGCTGATGCTCCCGGCGCTTTACCTCTCTATTTTGTATGGGCCATCAGGCATCCTCAGCTATCACCGCTTATAACAACTCTCGTAATAATTTGTGTCGGCAGTGCCACCACTTGTATTGCACAGAAGTGGTATATTCAGACCCATAGTTTTGGCATCTCGAAACAATCGTTGTAATACTAATTTTCAGCCTGTTCTAATCTGTTCACACATGTCGCCGGAACGCCGACCCGTTCATCATTTCTGGGTCTGGGGGTGGGTGCAATCCAACGTGATGAAGCCAGGAGGGCCGCTCTGCGATCCCGCGGCAGGACCTTGACTTGACCCTGTTCCAACCGCATTCGAGAAAGGCAAAGGTCGCGCAGCGATGCGTCGTAGATTGGTGGCGTGACCATGCCGATCATATAGGATGAAGTCCTTGATTCCCGCGCTCATCCTGCGCTCACGGACCTGACGCTCACATTCGCGGCGAGCCTCTCAACTCATCGAAGCGCATCGCGCCGCTTCGGCCACCATCGTCAGGTGCGGTCCGGTCCCCGCAGGAGATAGCCTTCTCTTGCTTCAACCTGACTTCTCTGGGCTGTCTCAGGACGGGTGCAAGTGGTGTGGTAAGGTTGTGCAAATCGCCAGAGGGTGCTGATCGCGGCTGGATGCTAGCGCATCCCTTCAGCGCAAATTCGGGTTAAAACATCAGTGGGCGGGTAGTACTCATGAATCGCTCGCCTCTAAAGCCACGAATCTATGTGATAGTGGTGATATGTCCCGTTTGGTAGGTGCCAATGTCGCTGTTTGATGACCCTGGTTTCACCAGCCAG
>NZ_JAEQMY010000310.1 GCF_016743775.1 Microvirga aerilata | reverse complement strand
TCGGCTTGGGCGAGAAGAGTGGGCGGAACTTCCAAGCCCAACGCCTTAGCCGTCTTGAGATTGATGATAAGCTCGAACTTGGTCGGTAGCTGAATGGGCAGATCGGCAGCTTTCTCCCCTTTGATGATCCGATCGACATAACCCGCTGCGCGACGGGAAAGGTCTGGAATATCTGCCCCGTAAGACATCAAGGCTCCGGCCTCGACAAGCCGCTCCTGCTCTGCAACGACTGTAATCCCAAGCAAAGCGGAGGTGCTGACTATCGCGTCTGCCATGGTGTGGGTCAGAAAATCCCGGATGACAATGACGGCTTCACCACCCTGCTCCTGCAACGATCGAAGAAGTTTCGTGATTTCATCAGGAGAAGGCGAGCTCAGGCCTAGGCGCACGCTCCGCAAGCCTTGAGCGCGGGCTGACGCTTCCGTCTGGATGCCCCAGTCGCGAAACACAGGGTCTGTAACATTGTGCAGGATGCCGAGCACGGACAGCTTCGGAAGGAACTCGCGAAGAACCTCGATCCGCTTTGCCGCAAGATCCTCCCCGAAATACGAGAGACCCGTCACGGTCCCGCCGGGCCTTGCTAGGCTTGCGAACAGGTCATGGCCCCCAGCCGCCGCCGGCAGGCCGATCGCCACGATGGGGATCTGGGTAGCGCGGCGGATCGAGCGGGTAGCTGCGGGTCCTGGGGCCACGAAGACATCCACGGGCCTACGGATCATTTCATGGATATACCGATTTGCCAGGTCAAGATTGCCGCTGGCATGGCGAGCCTCCAGCACGATCGTTTGGCCCTCTACATGGCCTTGCTCCACCAATCCCCTGCGCAGGGCAGTGAGGGTTGCGCGGTCAGCCTGCTCCGATGCAAAGCCGAGGAAGCTAATAACCGGCAATCTGCCTTGGGTCTGAGCGAGGCTGCGGGTTCCCATCGTAAGGGATGCGAGTAGAGCGAGAGCGTCCCGTCGTCTCATTCGATCACCCCATTGGATCGAGTAGCAGGTCTACCTTACTCAAATCCGAATGGGTTTGACGAGGACAGTTCCATACA
>NZ_JAEQMY010000030.1 GCF_016743775.1 Microvirga aerilata | reverse complement strand
TGGAGGATGAGCCGGATCTTCGCGCCTACACGGTCGAGGCGCTTTGCGATCTCGGATACCGGGTTCTCGAGGCCGCCAGCGGACGGGAGGCCCTGCAGATCGTCGAACGGCACCCGGAGATCGAGCTGCTCTTCACGGATGTGGTTCTCGGCAACGGGATGAACGGGCGCGTGCTCGCCGACGAGGTTGTCCGGCGCAGGCCTGAGCTTCCGGTTCTGTTCACCACGGGCTACACGGCGAACGCCATCGTCCACCACGGCCGCCTCGATCCCGGGATGCACCTGATCGGAAAGCCCTTCACCTATGCCGAACTGGCCGCCAAGGTGAGGCGCATGCTGGACAAGGACTGATCCCGGCCACCCTCCCTGCGCCTTACCCGAGCCTGCCCGCTCATGAGACGAGAATGAGCCCTGTTCCGAGAACGACGAGGATGGCGCCGATCCACGCCTGCAAGGGCGGACGCCGTTTCGTGTTGAACCAAATCATCGGCAGCATGATGATGGGCGAGACGGAACCCAGCGCCGCCGCAACCCCTGTTTCATAGCTGCGAACGGCATAGAGCAGAAGGCTCACAGCAACGACATAGCCCAGGAAGCCGGGGAGTATGGCCCATAGAATGAGCCTTCCCGTCGGTTTCGTGGCCGACTGGAAGGCAGCCAAGGGCCACAACGCAATCAGCGCCATGGCGAATGCCCCGCCGGTCGTCCGCAGAGCGGATGCCGCGAACGGTTCGGTACCGGCCAGCAGGGCGGGCTTGAGTGCGATCAGGCCAATGGCTTGGCACGTCGCCGACGCAAGCCCAAGAATGACGATCCGCGGCAAGGATCCGACCGCAGGCTCGAGCCCCCCGGCTCCGAGACCGTACATGATCGCCAAGCCTGCCCCACCCAGGGCCAGGGCGGCGCCGGCAAGCTTTTGCGGCGATATGGTCTCTCCAAGGAAGAGATAGCCCAGCACCATCGCAATCGGCGCGCTCATGGCGGCAAGCAGCTGCGTCCGCCTGGGTCCGCCCCGCTGCAAGCAGGCGACCATGGCGAGGTTGCCCAGGAGGACTCCCACCAGACTGCTCGTCGCGAATCCTGGCCAGTGGTCCCAGGCGACCGAGGGCCAGGAGCCGGCGATACTGGCAATCAACAGCAGGAGGGCGGATGAGCTGATCAGTTGCGTTCGCGTGAACTCGAAAGCCCCCAGCCGTCTTGCAGGCGCATGGGCGATCATGGCGCCCGCCGCCCAGCTGAACGAGGCTCCAAGAGCCGCTGTTATCGCCAAAACCGACATCTTGAGATCTTTCCCGGCACACGCTACTTAATCAGTAGCATCTCCTTAGACGATGCCAGGCTCGAATGCTACCATTATTGTAGCAGCGGATCGGACATGACCAAGCTCCCCATTCCCGGAAAACCCGTCCGGGGCTCCCAATCCGGCGCTCCCATCATGGCCCTGTTCGACCTCCTCGGTCGCAGATGGGCGATGGGTATCCTGTGGACCCTGTGCAAGGATGGCCCCTGCACCTTCCGCGAGCTTCAGGAACGATGCGGATCCATCTCACCCACGGTTCTGAACACGCGGCTGAAGGAATTGCGGCAGGCCGGCCTCGTCGAGCATTCCGGTGAAGGATATCGTGCAAAGCCCAAGGGCATCGAGCTATACGAACTGCTCGTTCCCCTCGGAGCGTGGTCGAAGGAATGGGCGCGCATGATCGGTCCAGAGCCCAATGTCTGATCTCTACCCGCCCCTGGAACCCTATGCGTCCGGCATGATCGATGCTGGGGATGGGCATCGCGTGTACTGGGAGGCCTGCGGCAACCCTGCCGGCAAGCCCGCTCTCGTCCTTCACGGCGGCCCCGGCTCCGGCTGCACCGCGAACGCGCGGCGATATTTCGACCCGCGCGCATACCGCATCGTTCTGTTCGATCAGCGCGGAAGCGGGCGCAGCACGCCCCATGCCAGCCACCCGGCCCACGATCTTTCGACCAACACCACCTCGCACCTGCTCGCCGACATCGAGCGGCTGCGGCGGCATCTCGGGATCGAGCGGTGGCTGGTGCTGGGCGGGTCGTGGGGCTCGACCCTGGCGCTGGCCTATGCCGAGCGGCATCCCGAGCGCGTGAGCGCAATGGTGCTGTTCAGCATCGCCACCACCACCGCGTCCGAAATCGAGTGGATCACCCGAGGGGCCGGGGCATTCTTTCCCGAAGCATGGGTCCGTTTTCGGGATGGTGTCCCGGAGGCCGACCGGGACGGAAGTCTCGTGGAGGCCTACCATCGCCTCCTCATGCACCCGGATCCCGCCGTCCACCACAGGGCCGCGCGGGACTGGTGCGACTGGGAGATGGCGGTGGTCGCCGTGCATCCCGCCCATAAGCCGCACCCGCGATACGAGGACCCGGCCTTCCGTCTAAGTTTCGCGCGCCTGGTGACCCATTACTGGCGCCACAAGGCCTGGCTGGAGGACGGAGCCCTGGTGCGCGACGCAGGGCTCCTGGCGGGCATCCCCGGCATTCTCATCCACGGCAGGCTCGATATCGGCGGCCCGCTCGTCACCCCCTGGCAGCTCAAGCAGCATTGGCCGGGCAGCGAGCTCGTCGTCGTCAGCGAGGCCGGTCACGATGCGCGCGATCCAGGCATGACCCAGAGCATCGTTGCCGCGACCGATCGCTTCGCCTGAGCCTGGATGCCACCCTCCGTGTCATCCCCGGCGGCAGAAGGCCTGGAGGGGATTCCTCCTACATGCGCGGTGTTATGGATTCCCTTCCCCTCCGCTGACGCTCCGGCCGGGAATGACACTGAGGGCGGAGCAACGGGGCAGAGCAGCGGGGGCAGCACGCCGCTGTCATCCCCGGCGAGCGCAGCGAGGGAAGGGGATCCATAGCCGCTGACGACGCAGAACAAGAGCAGGGCGCGCCGCCATCTCCTGCGACCATCCTGGCTCTGGATGTCGCCTTACGCAGGCACGACACGGCTGAGCCGGTGCAATGTTCCACTTTTGTTCTTGACATCTGCGGCAACCTTAGCTATATCGTTGCACAGCCTGGTCCTGACGAGGGGCGCGCTCGCGAGGCGTCGCAGTGTGGGAGCAGGCACGGTCCTGTGCATGAGCGTGACGCAGGCTCATGGGGCAGGAGGCCCTGGTGAGGGGCCGGAAGCGGGTTGGGCCCAAGGCCTCCAGCATGGCCGCCTTGGGCCAGCGCCGCACCGGTCGCACCAGTCCGCCTGAAAAGAACCGTGCGCGAAGAGGCAGTTCGGCTCTTCCTTCCACATACCACAGCGAGCCGGGCTGCCCTACGCGCCACCCTCGTGTGACCGGACGGCCCGCAGCCCAAGGCTGCGGGCCCGAAGGCGCTGGATCTTTGACAAGTCGCTGCTGCCGCGAGACAGCCAGGCCTGCCTAATCCCGTGCCCATTCCGTTGCGAGAACGATGTGGGTCGTGGCGGTGGCCACCCCCGGCACGGCGGCGACGGACTCGCGAACCCGGTTGAGGGTCGCGTTCGAGTCGCAGGCCACCATCGCCATGAGGTCGATGGATCCCGTCAGGGACTGGCAGGACGTGATTTCCGGGATCCTGGCGAGGTGGGGAACAACCTGCTTGCAGCGGAAGCCCGCGTCGAACGTGATGGCGATCATGGCGCGCACGGCAGGGTCGTGCGCGGAGGCGAGTTCCACCGTGTAGGACCTGATCACGCCGTCCCGCTCCAGGCGGCGCATCCGCTCCTGGGTTGCGCTGCGCGACAGCCCGACGCTGCGGGCCAGGCCCACCATGCTTTCACGCGCATTCTTGCGCAAGGCTGCGATCAGGATCTTGTCTTTATCGTCCAGCACCATGCCCCAACTGCCGTCCTGCAAGCCGCTTGACCGACACTTAGCCGGTCGGCCGGTCATCTTGTCTAGTGAAACCGGCACCGGAACGCGCGAAGACTTGGGGGCAAGAAGACTTGGGAGCAAGGAGATACCTCATGACCTATACCGACGCCGTTCTTCTGCCGGTCGATATGCAGCAAGCCTTCGACGCCTCCCCGTGGCCCCGCCGCTGGAACAGCGCCGTCGACCGGAACGGCCAGGCCGTTCTCGCCGCCTGGCGTTCCCAGGGCCTTCCGGTCATCCATGTGAGGCATGATTCGGTCGCTCCCGGCTCGACGCTCGCGCCCGGCCAGCCCGGCAATGCCTTCCGGCCGGGCTTCGAGCCCCGGGGCGGGGAACCCGTGATCTCGAAGGGCGTCAACGCCGCCTTCATCGGAACCGACCTGGACCTGCGCCTGAGGCGGCTCGGCATCCGCACGGTCGTGGTGTTCGGCATCTCGACCGACATGTGCGTGTCGACCACGATCCGGGTTGGGGCCAATCTCGGCTACAGGATGGTCCTCGTCGAGGACGCCTGCGACTGCTTCGACCTGCCCGACGGCACGGGCGGAATCATCCCGGCCCGGACGAACCACGACGTCCATGTGGCGACCCTGCGGTTCGAGTTCGCCGAGGTGGTCAAGACGCAAGGGATCGTCGAAAGCCTGACGGCCCCAGCGGCCGCGGCATAGAGAGAGAGCCTCGCCCAGACTGGCCCTGGAGCCCTCCTGCCCACAAGCCTCGGCCTTGCCCGAGACTTGTCTTTGGTCTGCCGCATGTCAGCGAACCCTCCTCCCCCTTGTGGGGAGGAGTTGGAGGTGGGGGCGTGGGCGCCAGTGCCTCACAGGCTATCGCTCACCCCCCACCCGGCCGCTGCGCGGCACCCCCCTCCCCGCAAGGGGGAGGGAAACCAGCGCTACACTCGTCAGACGATCCCGGACCGGCTTCACCGTCCGGGATGAGAGGCGTCGTTAGCCCTTCGGCAGCATGTCCTTCACGAGGCCGCTCGCCTTGGCGAAATCCATGCGGCCCGCATACTTGCCGCGCAGGACGCCCACGACCTTGCCCATGTCCTTCATGGAGGCGGCGCCCGTCTCGGCGATGGCGGCCTCGATGGCGGCCTTCGTCTCGGCCTCGTCCATCTGCTGCGGCAGGTAAGAGGTGATCACCGCGACCTCGTCCTTCTCCTGCTGGGCGAGTTCGGTGCGGCCGCCCTGCTCGTACATGAGGATCGATTCCTGGCGCTGCTTCACCATCTTCTGCAGGAGGGCCAGGATTTCCTCGTCGGACAGGGGCTCCTTGCCGGCGCCGCGAGCCTCGATGTCCTTGTCCTTCAGGGCGGCCTGGATCAGGCGGATCGCGCCGAGCCTGCTCTTGTCGCCGGCCTTCATGGCCTCCTTCATCTCGGTGGTGAAACGTTCGCGCAGCATGGGTATCTCCTTCTGTTTTAAGACGCTTGAGCGTTGACGGGACGCGAACGGCCCCTTAAGTCACGGGGGTAGTTCAAGGGCAGCCCTAATGGCCTGCTCAAGCACGGCCGGTTGGCCCCGGACTTACAAGAGATCAATACGATGCTGCAAGACAAAGACACCGCCGGGTCCCTCTCGGGTGGCTGGACAGAGCCGCGCGCCACAGCCGTTCTCGTGCTCCAGGACGGCACGGCTCTCGAAGGCTTCGGCATCGGCGCCGTGGGCGAGGCCACCGGCGAGGTCTGCTTCAACACCGCTATGACGGGCTACCAGGAGATCCTGACGGACCCATCCTATGCCGGGCAGATCATCACCTTCACCTTCCCGCATATCGGCAATGTGGGCACCAACGAGGAAGACGTCGAGAGCGTGAACGCCGCCTCGTCCTCGGGCGTCCGCGGCGTGGTGCTCGCCGCCACCATCACCGAGCCGTCCAACTGGCGCGCCTCCCGCGACCTCGACGCCTGGCTGAAGGCCCGCAGCATCGTGGGCCTCTCCGGCATCGACACCCGGGCGCTCACCGCGCTGATCCGCGACAGGGGCATGCCGAACGCGGTCATCGCCCACGACCCGGAGGGCCGGTTCGACATCGAAGCTCTCAAGGCCAAGGCCGCTGCCCTCCCGTCCATGGACGGCCTCGATCTCGTGCCCCTCGTCACCAGCGGCCAGCGCTTCGACTGGGACGAGACCACCTGGACCAAGGGCGAGGGCTACGGCCATCAGGCGGACGCGCCCAAGCATCACGTGGTTGCCATCGACTACGGCGTGAAGCGCAACATCCTGCGCCTCCTGGCGCGGGCCGGCTGCAAGGTCACGGTGGTGCCCGCCACGGCCACCGCCGAGGACGTTCTGGCCTTGAAGCCGGACGGCGTGTTCCTGTCCAACGGCCCCGGCGACCCGGCGGCTACCGGCGAATATGCGGTTCCGGTGATCCGCAAGGTGCTGGACGAGAAGATCCCGACCTTCGGCATCTGCCTCGGCCACCAGATGCTGAGCCTGGCGGTGGGCGCCAAGACCAAGAAGATGCACCAGGGCCACCATGGGGCCAACCATCCGGTGAAGGACAAGACCACCGGCAAGGTCGAGATCACCTCCATGAACCATGGCTTTGCGGTGGATCCGGAAACCCTGCCGACGAACGCCATGGAAACCCACGTTTCCCTGTTCGACGGCTCCAATTGCGGCATCTCGCTCACCGATCGCCCGGCCTTTTCGGTGCAGTACCACCCGGAAGCCTCGCCCGGCCCGCAGGACAGCCATTACCTGTTCGACCGCTTCGTGCAGCTGATGGACCAGAAGAAGACACAAGCCTGACGCCCGTAAAGGCTGGCGCCGCGACAAACGGGTCGGTTGCGCCAGCCTCCCAAATCACGTTAACCGGTCATTAACAATAAAACATGAATGTTTCCGGGCCTTGGTTTGGGGGTTTCTCCGATGAATTTCGATCACGATTCCGGCGAGTTCAGCCGGCTGCACAACCTGTTCACGTTCCACCTCGGCATTGCGGTGGCCCTCTCCTGGGTGACCTCGCTCTACGCCGCCGTCTACGCTCCATGGGTGCGCAACATCCGCCCGCTGATCGACCCCGCCACGGTGGGCCCGGTCGAGAGCACCTGGTCGTATCTCTTCATTTTCCCGGTGGTGCTCACGACCGCGTGGTTGATCTCGATCTTCGGCCAGAACCTGTTTGCCCAGTTCCGGCTGCTGAAGAACCAGGCTGTCGAGTTCGCCATCGCGGCTATCGTGGCCTTCGCCATGTTCTATCTGTCGATCGACCGGGCCGTCGCGGCCATGCTCATCGGCATGTAAGGGCTTTTCAGGTTTCGAACGGCTCCGCTCGATCTTTCGCCTGAACCGCGCGTTCCCTCCCCGATTTGAAGGGAGATACGCATGGCTCAGGCTAAAGGATATGGCGATCCGCGGGGCTATAACGCGCCGCTCGGCACGGAGACTTACGTCTTCCAGAACAACGGTATGGTGCCGAACTCTTCCCTGCCGCTGATCGTCCGCCGCGGAGCGATCCCGCCGTCCGCCGACGATCCGACCAAGGCTTTCAAGACGACCTTTGCCAAGAATGGCTGGTCCAATGCGTGGCTCGGCGGCATCCACGACTACCATCATTATCACCCCAACACCCATGAGGTGCTCGGCGTCGCTTCGGGCTCCGGGCAGATTCGCTTCGGCGGCGAGGACGGCGATCTCGTTGCCGTCACGATGGGCGACGTGATCGTGATCCCGGCCGGGGTCGCCCATGCGCTCATCAACGCGAGCGACGATTTCGCGGTGGTGGGCGCCTATCCGGGCGGAGCCGACTACGACACGGTCCGTGACGATCCCAAGGCTCTCAACGCGTCTCAGCAGCGCATCGCGCAGGTGCCGCTCCCGCCGTCCGATCCGGTCGACGGAGCCAACGGGCCGCTTACGAAGCTCTGGACCTGAACGTAAGAAGGCCTCCTGCCCGCGAAGGCAGGAGGCCTTTGCCCCTACGGCTTATCAGTATGCCTTAGACCGACAGCGTAACCTGCACGTTGCCGCGGATGGCGTGAGAGTACGGGCAGACCACGTCGGCCCGGTGGACCAGATCCGTCGCCTGCTCCTGCGACAAGCCCGGCAGGCTCGTCTTCAGCTCGACGACGAGGCCGAAGCCTGCGCCGTCATCGCGCTTGCCGATGCCGACCTTGGCCTCGACCGCAGCGTCTGCCGGCAGGGCTATCTTGCTCTGCGAGGCCACGAACTTCAGCGCTCCCAGGAAACAGGCCGAATAGCCGGCTGCGAAGAGTTGCTCCGGATTGGTGCCCTCCCCGCCCGCGCCGCCAAGCTCCTTCGGCGTGGAGAGGCGAACCTCGAGCTTTCCATCGGAGGACGCAGCCACGCCTTCGCGTCCGCCCTGGGCCGAGGCATGAGCTGTGTAGAGAGGGGTCATCGGAAGCTCCTTGGATTGTTGCGCATGAAAGCCAGATCGCAATATCGTTGGGACACAATCATATCGGGCCCAACTGAAATGGACTCGTACAATCAATTTAGATTGTGCGCAACCTATTTTTTCCATAGAATGTCCGAAACGGAGACCGAGATGACAAGGACGACAGAGCCCCTGGCCCTCAGCAATCAGCTTTGCTTCGCCTTCTATTCCGTGTCCCATGCCTTCAGCCGGGCCTACCGCCAGTTCCTGGACCCGTTGGGCCTGACCTATCCGCAATACGTGGTTCTGCTGATTCTCTGGGAGAGGGACAATCTCCCCGTGAAGAGCATCGGCGAGCAGCTGTTCCTGGATTCAGGCACCTTAACTCCCCTGCTGAAGCGTCTGGAAGCCGCAGGCCTCATTCGCCGCCAGCGCGACCGGGAGGATGAGCGGCAGGTCAGGATCCTGCTGACGGATGCGGGCCGCGCCCTCAAGGAGAAGGCCAGGAATATTCCTCAGGATGTCGGCTGCATGCTGGGCCTGTCCTTCGACGAAGCCCGCAGCCTCACCGAGCAGGTTGCGAAACTGCGCGGCAAGCTTCATGACTCGGCCTCGTCCCTGGCGAAATCCTGAGAACAGCCGGAATGGTCCTTTGATGAACTGGCGCGACTACTGGAACCAAGACACCCCGATCTATACGGGCGAGCGGCACAAGCTCCTGCATTACCGACTGGTCGCCAACGACATCATCGGGCTCATCTCCTCGCCGGATGCCATCGTCCTCGACTATGGCTGCGGCGAAGCCCTTTTTGCCGACAAGGTGGCGGCCAAATGTGCCCGGCTCTACCTGAGCGATGCCGCCCCCCTCGTGCGCGACCGCTTGAAGGAGCGATTCGGAAGCAATCCGCGCATTACGGTTGTCTCGACGGATGACGTCTCCGAACTTCCGGAGGCCTCCCTCGATCTCATCGTGGTGAACTCGCTGGTGCAGTATCTCTCCCTCGACGAGTTCCGGAGCCTGCTGAAGCTGTCGCGGGACAAGCTGAAGGATAGCGGCAGGCTGATCCTCGGCGACATCATCCCGCCCGACATCAGTCCGCTTACCGACGCCAAGGCGCTTTTGTCCTTCGCCTGGAGGGGCGGGTTCCTGCGATCGGCCGTTGCCGGTCTCGCCCGCACCGCCTTCTCGGATTACCGCAGGATCCGAGAAGAGGTCGGCCTTGCCCAGTACAGCGAGGAGGAAATCGTCGACCTCCTGAGCGATGCCGGGTTCAGCCCCGAGCGCGCCGAGCGCAATCTAGGACACAATCCGGCGCGCATGACATTCGTCGGGCGCCCCGTTCAGGACCTCGACGCCGAGGACGCAACCGAGCGCTGATCGCTCGCCAGCGACAGGCCGAACACCGCAAGACCTGCAACGGCCAGCACGGCTCCGACCCATCCGGTCGAGGCAAAGCCGTAGCCGGCCGCAATGGCCAGTCCGCCGAGCCAGGCGCCGAGCGCATTGGCGACGTTGAAGGCCGAGTGGTTCAGGGCCGCCGCTAGAGTCTGGGCATCGGCCGCCACGTCCATGAGCCGGGTCTGCAGGGCCGGACCGATGGCGACGCTGCAGCCGACCAGGAAGACGCAGGCCGTGAGCATGTAGGGGTTTTCGGCCGTCAGCCAGAGCAGCGTCATCACCACAACGCTGCCGGCGAGAGTGCCGCCGATGGTGGCCATCAGGTTCTTGTCGGCAAGCCAGCCGCCTACGAGATTGCCGACGATCATGCCCGAGCCGAACAGGGCCATCATCACCGGAACGGCGCTTTCCGGCATGCCGGCAACCTGAGTCGCCGTGGAGGCGATGTACGAGAAGACGGAGAACAGGCCGCCGAAGCCTACGGCGCCGATGCCGAGGGTAAACCAGACCTGCTTGCGCCGGAAGGCTCCCAGCTCCCGCATGGGGCTTGCGCCCTCCTGAACCTTGTCCTTCGGCAGAAACAGCCAGATCAACGCCACCGTAAGCGCCCCCATGAAGCCCACGGCGCCGAAGGCGATGCGCCAGCTGAAGGCTTGCCCGAACCAGGTGGCCACCGGGGTGCCGAGAAGCGTTGCGACGGTCAGGCCCAGCATCACGCGCGCTACGGCCTGGGTGCGCTTGCTGGGCGGAACCAGGGACGCCGCCACCAGGGCGGCCACCCCGAAATAAGCCCCGTGCGGCAGACCGGTCAGGAACCGCAGGACCACGAAGGACTCGAAGCTCGGCGCAAGGGCGCTGACCGCATTGCCAACCGCAAAGACCGCCATCAGGAGCAGCAGAAGCGTCTGGCGCGCGAGCTTTGCCGCCATCACGGCGATGATCGGAGCGCCGACCACGACCCCGAGCGCATAGGCGCTGATCGCATACCCGGCTTCAGGCGTCGTGATGTTGAACTCCTGGGCAAGGTTCGGCAGCAAGCCCATGATCGCGAACTCTCCCGTTCCGATCCCGAAGCTGCCGACGGCGAGCGCCAGTTCGATCAGCGCGACGGCCAAGCGCGAACGCGGAGCGGCGGGCGCCTCGTCCCTCCTCGCGAGACAGGCTTCGTCGGCAATGGCCATGTCGGACATGAGGGTCTCAGCATCTTTCGTGAACGAAGGGAGAGGGAGGCAAGCAGCATGGGACCCGCGCTGCTGCTGCATTCATATTGCACCGCAAAAAGATTTCGGCGACCCGCCGGAACGCAGCCCTGGCCTGCACTGAAATCCTGGAACCGCACGGATAGCCGTGAAACACGCTGAAAGCTTAGGCAAACGTCCAAATCTTGTGCGCCATGAAGCTCCACAGCATCACGACTCCTGTGGTGATGATCTGCGAGGGAAGATAGGGACCATCGAGCCAGACCGTGAAGGCATGCATCAGGAACCAGGTTACGAGGAACCCGACGAATGCCACGGCGGCGAAACGCCAAGTCGCCTCCCGGTGCGGCCGGTCGCTCTCATAGGTGTGTTTGCGGTTGAGAACATAGGACACCAGCCCTCCCGCCACATAGCCGGCCAGGGTCGCGGGTACGGGATGAACGCCGCCGCTCTCCACAAGGGCGATGAGGAGCCCGTAATGGGCTATGGCCGCCGCGACACCCACGCTGAAGAACGCGGTGAACTGGCGGGCCAAGGGGTGGAAGGGACGAGGTGCGGTCACGCCCCTTCGATAGCCATTTACGCCGCGCGCGTCACCTCATCCCTTGAAGAAGTCCGGCGATCCTGCGGGACACGAAACGGGGCATGAACTTCGCGCCGAAGGCGCCTGCCCTGTTCGTGAGGCCTGGAATGACGATGGCCTGGCCCGCTTCGTAGCCCTGGACCCCGATGCGGGCGACGTCGGCCGGGAGCATGGCGCCTGAGCGGAAAAGCCGCGAATCCTTCAATCCTGCCGTCTCGGAGAACTCGCTCTCGGTCGGTCCGGGGCAGAGCGCCGTCACCGTGACGCCGTGGGGTTTGGCTTCGTCGTGCAGCGCCTCCGAGAGGGACAGAACGAAGGCCTTTGTCGCGTAATAGACAGCCATGTAAGGGCCGGCCTGGAAGGCTGCGGTCGACGCCACATTGATGATCCCACCCCGCCCGCGCTCGATCATGCCCGGCAGCATCAGGCGGCAGAGGGAAGCCAGCGCCGTGACATTGAGGTCGATCATGGCAACCTGACGCTCATGAGGCAGAGAGGCAAAGTAGCCCCTCAGCCCGAAGCCTGCGTTGTTCACCAGGGTATGGACCGCGATTCCCCGCTCCTGGAGCATCTCGTGGAGATCCTGGGGTGCGTCCCTGTCCGCGAGGTCGAGAGCCATGACCTCGACGGGAACCCCATAGGCCTGCCCGATCTCGGCGCTCAGGGCCTCAAGTCTTTCATGACGCCGTGCGGTGAGGACGAGAGGGGATCCTCGGGCTGCGAAAACCCGGGCGAGTTCCGCGCCGATCCCGCTGGATGCGCCTGTGATCACTGTCCAGCGCGGCTCGTCGGTCATGGCCATCTTGTCCCAACTCCATCCATGTGTGGTCCTTGGAAGATCGTACTGCATAGGGATAGCCTGTCTAAATCATGGCTCAGGCCTTTGAATTTGCTCAAGGTCCGTGTAAGAGCCTCTCTCAACCTTCAATCTGACACACCCCGGCTGCGCTTGAAGCGCCGTAGCTTTACGGCCGCGCGGCTGGACACGCCTGGGTGGCCCAATGCCAAAGCGGACAGACATCTCCTCCATCCTCATCATCGGCGCCGGGCCGATCATCATCGGCCAGGCCGTGGAGTTCGATTATTCGGGCACCCAGGCCGTGAAGGCCCTGAAGGAGGAAGGCTACCGCATCATCCTGGTGAACTCGAACCCCGCCACGATCATGACGGATCCGGATCTCGCGCACGCCACCTATGTGGAGCCGATCACGCCCGAAATCGTGGCCAAGATCATCGAGAAGGAGCGTCCCGACGCGATCCTGCCCACCATGGGCGGCCAGACGGCGCTGAATTGCGCCCTGTCCCTTAAAAAAATGGGCGTGCTCGACCGGTTCAACGTGGAGATGATCGGCGCGACCGCGGAAGCCATCGACAAGGCCGAGGACCGCCAACTCTTCCGGGAGGCCATGACCAAGATCGGCCTCGACACGCCGAAGTCGCGGCTTGCAAACGCCTCGGCCCTCAAGAAGGCAGACCGCGACGCTTACCTTGCCGAATTGGCCCGCCTGGAAGCCCTCGATGAGCATCCCGGCGACAAGAAGCGCATCATCGCTGCCTACAAGCTCAAGTGGGATGCGGGCGAGAACGACCGCCGCAAGCGGTACCAGGAGCACGCCCTGGGCGAAGCCCTGCTGGCACTGGCCGAAGTGGGCCTGCCCGCCATCATCCGCCCGTCCTTCACCATGGGCGGCACCGGCGGCGGCATCGCCTACAACCGCGAGGAATTCCTCAGCATCGTGGAAGGCGGCCTCGACGCCTCCCCCACCAACGAGGTGCTGATCGAGGAGAGCGTGCTCGGCTGGAAGGAGTACGAGATGGAGGTCGTCCGCGACAAGGCGGACAACTGCATCATCATCTGCTCCATCGAGAATTTTGACCCGATGGGCGTGCACACGGGCGATTCCATCACGGTGGCGCCGGCCCTCACGCTCACCGACAAGGAATACCAGATCATGCGCGACGCCTCCCTGGCGGTTCTGCGCGAGATCGGCGTCGAGACCGGAGGCTCGAACGTGCAGTTCGCGATCAACCCGGAAAACGGGCGCATGATCGTGATCGAGATGAACCCGCGTGTGTCGCGCTCCTCGGCGCTCGCCTCCAAGGCCACAGGCTTCCCCATCGCCAAGGTCGCAGCGAAGCTCGCCGTCGGCTATACGCTCGACGAGATCGCCAACGACATCACCGGCGGCGCGACGCCGGCCTCCTTCGAGCCGACCATCGACTACGTGGTCACCAAGATCCCGCGCTTCGCCTTCGAGAAGTTTCCGGGTGCCTCGACGACCCTCACCACGGCCATGAAGTCCGTGGGCGAGGCCATGGCCATCGGCCGCTCCTTCCCGGAGTCGCTGCAGAAGGCGCTCCGCTCGCTGGAGACAGGCCTCACCGGCCTCGACGAGATCGAGATCGAAGGCATGGGCAAGGGCGACGACCGCAACGCCATCAAGGCTGCCCTCGGCACGCCGACCCCGGACCGGATCCTCAAGGTCGCGCAGGCGCTGCGCCTCGGCATCAGCCATGACGAGGTCTACGAGTCCTGCAAGATCGACCGCTGGTTCCTGGAGCAGCTCCAGAGCATCGTCGACATGGAAACGAAGGTGAAGGCCCACGGCCTGCCCCGGACGCCCGGCGCCTTCCGCCAGCTCAAAGCGCTGGGCTTCTCGGACGCGCGCCTTGCCGTGCTCGCAGGCAAGTCCGAGGCCGAGGTGCGCGACATGCGCCGGTCGCTGTCCGTGCGCCCGGTCTTCAAGCGCATCGACACCTGCGCGGCGGAATTCGCATCGCCCACCGCCTACATGTACTCGACCTATACGACCCCCTTCGCCGGCCAGCCGGCGGACGAGGCGAACCCGTCCGACGCCAAGAAGGTCATCATTCTCGGCGGCGGCCCGAACCGCATCGGCCAAGGCATCGAGTTCGATTACTGCTGCTGTCACGCCTGCTTCGCCCTCAAGGACGCAGGCTATGAGACCATCATGATCAACTGCAACCCGGAGACGGTCTCCACCGACTACGATACCTCCGACCGGCTCTATTTCGAGCCGTTGACGCAGGAAGACGTGCTGGAGATCATCGATACGGAGCGGTCCAAAGGCACCCTGCACGGCGTCATCGTCCAGTTCGGCGGCCAGACGCCGCTCAAGCTCGCCCATGCACTGGAAGAGGCGGGCGTGCGGATCCTGGGCACCTCGCCGGACGCCATCGATCTCGCCGAGGACCGGGACCGGTTCAAGCGCCTCCTCGACAAGCTGCACCTCAAGCAGCCGAAGAACGGCATCGCCTATTCGGTGGAGCAGGCCCGCCTCATCGCCGCCGATCTGGGCCTGCCCTTCGTGGTGCGCCCATCCTACGTTCTCGGCGGACGGGCCATGGCGATCATCCGCGACGAGACCCAGTTCGAGGATTACCTGCTCGGCACCCTGCCGAGCCTGATCCCGTCCGACGTGAAGGCCCGCTACCCGAACGACAAGACGGGCCAGATCAACACGGTGCTGGGCAAGAACCCGCTCCTCTTCGACCGCTATCTCTCGGACGCCATCGAGGTGGACGTGGACTGCCTCTGCGACGGCCGGGACAGCTTCATCGCCGGCATCATGGAGCACATCGAGGAGGCAGGCATCCACTCGGGCGATTCCGCCTGCTCGCTCCCGCCCCGCTCCCTGTCGCCGGAGATCATCGCCGAGCTGGAGCGCCAGACGAAGGCCCTGGCCCTGGCCCTCGACGTGGGCGGCCTGATGAACGTGCAGTACGCCATCAAGGACGGCACGATCTACGTGCTGGAGGTGAACCCCCGCGCTTCGCGCACCGTGCCTTTCGTGGCCAAGGTCATCGGCGAGCCCATCGCCAAGATCGCAGCCCGGGTCATGGCCGGCGAGGATCTGGCGCAGTTCGGCCTCACCCCGAAGGAGCTGCCGCATATCGGCGTCAAGGAAGCCGTCTTCCCCTTCGCCCGCTTCCCGGGCGTGGACGTGCTGCTCGGGCCGGAGATGCGCTCCACGGGCGAGGTGATCGGCCTCGACAGGAGCTTCGGCGTGGCGTTTGCCAAGAGCCAGCTCGGCGCCGGCAGCCAGGTCCCCAAGACCGGGACCCTCTTCGTCTCGGTGCGCGACTCGGACAAGCCCCGCATCCTGCCGACGGTTCGGATGCTCGAGGAGATCGGCTTCCGGATCGTGGCGACGGGCGGCACCCAGAAATATCTTGAGGAGAACGGCGTCAAGGCGACGCGGCTCAACAAGGTGCTCGAAGGCCGCCCTCATGTGGTGGACGCCATCAAGAACGGCGACATCCAGCTGGTCTTCAACACCACCGAGGGCGCGGGCGCCCTGTCGGATTCCCGCTCCCTACGACAAGCTGCCCTCTTGCATAAGATACCTTACTACACCACTCTTGCAGGAGCGATCGCTGCGGCCGAGGGCATTCAAGCCTACCTCAGCGGCGATCTCGAAGTCCGGCCGCTTCAGGACTATTTTGCCTGAGGCTTCGGCCGGAATGGAACTGCGAAGCTTCGATGGAGTTTTCGTTGACATGCGAGGGCGCTGGAAACAGCGGCCTCGTACCTCTTTTGGACGAGACAAACGATGGACAAGGTCCCTCTGACGATCAAGGGTTTTGCGGCGCTCGAGGAAGAGCTCAAGCAAAGGCAACAGGTTGAACGCCCCCGGATCATCCAGGCGATCGCGGAAGCGCGCGCGCTTGGCGACCTGTCGGAAAACGCCGAGTATCATGCCGCAAAGGAAGCACAGTCCCTCAACGAGGGCCGCATCCTTGAGCTGGAAAGCCTGATCTCCCGCGCCGAGGTCATCGACATCACGAAGCTCTCGGGCGACCGGATCAAGTTCGGCGCCATCGTGAAGCTCGTGGATGAGGACACCGAGGAGGAGAAAACCTACCAGATCGTGGGCGAGCCCGAAGCCGACGTGCGCTCGGGCCGCGTCTCCGTCGCGTCCCCCATCGCCCGCGCCCTGATGGGCAAGACCATCGGCGATACCGTGGAGGTCTCGACTCCCGGCGGCGGCAAATCCTACGAGGTTGTCGGCGTCCAGTTCAGGTAGATTGCTGAGCGGGAACTCACCTGCTCAATTGCCTCCGTGCCAAGTACGAACGGCAGCGTATCCCTACGCTGCCGTCTTTGTTCGTCACTGACAGTTTGAAGTTCTTACCACCGGCGACCTGAACGGCCGCCGCCTATGTCCCCGCGGTCCCGATTGGTATTGCCGCCCCCACCGGTTCCGCCGCCTGTTCCTCCGCCGCCGCGCCTATTGTCAGTCCGAGGGGTTCTAACGGTTACCCCGTTGCCCGTGCAGGTAATAAACTCTTCCGACACGGTGCAGATGATCCTCGACTGACCGCCCCCGACATCCTTGAGTTGAGCGTCGTCAAGGATTTGAATTGCCGTTTTCATGGAATGCCTCATTTTATGTTTCGAAGACGTGACTGGGTCCGTCTTTCCCACACAGAATTCGCAACATAGTTGCACATTCGAGTCAATCACCTTCTTGACGGTAGGGTTGCCGCTGCTTGGAACTCCGAGACCGAGATCCACTTCCAGCGTATAGGGCGAGGAGGATTGCTAGGATCCGGACGGAGTGCCCTAGGAGGGGAAGCGATGAGAGACAACATGCCCAAGATCGAACTTCATCCTACCGGGCAGCCTTCCTGGATGCCGGGACGGTCCGAAGCCGGGTTGCATCAATCCCGCCGCTCTTTCCTCCTCGGCCTCGCCTGTGCCGGCCTTGCCGGCGCAGGCCTGCCCGCTCATGCCCAAAGCTTCCCGCAGGCTTTCTCGTCGTTCGCAGTGGATGTGAGTGTTCTCAAGGCCAAGGGCCTGGGGCCATTCGCCGATCTCGTGGGCGCAGCTACCCTCGACGAGTTGCGGCGCTCCTTTGCAGACCGGGCGGACCCGCGCGGTCCTCGCCTGGTTGTGCGCCTGACCGGTGTTTTCCTCACGCCGTTCCCTGGCGGCGGGGGCTCATTGCGACGGGGCAATGGCGGTGGTGGCCACGACTCGGTGGAAGGTGAAGCCCTGGCCGTGGGCCGGCGGGGTGAGGTTCTAGCGCGCCACCCGATGCTGGCTGTGCTCGATGCCCATGCAAGCAGCGTCACCCCCAACGAACAGGGCCGCGCGGTCGCAGTGGCGCAGCATTATGTGCGCTGGCTCAGGCGGCAGATCTGACCTTTTCACAAGCGTCATCCCGGACGGCAAAGTCGATCCGGGGTAGCACGTAACCTAGCCCTCGGCCTCCGCCACGTCCTCGATGGGGACCAGGGGCTCGTCCTTGATCAGGTCGAGGGTCAGCGCGGTGCGGACGTTGCGCACGTTCGGCAGGGATGTGAGTTCCGACACGAGACCCTGGAAGGCGCCCAGGTTCGGCGCCACGCATTTCAGGATGAAATCGATGTCGCCCGACAGGGTCCAGCACTCCCGGACCATGGACCAGCCCTTGACGTGCTGCTCGAACTCCCTGAGCTCCTTTTTGCCCTGGACGTCGAGCTGCACCATGGCGAAGCAGACGATCTCGAAGCCTAAGCCCTTCGGGTCGAGAATGGCCCGATAGGCCTTGATGATGCCGGCGCTCTCCAGCGCCCGCACGCGGCGCAGGCACGGGGGTGCCGACAGACCCACACGACGGGCCAGCTCCACATTGGTGATGCTGCCGTCGGCCTGCAGTTCTTTCAAGATAGCCCAGTCGATGGAATCGAGGCGTCCGCGCACGGTAACTCCGCTAGGGCACGATCAAAGGAGGTGGGGACCGTCTGGCCGCCCGGATCATGCCGCATCAAGTAAAAAACTCGTCTTGGCTGAGTAGACCGTGTAGAGGGTCTGCACAAGAAGGACGGGCGATTTTAGTCGCAACAAACCTCATGAACTCCACAGGCTCGTTGATCGAATGTTGCGCAAGGATGCTGGCCTTATCACCTGGGTGCTGACCGATGGCAAGGCCGGGGACGAGCTGCAGGCCCTCAGCGTGGCCGAGGCTCTTGGCCTCACCCCCGAGATCCGGCGGGTCAGGCCGAAGCCACCCTTCACTTGGGCGATGCCCTGGGGTCCCATCGACCCCCGGGAGCGGCCAGGCGCTCCCGGCAGCCCCCTCACTCCACCTTTCCCGGACCTTCTCATTGGGTCGGGACGCCGGGCGGTAGCCTATCTGCGCCATGTGAAGCGGGCTTCCGGCGGACGAACCTACACGGTCTTCCTCAAGGACCCCCGCACGGGGCCGAAGACTGCCGACTTCATCTGGTCTCCGGAATACGACCGCCTGCGGGGACCGAACGTGATGACCACCCTGACGCCGCCGCACCGGATTTCAGCCCGGCAGCTCGAAGACGCCCGTACCCATCCCGACGCTCGCCTGGCGCACCTCCCCCGTCCCCGTGTCGCCGTGCTGGCAGGGGGCGACAGCCGGCACCATCGGTTCACGCAAGCGGACATTGCCCGCTTGGTCGGGCATCTGACCGCCGCGGCAGAGACCGGAGCAGGATTGATGGTGACAGCATCCCGTCGCACGCCTCCGGCTCTCCGGGAGGCATTGGTCGCCCTGACTGCGAGGCATGATGGCTTCTTTTGGGATGGAACCGGGCCCAACCCATATGTGGCTCTCTTGAGCCTTGCGGATTTCATCGTCGCCACGGCGGACTCCACCAACATGATCGGCGAGGCCGCCGTGACGGGCAGGCCGATCCTGGTGTTCGAGCCCTCCGGCGGGCATCCTAAACTTGATGTTTACATGAAGGGGCTAAAAGCCCATGGAATTGTGCATCCTTTCGAGGGGCGTCTTGTAGGACAGCCCTATGAACCATTAAATTCAACCCCCAAGGTTGCAGCGGCTATTGCCCAGGGTCTGGGCCGTCACCGCCGCGCACTCGGGTTGCCGGATACCGCGTTTTTACTGGAGACTACCTGATGGCCCATTCTCACGCCAAGCTCATCATCATCGGCTCGGGGCCAGCAGGATATACGGCGGCGATCTACGCAGCGCGCGCCCTCCTCGAGCCTGTGATGATCTCGGGCTTCCAACCCGGCGGGCAGCTCATGATCACCACGGACGTGGAGAACTATCCGGGCTTCGCCGACGTGATCCAGGGTCCCTGGCTCATGGAGCAGATGCGCCTGCAGGCGGAGCATGTGGGCACCCACATGATCTCGGACCACATCACCAAGGTGGACCTGAAGCAGCGTCCCTTTCGGCTTGAGGGCGATTCCGGCGAGACCTACACCTGTGACGCGCTGATCATCGCGACAGGCGCCCAGGCCCGGTGGCTGGGCCTGCCCTCCGAAGGACAGTTCCAAGGCTTCGGCGTCTCGGCCTGCGCCACCTGCGACGGCTTCTTCTATCGGGGCAAGGAGGTCGTGGTGGTGGGCGGCGGCAACACCGCCGTCGAGGAGGCACTGTATCTTGCCAATCTCGCCTCCAAGGTTACCCTGGTGCACCGCCGGGACAGCTTGCGCGCCGAGCGCATCCTGCAGGACAGGCTGTTCAAGCATCCCAAGGTGGAGGTGGTCTGGAACTCCGCCGTCGAGGAAATCTGCGGCAGCGAGAACCCGTCCTCCGTCACCCATGTGCGCCTCAAGAACCTCGTCTCGGGCGAGACCTCGGACCTCAAGACGGACGGCGTCTTCATCGCCATCGGCCACAAGCCGTCGACCGAGCTTTTCACAGGCCAGATCGATATGAAATCCGGCGGCTACATCCAGACGAAGGGCGCCTCGACCGAGACCAACATCCCGGGCGTTTTCGCCGCCGGCGACGTGACCGACGACGTCTACCGGCAGGCTGTGACCTCGGCAGGCATGGGGTGCATGGCTGCCCTGGACGCGGAGCGCTATCTGGCGGCCCTGGAGTCCGCCCAAGAGGCCGCCGAATAAGGTTTGTTAACAATCCGTTAGCCCTCAGGCCGATTTCCTGTTGCATCGGGCTGCCGGCTCATCAGAGATAAGGTGCCCCGCGTCAGGAGCATGAGCATCGGACCCAAAAGTGGAGTCCACTTTTGGGATCCAATCCGATGCTTCTCTTGGCTGGCGCATCGTTCGAGCGGAAAACCGGAGCCACTTTTCCGCACGATGCGCAGGGCATGAGGGGAACGCCGTGGACTGGGACAAAATCCGGATTTTCTATACGGTCGCCGAAGCGGGCAGCTTCACGCGCGCCGGTGACGATCTGGGACTGAGCCAGTCCGCCGTCAGCCGCCAGATCAGCGCCCTCGAGCGCGAGCTGAAGGCTCCTCTCTTCCATCGCCATGCGCGCGGCCTGATCCTGACCGAGCAGGGCGACCTGCTGTTCCGGGCGGCCCGAGACATGCGCATGCGGCTGGAAACCACCAAGGCGCGTCTGGTGGAAACCAGCGAGAGGCCCTCCGGCGAGCTGAAGGTGACGACGACGGTCGGCCTCGGCTCCATCTGGCTGGCCCAGCGCATCGGAGAGTTCCTGGATCTCTATCCGGATGTGCGCGTGGAGCTGATTCTCACCAACGAAGAGCTCGATCTTGCCATGCGGGAAGCCGACGTGGCGATCCGCCTGCGCCGCCCGGCCCAGCCGGACCTGATCCAGCGCCGTCTCTTCACGGTGCATTTCCACGTCTATGCCTCGACCGATTACCTGAAGCGGTTCAACGAGCCCAAGAGCCTGGAAGACCTGGACGAGCACCGCATCGTTTCCTTCGGCGGCGATCAGCCCTCCTATCTGATGGCCATGCACTGGCTGTCGACGGCGGGACGCGAGGCGCGCGAGCCGCGCCAATACCATTACGTGGTGAATAACATCACGGCCTTGAAGCTCGCCGTGGAAACAGGCGCCGGCATCGCCGTGCTGCCGGACTATGCCGTGGTGGGCAACCCGGATCTCGTCCAGATCCTGCGGGACGTGGAAATGCCCTCCCTCGACAGCTACTTGGTTTATGCCGAGGAGATGCGCTCCGTCGCGCGCGTGCAGGCTTTCCGGGACTTTCTGATCTCAAAGGCCCAGCGCTGGACCTATTGAGACCTTCTAGGCTCGGCCAAGCTCGATGGCTGGCGGAATTTTGTCGTCTGAGTGACAAGAGCCATGCGCCCAACGCAGCCCTTTTATGAGGCATGCTGCATTGCAAAGGGGCGTGATGCGGTCGATATGAGCAGCGGCTGATTTCAACGCGGCATCGCTTTCTTCCTCCCGGCGATGTCGTGTCGGCCGTTCCCTCTGGAAGGTTTTGACTTCTTGTCGAACCTCTACTTATGCCGGGCCTTTGGCCCGGCTTTTTTCTTTTCAGGACCTTTGTACTGGTCTCAGCGGGCTTGAGCCTGCTCAACCTCTTCCTTGAGCGCACGCCGCAGAACCTTGCCCACATTGGTCTTCGGCAGGGACTCCCGGAACTCGATCCGGCGCGGCACCTTGTAGCCGGTCAGGTTCTCGCGGCAGAACTGGCGCAGGTCATCTGCCGTAAGGGCAGGATCCTTCCGGACCACATAGGCCACCACCGCCTCTCCGGAATGTTCATCCGGAAGGCCGATGACAGCAGCTTCCATCACGAGTGGATGCTTGGCGATCACGTCTTCCACTTCGTTCGGATAGACGTTGAACCCGGACACCAGAACCATGTCTTTCATCCGGTCCACGATCTTCACCTCCCCGCCGGGGAGGATCACCGCCACGTCGCCGGTGCGGAACCAGCCGTCCTGCGTCATCACCTTCGCGGTCTCGTCCGGCCTCTGCCAGTACCCGGCCATGACCTGCGGACCCTTCACGCAGAGTTCCCCGCGCTCACCATAGGGCAAGATCGCGCCGTCGCTGGAGCGCACGGTCACGTCGGTGGACGGCAGGGGATAGCCGATCGTGCCGGTGAAGTCCTCGATGTCGAGGCGGTTGGCACAGACCACGGGCGACGTTTCGGACAAGCCATAGCCCTCGACGATGGGCTGCCCCGTCACGTCCTTCCATTTCTTCGCCACGGCCTCCTGGGTGGCCATGCCGCCCGACACGGCAAAGACCATCTGGGAGAAGTCCACCTTCTCGATGCCCGGAGCATGCGCCAGGGCATTGTAGAGCGTGTTGAGGCCGGACATGAGCGTGATGCGGCTCTTCTGCAGCGTCTTGACGAAGCCCGGGATGTCGCGCGGATTGGCGATCAGCAGCTGGCACCCGCCGATCCTCGTCATCAACAGCCCGCAGACCGTCAGGGCGAAGATGTGATAGAGCGGCAGGGCCGTCACCATCACGTGGTCCTGGCGCTCGCCGAAGAACGGCAGCATCCAGGCCTCGCATTGCAGCACGTTGGCGACCACGTTGCGGTGAAGCAGGACGGCGCCTTTGGCAACGCCCGTGGTTCCGCCCGTATACTGCAGGAATGCGATATCGTCTGGCGCTACGGCAACCGCCTGCGGCCTGCGCTTCGCGCCCTCGGCAAGGGCCGCCTTGAACGGAACGGCCCGGGGCAGGCGGAAAGGTTTGACCGCCTTCTTCACATGGCGGGAGACGAGATTGACGATCGCTCCCTTGAGCCCGAGCAGGTCGCCCGGCGTCACCAGGACCACCTGGTCGAGCTCGATTTCGGGCAGAGACTCCTCGACCGTCGCGGCAAAGTTCTCGAGCACGAACAGGAACCGGGCTCCGGAATCCTTGAGCTGGTAGGTCAGCTCCCGGGGCGTGTAGAGCGGGTTGACGTTGACCACCGTGCCGCCCGCCAGAAGCACCCCGAACAGGATCGCCGGAAAGGCCATCACGTTGGGCAGCATGATCGCGACGCGGTCGCCCTTGTTCAGCCCCTGCCCTTGCAGCCAGGAGGCGACCGCCTCGGCTTCGCGCCCCAACCTGGCATAGGTCATGCGCGCGCCGAAGCTCTCCACAGCCGGCCGGTTCGGGTAATCCGCCAGCGCTTTGCGGAAGATGTCGTTGAGCGTGCCGATCTGAGCCTCGTCGATGTCGGCCGGAACGCTTGGGGGATAGGACTTGAGCCAGGGCCGGCTCGCGGGATCGTCCATCGTGCCTGCGAGCACGGAGGTTGAGGGGGTGGCGTTCATTGTTTCCTCCCGCTTCATGGCAGGTTTGGCTTCATGGGAGATGGCGTCTCCGACAGAGCTTAACTTGGCGCGGAAGATCACGTTTGTCGATGGGATAGTTTAGACCTGAACGATCGTCGAACGATCGTTCAGGTCCGGGGGTCCTCAATGAGCCTTCTGCAGAACCAGGTCGGCGGGGCGCCCGCTCAATTCCGCCATGTGGTCGAACCGGGTCGAGAAGGTTCCGACCCCGGCGGTGGCCGAGCGCAGCTCCACGATGAGATCGCCGATCTCGGATTCGGGGATGGAGGCGCTGAGCACCTGCCAGCCGTTCCAGCCGGGCCGCTCGTCGTATCCCAGGATCTGCCCCCGCCTTGCGGTCACGAGGGCGGTCGCCTTGGAGAGCGCCTCGGACGGAATGGTGATCTCCACCGACAGCACCGGCTCCAGCAGCACGGGCTTGGCCTTCGGCAGGGCCTCCGCGAGCGCGAGCTTGGCCGCCGCCTGGAAGGCGGCATCAGAGGAGTCCACCGTGTGGTAGGAGCCGTCCGTCAGCGATACGGCCAGATCGACCACGGGAAACCCGAGAGGTCCGCATTTGAGCGCATCCCGGACGCCTGTCTCCACGGATGGAATGTACTGGCGCGGCACCACGCCGCCGGTGATATGATCCTGGAAGGCGAAGCCCTCTCCGCGCGGCAGCGGCTTGATCTCGATCATCACGTCGCCGAACTGGCCATGGCCGCCGGTCTGCTTGCGGTGACGGCCGCGGGCGGCGGCCGGCAGCTTGATCGTCTCGCAATAGGCCACCTTGGGCCTGGCCGTCTCGACGCCGACCTGGAAGCGCGAGGCGAGCTTCTCGACAGCGACCCGCAGGTGCATCTCGCCCTGTCCGTGAAGCCGGATCTCGCCCATCTCGGGGCGGGTTTCGATCAGGAGGGACGGGTCCTCCTCGGTGATCTTGGCAAGGGCGCTGGAGAGGCGCACGTCGTCCTTGCGGTCCCGGACCTTGAGGGCCATCGCATAGACGGGCTCCGGCGGCGCCACGGACAGGATGGCCTCCGGCCTCGCCTTGCCGGTCGCGAAGCTGTCGCCCGTGGCGATGCCCTCCAGGCGCCCGAAGCCGACCGTGTCGCCGGCGACGGCCTCCCCTTTCCGGGTCGTGGCGGTGCCCAGCAGGGTGAGCAGGCTGCCGATCCGCGCCTCGGTGCCGCGCGAGCCCACCACCGTGTCGCCCTCGCGGAAGGTGCCGCGCATGACGCGGGCCAGGGAGAGCTTGCCGCCCTGTCCCAGATGCAGGGTCTTCACCGTCTGGGCCAGGGGCGCGCCCTCCCCGGCGATGCCGAGGCGCGCCCGGGTCTCAGTCAAAGTGGGCGCCTCGTGGCGCAGCGCCTTGAGAAGCCGCGTGATGCCGTTGCCGCGCTCGGCCGAGCCGATGAGCGCCGGCACCACGTGCCGCTCCTTCAGCTCCTTCGACAGGTCGTCGAAGATCTGGTCGCGCGGCGGCTCGATCTCGGAGATCAGCTCCTCCATGAGCGCGTCGTCGTAATCGGCCAGCCGCTCCAGCATGGCGTAGCGCGCCTCCTTCTCCCGCGGCAGTTCGCCCTCGGGCAGGTCCACGACCTCGCTCGGCGCATGCTCGCGGTAGACGAAGGCGCGCTCGAGCGCGAGATCGATGAAGCCCACCGCGATGCCGTCCTTCCAGAGCGGGATCTGGCGCAGGAGCAGCGGCGTGCGCGAGGCCTCCTGCAGGAGCGCCAGGGTCTCGCGGATGCGCTGCGTGGCCCCATCGATCTTGTTGATGAACAGGAAGCGCGGAATGTCGGCCTCCTCCAGCTCCCGCAGGATGATCTCGAGCGCCGGGATCTTGCGCTCGTCCGCCTCGCACACAACGATGGCTGCGTCGCAGACCGGCGTGATGCTGCGCATCTCGTGCAGGAATTCCGTGGAGCCGGGACAATCCACGAAGGTCAGGCTCTCGCCCAGGAAATTCACGGTGGCCACATTGGGCTCGATGCTCATGGCATGGGCCCGGGCCTCCTGGCTCGCATCGCCCACGCTGTCCTTAGTTGCCACGCGGCCTGCCCGCGGGACCGCTCCGGTCCGCTCGAGGATGGCCTCTAAAAGCGTGGTCTTGCCGCTCTGAAACGGGCCGACGATCGCGATGCATCGCGGGCCCGAAGCTGGTCTGCCGTTGGGTGCCATGGAAAAAGTCTCCTTCCCCTGCCCCCTTTGTGGCGCGCTCTTCACGGACGCGTGACCCCGATGCTCTGCCTGTCGCTGCGGAATGGCAAGGGGGTTTAAGAAGCAGCAGAAAACGAGACGATGAGCGATTGGGGAGTCGCTGAGTTTCAGGCAGGCCCTGCACGTCGCGCCTGCTTCGTCGCTTATTTCATACAACCTGCAGGAGTATATGCCCGAACGGAACGATGATCGTTGTGCCGTTGTGCCCACAGGCCGGAGCACTTATGAAACAAGATATCGTTTATATGAAATGTTCTTCAGTAGCTTCCGAGGCCTTTGTTCCATGCCGCAGCCAACGCCGTCAGGCAACCAGATCAAAATCGCAGGTGACGTCCACTTCCGCCAGGAAAATGCGAAGATTGCCGCCATGAAGGATGGCGGCTTCATTGCGGTCTGGCAACGTGCCGGCGTGGAAGGCCAGGTGATCCAGGCTCAGATCTACAACGCCGATGGGACCAAGCGCGGAGGCGAATTCACCATCAGCGCCTCTTCGGAGAAAAGGACCTTGAGCCCTGACGTAACCGTTCTGACCGACGGCAGGATCCTGGTTGCATGGGAGAGCACCAGCACCCCGACCAGCGAGTACCAGGCACCTGAAACGGACATCTTTGCGCAGCTCTATAGCCCTGACGGCAACCAGATCGGCGGAGGCTTCTCGGCAAACGGAATCCTGGGAGAACATGTCGATCGCACCCCCACGGTGACAGCCTTGGCCAACGGCGAGTTCGCCATTGCTTGGAGCGACTTTGCCCCGGCTCCCAGGCTTCCCGCTCTGTCGGGTACCAATACACGAAAGCCGGCTACTTCAACCGGCTGACCTCCGCCGACTATGACTTTGCGGGATTCAAGAGCTCACAGGGCGACGTAACGGGGCTCAAGGGCGGCGGCTATGTTCATGTATCGACGTTCGTGCCGGATGCCGAGCGCAGAGCCGATGGGTCCGGCACGGCAATCTACGCGGAGTTCTACAGGGAAGGATTCCCCGACGGCTACATTTGGCAGGTGGTCAGGGTGAACGAGTCGACCATCGGCGATCAGCACCAGGTTGCCACCACGACCTTGTCGAACGGCAATGTTGTCTTCGTATGGACGGATGAGAACGCTGCCGTAGACGGGTCGGGCAGCTGCATCATGGCAAGAGTCTTCTCAGGCACGGGAATCCCTCTCACGGGCCAGATCCTCGTCAATACGACGACAGAAGGGTATCAAAGCGCACCGGTCGTGGAAGCGCTATCCAATGGCGGCTTTGCGGTCGCCTTTCTGTCACGGGATGAAGGCCGGAACCACAACGTCCGTCTTGCAACATTCGGAGCAATGGGCGCTCGGACGAGCGATGACTTCGTTGCAACCGGTAATCCGGACGGCAATCAGACCAATCCGGCCCTTACGGCCCTCAAGGACGGCCGCATCGTCGTCAGCTGGACCGATGGCGATTTGAGCATTCGCGCACAGATTTTCGATGCAGGGCTGCCGGCCGGCGGCGACGACGGCAATGGCACGGGCGGCAATGGCAACGGGGGTAACGGCAACGGTGGCGGCGAGCCCGATCCGATCCCTCATACTCTCATCGGCGATGGCGGGGACAACCTGCTCGACGGCACAAAGGTCCATGGCTTGATCGACGGTCTCGGCGGCAGGGATACGGTGACCTACGCATCGTCCCTCGGTCATGTGGCCATCTGGCTGACCCACGTGGATTTCAGCCAAGGGGACGCATTTGGAGATACCTACCAGAACGTCGAGATCTTCATCGGGTCCAGCCATGACGACGAAATGTTCGGTGACGGGCAGGCGCACGAATTCCAGGGCGGCGCGGGGCATGACAGGCTCGTCGGAGCCGGCGGCACCGACACCCTGTTGGGCGGCAAAGGCAATGACACTCTTTTCGGCGGGGAAGGTGCAGACCATCTCGATGGCGGCGACGGCATCAACGTCGCAAGCTACGCCGAGGCAAGTGGCCGGGTCGTTGCAAGCCTTCAGGATTCCGGCATCAATGCAGGTGAGGCTTCCGGCGACTCCTATGTCTCGATTCAGAGCCTCGTCGGATCGGCCTATGGGGACAGCCTTGTCGGCGACGGCAGCGACAACACGCTGACGGGCGGTGACGGACATGACCTCCTGGTCGGTGGCAACGGGAACGATCACCTGATCGGTGGAGACGGCAACGACACGCTCGATGGAGGCGCCGGCACCGACATCCTCGATGGCGGTGCGGGAATCAACGTCTACGTCAATGCCGAACAGGGAGAGATCGTTGGCAGCGCAGGCACCGACATCATCCAGGCAATGGTAAGCTTCGTCCTCGACGAAGGCTCTGCCGTCGACGGGGCCAAGGCTGATGAGAATGCCGGGGCCATCAGCCTGACGGGGAACAGCTCCGCCAACACGCTTCTCGGCAACGATTCCGCCAACATGCTGGCGGGGCTTGGTGGTGCCGACGAGCTTTCGGGCGCAGGCGGCAGCGACAAGCTGCTGGGCGACCTCGGCAACGACAAGCTCTCCGGCGGCACCGGCAAGGATTCTCTCACCGGCGGCACGGGCCGGGACGTGTTCGTCTTCGACGACCGGGAGACGGGCTCGTCCAAGAGCCGCGCCGACACCATCACCGACTTCAAGGGCCGCTCCGGCGACAAGATCGACCTGAAGGGGGTGGATGCCGACGCGAAGAAGCGGGGCGACCAGAAGTTCTCGTTCATCGGCGACGAGAAGACCTTCAGCAAGGCCGGCGAGGTGCGCTTCGAGAAGACGAAAGGCTACACTTACGTCTATCTCAACACCGACAACGACATGGCAGCGGAAGCCGTGATCAAGCTCAAGGGCAGCATGGATCTCAGCAAAAGCTGGTTCATGCTGTAGGAGGCCCTCTCCCGCACCCAAGTCGGATATATCCAACTTGGGCACAAGGAATGTCCAGATCGGGAACACCCGATCTGGACGGGGGAGAGGGAAAGACTCACCCGTCCTGGTGCTCGCCCCTTCGCACCACGCGCATGGCCGTGATGGTGACGGGTCCGGCGCGCAGGAGGTTCATGGCCGAGACGATCATCTCGGCCAGGCGCTCAGGGCTTACGCTGCTGCCCTGGATGTCGAGGAGGAAGTCCTTCGCCTCCACGTGGCCGCCGTTGGTGAAGCTGACGCGGGCGTCGAACTTCACGCGGTGCGTGGAGGCGGGATTCGGCCCGGTAGGGCTCTGCCGCGGGATCGGGATGGAAGGTCCGCGGCAGGGTCATCAGCGTAAAGACCCGCAGAAGCGCTGGATGCGGGTGCAGGCATCCTCCAGCGCCGCGTTGGACGTGGCGTAGGAGATGCGCAGGTTGGGGCCGAGGCCGAAGGACGAGCCGTGCACGGCCGCGACGCCTTCCGCTTCCAGCAGCTCGGACACGAAGTCCTCGTCCGTCTCCAGCACCTTGCCCGAGGGCGCGGTCTTGCCGATGGCCTCGGCGCAGGACGGATAAACGTAGAACGCGCCTTCCGGCATCGGGCATTGCAGGTACTTCGACTGGTTGAGCATGGAGACCACGAGATCGCGGCGCTCCTCGAACGCCTTCCTGAAGCGCGGCAGGTGATCCTGCGGACCGTCAAGCGCCTCGACCGCCGCCCACTGCGAGATCGCGCTCGTGCCGGAGGTCTGCTGGCCCTGCACGAAGTCCATGGCCTTGATGAGATGCTCGGGCCCACCGGCGTAACCGATGCGCCAGCCGGTCATGGCATAGGCCTTCGAGACGCCGTTCATGGTGAGCGTGCGCTCGTAGAGGTTCGGCTCGACCTGGGCCGGCGTGACGAACTCGAAATCGCCGTAGGTCAGGTGCTCGTACATGTCGTCGGTAAGCACCCACACATGCGGATGGCGCATCAGCACGTCGGTGATGGCCTTCATCTCCGCGCGTGAATAGGCGGCGCCCGTCGGGTTCGACGGCGAGTTGAGGATGATCCACTTGGTTTTCGGCGTAATCGCGCGCTCGAGCGGCTCCGGCTGGAGCTTGAAATTGTGCTCCATGGTGCAATCGACGAACACGGGCTTGCCGCCGCACAACACCACCATCTCAGGGTACGACACCCAGTAGGGTGCGGGAATGATGACCTCGTCGCCCGGGTTCAGGGTGGCGAGCAGCGCGTTGTAGATCACGTGCTTGCCGCCGGTGGACACGATGGTCTGCGAGGGCTTGTAGTCGAGGCCGTTCTCGCGCTTGAACTTGCGGGAGATCGCCTCGCGCAGCGGCACGATGCCGGAAACCGGCGTGTACTTGGTCTCGCCCCGGCGGATCGCCGCGATGGCGGCTTCCTTGATGTTGTCGGGGGTGTCGAAATCCGGCTCGCCGACGGAAAGGCTGATCACGTCCCGCCCTTGGGCTTTCAGATCCCGCGCTTTCTGCGTGATGACGATGGTTGCAGACGGCTTGATGCGGGAAAGGGCGTCAGACAAAAAGCCCATGGGAATCCTCCGAGCGGGGCGTTAAGAAGGGACCTGTGACGGCGGCGGACCCTAAAGCGGCGACGCTGTCCAAGCAAGCAAAACAGCCCATCCGCACTGGGTTTTTGAGGAGACGCCTGTTCCGATGACCAATTCCCTCACCCGCCGCCTCGCGCTCGGCGTTCTCGCCGGCGCCACCCTTCTGGCCACAGCCGCCGCCGCCCAGACCTATCCCGACCGCGTCATCAAGATGGTGGTCCCGTATCCGGCGGGCGGGCCCACCGACGTGATCGCCCGCATCGTGGCGGAGGAGATGGGCAAGAGCCTCGGGCAGAACGTGCTGGTCGAGAACCTGGCCGGCGCCTCGGGCGCGGTGGGCACCCGCACGGTCGCGAAGGCGGAGCCCGACGGCTACACCATCGTGTTCGGCAACAACCAGACCCACGGCAACAACATGTTCCTGCTCAAAGAGCCGGGCTACGACGCCGTGAAGGACTTCGCGCCGCTCGCCGGGGCCGGCGCCTTCGAACATGTGTTCGTGGTCAAGAACGACCTGCCCGTGAAGACGATCCCCGAGCTGGTGGAGCTCGCCAAGAAGGATCCGGGCAAGCTGAACTACGGCTCCACGGGCGTCGGCTCCGGCTCGCATCTCGCCACCGAGCTGTTCATGACCCGCACAGGCATCAAGATGACCCACGTGCCCTTCCGGGGGGCGGCTCCCCTGGTGACGGAGCTCATGGGCGGGCGCCTCGACGTGTCGAACTCGACCCTGCCGAGCGTGCTCTCCCAGTTCCAGGCCGGCCAGATGCGCGCCATCGGCATCGCGAGCCCGCAGCGCAACCCGCAGGCCCCGGACGTGCCGACCCTGCGCGAGCAGGGCATCACCAATGCGGATGCGGAATCCTGGGCCGCGTTCTTCGCGCCCGTGAACACGCCCAAGCCCATCCTCGACAAGCTGTCGGGCACCATCATCGCGATCCTGAACAAGCCCGACGTGAAGGAGCGCATCACCAAGATCGGCTTCACCCTGAACGTGCGCGATCCCGAGGCGTTCCGGCCGTACCTTGCCAAGGAAATCCAGACCTGGGCCGAGATCATCAAGGCCTCGAACATCAAGGCCGAGTAAGCAGTTCGCCTCTTGTCGTCCCGGGCTCCGCACAAGCGGAGCCCGGGATCCACAACCGCCGACGGTGCAGGACAAACAAAGCGGCGTCCGCCCCGTCTTGCACGATGGACACCTTGGCGATGGATCCCCGCCTTCGCGCTCGATCCGGACGGGCAGAACATCGCGGCGGCCTGCCATGAGCCCTCGGAACGGTCCGTGGAAGCCGTGGTCGTCAGCCCTAAACCTTAGCCGTTACCTGCCACAATCGTTAATGATTAGTTAATACGGATACTTAGCCAGAAGTCCATAAGCAGCACTTTCGCCGCAGGGTGGAACTTTCTTGAATCAAAGAGGTTTTTCTTTCGCAGCCGGTTGAAAGCTGCTGGGGGAAGATCCGATGAAAACTCTCCGCACCAGACATGCCTGCCACGTTTCGTCCCGTGTCCAGCGCCTCGATCCGCGTCAGGAAAGCCGCTGCTCCCTGGCCCTGGTCATGCTGCTGGGCTTGGCCACCCTCTCCGTCATGGCCACCACCCAGACCCTGTCGGCCCAGGACACAAAGACTTTCCCCATCTATTCCCAGCGATAACGCGTGAGTGAACGACGGCAAGGTTGACGCCCTGCCGCCAAGGGTTAGCTCTCCGGCATCGGATCGACGGAGAGACCTGACCATGCTGAGCCCCCGTATTGCCCTGGCCTGCGCCCTTGCTCTCGGCGCCGTCCCCTCCGCCCTGGCCCAGGACACGCAGCGTTTTCGCACCGACAAGGTGGAGGTGATCGTCGAGACGGTCGCCCGCGATCTTCAGAACCCCTGGGGCCTCGCCTTTCTTCCCGACAACCGCCTGCTCGTGACGGAACGACCCGGCCGCCTGCGCATCGTGGACCCGGAGGGCAACCTCTCCGCACCGATCGGCGGCCTGCCCCGGATCGCGGCCCGCGGCCAGGGCGGGCTTCTGGACGTTGCCCTCGATCCGCGCTTTGCGCAGAACCGGCTCGTCTACCTGAGCTTTGCCGAGGACCGGGGCGAAGGCCGCGCCGGCACCAGCGTGGCGCGCGGGCGCCTCAGCGATAACGGAACGGCGCTGGAAGCCCTTCAGGTCATCTTCCGGCAGGAACCGGCCTATACGGGCCCCAACCATTGGGGCTCCCGCCTCGTCTTCGACCGCGACGGCAATCTCTTCGTGACGACGGGCGACCGCTTCGACCTGCGCAACCAGGCCCAGAACCCGGCCAACCACATCGGCAAGATCATCCACATCAAGCCAGACGGCTCCGCCGCCCCCGGCAACCCGTTCCTCAACCGCGAGGATGCCCGCCCGGAGATCTGGTCGCTCGGTCACCGCAACCTGCAATCGGCCGCCCTCAATCCGGCGACCGGCGAACTCTGGACCGTGGAGCACGGCGCCCGCGGCGGCGACGAGGTCAACATCCCGCAGAAGGGCAAGAACTACGGCTGGCCCATCATCTCCTACGGGGTCGATTATTCCGGCGCGAAGATCGGCGAAGGCACCAGGAAGGCGGGCCTGGAGCAGCCGGTCTATTACTGGGACCCCTCCATCGCGCCCTCCGGCATGGCCTTCTACACGGGCGACAAGTTCCCGGCCTGGCGCGGCAGCATCCTGGTCGGCGCGCTCGCCGGCAAGCTCGTCTCGCGGCTCGAGACCAACGGCAACCGGGTGACCGGCGAAGAGCGCATGCTGCAGCAGCTCGGCGAGCGCATCCGCGACGTGCGCCAGGGGCCGGACGGCTTCGTCTACCTGCTCACCGACTCCCGCAACGGCCGCATCCTGCGCATGAAGCCCGCGACCTGATCTGGTTCTTCCGAGCCTCTAACCCAATGCTCTTGAACATAACGAGATAAACGCCGTCCGAGCGGACTATCGCTTGGATGACTTCTTCTTTGATCCGTGGGGTTCTTGAGGTTTCAAGCGCACTCGCAATCCACCCGCATCGGGTTGGATAAGATCGAAAGCCCCCGTCTTCCGCACCAACTCACTAAGCTTTGGGTATCCATAAGTACGCGGGTCAAAGTCTGTAGCAATACTGAGCAGTCGCTGGCCCAGAGTTCCGAGCTTCACCCAGCCCTCCTCGCTCTCCACTTGTGACAGAGCCGTCCGAAGAAGCGGGATTGCAGCACTGGGCGGCTGCAGCGGCTCCGCAGCCTTAGTCCCCAGGGAAGGAACTTCTGGCAGAAGCAGGTTCTCAGTATAGATGAAACGGCGGCATGCCTGTCGGAAACTCTCCGGGGTCTTCTGCTCGCCAAAGCCATACACATCCGTTCCCTGCTCTCGGATGCGCGACGCGAGACGGGTGAAGTCGCTGTCTGACGAAACAAGGCAAAATCCATCGAACCGCCCAGTGTGCAGGAGGTCCATGGCATCGATCACCAAGGCGATGTCAGATGCGTTTTTGCCCGTGGTGTTGGCAAACTGCTGCTGCGGGATGATTGCATGCTGGGCTAGAATATCGGCCCAGGGCTTCAGGCGAAGGCTTGAGAAGTCGCCGTATATACGGCGCACACTTGCTTCCCCGATTTTCGCGATTTCCTCGAAGAGCTTTCTTGCGATCTTGGCTGAAGCATTGTCAGCGTCGATCAGGACGGCAAGGCGGGCCACATGAGTATCCGATGCCATGAAGCTTCCGAAAGGGTCAGAGTTTATCGGTAATGAAGCTAGGCTGATCAGAGGCGAATGTCACTTACCGAGACTGGAAAGCGCCTCTGACGGACTCTAGGCATGCTCGTCCTGCCGATGAGGCCCGCCACCTGAGATGTTCTCAGGCTCTCGGCCCGAACAGGATGAGGGCCGCGCCCGCAAGGCAGACGGCGCCGCCCGCAATGTCCCACCGGTCCGGCCGCGCGCCCTCCGCGATCCAGAGCCACAGGATCGATGCGACGATGTAGACGCCCCCGTAGGCCGCATAGGCGCGCCCGGCGGCATCGCTGGGAACGAGCGTCAGCAGAGAGGCGAACAGCGCGAGCGAGCCCATGCCGGGCACGATCCACCACGGCGTTTTGTCGAGGCGCAGCCAGGCCCAGAAGGCAAAGCAGCCTGCGATCTCGGCCAGCGCCGCACCGGCATAAACCAGAAGCGTCATGGCAGCCGGTCAGCGCGCCTGGAAGATGAAGGCGGCGCCGGCAGCGATCAGCCCGAAGCCGACGAGATGGTTCCAGCCGAGGGGCTCCTTGAGGTAGAGCACCGAGAAGCCGGCGAAGACCACGAGAGTGATGACCTCCTGCATGGTCTTGAGCTCGGCCGCCGAATAGACCGCGGAGCCGATCCGGTTGGCCGGCACCGCGAACCAGTACTCGACGAAGGCGATGGCCCAGCTGGCCATGACGGCGATCCAAAGGGGCGAGGCTTTGAACTTCAGATGCCCGTACCACGCGAAGGTCATGAAGACGTTCGAGGCGATCAGCAGCAGGATGGGCGCGGTGTGGGGGCTCATGAAAGGTCCGGGAGAGGTGGGGAAGAGAGGTGGGATATCGGCGCGCATTGCCCTATTCTTCTGCGGCGTGGTGTCAAGCAGTCGGATGGAGGCGATGACGCGATCGGGACGATCCCTGCCCGGATGGTTGCCGTTCGCGGGAGGACGCATCAGCGGAGGGATGCCATGGGCGCCCGCGCCGGGTCGTGGATCCCCTTCCCGGCCTACGGCCGCCGGGGATGACAGCAGCCCCCTCCAGTGTCATTCCCGGCCGGAAGCGGCAGAGCCGCTGGAGGGGAAGGGAACCCACTCACACGGGGACCGCCATGGACCCCCACCCCGGTCCTGCGGACCGCCGGGGACGGCGGTGAACATCGAACCGGGTCATGACCTATGAAAGCGAACGGAATATGCGGAACAGGGCTGTTGCAATCGGGCTTTTGAGCGTCGGGCTCGGATATGGCTTGTGGCGCGGCTGGGAGATCGGCCTCGAACGCACATGGCAGACCGTCTTCGGCTCACCGGATCTGGGGCCGGTGGACTTCACCACGCTCGAGCGCCGCACCACACCGAACGACGCCCTGGTCTGCCCGCGCGCGTTCTGCCCGCGGGCATCGCCCGATCTCGAACCGCCGGACTTCCCCGTGCCGGCTTCCCGGCTTCGCGCCCTCGTGTCCCAGGTAGCCCTGTCGGAGCCCGGCACCACCCTCCTCGACACGGGCCCGGAGCAGGACCGGTTTCTCGTGCGCACCCGGCTGATGCGCTACCCCGATACGGTGGTCGCGCAGGTGATCGAGCGGGACGGGAACCGCTCGACCCTGGCCCTTTACTCCCGCAGCCAGATCGGGAGCTCGGATTTCGGGGTGAACAAGCGGCGGCTCACCCGCTGGGTCGAGGGGATCGAGGCGCTTGCGGCAAGGGAGCCGTCCTAGCGGGCGCCGAGACGCTCGAGCACCTGCGCGCCGCCGGCGATCTGCGGATTGGACGGATCGAAGCCCTCGCGCTGCTCCCGCTGCGTCACGAGAATTTTGGCCCTCTCGAAAGCCGCATCGAGACGGCGCTCGCCGCGCAGGGCCTTGTTGAAGAAGGCATCGCCGAAATAGGTCCAGGTTGCCCCGTCCTGGCAGCCGAAGGACGGCTTGTCGGCAGCGGCGGCCGTGATGACGAGCGTGCGCCGATCGGCAAGCTCACGGGCGAAAACGCCCGAATAGCAGGCGGACACGATCACGACCCGGTGCTGGGCCCTGGTTTGGTCGAGCAGCCTTCCGACATCCCCCGGCGTGACGAGGCGGGTGTCGCGCCCGGCCACGAGGCCGATGCCCTCCGGCGCTCCATGGGAGGTGAGGACGAGCACCACGATGTCCTCCGCCGGATCGAGGGTCCGGCCCGCGGCCTCGGCGGCGGCCAGCAGGGTTTGCGGCGTTGCACCGGCCCGGCGCTTGGTGTTGAAGCGCACGATGGAGCGGCCCTTCGCGCCGAGCTGCGCCTCCAGAATGCGGGCCGCCCCCTTGGCCTCGCTCTCGAACACGCTTTGCGGGCCCCAGAGGCCGAAGGACAGGATGTAGACGTCCGTCTGCCCCGGACGCTGCGGCGCCAGCCTGAACGGGTCGGCCCTGCGGGCCGCCTGCCCGAAGGCCTCGGGGGAGGAGCCGAGGGCCAAGAAGAGCCCGACCAGGCAAAAGGCGATCAACCGGCGCATAGCGAATTCCCCCACGTCGAAACAATCCTAGCCGTAGCGCACCTTCAACGCCAGGATCAGCGCCACCAGCACGAAGTTGGCGCCATTGGCGAAGATGATCGGCGGGCTGTCGACCAGGATGCCGTAGACGAGCCACAGGCCGACGCCGAGGGTCAAAGCGCCCTGGGTGACCAGGGAAAGGGACCTGGTGTCCTTGGTGCGGATGGTTTTGAAGGCCTGCGGCAGCCAGCAGACGGTGGTGAGAATGGCGGCCGCGAAGCCGAGAAGTTCTGTGCCGGACATGATCGAATCGCGCTTGGAGACCGGCGTATCTCTATCACACCCGTGGCCCTTCGCCCGTTGGAATTGCCGGGGCGCTTCGATGCCGCGGGCCTGGCGCCCGTCGCCCGCCTCCGTCGCCGAAGCTTTGCCGGGGCTGAACCGAATGCCGTCTTCCGGGTTTCCCTGTCAGCAAGTGAACAAGACATCGTCCCAAGCGGACTTCTCACGAGGGTTTCTATGGACATCGCGCTCGACAAGGTTTGCGAACTCATTATCCGGGCCAGGGCCATCGACGTGAAGGAAGGCATCACCGATCCGGCCTCGGGCTCGAACCCCACCGACGACGGCAGCATCGACGCGCTGACCGCCTCGCCGGACGACGCGACCGAGGAAGAGGTGCGGGACGTGATCGCGGGCCTGAACGACGACGAGCGCGCCGACCTGATCGCCCTGGTCTATATCGGCCGCGGCGACATGGAGCCCGAGGAATGGGGCGCCGCCGTGCGCCTGGCCCGGGAGCGCGAGGATGCCAGCTCGATCTCCACCGCCGACTGGCTCATCGGCATCCCGAACCTGGCCGACCTGCTGGACGAAGGCCTCAACGCCATGGGACGCAGCTGCGTCTGACGCGACAACGGCGAGCCAGGGTGACTGGCGCGCCGCTTGACCACAGGATCCTCGATCACATGGCCCTCGATCACATGGCTTTGGGCATCGCCGCGATGTCGCGCACCGTTCCGTCGACGCCCGCGATCATGCCCACTTCCGAGGCTTTCCCGGTCGTGAGATCGACCTTGTAGAGGGTCTTGCCGCTCATCAGCCAACCTTCGCTCGCCGTCTCGTTTGTCACGATGTCGAAGGCCGCATTGCCGGCTTCCATGCCCATCATGCCGACGGAGTTCAGCACGCCGTCGTTGGGCGGCGCCTGCTTGACCAGCGCGCCGCTCGCGTCGATGTCGTAGAGCGTCGTTTCCTTGGCGCCCTTCATGGAATTGGTGTAGGCGCCCGCCACGATCTTGGGGGCCTTGCCCTTGTGCATGTCGGCATCGGCGAACTTCAGGCTGCCGTCCTTGGTGACCTTGCCGTCGTCCACATTCGCCCGAAGATTCATGCCGTCCGACCCGATGATCCGCAGCCGGTCCGCGACCGGGTTGAAATCGACGGTGGCCATGGTGCCGGGCGCCAGCATCGTGTCGAGCTTCGACTTCATGGTGGCCTTGCCGGAGGCCGGATCGATGGTGACGACCGTGCCGTCGGCCACGACGCCGTAGAGCATCCCGTCCGCCGGGCGGACATCGATGCCGACGAGCGCGCCGGAGAGACCGGACACCTTCATGGCCTTGCCTGCCTTCTTGCCCGCCACATCGACGATGGCGATGGTATCGTCCCCGACGAGGGCGGCGACGCTCTGCGCCTGAGCGGCTGCCATCGAGAGGGTCGATCCGACGAGGGCTGCGGCCAATGTGGTGAATTTCATGAAGGGTCCTCCGGCTGATAGCTCCGGTCGTGAGTGACCGGCTGTTGCGCTTACCCGCCGGAATCCTCTATGGATGCAGGGGAGCCTTAAGTTTTTATTCGGTTCTGCATCCAAGAGCCTGCTTCGGGTGTATTGTTGCACGTTGGAGACGGAGATCGCGCGTGAAGGCATTGCCCGGGGAGGTCATCCCCTCGGCCTTCGACCTGAACCACGCCCTTCGCGGATGCGCGCGGGGCGATCGTCTTGCCTTGCGTGCCATCTATGACAGCGAAGCGCCCCGGATGATCGGCGTCGCCATGCGGCTCCTGCGCAGGCGGGCTCTCGCCGAGGAAGCCGTGCACGACACCTTCCTGCAGCTGTGGAAAAAGGCCGACAGCTTCGACCCCGCCCGGGGCGATGCCCGCTCCTGGCTTTATGCCATCCTGCGCAACCGCGCCCTCAACATCCTGCGCGGCGAGACCCGAACCGACCTCGTCGAGGATTTCGAGCCCATGGGGCTCGTGAGCGAAGAAGAGAACGCCGAGGCCGTGATGATGCGCCTGTCGGATACGGGCAGCCTCAAGCGCTGTCTCGAGCGCCTGGAGCCGGCCCGGCGCCAGGCCATCACCCTCGCTTACATCCACGGCCTCAGCCACGGCGAGCTCGCCGGACGCCTCGGCGTGCCGCTCGGCACGATCAAGTCGTGGATTCGCCGCTCCCTGATCTCCTTGCGGGAGTGCATGGCATGACCCGCGACGATCAGGATCGTCTGGCCGCCGAGCATGTTCTCGGCCTGCTCGAAGGCGAGGAACGCGGGCAGGCGGAACGCCTGCTGGCATCGGACGGGGCTTTCCAGGCCCTGGTCGAGCAATGGCGCAGCCGCTTTTCCGAGTGGGACAACACGGCAGACGACGCGCCTGCGGGGGATGCCCTGTGGCAGCGCATCGAATCCGGTCTCGAGGCCCAGCCCGCGCGAGCCGAGGTTCGCCCTGCGACGCCGGCCCGGCAGGGTGCATCGCCCGGCCTGCTCCAGGGGCTCTGGGACAGCCTGTCATTCTGGCGCACGGTCGGCATGGCGGGCGCCGTTGCGGCGCTGCTGCTGGCGGCGGGCTTGGGCTTCTTCGCCATGAAGGCATCCCGCCAGCCGGTGCTGGTGGCGGTGCTCATGAGCGAGGCCAACCAGCCCGGCGCTGTGCTGCGCACATTCGCCGACGGCCGCGCCGAGCTCACGCCGCTCGGCGACATGCAGATCCCGCACAACCATTCCATCCAGGTCTGGACCTTCCCGGACCCGGCAGGCGCGCCCGTCTCGGTCGGCGTGGTCCAGACGGCCAGGACGGTTCTCCTGAACCTCCAGAACCTGCCGCAGCCGCACTCCGATCAACTCTTTGCGATATCGGTCGAGCCGCTCACCGGCTCGCCGACGGGACAGCCCACGGGGCCGGTCGTCATGAAGGGAACGGCATCGACGGCACTGTGACGTTGCCCTATTTGCGACACGGATTACTCCAATAGTGCTCACTACTCCCAAAGGAGGTCGCCATGGCTCCGCGCAAGCCCCTCGAGAACCCCGACAACGACATACAGAGCGAAATCCTGCAGGCCGTTCACGATGCGCTCAACGACATGACTCCCCTGAACGAGCCGGCCGAGGACCAGCCCGTCCCGGCTGCGCGGCAGGCCTCGCCTCATGCCCTGAAGGCGGAGGACGTCGAGGTGGAAGTCGATCGGATCGAAGCCTATCTGCGGGGCCCGACGGCTTTCACGGCCTGACGCTTTTCAAAAAAATCTCTTTTGTGCTCCCTGCCCTGCATCCAAACGCTTTTATGCAGGGTACCCGCCCTGAAGGTTGAGCCTTCGGTCTCCGGCAATAAGCCGGGATCCCATGCAAACCAATTCAGGGACCAGATCCATGAAAATCCGCATTGCCTGCATGACCGCCGCTCTCGCCCTGGCAGCACCGGCTCTCGTGATGTCTCTGCCTGTCACGGCCCAGGAGAAGACCACGACCGTTGGCGGCGCGCCGATGTATCCGTCCAAGAACATCGTTGAGAATGCCGTCAACTCGAAGGATCACACGACACTGGTTGCCGCCGTGAAGGCCGCAGGCCTCGTCGAGACCCTGCAGGGCAACGGGCCGTTCACCGTGTTCGCCCCCACCAACGCAGCCTTCACCAAGCTGCCCGCCGGCACGGTCGATACCCTGCTGAAGCCCGAGAACAAGTCCCAGCTCACCGGCGTGCTCACCTATCACGTAGTGGCCGGCAAGATGACCGCGCAGGATCTCGTGGCGAAGGTGAAGGAAGGCGGCGGCAAGGCCACCCTGAAGACCGTGCAGGGCGCAACCCTCACCGTCATGCCCTCGGGCAACACGCTCACCATCACCGACCAGAAGGGCGGCAAGTCCACCGTCTCCATCGCCGACGTGATGCAGTCGAACGGCGTCATCCACGTGGTCGACACCGTGCTGCTTCCGGGCTGATCGGTTATTCTGCAGGGCGGGGCGAAAGCTCCGCCCGTTTCTCAGACATATCCACTCAGCGGGCGCATGAGAGGCCTAGCTACGATCATCTCTACACGCATAAGTAATATTTCTATAAAATTCTATTATAAGTTTATACACCTTCGCAACATAGGGTTGACGCAAACAAACAACCTTGCGTTGCGTCATGCACCCTGCTACCCACTCGGATGCCACTATCGCCTCGTTCATCGCCCGCTGGACAGCCCGCGAGGGCGGCGCGGAGCGCGCCAATTACCAGATGTTCCTGTCGGAGCTCTGCGATGTCATCGGGGTGCCGCGTCCTGAACCCTCCGGCCAGGAGCGCGAGCTGAACGACTACGTGTTCGAGCGCGCCGTGCGCCCACGGGACAGCGATGCCGCGACAGCGCCCAAGCGCATCGATCTCTACAAGAAGAACGCCTTCATCCTGGAGGCCAAGCAGTCCCGCCTGCCGGGCAAGACGAAAGCCATTCCGGGCCAGCTCCCGATGCTGGCCGACGAGCCCGCCGATCTGGGCCGGCGCAACATTGCGCGCGGCTGGGACGTGATGATGAAGAATGCGCGCCAGCAGGCGGAGTCTTACGTGTTCCTGCTCGATGCGGATCATCCCGCGCCGCCCTTCATCATCGTGTGCGATGTGGGCCACTGCCTCGAACTCTATGCGGACTTCACCGGCACGGGCCGCGCCTACAGCCATTTTCCGGACCGCAACGGCTTTCGCATCTACATGGAGGATCTGCGGAAGGATGAAACGCGCACGCTCCTGGAGTGTGTATGGAAAGAGCCGCACGCGCTCGACCCGTCCAAGGAGGCCGCCCGCGTCACGCGGGACATCGCCAAGCGCCTTGCGCAGGTGAGCAAGGCGCTGGAGGAGCGCGGATGCAATGCGGAGGACGTGGCGCATTTCCTCATGCGCTGCCTGTTCACCATGTTCGCGGAGGATGTGGAGCTTCTGCCGCCCGATAGCTTCAAGGCGCTGCTGCAGAAGAGCGTGGACGATCCGGCGCATTTTCCGCACCGGCTGAAGGCGCTCTGGCAGCAGATGGAGAAGGGCGACGAGTTCAGCCATGTGGTCGAAACGCGCGTGCGCCACTTCAACGGCGGGCTGTTCAAGGACACCACCGTGTTCGATCTCGGGCGCGAGGAGATCGGCGAGTTGTTGGCGGCGGCAAAGCACACCTGGACCGAGGTCGATCCCGCCATCTTCGGCACGCTGTTGGAACAGGCGCTCGACAAGGCGGAACGCCGAAAACTTGGCGCCCATTACACGCCCCGCGCCTATGTGCAGCGCCTCGTGGAGGCGACCGTCATGGAGCCCTTGCGCGAGGACTGGCAGAACGCCCTGCGCAAGGCCGAGCACGCCAAGGAGACCGGCGACGAGAAAGCGGCGATCGCTACCGTGCGCGCGTTCCATCGCCAGCTCTGCGCCACCCGCGTGCTCGACCCCGCCTGCGGCACCGGCAACTTCCTCTACGTGTCGCTGGAGCTGATGAAGAAGCTAGAGGGCGAGGTGCTGGAAACGCTGGCGCAGCTGGGCGAGCCCGAGAGCATGGGCCTCGACCGCGAAACCGTCGACCCGCACGGATTCCTCGGCCTGGAGCTCAACCCGCGCGCTGCGGCTATCGCCGAACTCGTGGTGTGGATCGGATACCTGCAGCAGCACTACCGCAACCGCACGGGCCATCCCTCCGAGCCGATCCTGCGTGCTTTCCAGAACATCAACTTCGGCAAACGACAGGGCTACGATGCCGTGCTCACCTGGGACGGCTATCCGGTGCCGCAAGTGGTGGAGAAGGACGGCAGGCGCATCGAGACCTATCCGAACGCACGCAGGCCGGATTGGCCGGAAGCGGAGTTCATCGTCGGCAATCCGCCTTTTCTTGGGAAAGGTGCGGCGATGCGCGGGCCGTTAGGCGATGGCTATGTCGAGGCTCTTTGGAAGGCACACGGTTGGGTCGATCAGAGCACTGACTTTGTCATGTACTGGTGGGATAAAGCGGCTCAGTTGCTAATTGCTAAAGAAAGCAACCTTCGCAGGTTTGGACTAGTGACTACCAACTCAATCACAGGAGTATTCAACCGGCGAACCATAGATCGCTATCTAAAAGCTCAAAGTCCGATCAGCATTGTTTATGCAGTTCCAGATCATCCTTGGACGAAAGCCAGTGCAGACTCCGCTTCCGTGCGCATTGCGATGACTGTAGCAGAGATCGGCTCCCACGACGGCAAATTGCAAACAGTCAGATCAGAGATTGGTGTTGAAACCGATGAGCCAAAAATCTCGTTCACAAATCTAGTAGGGAGCATACACGCTGATGTTACGATCGGAGCGAATGTCTCAGCAGCGAACTCGCTAATGTCCAACGAAGGTGTTGCTTGCAATGGCATGATGCTAGCTGGCCAAGGCTTCGTGATAGACAGGAACGCAGCCGAATATTTGTGCCTTGGCAGCCGAAGTGCGCACAGAATCGTCAAACCTTTTCTCAATGGCGGGGAACTCGTACGCCATAATAGAGAGCGCTATGTTATTGATGCTTTTGGTCTCACACAAGATGAGCTAATGCGCGATTATCCTCGTATTTACCACCATCTTTTGACTAGCGTAAAACCTGAGCGGGACACTAACCGCAGGAAGGCTTTTCGGGAGCGCTGGTGGATATTTGGCGAGCCAAGAAGAACGTTTCGTCCTGCTCTCAACGACTTACGTCAATATATTGGTACGACAGAAACTTCTAAGCATCGCATATTCCAATTTATAGACGCCTCATGTGTTCCGGACCATATGATCATTGCTATCGCTTCAGACGATGCATTCATGCTCGGAGTACTTTCATCGCGTCAACATATCGTTTGGGCAACACGCGCGGGTGGATGGCTGGGTGTCGGCAACGATCCCCGCTACTCCAAATCCCGCTGCTTCGACCCCTTTCCCTTCCCCAATCCCCCTGAGTCCCTGAAAGCCGAAATCCGCGCCGTGGCGGAGGATCTCGATGCCTTCCGCAAGGCCCGTCAAGCCGAGCACCCCAAGCTCACCCTGACGCAGATGTACAACGTGCTGGAGAAGCTGAAGGCGATGGAGGCGGCTTATCGACCCTCCGATGTCATTCCCGGCCGGAGCGCAGCGGAGGGGAAGGGAATCCATGGCGCGGAGCCTGATCGTGGATCCCCTTCCCGCGCTTTGCGCGCCGGGGATGACAGGGTGGTCCTCCCCTCTGGGTCATTCCCGGAGCGACGGGCCGCGGACAGGAAGAGGATCGATGGCACCATGGGTGGGGACGGATCCCCTTCCCGGCCCCACGGGCCGCCAGGGATGACACCTGGGGCAGGCCTCTCCCTCACCCCCGACGAGGAGCGCATCAAGGACGAGGGCCTGATCCTCATTATGAAGGAGCTGCATGAGCGGCTCGACCGGCTCGTGTTCCAGGCCTATGGCTGGCCGGACGATCTCACCGACGAGCAGATCCTGGAGCGGCTTGTGGCGCTCAACGCCGAGCGGGCGAAGGAGGAGGCGGCGGGCCTCGTGCGCTGGCTCAGACCCGACTACCAGATCCCGCGCTTTGCGAAGGGCGGGGCTGCGGCCAGGACCGGGGAGCTGAATCTGGCTGAGAACGTGGTTGCCATCGACAGGTCCCTGCCCGATTTTCCGAAGGACCGGCTCGAGGACTCACTTGCCGTGGAGCATGCCCTCCTCGTCGCCGGCCGGCCCATGGATGCTGCCGCCCTGGCGCGGGGCTTCAAGCGCGGCGGCAAGCGGATCGAGCCCCGCGTCGTGCAGGCGCTGACCAGCCTCGTGCGCTACGGCCGCATCACGGATCTCGGCGACGGGCGCTTTGCGGCCCGCCTCGCGGCGTGACGCGAAAGCCCGGCGTCATCCACGTGGTCGACACCGTGCTGCTGCCGGGCTGATCTTGATAGGAAAGGGCGGAGCCTGGGCTCCGCCCTTTTTCGCGCCGAAGGCTAGAGCTTTCCGAGCTTCAGGAACTGCGTCTCGCCGGAGGAGTCGTCGACGCCGTCGTTGTCGGTGACGATGTAGGCATCGCCCGCGGCGTCGACCGCAAAGCCCTCGACCTTGTCGAGCACGTAGCCCTTGGGGGCCTTCAGGTCGGGCGGGAGATCACGCACGAGCGTCTTCTGCACGAGGGGCAGCTCGCCACCGAGCTTGATGGGCTTCATGTCGGCCATGGAAACCGCATAAAGCTTCTTGATCTTCGCCTTCTCGGCGATCTGGTTGTCGCGCTCGATGATGATGACGCGATCGCCCACAGCCGTGATCTCGGAGAGACCGATCCAGCCGGCCTCCGCGCTGTCGAGCGGATAGCTCACGGCGCTCCAGCTCTTGTCCGACGGCTTGTAGGCAAGGAGCTTCACGGCGTTCTTGCCGTCATCGGCCCATTCGCGCTGAACGGCGAGCCACACGATCTCGTCGGCGCCGGAGCCCGTCACGGTCACGCCCTCGAAGCCATAGTTCTTCGCACCTTTTTCAAGATCCGCCGGCACCGCGATCTCCTCCTGGATCGCGCCTTTGGCATCGACGCGAACGAGCAGGTTCCTGAGGCCTTTCTCCGGGTTGCCCTCGGAGGCGAGCCAGAACCCGTCGCCGGCAACCGCGATGCCTTCGAGGTCGAGCTTTTCTGCCGCGGCGCCGTTGCGCGTCACCAGGGTTTCGCCTGTGATCGTCGCGGGCTTCTTCGACGCGTCGATGGTGAGGATGCGGGGTGCGCCGGCATAGACGCTGTCCGTGACCGCATGAAGCCTGCCGGCCTGCGCTTTGTCGGCGGCAAGGCCGGAGAGCGCGCCCCAGGCGATGGGCCGGCCGTCGGCGTTCTTCGCCGAGCGGATCGTCGGATAGGCCGGAGCGGCGCGCTCGGCACGCTGGTAGATCGTCACATGCGGGGCAGCGCCGCCATCGCCGTGAAGATCGGTCTCGCTGGTGGCCACGAACAGGTTGCGCTCCGGCAGGGCCAAAAGCCCCTCGGGCCCGATGCCCGCAGGCAGCACCTGCACGAGTTCGGGCGCAGCCCCCGTGTCGCGATACACGGCCACCACGGACGCCCGTTCGGAGCCGACGAAGATCAGGTTGTCGCCACCGAAGCGGCCCGTCTCCACACCCTCGATCTCGGCACCCTTCTTGTTGCGCTTGTCCGGGTAGTGGCCGAGAGCGACGATTTCGTGCTCCAGGCTCGCACCGGATTCGTACGCCACGCTGCCGTCCCGGTTGAAGATGGTGAAGCCGCGGGAGCCGCCTTTCCAGTCGCCCTCGTTAGCGGTGACGAACCGGTTTCCGTCGATCCAGTGCACCGCATCCGGCTCGCGCACGACCTTCTCCATCGCGCCGGACAGGTCGATCCTGCCGTCCTTTTTCGTGTCGATGCCCGTCAGGTCCGCGCTTCCGGCGGAGAAATGCGCCTCGACGGCGCCGGTCCGTCCGTCCACGATGGCGATGTGGTTGTTCTCCTGCAGCGTGACGACCACCTTGCCGTCGTTCGAGATGTCGACATATTCCGGCTCCGGATCGTCGCCGGCCACGGCCGCCAGGCCGGTGAGGCTCACGGTCTTGAGGCTGGCGCAGTCCAGCCCGTCGCCGAGGGGCGCAACCATCAGCGAACCGGCCGGCAGCTGCGGGAGCGCGCCGTCGTTCACGTCCTCGTCGCGCTCGTTCTCGATGGCGAGAGCCAGAACTCCGGCATTCGCCGCCACGGAGTCGGGCTGGCCCGGCAAGGCGCATTCGGCAACGATGGTTCGGCTGGCGAGATCGACCGTGACAAGCTTGCCGCTCGGCTTGGTGAAGCTCTCGGAGGTGTTGACGGCCACATAGGCCTTCTGGCCCGCGACCTTCACGGAGGTGGGCTCGCCGCCGATGGGCAGCATTCCTGCGGCCTTGGGCTGCGCCGGATCCGCGATGTCGATGAAGCCCAGCGCCTTGCGCGGACTGTCCGTGTAGACCAGCAGCTTGCCGTCCTGGCTGGCGGAGATGATCTCGGCCACCGTCTCGCCTTTCTGGTCCGCCCCGGACGAGAGGTTTGCCGTGATGGGGAAGCTTGCGATACGGTCGAAGTATTCCGCCGCGGACGCCGTGAGAGCAGTGCCGGACAGGAGGGCTGCGGCTAGAGAGCCGGCGATGAAGGAACGGTGCATGGTATCCCCGCGAAACTGTCAAGGTGAGCGGGATCGTCATGCGTCAGTCTCATGACGGCTGGATGACGGCGGCGGATCGGCCCCTCGGGGCTAGCGCATCCGAGCCGGACCGTCCTGCACCCAATCCACAGCTCAGGCGTTGTCGAAGCTGGGGAAGCCTTGCGGCTGCCTCTTAGAGCCCACAGATACGCTTGAACGATTCCAACAGGAGCCCCCATGAGCATCGGCTTGATCGCATTGCTGGACGATATCGCAGGCCTCGCCAAGGTCGCTGCGGCCTCGCTCGACGATGTGACCGCCCAGGCCATGAAGGCGGGCGCCAAGGCCGCCGGCGTGGTCATCGACGATGCCGCCGTGACGCCCCGCTACGTGGTGGGCTTTGCCGCGGCCCGCGAGCTGCCGATCGTCGGCAGGATCGCCTGGGGCTCGCTCAAGAACAAGCTCCTGTACCTGCTGCCGGCGGCGCTGATCCTGAGCCTCGTGGCGCCCTGGGCCATCACCCCGCTTCTCATGATCGGCGGCGCCTATCTCTGCTACGAGGGCTCGGAGAAGGTGTTCGAGGCCCTCTTCCCGCATCACGCCCACGAGCATGAGGCCGCTGTCGCTGCTGCGACGCAGACCGCCGAGAGCTTCGAGAACGAGAAGGTCAGCGGCGCGATCAAGACCGACTTCATCCTTTCGGCCGAGATCATGGCCATTACGCTCGCTACGGTGCCGACCGCCTCGTTCTGGACCCAGGCGCTCGTGCTTGCCGTGGTGGGCATCGCCATCACGGCCCTGGTCTATGGCGCCGTGGCCCTGATCGTGAAGGCGGACGATGCCGGCGTGGCGATGGCCACCAGCAACCGGCCGGTCTCCCGCCTGCTCCGGCGGGCACTGCCCGGTGCTCCTCCCTCGGGCGCCGACAGGGCTCTGGCCCCGGTCACAAGGACCTTTGGCCGCGGCCTCGTGAAGGGCATGCCGATCCTGCTCAAGCTCCTCAGCGTGGTCGGCACCGCCGCCATGATCTGGGTCGGCGGCGGCATCATCATCCACGGGCTGGCAGGCTACGGCTGGGCCGGCGTGGAGCACGTGATTCACGAGGCGGCGGTGGCGGTCGCGCAGGCGGTTCCGGCGCTTGCAGGCACCCTGGAATGGCTGGTCTCGGCTGCCGCCGCGGGCGTCTTCGGGCTCGTGCTGGGAGCCGTGCTGATCCCGCTCATCCACTATGGCGCCGTGCCCCTGCTGAAGGCCCTGCGCGGCGGCAAGAGGGCGGAAAAGCACACGGCCTGAGTCAGGTTCCGCTCTTCCATTCCCCGGCCGTTCGTACCATATTCGTTCTATGGCCAAATCACCCAAAAAGCCCAAGCTTTCCACCGGGAAAGCCACCAAGCCTGAGCTGAAGCCCCTGGCCCCTCACCTGGCCGATCTCCTCAGTCCCGCCGTCAACCGGGAGCGTGAGGCGGCGGAGGGCTTTGCCGAGCGGGCGCAGGAAACCTTCATCCACGGCGACATCACGGACGTGGACCCGGCGCTGGCGAAGAAGCTTGGCCTGAAGGGACCCGACGACGGTCCGGACGTGGCCGAGGAGCTGGGCGATCTCTCCTCCGGTTCGGGCTTTTCCGCCACTGTCGATGCGCTCTCGCGCCTTCTTACCGAGGGCGACCCGCGATTCAAGAACGGCACGCTCTGGGTGCCGCACCGCCCGCCCCGGCCCGAGAAGTCGGAAGGCGGCATTCCGTTCAAGATCAAGTCCGACTTCCAGCCCGCCGGCGACCAGCCGAACGCGATCCGCGAGCTGGTGGACGGCGTGCGCCGGCAGGAGCGCGACCAGGTGCTGCTGGGCGTCACGGGCTCGGGCAAAACCTTCACCATGGCCAAGGTGATCGAGGAGACGCAGCGCCCCGCCCTCATTCTGGCGCCGAACAAGACGCTCGCCGCCCAGCTCTACGGGGAGTTCAAGTCGTTCTTCCCCGACAACGCGGTGGAATATTTCGTCTCCTACTACGACTACTACCAGCCCGAGGCCTATGTGCCGCGCTCGGACACCTTCATCGAGAAGGAATCGTCCATCAACGAGCAGATCGACCGCATGCGCCACTCGGCGACGCGCGCGCTCTTGGAGCGCCACGACGTGATCATCGTGGCCTCCGTGTCGTGCATCTACGGTATCGGCTCGGTCGAAACCTATACGGCCATGACCTTCTCCGTGAAGGTGGGCGAGCGCATCGAGCAGCGCCAGCTCATCGCGGATCTCGTGGCCCTGCAGTACAAGCGCATCCAGAGCGATTTCGCCCGCGGCACCTTTCGCGTGCGCGGCGACGTGATCGAGCTGTTTCCGGCCCACTTGGAGGACCGCGCCTGGCGCATCGGCCTCTTCGGCGACGAGATCGAGAGCATCGTCGAGTTCGATCCGCTCACGGGCAAGAAGACCAACGACCTGCAATTCGTGAAGGTCTACGCCAACTCGCACTACGTGACGCCGCGCCCGACCCTGCAGCAGGCCGTGAAAGGCATTCAGGACGAGTTGCAGCAGCGCCTGCAGGAACTCGCCCGCATGGGCCGCCTGCTGGAAGCCCAGCGGCTCGAGCAGCGCACCCAGTTCGACCTCGAGATGATCGAGGCCACCGGCGTGTGCAACGGCATCGAGAACTATTCGCGCTATCTCACGGGCCGCAAGCCCGGCGAGCCGCCACCGACCCTGTTCGAGTACCTGCCCGACAACGCGCTGGTCTTCACCGACGAGAGCCACGTGACGGTGCCGCAGATCGGCGGCATGTATCGCGGCGACTTCCGGCGCAAGGCGACGCTCGCCGAATACGGCTTCCGCCTCCCCTCCTGCCTCGACAACCGCCCGCTTCGCTTCGAGGAATGGGACGCCATGCGGCCGCAATCGGTGCACGTGTCGGCAACGCCCGCCAAGTGGGAGATGGAGCAGACCGGCGGCGTGTTCGTCGAGCAGGTGATCCGCCCCACGGGCCTTGTCGATCCGGTGGTGGAGATCCGGCCCGCACGTTCGCAGGTCGATGACCTCGTGCACGAGGTGAAGGAGCTGGCGGCGAACGGCTACCGCACGCTGGTGACCACGCTCACCAAGCGCATGGCCGAGGACCTGACCGAATACATGCACGAGAACGGCATCCGCGTGCGCTACATGCACTCGGACATCGACACGCTGGAGCGCATCGAGATCATCCGGGACCTCAGGCTCGGCGCCTTCGACGTGCTGATCGGCATCAACCTTTTGCGCGAGGGTCTCGACATTCCCGAATGCGCGCTCGTCGCCATTCTCGATGCGGACAAGGAGGGCTTCCTGCGCTCCGAAACATCGCTGGTGCAGACCATCGGTCGCGCGGCCCGTAACGTGGAAGGCAAGGCGATCCTCTACGCCGACAAGATCACCGGCTCCATGGAGCGCGCAATCGCCGAGACCAACCGCCGCCGCGAGAAGCAGCTCGCCTACAACGCCGAGCACGGCATCACGCCGCAATCGGTGAAGAGGAACATCGCCGACATTCTGGACAGCGTCTACGAGCGCGACCACGTCTCCGTCGATACGGGAATGGCCGACCGCACCGTGGGCCACAACCTCAAGGCCGTCATCGCCGACATGGAAAAGCGCATGCGCGAGGCCGCCGCGAACCTGGAGTTCGAGGAGGCGGCCCGCCTGCGCGACGAGCTCAAGCGCCTGCAGGCCACGGAGCTTGCCATCAGCGACGACCCGATGGCGCGGCAATCCGACGTAGAGCGCGATGCGGGCAAGTACGGCGGCGCGCGCAAATACGGCCGCAGCGCCAACCTGCCCCCGAAGGGCCTCCCGCCCTCCGGCGAAGGCGCCACGGCGGGCGACGAGGATTCCGACTCCTACGGACCTCTCGGCAAGGGCCGCTCGGACGAGGGCACCCGGGTGCGCAAGCCCGGCCTCGACGAGATGGGCCCCGGCACGGACCGCGAGGTTCCCCTGAACTTCCGCGAAAGGCCGGCCGGGCGCTCGACGCAAGGGTTTGCCGGGCAGAAGCCGAAATACAAGGGCGGGCGAAAGGGGCGGTAGGCCGCCTTTTTACGCCGCTCACCGTCCAGATCATGCCCGGCCCGGTGCCGGGCATCTTTCGTTTCCGGCTCTTCACGGACCGGTCTGGCCAAGCTCCCTTGATTTAGGGAGTACCTTAGGGAAAGGGCCTGCGCTAAACACCCGCCACTTTCCCTGACCTTGCCACTCGATCGGACATTGCCTTGGCTGACCTTCGCGCATCCTACTCCTACCGCTTGGACACCTCGAACCTGCCGTTTCATGTGTCGGTGAACGAAACCACGTTCCTGTACAATCCGTGGTCCATCACGACGCTCGGCAAGAACTATGCCGTGCTGCACGGAAAAGGCATCAAGGGCGAGCCCTGGCAGCCCATCACGGCCGGCAAGATCACCGGCATCTCGATGTACAAGAACGACAACTTCTTCTGCTCGCTCTCAGGGGTATCGTTCTCGGCACCCGATTACTTTACCTGGAAAACCAAGAGCAACCGGGAGATCGGGGAAGATCTCCTGGCCGGAAGCGACTCGATCTCGGGCAGCCTGAAGGCCGACGTGCTCGACGGGTTCAGGGGCAACGACACGATCCGGGGCGACGCCGGATCCGACCGGCTGATCGGCAACGCCGGGAACGACACCCTGAGCGGCGAAGCCGGGCGCGATACTCTTACAGGCGGCAGCGGCCGCGACAAGTTCGTTTTCGACACGGAGCCGATGCTGTCGAGCCTCGATCGCGTGACCGACTTCACCCGAGGCGAAGACCGGTTCTATCTTTCCCGGTCGGTGTTCAAGGACATCGGCCTGAAGGGCGCGCTGGAGAAGGGCATCTTCCGGTCGGCCACCGCGGCCCAGGACAGCACGGACCGCATCCTCTACAACAAGAAGACCGGCGTTCTCTCGTTCGACCCGGACGGCAACGGCGCCCTTGGGCAGGTCGCCTTTGCGGCCGTGGACAAAGGCCTCGCTCTCGCGACGAAGGATTTCTACATCCTCTGACACCCTGGCCGGTCCACCGGCAGGATCTTCTCAAGCCCCCACCGCCCGCGAGAGCGCGAAGGCCGCGAGGAACCCCGCGACGGTGATGAGACCCGCATATTCATGCGCCGTCTCGAAGGCTTCGGGCACCATGGTGTCGGCCAGCATGGCGAGGATCGCGCCGGCCGCGACCGCCGTGACGAAGGCCACCGTGGCGGGGCTCGCCCCCGCGAAGGCGCTGTTGCCCACCAGCGCCGCGACCCCGGAGGCCGCCGCGATGCCGCCCCAGATGCCGAAGATGTAGGCCTTCGAGCGCCCGGCCCGGCGCATGCCGGCGGCGCTGGAGAGCCCTTCGGGCAGGTTGGAGAGAAACACCGCCGCCACCGTCACGAGGCCGACGCCCTCGCCGTCCAGGAGGCTCACGCCGATCACCATGGATTCGGGAATGCCGTCGAGGAGCGCGCCGAGGGCGATGGCGAGCCCGCTCCCCTCCTGGCTCGTGGGCTGCCGGGCATCGTCCGCCAGCCCCGAACGCTTGCGGTGCTGCGCGCCCCGGCGCGACACGGCGATGTTCGCGCCCGTATAGACCACCGCGCCGGCGAGAAACCCAAGGGAGGTGGCGGCGAGGCCGCCCGTGCGGTAGGCCTCGTCCATGAGGTCGAAGGACAGCGCGGAGATCAGCACCCCGCCCCCGAACGCCATCACGGCGGCGATCACCCGCTGCGGCAGGTTGGCGAAATACCCGATGGCCGCCCCCACCACGAGGGCCGACCCGCTGAGCAGGCCCCACAGGCCGGCCTGGATGACGAGAGGCATGAACGGTTCTCCGCGCGGAGGGGGAACGTGGCGCAGGGCGGCAGGTTCAAGGCCCCAGCGGAGGGCTGATCGCGCCTCGCATCGCCAGCTTGCGTGGGCATGCGGGCCTCAAGCCTGCCCGGGTCCCGGCCGCGCGAGGGCACCCGGCGCACCGGCCCGCCATGCACGGCGCGGCCCTGCACGGCGCGGCCGCCCAACCCGAGTAGCCACCCGTGCCGCGCCTCTCTAGGATGGCGGCGCATCGGGGCGGCGGGAGGAAGCGGGATGGGGCAGCGGCACAGGGCCGGCACGGGACAGATCGCGGCCTTTGCCCTCATGGCGCTGATCTGGGGCCTCACCTGGCTGCCGACGAAGCTCGGCTCCGAGGTGGTGCCGCCGATCTTCCTCGCCGCCGCGCGCTTCGTGCTCGCAGGCCTCGCCTATGGGGCCATCGCGCTCGTCCAAAGGGTGCCCCTGGGCATGGCGCAGCCGGGGCGCGTGCTCGTGGCCTCGCTCCTCATCAACACGGGCTGCTACAGCCTGCTGTTCTGGGGCGTCGCCCGCGCTCCGAGCGGCCTCTCGGCCATCGTGAACCTGGCGCTCATGCCGATCTGCATCATCCTCGTGGGCGCCCTCTACGGGCAGGAGCGCATCACGCGCCGCCGCATGGGGGCCATCGCGCTCGGCATCGGCGGCCTCGTGCTGCTCTTCTCCGGGCGCACGGCGTCGCCGCAGGAGGGCACGCAGGCGGTGCTGGGCCTCACGGCCGTTGCGGCCGCGACCTTGAGCTACGCCTGGGGCACCGTGGTGAGCCGCCCGCTCATGCAGGCCATGCACCCCCTCTCGCTCGCCTTCTGGGAAACGAGCCTGGGAGCGGCGGGCCTCGTGCTCGTGTCCCTTCTGGTGGAGGGCTACGACCCCGCCGCCCTCGCAAACCTCGCGGACGGGCGCGTGGTGTTGAGCCTCGGCATCCTCGTGCTCGGCGGGTCGCTTGCGGGCTTCACGATCTATCTCTGGCTGGTGCGGGACTGGGGCGCCTTCCGGGCCGGGCTTTATGCCTTCATCAGCCCCGTGGTGGCGGTGGCGGTGGGCGTGGCGCTCGCCGACGAGCCTTTCGGCTGGCCCGAGGCGCTCGGCATGGTGGTGATGTTCAGCGCCACGGCGCTGGCGCTCACGGAAGGCCGGATGCGGAAGGCCGCGGACGCGGCCGGCTGAAGCCAACCGTCCTGTCATTCAACCAATCGGTTGACTATCGGAAAGCCCGCGTCTATATTCAACCACATGGTTGAATTACATGCACCCCAGCTCGACACCGTCTTCCACGCCCTCGGCGATGCCACCCGCCGCCGGATGCTGCGCGACCTCAGCATGGGCGAACGCACGGTGAGCCAGCTCGCCGAACCCTTCGCGATCTCGTTGGCTGCCGCCTCGAAGCACATCAAGGTGCTGGAGAATGCCGGGATGATCCGGCGCGAGGTTCGCGGCCGCACTCATCTGTGCCGCCTCGACCCCGGCCCGCTCGCCGGCGCCCACGAATGGCTCAGCCACTACGAACGCTTCTGGACCGGCCGCCTGGACGCTCTCGAACGGCTCCTTCGCGAGGAGGATGCCCGCAACAGCCTCAACCCCGAAGGAGACACCCCATGACCAGCCTAGCGAACCCGAGCCCCACCGCCCCGGACGGCTTCGGCGTGCTGACCGAGCCCGACACCCTGGAGATCCGGCGCCTGCTGCCCGGCCCCGTGGAGCGGGTGTGGGATTATCTCACGCAAAGCGAGCTGCGCCGCCAGTGGCTGGCGGCCGGCGAGATGGCGCTTGCCGTGGGCGCGCCCTTCGAGTTCGTCTGGCGCAACGACGAGCTGACCGCCCCGTCCGGCACCCGCCCGGCCGGCTCCCCCGAGGAGCACCGGCTGGAGTGCCGCATCACCGAGCTCGACCCGCCGAAAAAACTCGCCATCACCTGGGGCTCCACCGGCGGCGTCACCTTTACGCTCGAGCCCATCGGCACCAAGGTGCTGCTCACCCTGGTCCACCGCCGCGTCCCCGACCGCTCGACCCTGCTCAGCGTCAGCGCCGGCTGGCACATGCACCTCGACGTCCTGGCCGCCCGCATGGAAGGCGACGAGCCGGAGCCCTTCTGGGACGGGATCGGCCGGTTGAAGGCGGTGTATGACGGGCGGATTCCGGTGTGATGGGATTTTAGCGAGGGGGCTCCGCCTGGTTTCGGCTGGGTGGGGCCTCGCCCACGAGCTAATGCGCTGACTAGGCCACAGAGCGAGCCTGAATAGTAGATAACGCGAAGCATAAGAAGGCTCTCCACGTGGGGAGAGCACGTAGTAGGTTTTGAGCTTGTTTCACAAATTTACGATACCTATTGTCGATGAATAGCTTCTAGAAGACTATCTCTCGATACCTTTTCTCAAGAAAAACAAAGATATCTTTTCTCTTCCCTGACCCTGCAGCACCCAACATATCTAATATATCATTGTCGTCCAAGACTAAAACAAATCCTCTATCGTCTCGTACAGCATCTTTGCTTCTTTCTAATATAGCTTTCTTATTTGTATTTGTCCGGCAACAAATTATACCTAAACGGCCTCGTGCCGGACTAAACCGTCCTGTCAATTGATCAAATTCTGGGTTCGCTAGATCCTCGCTGTAGTTTTTACATTCTACAATAATATATCTTGCTCGGGTTTGAGGCGAAGACTTTGGCATTTGCGAAGAACCCATTGTTCGACCAGTTAGTAAATGTAAGATCGATTCGTTTTCTGCCGCCATGAAGTCCTTCCTCAAGCACTGGGTACACCAATTCAGGGTAAAACAAGAAGGTAAGTATACCTGCTATTGCAGTGTGATACTCAGTCGCATGCTTGCTGCCGGATTTTATCGCCTTGAGTTTTTCGGACAACATACTAGCAAAATCAGTTTCACTATAATCTCTTTCCAGATCTTCGTTTTCAAGGGCCCCTCTGGCACCTTTAAGCTCTTTGTAGAACTCCAGAAGACGAGGGTTTTTCTGAGTCACCTCAGTTAGAAATTCTTTTGAGAACGGATGTTTCTGCTTGAGGTCCTTCTTGAACACCTTCCGACTTTTATTCTTCAATAACCGAACTAAACCTGAGTTTGACGCTAGATGCTCAGACTTTAGAAAGTTCAACACAGTTCCATTGTAATACTCCTGGCTGTTCAAAGATAATTTTAGCCTAACCAGAACTTTCGGAACGAGAATAACTGGAATCCCGGCTACGACCGGCAAATCTTGGTATTCCGACCTCCAATCCCTGGTATCAGGGTCCCATACTGGAGCAATTGGCACGTGTTTGGTGAGTGGAACATTGTGAAGATCACACTGTTCATGGGTATATTTAATCAACGGAGCGCGAATAAGGTTAGTTGTGAGATCCGAAATCTTGTCAGGACCAATACCGTCTATAAAAAGTTCAGCCTCTGCAAGGTCTGTAATCAGTCCAGTTTTAAATGCTTTACTCGCCTCTAGTGCTCGCAGTAGCTGATCCGCATCGAAGCGCCCCATACCGCGACCTTGAGGTTTGCCCTTTGACATTCCGAGGAAAGTTTCCTGCGGCTCTCCGAGATTACTTGTCAGAAATTTTGCGCGGACACGATCTTTCTTACGTAGAGAAGTAAGAACATCTTCGAAAAACGTTGTGATGTGATGCGCTAGTTCTGCAGATAGCTCATCATCCCGCATCTCAATAGCGTAAGGGTCTATAAATAGTCGCATATCCTGCGATGTATCTATATCTATAAAATCCAACTCTGCTTGTTTCTTTTTAAGCTTGAAGAAGGCAGAAAACCGGAACTGTCGGGAATTTCGTGTGGGGCCATTACGATGATCTGGAAGGAGACATCGCATGGCACGCCGCAAGGAACCC
>NZ_JAEQMY010000309.1 GCF_016743775.1 Microvirga aerilata | reverse complement strand
TCACGGAATTTCCGACGCGATGAGGTACGGGTAAGCCGTGAGGGTTGTGAGCCGGCCCTTCTCGTCGACGAGCTTGTTCCAGGCGCGGCAGACTGCCTCGAGCACAGCCCCATAGTGGTCCAGCACACGGTGCGAGAGATACCGCTCGCGCAAGTACAGCCAGACACGCTCCACCGGGTTCAGCTGGGGCGACGCTGAGGGCAGCGGCAGCAGGGTGATGGTGGCGGGCACGTGCAAGGCCCGCTCATCGTGCCAGCCCGCCTGGTCCAAGATCAGCACCGCGTGCACGCCCGGCGCCAGCTGCCGGGCAAAGTGCTCCAGAAACACCTCCATTGTGCCTGCATCCGCTCGCGGCAGGGCCAGGGCGAAGACATCATCAGTTCCAGGCCGGCAGGCGGCAAACAGGTACAGGCTCTTGTAGCGCTGATCGACTATGCCCGGCGGGCGCACCCCACGCTCATACCAGACCCGTGTCGTCCGGCCCTTCTGGCCAAAGCGCGCTTCGTCCTGGCACCAGAGCTGAATACATGCCCCAGGGTGCTCAGCCGCGATGGTCTGCAGCTTGGACGGGAGCTGCTTTTTTGAACGCCGCCTGCGCGGCTGGACTGCCCTTCGGGTGCGAAGGCCGGGTCTTCTGACGGGACAGGCTCAGCCGCTTGAGCACGCGCGACAGACCCCATTGGCTGTAACTCACGCCATAAGTCCGCTCGACATGCTCGCACAGGTCGACCAAGCGCCAGGCGCTCACCCCATCGCGCTCCGGCTCCGGCCCGCGCAGGATGTGCGCCTTGAGCGCAGCTTGCTGGCCGGCAGTGAGCTGTTCCGGGCGACCCGAACGGTGCCGGTCGTGCAGACCGTCAGGTCCCTCAGCATTGAAGCGCTGGATAGCATCGTGCAGGGCTTGGCGCTCCATCCCGGCCAGCCGTGCAGCTTCGGCCCGGGTCATGCCCTCGAGCGCATTGGCGATCGCGAGGAGCCGCAGGACGGCCCGGCAGTCCTTCTCACGGGCCGCACGCGTGCGCAGCTCTGATGGCGAGTAGTCCTGACG
>NZ_JAEQMY010000308.1 GCF_016743775.1 Microvirga aerilata | reverse complement strand
CTAAAGCGAATTGTGGATCAGTGTACGGCATAGCCGGCATGCCTGATCCAGCCTCGGGCATCCTTTGCGGTGATGGTATCGAGGGCTGGTTTAAGTTCCGTCTCCAAGGCTTCGAGAGTGCGTGCGGCTTTTGCCTTGAGCCGCTCCTTCATCTTGGCCCAGGCCTGCTCGATCGGATTGAACTCGGGCGAGTAGCGGGGCAGGTACAGCAGTCCGATCCCGGCCTGGGCGAGCATCTCCCGCACTTCCGTGGCCCGATGCGGGCGCAGGTTGTCCATGACCAGGATGGCATCCGGCTTCACCTGCCGGAGCTTTGGCACCAGCACCTGCTCGAGGTAAGCCAGCAGCACGGAGGTCGAGGTGGATGCCTCGATGCTCATTGTGGCGACCAGGCCCTCATACGCCAGTGCTCCTAACACCGTCAGCCGCTGCCACGAGCCGAGCGGGATACTTCCGTACGCCCGCTGCCCGCGTGGAGCTCGCGCATGAGTACGGGCCATTTTAGTCGTCACCCCGCTTTCATCCAGGAACACCAGGCGTTCCACGGGCAGCGTGCTCATCTGCTGGCGATAAGCCTCACGCTCGGCAGCAATGTCGGGCCGCTCCTGCTCGGCCGCCCGAAGGGTCTTTGTTTCGGACGCAGCTTAAGCCGCTGGAGCGTGCGGCACATCACCGAACGGCTGACCCGCTTGCCGGTGAGCGCGAACAAACGCTCCGCATACTCGTCCAGGCGCGCGTCGTTGGTCTTGGCCACGAGCGCCTGTAGCAGCGAAAGCTCAGGAGGGCCCAGTCGACCGGCCGGTCCGCCGCGGTGCGGCTTGGGCCGGCGCCGGCCATCCTGGCGGGCCTGGCGGATCCAGTTGCAGACGGTGGCCGGACACACGCGAAAGCGGTGGGCAATCGCCACCTGACTGCCTTCTCCGTGCTCATAGGCTGCCAGAATACGCTCGCGCAGATCGGCTGAATAGGGCTGGGGCATAGTAGGCCTCCTGCACCAACACCTCTCCAACGCTCAACCCATTGCTTTAGCTTCAAACCAGCCCGCAATTCGCTTTA
>NZ_JAEQMY010000307.1 GCF_016743775.1 Microvirga aerilata | reverse complement strand
ATCGATCCTACGAAGTCGGGCAGCACGGGCAGTGCTGTCGTTTAGCTTGTTCAGTTTGCGAGAGGAGCCTTGTACCAGGCTCATCATTAGGAGCTCCAAATCAGGCAAGAGGCCATACAACTTGAGCTAGGGATGGGCGGACCAGTTTCCACTCCACAGCCGCAGCGCTTCGAGAACGGCAGCGAAGTGCAGGATGGTTTCTGCCTCGTCGAGATCCGTCCTAGGCAGCAGCACCCGCTGGTCGCAACTCCTGCCTCTTCCATGTAAGTGAGCCAAAGCAGATAGGGCCGCTTTGGCCATCATCACCCTTCCGTGCAGCGTGTGGAAACCCGAGCAGACCCAGCAAGCCCCTCCTCAGTCACCCGCAGGCATTGGCGGCATGAGGTCGCGCGAGTTTGGAGAACCGAGGGCGGGCAGCGTGCCCAAGCCTATCTGGCCTTCTTCCTCGACGGCCTGTCGGCGGTGCCGACCTCGCTCAAGCGCATCTCTATCCAAGTCGCTTCCTTCTTCAGGAGCGAGGCGATCTCCCGCTGGCGGGCTTCACTCAAGCGGCTCTCGATCGCCGCAATGGAGAGCGCACCGATCGGTCGGCCATCCACCCCACGGATGGGAACGCCGACGCCCCACGAACTCGGGAGCAGCAGGCCTGGATTCAGCGCGTAACCGTTCACCCGGGTTTCTTCGACGAGCGAGCGGAGTACAGACGGCGGGTGGTTGGGATATTTCTCAGCCAAGACGTCCGCGTTCGCGGCCAGGACTTCTTCTACCTCCTGGTCCGGCAGGGCAGACAACAGAGCAAGACTTCCGGCACCGACCCCCAGAGGGTGTCGGTCGCCGGCGTGAAGCGCATGGACTCGAATCGGGTACGGCCCTTCCTCGCGATGGACGCAGATGGAATAGACGCCTCGCGGGACCGAAAGGAAGGCTGTGTCGCCAGTCTCCTGGCTCAGCCGCCCGAGAGAGCGGAGAGAGATCGGATGGATGCCGAAACGAGTGCTTGCGAGGGTGCCCAGAACGTAGATTTCAGGTCCAATGTAGTAGCGTCGTGTTTCCGGATCTT
>NZ_JAEQMY010000306.1 GCF_016743775.1 Microvirga aerilata | reverse complement strand
CCAAGGATTGATCAAGATCGGACTGCCCCATACATGAGAGCCCTGGACGCACCTGGGATGCGACATGGCCTCACGGAAGACTCTGAACGCTAAGAACCTCGAGGCGCTTGGGTCCGATCGCCTGGCTGAACTGCTGATCGAGATCAGCCGGGGTAATGCAGCAGCCCAACGCCGCCTGCGGCTGGAACTGGCCGGCGCCGCCAGCCCTGCCGACATGGCTCAGGAGATCCGCAAGCGCCTGACCGCTATTGCCCGCTCTCGCTCGTTCGTTGATTGGCACAAGCGCAAGGCCCTTGTTGCGGATCTCGAGACCCAGAGACAGGCTATCAGTCAGGTCGCCAAAGTCGATGCAGGTGAAGCGCTGGACCTCCTCTGGCGCTTCATGGCACTTGCTAATCCGATCTTCAACCGCTGTGACGACAGCAGTGGCAGCGTGATCGCGGTCTTTCAGGCGGCCTGCCGTGATCTTGGTGACATTGCCATCGCGGCGAATGCCGCGCCCACCGTGCTGGCCGAGCACGCCTACCGTGCTCTGATCGAGAACGAGTATGGTCAGTATGACGGTCTGGTCGCGGTTCTGGCCCCGGCCCTCGGCCCGACTGGCCTCGACCACCTTAAGCATCTCATCCTCAAGTTGTCACAGGAGCCGCGGCAGGAGCCTCGTGCTGAAGACCGGAAGGTCGTCGGTTGGGGGATGAGTGGTCCCCTGTACGCCGATGACCTGGCGGAGCGCCATCGCAGCAGCGTTGTTCGATTGGCGCTGGCGGCGATTGCGGATGCGCAGGGGGATGTGGACGCCTTTATCGCCCAGCAAAGTGAGAAGGCACGAGGCGTCCCAAGTGTTGCTGTGGAGATCGCGCAACGGCTGTTGGCTGCAGGCCGCGCGGAAGAAGCGTGGGCCGCCATCAACGCCGTCGATCTGGACAGACCTGGCTGGATCCCGGTCGAATGGGAGCTGACCCGGATTGCGGTTCTCGAGGCCCTTGGGCGAGCGGATGAGGCGCAGGCGTTTCGTTGGGTCTGCTTTGAGCGCTCGCTCAGCCCGGAGCACCTGCGCTCCTA
>NZ_JAEQMY010000305.1 GCF_016743775.1 Microvirga aerilata | reverse complement strand
TGACCATTGGAGAGTAAGCTGGTCTCATGTCTCGCATCTGGGCAGTCGGGCAGCCCGTCCCGCTGAAAGCGAAGGCTAAGGGTGTCACCGAGCTTGAGATAGGTGCATCCGCTTTCGGGATCCCGCCAGATGGCTGGAGCGTCCTGGGCGAGGACAGGAGCGATGCTGAGAAGGCTGGCAACAAGGATCATGGTTCGCATTGTCCCAGCATGCACCCAAGCCCGAGCTCCGTCTAACATTCTCACGGATAGGGGTGGTTTCGATGCCCCTCTCCGTGATTGGGAGAAGTCTCCCCATCGCGCGCCGCGCTACTCAGCAGCAATAATGAAGCCGTCGTTTGCCGCTAGGCTCAGGTGCTGCTGCGCCCACATGGCCGCTTGGGTGCGATTGGCTGCTCTCACCTTGCGCAGAATGGCTTTGAGATGAACTTTGATCGTCGCCTCAGCCAGCCCAAGCTCCCGTGCAATGTGCTTGTTGGAGGCGCCTTGTGTCAGGTGCCGCAGGATTTGAGCTTCTCGGGGAGACAGAGTGTTGGCAACCGCCGTAGCCGCAGGGCCAACGATGATAGCCCCACCAGGATGAGCCTGCTGGAGGTGGGAGGCCTCGTGGAACAGGCTGAGCGTGAAAGCTGGCGCGATGAAAGTTTCACCTAGCATCACCAACTCAAGTGCCTTGATCAGGGGCTCACGGTTCATGGAGGTTGAGCAAAGCCCGTCCAAGCCCGCTTGGAAGGCCTGCATCATGGCTGCTGGTTTGATGGCCTCAGTCAGCAGAACCACCCGGGCTGAAGGCCATTGCGCCTTCAACTGCTCAACTGTCTCGGTCAATTCATCAGCAGCTTGGTCCCTGTGGATGAGGCAGAGGATCGGCAGCTCTGATGGGTGTTCGAGGGATTCGTCTGAGAGGACGAACAGCGTGCCGGAGAGAATGTGGCTGATGCCGCTGCGGATGAGGTTGTTCTGGCAGACGAGAACGGTCGTCACATACAAAGATGCATTCTGGGCAATCGAGAGGATTTGCTCATTGTAAACGACGTCATGGTTCATGCTTATTAGCCCCTATTGATGTTCTGCAATGTG
>NZ_JAEQMY010000304.1 GCF_016743775.1 Microvirga aerilata | reverse complement strand
CTAGTGGTGTGAGTTAGAGGTTTCTTGGCAGGTCGTCTCTGCGTTGGTGGTGTATGATCCCACACGCTGGAGGCGATCATGCCCAACCGCCCGGCCTATCTGATTGCCTTGAACGACCCGGATCGTGCTGTCCTGGAGACCTGGGCCCGCCGACGCAAGACGGCACAGGCGCTCAGCCTGCGGGCGCGCATTATTCTTGCCTGTGCAGAGCCGGACGCTACCAACAGCGGCGTGGCACGAGCCCTGGGCGTGAGCCGCCCGACCGTGCAGACCTGGCGCCAGCGCTTTGCCCAGCACGGTCCCGACGGGCTCCTGGATGAGCCTCGGCCCGGCGCCCCTCGCCGCATCAGCGATGCGGACGTGGAGCGCGTGGTCACTCTCACGCTGGAGGCCGAGCCGACCGGAGCGGCCACGCATTGGAGCACGCGCTCCCTGGCCAAAGCATCAGGCATGAGCCAATCCGCGGTCAGCCGGATCTGGCGCGCCTTCGCGTTGCAGCCCCATCGCTGGGAGACTTTCAAGCTCTCGCGCGATCCGCTCTTCGTCGACAAGGTCCGCGACATCGTCGGGCTCTATCTGAACCCGCCTGATCGGGCGTTGGTGCTGTGCATGGACGAGAAGCCCCAGATCCAGGCCAGATCGCCTACTGCCCCGATCGTGCCCATGCGCCCGGGTCAGGTTGAGCGTCACACGCACGATCACGTTCGTCACGGCACCACGGATCTGTTTGCGGCCCTGGATATCTGCTCCGGCCGGGTGGTGGGTGAGTGTCGGGCGCGGCACACGGCCCAGGACTTCCGCGCCTTTCTGGACACCATCGACCAGACGGTGCCGGAGGGGCTGGAGGTGCATGTGGTGCTCGACAACGCGGCAACCCACAAGACCCCGCTGATCCACCGGTGGCTGGCCCAGCGTCCGCGCTATCACCTGCACTTCACGCCCACATCCGCATCCTGGCTGAACATGGTCGAGGGCTGGTTTGCGCTGCTGACCCGGCGCCAGCTCCAGCGGGGCGCCTTCCGCAGCACGCATATGCCTTGAAGATCGCGATCCGCCGCTACATCGAGGCGAGCAATGCCGATCCCAAGCCATTCGTGTGGACCA
>NZ_JAEQMY010000303.1 GCF_016743775.1 Microvirga aerilata | reverse complement strand
TCGATCACCCCATTGGATCGAGTAGCAGGTCTACCTTACTCAAATCCGAATGGGTTTGACGAGGACAGTTCCATACATGCGCCTTATCGGAATTAGGCGACCTTCCGCGAGCGAGGAGTTCACTCGATCACTTCGTCTGCACGGACCAGAAGAGCGGGTGAGAATTCAATTCCGAGAGCTTTGGCGGTCCGCTGATTGATCACAAACTCAAACGTGGACGGCTGCTCAATCGGCATGTCGGCGGGCCGAGCACCCTTGATGATCCGATCGATATATACCGCGGCACGGCGGAACGTCGCCTTAACGTTTGGACCATAGGACATCAGACCGCCCCCCTCAGCGAACTCCCTCCAGCCATACATAGCCGGTAGACGATGTTGCCCCGATAGAGAGATGATCTGCGCCCGATTAACGAAAGCAAAGGCATGCGCGAAGGTAATCAAGGCGTCCACGTGCAGCTCCGCCGCCTTTGCAATGGCTTGGTTGAGCGCATCGGGGTTGCTCGCCGGTAGTGGTTCGAGCGTGAGCGCTAGCGTCTTTGCCGCTATCTCCGTCTCACGAAGCTCCTGGGCTGTTGGAGGCTCAGTTGGATCGAAAAGGACGCCGACACGCCTTGCCCTTGGCACCGCCTCCTTCAACATACCAAGCCGCAGACCGGCAAGATCGGCTGACATCAGTGACAGACCTGTGACGTTTTCACCGGGATGGGCGATATTCGCCACCACTCCCGTTCCAACGGGATCGCCGCTCATGGCCATGACGATTGGAACTGACGTGGTTTGCCTTTTGGCCGCCAAGACAGCAGGCCCACTCGTTGTGACCAAGATATCGACCCTGCTCACCAGAAGGTCACGAGCGAGTTCGTCTAGAACGGCACCACGTCCTGATCTGTAATCAATCGCAATATTGTGCCCTGGTATATAGCCAAGCACGTGCAACTCCTGCTGGAAGCTATCGAGCCATGGATCAGGCGGGGGGCTTGGATGGATGATGCCGATGCGCGGGACAGCACGCCTCTCTTGAGCTCCTGATAAGGATGGCACTGCCAAGGGCGTTGTCACGTTATTTACCGCCAGTTGCAGTAAGACCGATTTGGCCCCTGGGCAGGCTCAAGCAGCAATGTTGG
>NZ_JAEQMY010000302.1 GCF_016743775.1 Microvirga aerilata | reverse complement strand
GCTTTCGGGAGCAGGGGAGGGGATCATGACGAGGAGCATCTGGCTCCTCGTACCTATGACCTGCCGGTGCTGCCATGGGAGACCATTGCCGGCCGCCTGGAGCAGATCACCATCAGCATCCTGCGCTTCGACGCTCGATTGGAGGCCTCCGGCCTGTCAGCAGGTTGGCAGTCGCGCTGCGACATCACCGAAGCGGTCCGGTCGCTGCTCCTGGATGGCCATCTCGTCGATGTGGGTGATCTGGTGCTGCACGATGCCGGCATGGATGTCCGCAGCCCTACCCACGAACTCACCCGGGCCGCTGCCGCCCTGCGGTCCCGGCGCACGGCCATGGCTCGGAAGGCGCCCTGGCCTGTGTCCATTGATGGCTTGGCCGCTTTACGGGGCATCGGCGGCGTGGCTGGGCAGAGGACCGTCAGGTCAAAGGGCAAGCGGCCGGATCCGGACGATGACGAGGCGTATCCGCCCTATGCCAACGATGCCGATCCGTGGAAGGTGCACTTTGCCGAGATCGATGCCCTGCTGGATCGCACCAGCAAGGTGCTGGCCGGCGAGACCCCGCTGCCCAGGAGCCGCTCGCATTTGGTCTATGACTCGGATCACGATGAGGCGGAGAACGAGGATCTGTGGCTCGACTTCGTCAAGCGCACCAGCCACTGGCCCGCTGTGGCGGCAGCGGCTGTGGCCTGGAATGCCTGGCTTGATCTCAACCTCTACACCCGCCTGCCCTGGCTCGGCCTGACCATGGCAGCATCCCTCCTGCGGGCACGGGGGCTGACAGCCTACCTGCTGCCGCTGGCCGCTGGGTTCAAGCAATCCAAGTTCCGGCCGCAGGGCAGGGAAGGGGCGAAAGAGAAGCTCGATGGCTTCTGCCAGGTGATCGAAGAGGCGCTGAGCATCGCCAACAAGGATCTCGATCGGCTCATCCTTGCCCGTGAGCTGATGAACCGTGTCACCGCCCAATGCCGCAGCAACTCGAAGCTGCCGGGGTTAGTCGAGCTGTTCCTGTCGCGTCCGCTGGTGACGGTACCGCTTGGCGCCAAGCTCTTGAGGGTCACGCCCAAGGCCGTCGACCTGATGCTGGCACAACTCGGAGGCGCCCGGCCGCGGGAACTCACCGGACGCACCCGCTACCGCGC
>NZ_JAEQMY010000301.1 GCF_016743775.1 Microvirga aerilata | reverse complement strand
CGCCTCCGCAAATCGGCGCCAACCAGTGAATCACAAGTCATTGCTCGGATTCAAATTTCACTCGGACAGGCTCTAAGGCGTCCCTTGAGACGCTCCGCATTGAGGAGGCTGCCATGAGATTTCTGGTCCAGTTCAAAAGGTTTCGACGTGGTGTTCCCGAGGTTATCGGAACCCTGCCCATCGTGGCCGCTGACGGTGCCATAGCCTTGGCATTAATCCGGAGCCTTGCCGGAATGAGACGCTGGCCAACCCGGACCGATGCTCTGCGTCTGATGGACGATGGCGGCCGTACGCTGCTCGACTGGACAGCGCCGGTAGCAGCCGCGGAGCCGGTCTCATACGTACCTACTTCTACTCCGGGGAAGCCAAGAGGCGACGTGCTCCGCCAAGAGCGGCAGAGCACCCAGAGGAGAACCAATTAATGCCCACCTCAGGGGAGCACCTCTTTGCCGTGGGACAAGCCATCTCCTACGCGGATGATGGTCAGCCCGAGACCTGGAAGGGCGGCTATGAGATCATCAGGCTCGATGATCCACAACGTGAGCCGCAATACGCGATCAGAAGCGCGGATCAGTCGTATGACCGGATCGTGCATGAGCACGAACTCCGCGAGGACCTGTGCGCCCGCGCCCGGGGCCGTTGAGCCTACATCTCGGGTTGGCCGTCCGGACCCGGTCAAGAAGCTGCACAAGCTGCTGCGGAAGCACAACGGACCCAAGCGGTTGGCTGCACGAAGGAAAGCGAGCGAGACATGGTACAGAACATCCTCAGTTTGGCGACCTCGATTATGCGCAAGGTTTGGGGTGCGTTGACGCCTGCCGCAGTTCCCGCTGTGCAACCACGGCCGCAGCTCAACGGAAGGCGAGGCTACGGAGACGACAGCATCAAGCTGCCCGACTGAGGCTTGAGGGCGCAGTCGCTCGGGGTGGGGCTGCTCATGAACGTCTTTCGTCGCCGGGCGAAAGCTACAAGAAGCAGAACATGGCAGTGAACGCAACTGCGTTCCCGCACCTGCGCAGCTCGCCACCCTCTCCACTAGATGTGAGTTCTGATCAGGTTGTTCCGGCGAGGGCCTGAGCCGGTGTTCGTCGGCCGAGACTACCATGCGGGCGCTGCTGATTGTACCAGGTCAGCCACCGCGGCAGGTC
>NZ_JAEQMY010000300.1 GCF_016743775.1 Microvirga aerilata | reverse complement strand
GTCAGGCCCGGGAAGGTGCTTACGCGCTCGCGTAGATAATGGGTAAAGGGATCGATGACGGTCTGGCGCGGCTTGCGCGGGCCATAGGCCGGCGCCTCCAGGCCGCGGTGGATGTACTTGCGGACCGTCTTGCGGTCGAGGCCGCTCTGGCGGGCGATGGCCGAGACCGACATGCCTTGCCGGTGCCATTCCAGGATCATGATTACCTCCCCAAGCTGGATCACCGCCTGTCCTCCTGACCATCAGGAGCAGCATCGGCGACATTGGCCTGCCGGTCTTCCCGGCAGCGACCTAAACGCTCGGCGGCCGCGCTCACCTGGGGAAAATTCAATCGGCAGGTCTGGGGAGTTTCACTCCGGTATCAACAGCGTATTCGCGCCACGCCTGGCTGAGCGGCACACGCTGGGCCCTCGCCTGGGCTGACAGGCGCGTGGTGTAGGTAACCAAGAAGGCAAAGGGCCATTCCAGGTCGCGGCGGTTCTCGGCCAGATTGAAGTGGACGCGGCCGATCAGGTTCCAGGCCGGGTTCAGCGTGTTGAGGAACGCTTGCAGGTCAGTGCCGGATGCCGCGAACGACGTGGCCAACGCGGTGCCGAGATCAACCCACAGCCCACGCAGGACATCGGCGTTCAGATACTCCGCCTCTGGCATCATCGGGGCAGTCAGTACGAGTGTAGCGACCTCGGCCTCAGCTAGTGGGGCAACAGCGGACTGGATCGCGGCGGACGGCGTCTCCCCGCTCCCACGCGACCTGTGAAGACAGGCCGCCTCTACATAGCGTACGACGAAATCGCGCCACCAGTTGAGGGAAGGTGGCAAGGATTGGCCGATCTCACCCGCTCCAAGCTGCAACAGCCCGTACCCGCTGCCACGGCCAAAGGCACTGGCCAGCCGTGCCGCCACTTTGTCATCCAGGGTGGGCGCGTCGTCTGCTTCCTCCAGCAGGAGGTGCCCGCGTGGGGTGAGACGCAAATGGATCCGAGGCATTGTGGTTGAGCGAACTCCAAGCTGTTTCAATGCGCGCTGCCCCTTCTGCGAGGGCCGCAATACCACCGAACACGGCTGAGGGCCCTTCACAAGAAGCACTGGAATTCCAAGCGACCTCTTGCAATTGCCTTCACTTTCCGCCTTTAACTGCTCCCCTTAAGGAGTGCTCTCATTCAATCAAAATGAT
>NZ_JAEQMY010000002.1 GCF_016743775.1 Microvirga aerilata | reverse complement strand
TCCTCGGACATGCAATAGACGCAGCGGAAGTCGCAGCGGTCCGTCACCGAGACGCGCAGATAGGTGATCGCCCGGCCGAAGGGGTCCAGGAGGGACCGGCCGGAGCTGGAATTCTCGAGATGAGCCGGGAAGGCTCCCATGGCGGAGAAATCCTCAATATGCGTGAACGCTTGCCTTCAACCTGACGATCAAGCAGTTAGCGTGAAATCGAAGAGCAGGGAAGGGGTGAGGCCTATGACATCAGAGCGCTGGCCGACGGAGCTTCGCCTGGCCAAGGACAGGCGCAGCCTGCGGGTTGCCTTCGACGACGGAACGGCCTTCGATCTTCCGGCCGAGTACTTGCGCGTGACGAGCCCCTCGGCCGAGGTTCAGGGGCACAGCCCCGCAGAGCGCAAGACGGTGCCGGGCAAGCGGGATGTTGCCATCATCGCCGTGGAGCCCGTGGGCAACTATGCGGTGAAGCTCGTCTTCGACGACCTGCACGATACCGGGATCTATGGGTGGGACTACCTTTACCGCCTCGGAGCCGAGCAGGCGGAGAAGTGGCAGGCCTATCTCGATGAGCTTGCGGCCAAGGGGTTGTCGCGGGATCGGACGCGCTGAGCGGGCGCTACTGGCATTCCGGGGCGAGCGTTAACGAGAGCCCGGAGGCCGTCACCGCTCACGGTACAGGATAGGATGCAACGGCTTGCGAAGCATCGCATCCGATAAAAGTCGTGTTCATGGATTCCGGGCTCGGCCCCTCCGGACCGACAGTGGGCGGTGGTGCTGCCAATGGAAAAGGCCGGCATGAAGCCGGCCTTTCCAGACGACCCATCCCGGCCGCCATCACCGCTGGACGATGACCCGGGCGCCGACCTTGGCGCGGCTGTAGAGGTCCGTCACATCCTCGTTGGTCATGCGGATGCAGCCCGACGACACCGCCTCGCCGATGGTCTCCGGCTCGTTGGAGCCGTGGATGCGGTAGATCGTGCTGCCGATGTACAGAGCGCGGGCGCCGAGGGGGTTGTCCGGGCCGCCCTTCATGTAGCGCGGCAGATCGGGGCGGCGCTTCAGCATGGCTGCCGGGGGACGCCAATCCGGCCACTCGCGCTTCATGGTAACGGAGTGGGTGCCGGCCCAGGTGAAGCCGGGACGGCCCACGCCGACGCCGTATCGGATGGCCTGGCCGTTGCCGAGAACGAAGTAAAGGCGACGCTCGCTCGTCGAGACGACGATGGTGCCGGGAGCATAGCGGCCGCCGAAGGAGACGATCTCGCGCTGGGTGGGCGCAGCCTGGGCCTTGAAGGCTTCCTCCGCAGGGTAGAGCGGCTGGCGGGTGAGCGGATCGATGGCCGTAAATGCCGCAGTCGGCGTCGCAAGGGCGACGAAAGAGCAGGCGAGCCCTAAGAGAGCAGCGCGAGTGCGTCCCATAATTGCCTCAGAATGAACATGTTTATGGCGGGTTCTACCATTGCTCAACGCGAACGGCCCCGCTTGGGATCCCATGCTTATCAGGATTCCGATATAAAATCCTAGACAAGATCCGCCACATTTCGGCCACGTCGTAAGCAAGCCGTTAAAGCCAAGGCGCCACAATTGGTGGGTCAAAATAGTCGCCGTCCCGGCGCTTCTTTGGCTTGACGCCGGGGGTTCGGCGCCAGTAGAAGGCCCTTGTCAGGGCGCGTAGCTCAGCGGGAGAGCATTCGCTTCACACGCGAAGGGTCACAGGTTCAATCCCTGTCGCGCCCACCATTTCCTTCCTGACAGACAAGCTTCACACTTTCGTGTTCGCCGGACGCTCGTCCTCTGGGCGAGCGCGGCCGTTGCCGCGCGTCAGGCCGCCATCGGTCGCAGGACGGCCTGGACGGCGGCGAACAGCTCGTCGAAATGATCGATGACCGCATCCGGGTTCAGGCTCTGGACCGGCACGTCCGTGTAGCCGAAGGGCACGGCCACGACCGGAATGCCCGCGTTCTGGGCCGTCACGATATCGGTGCGCGAATCCCCGATCATCACCGCCCGTGCCGGGCTGCCGCCCGCCCGCTCGATCGTCAGGGTCAGGTGGCGCGGGTCCGGCTTGAAGTAGGCGAAGGTGTCGCGGCCGCAATTGGCCGCGAAGCGGTGGCCGACGCCGAGCTCGTCCAGCAGCTTCACCGAGTGCTCCTCGACCTTGTTCGTGCAAACGGCCAGGATGAAGCCCGCCTGCTCCAGCCGGTCGAGGGCTTGCGCCACGCCCGGGTAGAGCCGTGTCCGAACACAGATATTCTGTCCGTAATGGACCATGAACTGGCGGAAGAGCTCGTCCAGATGATCCGGCGTCAGTTCCTTGCCGGCGGCCTCGAAGCCCCGTTCGATCAGGGCCCTGGCGCCCGCGCCGATCATGTCGCGCGCTTTCTCCACCGGCAGGGGGGAGAGTCCCTCCCGCTCGAGGATCACGTTCAAGGTCCCGACGAGATCGCCGGCCGTGTCTGCGAGGGTCCCGTCCAGGTCGAAGACGGCGATGGGCGGGACGATGTGCGCGGTATCAATGGCCATGAAGGTCGGCTACCTGCTGGAGGCAAGGGAATCAAGCATCGGGATGATATGGTGCCTATGGTTGATTCGTTCTTACCGGATGGAGTGTTGAATGCGGCCCTTTGGTCCCGCGGCGTTTATTTCTGCAGCTTTGGCGCTGGGAGGCCTCTCGGGTCCCGTCCTGGCTGCGTCTTATGACTTCGTGCCCGCGCCACAAACCGATCTGAACCGGATCTACCGGATCGACCGGATCACGGGCGAGGTGAGTTCCTGCCAGTATGGACTACAAGAAGGCACGATTGGGGTCACCCTCTGCTTCAGCGCTGGCGAGGGGGCTGGAGCCCAGACGCCTGGCGAATACGGCCTCGTTGCGTCCCGCCACGAGCGGGAAGGGGGCGTTTTCCGGGTGAATTTCCGCACCGGCCAGATGAGCATATGCTACGTGTTCGACGAGCGCGTGGTGTGCACGCCCCAGACCACCCCGTCGCCTGCGGCCTCGAGCGCGGCGCCGCCGGCAGCCACCCCCAGCGTCAGCCCTGGCACGGGAGCCTCGCCGCAGCGTCCTTGAGGCACGTTCTCGGCGAGCCCCTCGCAAGGCATCCTGGGCGCGGTCCAATCATGAAACCTTCTTTCTTCCAGGCGGCCCGCCATGCTAGAGGCAGGCCGAAGAGCCCTCCTCAGCCGGGACGGCGATCATTTAGAGGTCCCTATTGAGCGACAATCTCAAGCGCGCTGCAGCCGAACGGGCTGCCGAGCTGGTAACGGACGGCATGAGGCTCGGGCTCGGCACCGGCTCGACGGCGGCGCATTTCGTGGCCGCCATCGGCGAGCGCGTTCGCGGCGGCCTCAAGGTGGTGGGCGTTCCCACCTCCGAGGCAACCCGCGACCAGGCGCAGCGCGAGGGCATTCCCCTGTCGACCCTGGATGAAACGCCTGACCTCGACCTCACCGTGGATGGGGCCGACGAGCTCGACGACGACCTGCGCCTCATCAAGGGCGGCGGCGGCGCGCTCCTGCGCGAAAAGATCGTGGCCTCCGCCAGCCGGCGCATGATCGTGATTGCCGACAGCTCCAAGCACGTGGCGAAGCTCGGCCGCTTTCCGCTGCCGATCGAGGTGGTGCCCTTCGGGCTCACCGCGGTCGAGAGCGGCATCGTGAGGCTGCTGGACAGCCTGGGAGCCGCCGGCGAGCTGCGCCTCCGGCGAGCCGCCGACGGTGCGCCCTACGTCACGGATGGCGGACATTTCATTTTCGATGCGCATCTCGGGCGCATCGACAAGCCGAACGTGCTTGCCTCGACGCTGAACAACATTCCCGGCGTCGTCGAGCACGGTCTTTTCCTGGGCCTCGCCACCGGCGCGATCCTCGCGAGCGGCGACGGACTTGTCGAACTCGGTCAGCTCTGACCCCCTACCTTCATGATTGGAGCCCTTCTATGATCCGCACCGCTTCCCGTCTGGCTGTGACCTCCGTCGCGCTGTTCATGCTGGCCAGCCCGGTTTTCGCGCAGGCTCAGCCCAGCGCCGGCCACCTTGCCCTTGCCCGCGAGGTCGCCATCACCTCCGGCATGACGCGCTCGTTCGACGCCATGGTCGAGCCGTTCCTGGACCAGCTGGAGCAGATGAACGTGACCCGTCCTGAGATCAAGCAGGACCTGCAGCAGGTGGTCGCGCAGCTTCGGCCCGAGCTCGAGCAGCAGAAGCAGAAGATGGTCGACAACGCGGCGCGCGCCTTCGCGAGCCGCTTGTCCGAAGCCGAGCTGAAGGAGATTTCCGCCTTCTACAAGTCGGCGGCCGGCGTGAAATACGTGCAGATCCAGCCCGGCGTTCTCGACGACGTGGTGAGGGACCTCGCGGTGTGGACGCAGCAGACCGGACAGTTCGTCATGACCCGCGCCCGCGAAGAGATGGGCAAGCGCGGTCACCAGCTGCAGTAAGGCGGCCGTAGAACCGCATTCGCGACCAGAAGGGACCCGGGACGCCGGGTCCTTCTTTCGGCATTTCACCTCGAGCCCGGAACTTGCCCTCTTGCTGGCGAGCGGCCCGCGTGCAAAACGGCGAATAACATATGTTATTTGCTTGAATCTGAAGGTGCGGGACTCCTGCGCCATTTTGCTGCCACAGGGCACGATCAGAGGCCGTTTTCATGTTGACCCTGACCCCTCCGAACGAATTCGAGCGCCTCGCCGCACTCCAACGGCTCTCCATTCTCGATGCGCCGGTTTCGCCTTTCCTCGACCGGATCTGCCGTGTCGCCCAGCAGATTTTCAAAGTGCCGATCAGCGCCGTCACCTTCCTGGACGCCACGCAGCAGTTCTTCAAAGCACATGTCGGCCTCGACGGCATCGCCGGCACGGCCCGAAGCGACTCGTTCTGCCAGTACACGATCATGCACGATGAGGTGTTCGTGATCTCGGATGCCAGGGCCGATCGAGCCTTTGCGGCCAATCCCTATGTGACCGGAGACCCGCATATCCGCTTCTATGCGGGTGTGCCGTTGACGACGGAACCGGGGATCCGTCTCGGGTCCCTGTGCGTCATCGATACCCGGCCGCGTGAGTTCAGTCTGGAGGAAACCGCCATCCTGGCCGGGCTCGGTCGTCTGGTCGTCGACGAACTCTGGCTGCACCATCTTGAGCAGGCGGGCCGGGCCCAGACAGCCCTTGATCCTGCTCCCAAGCTTCGCGCTCCCCTCGCGTTCAACCTTGCTGCGCCCCTCACGAGTTCTCAGGTCCGCGCCGGCCGGGCGCTACTCAACTGGTCGGTTCGGGAGCTGTCGGAAGCCTCCGGCGTTTCCGCCACGACGATCAAACGCATCGAGGCCAACGGAAGCGGTTCCGTTCGCCGCTCGAATGTCGATGCCATCAGGCGCGCCCTGGAAGAGCAGGGGATCGACTTCACCGCCTCGGCCCCTGGAAGGGTCGGGGCGAGCATCGGCCCTGAACTGCAGTGAGCCGTTCACATTTCCGGCAGGAATGCCCGTGTGACCAAGGCTTGCAACCGAGGGCATTAAGCCTCCGTTAGGGAATGTAGACCAAATTGGCGCCAGTCGGGCCAGAGCGTCGCCTCTCGCCTGCAACAAAGCGCCTTCGGGTTTCTTCGGAAAGTGTCCCAGGGCCGCAGCAAAAGCAGCCTGGGGGGCTTTCCTAAGATGTTCATGTTTCGACGGGGCGGAGAGAAATCGGAGAAGCTCGACGCCCTGAACCGGTCCCAGGCCATAATCGAGTTCAAACTCGACGGCACCATCATCTCGGCCAACAGGCTCTTTCTCGACACGATGGGGTATGGGCTGGAGGAAATCCAGGGCCGGCATCACAGCATGTTCATCGATCCCGCGGATCGGAACAGCGCGGTCTATCGGGATTTCTGGGCTTCGCTCAACCGCGGCGAATTCCAGAGCGCCGAGTACCGGCGCGTCGGCAAGAACGGAAGAGAGATCTGGATTCAGGCGAGTTACAATCCTGTCCTCGGCCGCACGGGAAGACCGTACAAGATCGTCAAGTTCGCCACCGACATCACGCGGCAGAAGCTGCAGGCCGCCGAGTACGAAGGTCAGATCAAGGCCATCAACAGGTCCCAGGCCATCATCGAGTTCGCGCTGGATGGCACCATCGTGACGGCCAACGAGAACTTTCTCGCTACCCTGGGATACAGCCTGGAGGAGATCCGGGGCAAGCACCACAGCATGTTCGTCGAGCCGGCCGAACGGGGCACCCATGAGTACCGCGCATTTTGGCATGCTCTCGCGCAGGGCGAGTACCAGACGGCGGAATACAAGCGCATCGGCAAGAGCGGTCGGGAGGTCTGGATCCAGGCTTCCTACAACCCGATCCTGGATATGGCCGGGCGCCCGTACAAGGTAGTCAAGTTCGCAACCGACATCACCGCGCAGGTGCATGAACGCCAGCGGCGCGCGGAAATCCAGCGATCGATCGCAGCCGATCTCGGCGAGATCATGAAGGCTGTTGCGGGCGTGACGGACCAGGCGGAAGGGGCCGCCAGCGCCTCGAGCGAGACATCGGGCAATGTTCAGGCCGTTGCCACCGGGGCTGAGGAGTTGGCCACGTCGGTCAACGAGATCAGCCAGCAGGTGAACTATGCTCTAGCGATCTCCACCGAGGCCGTCGAGCAGGGCAGGCAGACGAACGCCATCGTGTCCAGCCTTTCCACATCGGCCCAGAAGATCGGGGAGATCGTCACGCTCATCGACAAGATCGCGTCGCAGACGAATCTTCTGGCCCTGAACGCCACCATCGAAGCGGCCCGGGCCGGCGAGGCCGGACGGGGCTTTGCGGTCGTTGCTTCGGAGGTCAAGGATCTGGCGACGCAAACAGCCAGGGCGACCGAGGAGATCGGCGAACAGATCGCCCAGACGCAGGCTTCCACCCAGCAGGTCGTGGCCGCTATCGAGACGATTACCGCCACGGTCTCGAAGATCAACGAAATCGCCGTTGGGATTTCAGCCGCGGTCGAGGAGCAGTCGGCCGTCACGCGAGAAATGTCGTCCAACATGCAGGGCGCCTCGCGGAGCGTGTCGTCCATCAGCGGCAGCATGAACGAAATCGCCCGCTCGGCCGAACGGGTCAGCACGGCAACCTTGAAGGTACGCGAAGCATCCTCTGCAATGGGTTGACCGGACCGCTCCCCACCCCTGTCCAGTCGCTCCAAATGCAGCAAAGGCGCCTCGTGCTGCGAGGCGCCTTTGCCATGTTCATGCTCGTGTAAGGAGACTTAGTCCTCGACCGCCTTGAAGCGTCCCATGCCTTTGAGGACGAAGGGGGCAACGAGGGCAAACAGCGCGATGACCAGGAGCGTCGCCGAGATCGGGCTCTGCAGCAGGACCATCGGGTCGCCGAGGCTGATCGAAAGAGCCCGCCGCAGCTGGCTTTCGGCGATGGGGCCAAGGATCAGGCCGACCACCACCGGGGCGATGGGGAAGTCGAAGCGGCGCATCAGGAAGCCGAGCACGCCGAAGACCCCCAGCATGACGAGCTCCACCGGGGACGGGTTGGCCGCGATCGTGCCCATGGTGGCGAAGACCAGGATGCCCGCATAGAGCCACGGCTGAGGGATCGCCAGAAGGCGGACCCACAGGCCCACCAGCGGCAGGTTCAGCACCAGCAGCATGCCGTTGGCGATGAACAGGCTTGCGATCAGGCCCCAGACGAGATCCGGTCTCTCCGCAAACAGCAGGGGACCGGGGTTCAGGCCATATTGCTGGAACCCCGCCAGAAGCATGGCCGCCGTAGCGGAGGTGGGAAGGCCCAGCGTCAGCAGGGGCACGAGGGTGCCGGCGGCGGCCGCGTTGTTGGCGGCCTCGGGCCCGGCTACGCCCTCGATGGCGCCCCGGCCGAACTCCTCGGGATGCTTCGTGAGGCGCTTCTCCGTGGAATAGGACAGAAAGGTTGGAATCTCCGCGCCGCCTGCCGGGAGGGCTCCGATGGGGAAGCCGAAGGCCGTTCCGCGCAGCCAGGGCTTCCAGGAGCGCTTCCAGTCGTCCTTGGTCATCCAGAGCGACCCGCGCACGGCCTCGAGCTTTTCCTCGTGAACGTGGCGGCGGGAGGCGACATAAAGCGCCTCGCCGACCGCGAAAAGTCCGACCGCCAGGGTCGTGACCTCGATGTTGTCGTAGAGCTCCGGAATGCCGAAGCTCAGGCGGGATTGGCCGGACAGGATGTCGATGCCCACGAGGCCGAGGGTCAGGCCGATGAACAGGCTTGTCAGGCCCCGGACCGGTGAGTCGCCGAAGGTGGCCGAGACGGTGACGAACGCCACGACCATGAGGGCGAAGTAATCCTCGGGCCCGAAGCTCACCGCGATGTCGACGAGATAGGGCGAGAGAAGGGTGAGGCCGAGGGTGGCGATGGTTCCCGCCACGAAGGAGCCGATGGCCGAGGTGGCGAGCGCAGGGCCGCCGCGGCCGGATTTCGCCATCAGGTTGCCCTCGAGCGCCGTGGCCATGGAGGCGCTCTCGCCCGGCGTGTTGATCAGGATCGCGGTGGTCGAGCCGCCATACATGCCGCCGTAGTAGATGCCGGCGAACATGATGATCGATCCCGCGGGATCGAGCTTGAAGGTGATCGGCAGCAGCAGCGCCACGGTGAGCGCCGGGCCGATGCCCGGCAGCACGCCGACTGCGGTGCCGAGCAGGACGCCGATGAGCGCGAACAGCATGTTCATCGGCTGGATGGCGACGGCGAGGCCGCTGGCGAGAGACGTGAAGGCTTCCATGGCGGGCCTCAGAACAGGCGTTCAAGCGGCCCTGCCGGAAGGGACAGGGTCAGGAGCTTGGCAAAGAGCACATAGACGAACACGGCGATGACCGCGCCGATGATGAAGTCGGTCACGAAGGCCCGGCGTCCGAACGCCGTGGACGTGGCCGCGAACAGCAGGGCCGTGCCGATCATGAACCCGCCGCCGAAGGCGATGAGGGCGATGAGGCAGGCAAGTCCGCCGAGGATCAGGACGATGGGCTTCCAGTCGAGGCTGTCGCGGGCCGGGAGGTCGCCGCGAAAGGCGCCGATGCCGTTGCCGATGGCCAGGAGCGTCAGGCACCCTGAGACGACGATCGGCATGACCTTCGGCCCCAGGTCGTAGGGGGACAGGATCTGGAGCTTGGTCATGTCCCACCAGACCACGCCGGCCAGGACAAGAAGAAGGAGAGCGATGACGAGGCCTGCCACGTCGACGCGCCGCTGCGGGGATGGGGTCATGGGGCGCTCCAAAAAGAGAGCGCCGCGCTCGAAGACGCGGCGCTCCCTACGGCATTTAGCTTGAGAATCAGGACTTCACCAGTCCCACGGCGGTGAGCACGTCCTTGGTGCGGGCCTGCTCTTCCGCCAGGATCTTGGCGAAGGCGTCGCCCGACACGTAGGCGTTCTCCCAGCCCTTGGTCTTGAGGATCTCCTGCCACTCCTTGGACTGGGCCAGCTTGTCCATGGCGTCCGTCAGGGCCTTCTTCTGGTCGGCGGAGATGCCGGGAGGAGCCACGACCGCGCGCCAGTTGGCGATCTCCAGGTCCACGCCCTGCTCCTTGATGGAGGGCACGTCAACGTTTGGCGTCTTCGTTGCCGAGGTCAGGCCGATGAGGCGCAGCTTGCCCGCCTTCACCTGGCTTTCGAACTCGCCGTAGCCGGAGATGCCGGCCGTGACCTTGCCGCCGAGGATGGCCGCCAGGGCCTCGCCGCCGCCCGAGAAGGGGATGTAGTTGATCTTGGTCGGATCGGCGCCCGCAGCCTTGGCGAAGAGGGCCGCCGCGATGTGATCGACGCCGCCCGCCGAGCCGCCGGCCCAGGTGACCTTGGCCGGATCGGCCTTGATGGCCTCGGCCAGTTCCTTGGCGTTCTTGATCGGCGAGTTGGCCGGCACCACGATCGCCTCGTATTCCGTCGTCAGGCGGGCGATGGGCGTGGTCTGCTCGAGGGTGATGGGCGACTTGTTGGTGAGCAGGGCGCCGACCATCACATAGCCCATGACCATGAGCTGGTTGCCGTCGCCCTTGGAGTTGTTCACGAGCTGCGCGATGCCGATGGAGCCGCCGGCGCCCGGAACGTTGGTGACCTGCGCGCTCTTGGCGATGCCGGACTGGGTCAGGGCCTGCTGCATGGAGCGGGCCGTCTGGTCCCAGCCGCCGCCCGGCGCCGCCGGGGCCATGATCTTGAGTTCCATCTGGGCCGCAGCCGATGTGACGAATCCCGCAACAGCGGCCGCAGCCAGAGCGCTGCGCCAAAGCCCCTTACGATATTGGCTCATAGTATCCTCCTTGACGCTTCCCTGACGTCAGAGCGTCCTGCGGCAGACCCTAAAGAGGGATTTGAGGAGCGGCAAGCGCTTGCTTCTTTATCGCTGTTGAACCTTGGCGTAAGAGCGTCGCCATGCGGCGGTCAGCCATGAGCCCGGAGCAGGGCTGACGGAAGACTTCGCCTGACGCTGCCCCTATATGAATGCATAAGCAGAGTTTGACCGGAGACCAGACCATGAGCCAGTTCGATGTTGACCTCTTCGTCATCGGAGGCGGGTCCGGTGGCGTCCGCGCCGCGCGCATCGCTGCGGGCTACGGCGCAAGGGTCATGCTGGCCGAGGAGTACCGGGTCGGGGGAACCTGCGTCATCCGCGGCTGCGTGCCCAAGAAGCTCATGGTCTATGCAAGCCGCTTCGGCGACGAGTTCCACGAGGCGGCGGGCTTCGGCTGGAACGTCGGCAGCCCGAGCTTCGACTGGGCGACCCTGATCCGCAACAAGGACAAGGAGATCGACCGGCTCGAGGGCATCTACCGGACGAACCTGGAAAAGGCCGGGGTGGAGATCATCGACAGCCGCGCGGTGCTCGAGGACGCCCATACCGTTCACGTGCTCAAGACCGGCGCCCGCATCCGCGCCCGCACCATCCTGGTGGCGGTGGGAGCCCATCCGACCCTGGAACCCGTGATTCCCGGCGGCGAGCTCGGCATCACGTCGAACGAGGTGTTCCACCTGGAAACCCTGCCGAAGCGCATCCTGATCATCGGCGGCGGCTATATTGCGGTTGAATTCGCAGGCGTTTTCGCCGGCCTCGGCAGCGAGGTCACGCTCCTGCATCGCGGCGACAAGCTCCTGCGCGGCTTCGACGACGACATCCGCGACGCCCTCGCGCAGGCCTATGCCCAGCGCGGCGTCAACCTTGCCCTGGGCAAGACCGTGACGCGCCTGGACAAGACGGCCGACGGCATCGCCGCGACCCTGTCGGACGGCTCGGTGCTCCCTGTCGATCAGGTTCTCGTCGCCACGGGGCGGCGGCCGAACACGGCAGGGCTCGGGCTGGAACAGGCCGGGATCACCGTCGACGAGGTGGGGGCGATCCCGGTGGATTCGTACTCCCAGACGCTCATTCCCTCGGTCTATGCGGTGGGCGACGTCACCAACCGGGCCAATCTGACCCCCATCGCCATCCGCGAGGGCCATGCCTTCGCCGACACGGTGTTCGGCAACAAGCCCACCATCGTTGACCACGACCTGATCCCCACGGCGGTCTTCTCGACGCCGGAGATCGGCGTGATCGGCTGCGGCGAGGCGGCGGCGCGGGCGATCTACGGCGACATCGACGTCTACAAGACCGCCTTCCGGCCCATGAAGGCGACCCTTTCGGGCGGGACCGACCGGGTGCTCATGAAGCTCATCATCGACAAGGCCACCGACAAGGTGGTGGGCGTGCACATCATGGGGCACGATGCGGGAGAGATGATCCAGCTTGCAGGCATCGCCGTCACCATGGGGGCCACCAAGGCCGATTTCGACCGCACCGTCGCGGTGCACCCGACGGCCGCCGAAGAACTGGTGACCATGCGCACGCCGGTCGTGGTCAAGCATCCGGTGGCGGTGGGGTGAATCTGTGGAAGCGCTCATGTCGATGCGGCTCCTGTCCAGGTCGTTTCAACACTAAAAGGCGCTTTCAAGCATAAGTGTTGAAACCTCAGCTTTGCCGGCCTATGGTCTGTCTCAGCAGTAGCTAGCGAGCATCTCGATCTTGCTGAAGTCATGATATTTCAAGAGCTTAACAACGATCAGAGGCGGGAGAAAGTCAACTCGGACCAGCGTTACGCCGCCTGGCGCGAGGCTAAGTTACGGGCAGAAGGCTATCGCGGCTCGCTTGTTTGGCAGGAGGCCAAGGGGGAGAAGTATCTGGCCCGCAGCTATTACGATGCCGCGGGAGTTCGGCGCCAGAAGTCGGAAGGCAGGCGCACCCCCGAGACGGAGAAAAAGAAGGCCGACTGGGAGCGGGCCCGCGAAGAGGCTGCGGATCGCCTCAAGTCGATGCGTGAGGTGATGGTCCGGCAGGCTGCCATAAACCGGGCCGTCAAGCTTGGCCGCGTGCCGCTCGTCGGGGCCAAGATCATTCGGGTCCTCGACGATGCCGGGCTGCTGGGGAACGGCATCCGCATCGTCGGCACGAACGCAGTCTATGCTTATGAGGCCGCTGCCGGGGTCATGGTCGATCCCGACATCACGGCGACGCTCGATATCGACCTGCTGCTCGACGCCAGGATGTCACTCAGGATCGTCACGAACGACGATGCCACGGAACCTGCGCTGATCGAACTGCTGCGAAAGGCGGACAAGTCCTTTCAAAGGACAAGCCAGACGTTCCGCGCCGTCAACAGAGAGGGATACATCGTCGACCTGATCACGCCTCAGCGAAACCCGCCTTGGCTGAACGAGCGCGTGCAGATTGGAGTGGCGGCGGACGAGCTTGCGGCAGTTCCAATCGGCGGCCTGGCATGGCACGAGAGCGCCCCTTCCTTCGAGGCGGTTGCCATCGATGAAAAAGGCGGGCCTGTCCGGATCGTCGCCAGCGATCCGAGGGTCTTTGCCGCTCACAAGCTTTGGATGTCGCGGCAACCGGACCGGGAGCCGATCAAGCGACGGCGCGACGCCGCGCAGGCGATGGCTGTTGCCCAGCTCGTTTCGCGTTACCTGCTGCACCTGCCCTTCGACAGCAACGAGATGCGCATGCTCCCACGGGAATTGTTCGAGCAGGCAAAGCCGTTGTTCGAGGTATAGGACGCTCGGACCACTTGAACTCCCTCGACAAGATCGCTTCGCATCCGAAGCGGGCGGCGGCCGTAACGGCATGGATTGCAGCCCGGGCGCGTCCAGGTCGCAGGCTTTGGCACTCGCCTTTTTGTTTATGTCGTGTATAGGTGCCCTTTCGTGCCGCTTATTGCGGTGTGAGACTAGATTTTGGGAAAGGACACGGGGGTAAGTGTCATGACTGAGCGTTGGACGCCCGACAGCTGGAGAAACAAGCCGATCCAGCAGGTTCCGGCCTATCCGGACCTTGAGGCGCTTGAAGGGGTCGAGCAGCAGCTCGCCGGCTTTCCTCCGCTCGTTTTTGCAGGCGAGGCCCGCAAGCTGAAGAAGACCTTGGCCAAGGTCGCCAAGGGCGAGGCCTTCCTGCTCCAGGGCGGCGACTGCGCCGAGAGCTTCGCCGAGCATTCGGCCGACAACATCCGCGATTTCTTCCGCCTGTTCCTCCAGATGGCCGTGGTGCTCACCTATGCGGGCGGCTCGCCCGTGGTGAAGGTGGGCCGCGTGGCCGGCCAGTTCGCCAAGCCGCGTTCGGCTTCGACCGAGACCATCGACGGCGTCGAGCTGCCGAGCTACCGGGGCGACATCATCAGCGACATCGCCTTCACGCCGGAGGCTCGCACCCCCGATCCGCGCCGCCAGCTCATGGCCTACCGCCAGTCCGCCGCGACCCTCAACCTGATCCGCGCCTTCGCCACCGGCGGCTATGCGAATCTCGAGAACGCCCATCGCTGGATGCTGGGCTTCGTGAAGGATTCGCCTCAGTCCTCGCGCTACAGCGAGCTCGCCGAGCGCATCACCGAGAGCATCAACTTCATGCGGGCCATCGGGATCGATCCCGAGACCCATCCCGAGATGCGCTCGACGGATTTCTACACCAGCCACGAGGCGCTGCTGCTCGGATACGAGGAGGCCATGACCCGGGTCGATTCCACGACCGGCGACTGGTACGCCACCTCCGGCCACATGCTCTGGATCGGCGACCGCACCCGTCAGCTCGACCATGCCCATGTGGAATACATGCGCGGCGTCCAGAACCCGATCGGCCTCAAATGCGGCCCGTCGCTCTCGCCGGATGGGCTGCTCAAGCTCATCGACACCCTCAACCCCAAGGACGAGGCCGGCCGCCTCACCCTGATCTGCCGCTTCGGCGCCGACAAGGTGGGCGATCACCTGCCGGGCCTGATCCGGGCGGTCGAGCGGGAAGGGCGCACGGTGGTGTGGTCCTGCGACCCGATGCACGGCAACACCATCAAGGCGGGCTCCGGCTACAAGACCCGGCCGTTCGAGCGGGTCATGGGCGAGGTGCAGGACTTCTTCGCCATCCATCAGGCGGAAGGGACGCACGCGGGCGGCATCCACCTGGAGATGACCGGCAAGAACGTGACGGAATGCACGGGCGGCGCCCGCGCGCTCACCGACGCGGACCTGCGCGACCGCTACCACACCTATTGCGACCCGCGCCTCAATGCGGAGCAGGCGCTCGAAATCGCCTTCCTGACCTCGGAGCTGATCAAGCGCGAGCGTCAGTCGCGGGAGCAGCCGGCAGCGCTTGCGGCCGAGTAAGCCAAAAGAAAACATGCCAAGAAAAAGGGGCGCCGCAAGCGCCCCTTTTTCTTTACGCAAACGCTACTCTACCGGTATTCGGGCTCAGCTGAGCCAGCCCATGAAGAAGAGGATAAGAATGATCGGCAGCGGAATGCCGATGAGCCAAAGAAGGCCACCTTTCAACATGTCAGTCTCCCATTGTTTCGTATGAAAACAACGAACTGGGCTGTTTTGGGTTCCAGTAAAGCTTGGGCTGTGCAGCGGGGTCGATCATCCAGGAGGCAGAGCACGGATCGGCTTGGTCCCGTCGGCGTTGAAGACTCACGGGAAAGCTTTACCCTTTGCATTGCTGCGCACCCGGCAGCGCGCTAAATCCGTTCTTGCCATGGCTCAGAACACGCTCAAGATCGCTCTCGCGCAGCTCAACCCCATCGTCGGCGACGTGGCCGGAAACGAGCAGAAGGCTCGTGACGCCCGCGCGGAGGCCGCCCGCCTCGGCGCCGACATTGTCATGTTCGCCGAGCAGTTCCTGGCGGGCTATCCTGCCGAGGACCTGGTGCTGAAGCCTGCTTTCCAGGATGCCTGCCGCGAGGCGCTCGAGCGCCTTGCCCGCGAGACGACGGACGGAGGTCCGGGCATGCTGATCGGCCTGCCCTGGCGGGAGGACGACGCCCTCTACAACGCCTATGCGCTCCTCGACAACGGCGCCATCGCCCTGCGCTACAAGGTCGATTTGCCCAATTACGGCGTCTTCGACGAGAAGCGCAATTTCGATCCCGGCCCTCTTCCGGGGCCGGTCAACTTTCGCGGCATCCGCTTGGGCCTTCCGATCTGCGAGGACATCTGGAGCGGGGATGTGGTCGAATGCCTTGCCGAGACCGGAGCCGAGATGCTTCTGGTCCCGAACGGCTCGCCCTATTGGCGCGGCAAGACGGATGAGCGATTCAACATTGCAAGTTCGCGGGTGACGGAGAGCGGCCTGCCGCTGGTTTATCTCAATCAGGTGGGCGGGCAGGATGAGCTGGTGTTCGACGGCGCGTCCTTCGTGCTGAATGCCGATTGCTCGCTCGCCTGCCAGCTGCCCGCCTATGAGGAGCTAGTTGCCCTCACCACTTGGGAAAAGGGCGAGGACGGCTGGATCTGCCGCGACGCCCCCGTCGCAACGGTGGAGGAGGGCGAGGAGGCCGATTACGCGGCCTGCGTCCTGGGCCTGCGCGACTATGTGGAGAAGAACCGCTTTCCCGGCGTCGTGCTCGGCCTGTCCGGCGGCATCGACTCGGCCATCTGCGCCGCCATGGCGGTCGATGCGCTCGGCCCAAGCCGGGTGCATTGCGTGATGCTGCCCTACCGCTACACGTCCGGCGAATCCCTCAAGGATGCGGAGGATTGCGCCAAGGCCCTTGGCGTTCGTTACGACATTCTGCCCATCGCAGAACCGGTGGAGGGCTTCGAGGCGGCGCTGCAGCCCCTGTTCAAGGACAGGGGGCGGGACATCACCGAGGAGAACCTCCAGAGCCGTGCCCGCGGCACGATCCTCATGGCGATCTCGAACAAGTTCGGCTCCATGGTGGTGACCACCGGCAACAAGTCCGAGATGTCCGTGGGCTACGCCACGATCTACGGCGACATGAACGGCGGCTACAATCCGATCAAGGATCTCTACAAGATGGAGGTCTACAGCCTGTCCGCCCTGCGCAACCGCTGGAAGCCGACCGGCGCACTCGGGCCCGACGGCATCGTGATCCCTGAAAACATCCTCACCAAGGCGCCCACTGCCGAGTTGCGCGAGGGCCAGAAGGATCAGGATTCGCTGCCTCCTTACGAGGATCTCGACGAGATCCTGCGCGGCCTCGTGGAGCAGGAGCTTCGCGTGTCGGAGATCGTCGCCAAGGGACAGGACTTCGAGACGGTCAGGAAGGTGGAGCGCCTGCTGCACATCGCCGAATACAAGCGGCGCCAGGCGGCGCCCGGCGTGAAGGTGACGCGCAAGAACTTCGGCCGCGACCGCCGCTATCCCATCGTCAACCGCTTCCGCGATCAGGGGATGGCGGTGCAAGGAAAAGACGAGGCCCTGGAGCGCGCCATCGGCAAGCCACGGGTAGGGCCGACGGACGTATAGGCTTTTGCCTCCTCCTCGCGGGGAGGGACCGGTGCGGGGTCGCAAGGTCAGAACTCCACACGCCAATCAGAAAGCACACCGCGGATGCTGTGCATCCCCTCTCCCAAACGGGAGAGGGAGAAATGCTCGCGGGCTTCAGGTCTCCCTCAGCCGCACCACCCAACCCGGCGCTCCCCCGCAAGGGGGAGGGGGAAATAGCCTCCACCCCTTGCGCGCCTTCGCGGCCTTCGCCATAGGTTTGGCCCATGTCCAAGCCCATCGTTTCCAAGCCCATCGTTCGCTTCGCCCCGTCCCCGACCGGGCATATCCATATCGGCAACACCCGCGTCGCCCTCCTCAACGCGCTCTATGCGCGACGGGAAGGCGGCACCTTCATCCTGCGCTTCGACGATACGGATCTGGCGCGGTCGAAGCAGGAATATGCGGATTCCATTGAAACCGATCTGCGGTGGCTCGGGATTGCGCCCGATGTGATCGTGCGTCAGTCGGAGCGGTTCGGCCTCTATGACGCTGCGGCCGAGCGGCTGAAGGCCGTGGGCCGGCTCTATCCCTGCTACGAGACGCAGGAGGAGCTGGAGTTCCGCCGCAAGCGCCAGCTCGCCCGCGGCCTGCCGCCGATCTACGACCGGGCCGCCCTGAAACTCACCGACGAGGATCGGGCCAAGTTGGAGAACGAAGGACGCAAGCCCCATTGGCGCTTCCGCCTCGAGCCCATTCAAGTGGCCTGGAACGATCTCGTGCGCGGCGACTGCCATGTGGATTGCAGCTCGCTGTCCGATCCGGTGCTGGTGCGCGAGGACGGCACCTATCTGTATACCTTGCCGTCCGTGGTGGACGACATCGACCTTAAGATCACCCATGTGATCCGGGGCGAGGACCACGTCACCAACACGGCGGTGCAGATCCAGATCTTCGAGGCGCTCGGGGCGGCGATCCCGGCCTTCGCCCACCACAGCCTACTGATCACCGCAAGCGGGGAGGGGCTGTCCAAGCGCCTCGGCCACCTGTCGGTGAAGGGTTTGCGCGACGGTGGGCTGGAGCCGCAGGCGGTGGCGTCGCTCGCCGTGCTCGTGGGCTCGGCGGAGGCCGTGCGGCCCATCGCGAGCCTGAACGAGCTCGCCCGCCTCATCGATTTCTCCCACATCTCCCGCGCCCCCGCCAAGTTCGACGAGAGCGAGCTGGAGCACCTCAACGCCCGCCTCATCCACGAAATGCCGTATGAGGTGGCGCGCGAGCGCCTTGCGGCGATGGACGCGGATGCCGGTGAGGCGTTCTGGAACGCGGTGCGCAGCAACCTGACCAAGGTTCAGGATGCGGCCGAGTGGGCCAGGGTGGTGCGCGGTCCGGTGACGCCGGTCATCGAGGACAGGGCCTTCATCGAGGCCGCCACCGGGGTTCTGCCGGAGGCGCCGTGGGATGCCGCCACCTGGAAGGCGTGGACCGAAGCCGTGAAGGCCGCCACCGGCCTGAAAGGCAAGGCGCTCTTCATGCCCCTGCGCCTCGCGCTCACCGGGCTCGATCACGGGCCGGAACTGGCGGCGCTTCTTCCGCTGATCGGGCCTGAGCGGGCGAGGGCGCGCCTGTCCGGGCAGGCGGCTTAAACTGGGAGCGCCCCATTCTTCATGGTCATGGCCGGAACGAGCCCGGCCATGGCGGATGCGCGGGTTTACGCCTTGATCTTGTAGCCCGTCCTGAAGATCCACCAGACGCCAGCGAGACACATCAGCATGAACACGAGGGTCATGCCGAGGCTGATCCCCACGCCCACATCGGCGACGCCGTAGAAGCTCCAGCGGAAGCCGCTCACCAGGTAGACCACCGGGTTGAACAGGGCGACCGTCTGCCAGAACGGCGGCAGCATGTTGATGGAGTAGAAGCTGCCGCCCAGAAACGCCAGCGGCGTCACGATCATCAGGGGCACGATCTGAAGCTTCTGGAAGCTGTCCGCCCAGATGCCGATGATGAAGCCGAAGAGGCTGAAGGTGATGGATGTCAGCACCAGGAAGGCGATCATCCACAACGGGTGCTCGATGGAGAAGTCCACGAAGAGCCGGGCGGTGATCAGGATGATGGTGCCGATGATCACCGACTTGGTGGCCGCCGCCCCCACATAGCCGATCAGGGTCTCGATGGCCGAGATCGGAGCGGACAGAAGCTCGTAGATGGTGCCGGCGAATTTCGGCATGTAGATGCCGAAGGAGGCGTTCGAGATGCTTTCCGTCAGGATCGACAGCATGATCAGCCCCGGCACGATGAAGGCGCCGTAGCTCACCCCCTCGATATTGGCCATGCGCGAGCCGATGGCCGAGCCGAACACGATGAAATAAAGCGATGTCGACAGCACGGGCGAGGCGATGCTCTGCATGATCGTGCGCCAGGTGCGCGCCATCTCGAAGAGATAGATGGCCTTGATGGCATAGACGTTCATGCGCGCCCCCTGACGAGACTGACGAAGATTTCCTCGAGCGAAGACTCGGAGGTCTGCAGATCCTTGAAGTCGATGCCGTGCTCGCTGAGGCGGCGCAGGAGGCCCGCGATGCCCGTCTCCTCGGTCTGCGTGTCGAAGGTGTAGACGAGCTCGGTGCCGTCCGACGAGAGCTGCAGGTTCTCGGATTGCAGGTCGGCCGGGAGGGCGGCGAGCGGGTTCTGCAGGTGCAGGGTCAGCTGCTTCTTGCCGAGCTTCTGCATCAGGACGGTCTTGTCCTCCACCAGGATGATCTCGCCCTTGCGGATCACCCCGATCCGGTCGGCCATCTCCTCGGCCTCCTCGATATAGTGGGTGGTCAGGATGATCGTGACGCCGCTCTCGCGCAGCTTCCTGACCATTTCCCACATGTCCCGCCGCAGCTCCACGTCGACGCCGGCGGTGGGCTCGTCGAGGAACAGGATCTTGGGCTCGTGCGACAGGGCCTTGGCGATCATCACCCGGCGCTTCATGCCGCCGGAAAGCGTCATGATCTTGCTGTCGCGTTTCTCCCACAGGGAGAGGTCCTTCAGGATCTTTTCGAGATAGGCCGGATTGGGCGGCTTGCCGAAGAGCCCGCGGCTGAACTTCACCGTCGCCCACACGCTCTCGAAGGCATCCGTGGTCAGCTCCTGCGGGACGAGGCCGATCTTCGCGCGGGCGGCCCGGTAATCACGGACGATGTCGTGGCCGTCGGCCGTGACGGTGCCGGTGCTCGGGTTGACGATCCCGCAGATGATGCTGATGAGCGTCGTCTTGCCGGCCCCGTTGGGGCCAAGCAGCGCGAAGATCTCGCCCCGGCGGATCTCCAGGTCGACCGTCTTCAGGGCCTGGAAGCCGGACGCATAGGTCTTGCTTAAGTCCGAGACGGCGATGATCGGTTCCCGGGAGCCGACGGGCCCGGGCATCTGAAGGGAATCGAGCGGTTTCATGCCCGCCTGATAGCATGACGGGAAGCGGTGCGGAATGCGCACGTGCTCTCCGGCCCAACAGGATTCGGGAAAGCCCCGAGAGCTGCTTTCCGCCGGGACTGTTAAGGCACTGAAGCCCTCCTTCCCCTTGTGGGGAGGAGTTGGAGGTGGGGGTGTGGGCGATCGCCTATCCACGTGTGGCGCTGGCACCCCCACCCTGGCCCTCCCCGTCGCATGTCGGGTGTTCCCGACATGCGCCTGCAAAGAGCAGGTCTCGGGCAAGCCCGAGGCCTGCGGGGGAGGGAAACACGCGCTCTACTCGTTCAACGATCCCGGATCGGCTCCGCCGTCCGGGATGACACTGAGGCTGTCATCCCCGGCGAACGAAGTGAGGGAGGGGGATCCACTCACATCCTTAGCATGTGGATTCCCTTCCCCTCCGCTTCGCTCCGGCCGGGAATGACACTGAGGTTAGCGCTCCGCTGTCATCCCCGGCGAGCCGCAGGCGAGGGAAGGGGATCCACGATCAGGCGCGCCGATGGATCCCCTTCCCGGTCCTGACGGACCGCAGGGGACGACAAGGGCGAGCGCCGAATCCGCGTCCCGGACGACCCCGATTATGTCGGTCAGTTCTGCGCGTGCGGAACCGGGATCAGATCCGGTGCGATCACGCGCACGGTTTTCTTCTGGCCGGCCGTGACCACCTCGCGGGTCGCGCCCTCGCCCTGGCCCACGACGGTGTTGTTCTCGATGGACTGCGGGCCGATGCCGGAGGATTCCTTGCTGGCGGTCGGCGCGGCTTCGGCGGCCTCGGCCGCTTCCTTCTCCTCGTCGTCGGCCTTCTTCTCCGCCGCCTTGCGGGCCTGCACGGCCTTCGGGCGGGACAATTCCTCCGCCTTCTCGGCGGTAACGATCATGTCGCCCTTGCGCTGCGAGAGCATGCTCTCGGCCTTACGCAGAACCACGGCCCAGCTCTCGCCCTGCTTCTTGCAGGCGCAGGCCTCGTCGAAGGTCTTGCGGAACTTGAAGGCGTTTGCCAGCGACGTGTAGGGCTGGTTGCCCGACAGGGAGGCCGCCCGGTTGAGTCCGTTGTCGCCGCCCGGATAGGCGAAGGCGAGGGTTTCCGTGCCGGGGCAGAGGGCCTGGCACATTTCGTTGGCGCTCTGCCCGCCGCCCGGCGGGGTGGTGAGCGGGAAGTAGGAGCCGTCGCAGGTTCTCACGCAGATGAGGCGTCCCCCGCCGAGGGAGGGCGGTCCGTCGTCGGCGATGATGGGCTGCCCCTCGGGCATGATTTCCTGCCGCTGCTGCTGCTGCGGCTGGCGCGGTGCGCCGAAGATGGATTCGAAGAAGCCGCGGGGCTCGGCGGAGCAAGTCTGCTGGACCGCAGCCTGGAGCTGCCGGCGCCGGGCGTCGATCTCGCCCGGATCGACTGCCTGCGAGGCGAGGCGGGCGTAGCCTGCCTCGAGCTGGCGGATCTGCTGGGCGATGGAGCCGCACTCGGCGGGCGCAGGTCCTGCCAGGAAGCCGAGGGGTCCGCGCTCGCAGCCGATGTTGCGGTAATAGCCGACGAGGCGGTTGATCTCCGCGCGCTGGGCCCGCATCTGGCCCGTCGGCGCTCCGCCGCCGCCCCCGCGGTCGAGATTGGCCAGCTCCGCCCGGAAGCGCTGGCATTCCGGCGATTGGGCAAGGGCGGCCTGGCCTGCGGCCAGGAAGGCCGCCGCGGCGAGAAGGGAGCGGAAGAAGGATGTCTTTGTCATGAAGCTGATCGCAGAACTCAGGTCCGTTGCGGCGCTGTCGGCCCAGGGAGGCCCATCATGTGACGCCGGAATTTGACCCTATTGTGATTAACGCCTTGCCCGCTTCGTGGAAAGCCACCTAGCTTCCCAAAACCGCGACCGCTGGAGAAGCCTGCATGTACTCCCATACGACCATCGGGGCAAATGACTTGGGCCGCGCAAGAGAGTTCTATGACGCCGTGCTCGCTCCCCTTGGGCTCGAGGTGCGCTTCTCGGGCGGCGGCATCGTCGGCTGGGGCCTGCCCGGAGGGCGGCCGCAGTTTCTGGTCGTGCGGCCCTTCGACGGCGGGGAGCCCAGCGCCGGCAACGGCTCCATGATCGCCTTGCTGGCCCATGAGCGCCGCCTCGTGGATGCCTGCCACGCCGCCGCCCTGGAGCGGGGCGGGGCCGACGAGGGTGCGCCGGGCCTGCGCCCTCAGTACCATCGGAACTACTATGGCGCTTATTTTCGTGACCTCGACGGCAACAAGGTCTGCATCGTCAGCCATCACGCTGAGTAGGCTCTCGTCAAAGCCCTCCACCATCCCCACATGACAGCAAGACGGTGGAGATGGATGAAAGAGATGCTCGCTCGAATCGCTTTGGCCCTGGCCCTGACGGCAGGCGCGGCAACCGGTGCCGCTGCCCAGGAGCCCGACCTGATCTTCAAGAAGTCGACCGTGTGGCGGGCGCTGACCCCGGACGACAAGCTCGCGGTCTACGGCCTCGACGATCCGGTGGTGGAAGGGGTGGCCTGCCACTACACGACCCCTGAGCGGGGCGGCATTTCCGGCACCCTCGGCATGGCCGAGGAGGTGTCCGACATCTCGCTCGCCTGCCGGCAGGTCGGCCCGGTGAAGTTCAAGCAGAAATTCGGCCAGGGCGACGTGGTGTTCAGCGAGCGCCGGTCCCTGATCTTCAAGAAGATGCAGATCGTCCGCGGCTGCGACGTGAAGCGCAACACCCTGGTCTACATGGTCTACTCGGACAGGGTCATCGAGGGCTCGCCCAAGAACTCCACCTCGAGTGTTCCCCTGATGCCCTGGGGCACGGAAGTCCCGCCGAAATGCGCCGAGTGGATGAATTCGTAAAGGTCGGCTTCTCCATAGCGGGCAGGCGCGGGATCGTTCGACGGGGTGAGCCCTGAAACCGGCAGGACGCTCCTCCCTCTCCCACACGGGAGAGGGGCGCTGTAGCGGCCTCGTGCTCTTGCGGTGAATTCCCGTGCTCCGGCTTTGCAGCCCTCACAAGGTTGAAAACCGCCCCTAAACAGTGCTGTCGTGGATCAGAAGCCTCGCGGCGGTCGCCCACATGACGAGGCCGATGGCGATGTCGAGGATGCGCCAGGTGACCGGGCGGGCGAAGAGCGGCTTCAGCAGCCTGGCTCCGAAGCCGAGGGAAAAGAAGAACGTGAAGGAGGCCAGCATGGCCCCGGCGGCAAACCACCTCTTGCCTTCGTCGAACTGCGTCGAGATCGAGCCGATCAGGACCACGGTGTCCAGGTAGACGTGCGGATTGAGCCAGGTGAGGGCAAGGGACGTGAGGACCACGCGGCCGAGCGCTGCCGGCGCCGAGTCCGACGGCCGCAGGGAGTCACTTGGCCGGAGCGCCGCCATGAAGCTCCGCGCTCCGTAGACGACCAGAAAGGCTACCCCGGCATAGCGCATGGCCATCTCGGCCCAGGGCAGCCGCGCCGCGATCTGGGCGAAGCCCGACACACCCGCCAGGATCAGCACCGCATCCGAAAGCGCGCAGGCGAGGCAGACGGCGAACACGTGCTCGCCGCGCAATCCGATTCTCAGCACGAAGGCATTCTGGGCGCCGATGGGCAGGATCAGGCTGAGGCCGAGCAGGAAGCCGGCAAGGAGAGGGGCGGTCACGTCGGTGCTCCAGAAACGGGTCGACGCGTGGTAGGCGAGCGCCTAGGATTAGAAAAGTTAAACCCCATAAGGCAGATTTAGAATTTCTAATCCGAAGTTGGATTATGCCCTTTTGTCGGCCCTTGCGGCCGTGGTCCGAACCGGCAGCTTCGAGCGTGCCGCCCATCGGCTGAACGTCACCCCGCCGGCCGTCTCCCAGCGGGTGAAGCTCCTGGAGGAGCGGATCGGCACGGTTCTGGTCCTGCGGGGGCAGCCCTGCCTGGCAACCGAGGCCGGGCAGCGCCTGTGCCAGCATGTGGAGCAGGTGGCCCTGCTCGAAAGCTCGCTGCGAGGGGGTCTTCCGGGCCTGGAGCCCGAAGCCGGGCCCGTGACCCTGCGCATCGCCGTGAATGCGGACAGCCTCGCCACCTGGTTCATTCCCGCCATGGCGGGCACGGAAGGTTTCCTGTTCGACCTCGTTCTGGACGATCAGGACTACAGCACCGACTGGCTCAGGCGCGGGGAGGTCGTGGCGGCCGTCACCTCGTATGGGAAGCCGATTCAGGGCTGCAACTGCTATTCCCTGGGATCCTTAAGGTATGTGGCGACGGCGAGCCCCGCATTCATGGAGCGGTGGTTTGCCGAAGGGTTGGATGCGCCCTCGGTTGCCCGCGCGCCCTGCCTGATCTTCAACCAGAAGGATCGGCTGCAGGCGCTCTGGGTGCAACAGGCCCTGGGCCTCGATGTCAGACCGCCGGTCCATTGGCTGCCCTCGTCGCAAGCCTTCGTGGATGGGGCTCTTGCGGGCTTGGGTTGGGGGATGAACCCGGAAGCGCTGGTTCAGGAGCATCTCCGGGCTGGAAGGCTGGTGGCCCTGAAGCCGTCCGAACCCCTGGAGGTGCCGCTGTTTTGGCAGCAGAGCCGGATCGTCGGTCCTCTGCTGGGGGATGTGACCCGGGCCGTGCGGGAGACGGCCCGTAGCCTCTTGGCGCAGGCTTGAACGCCTGGACGCTCAGTTCGAGCAGGTGATCGAGACCGGGCGCTCCTGAATGTTCAGGGATGCCTTCTGGATCGTTCCCGTGATCTCGTCGGGGGAGATCTGCCGGAAGGAAGTAGCCTTGGAATAACCGTGAGCCTCGCACCAGCTGTCCGCCACAACTTGGCCACAACTCTGGTTTCCAATAAGACACTCCGCGACGCCATAGCCGTCCGCGGCAGGCACCATGAAGCTGGCTTCGGTCGAAGAGGCCTGGGTGCCATTGGGGAGCAGCGTCAGGGACGCGGCAGCAAAGAACACAGCAGTACCCATTCCGAGCATGGCGAATGCGCGGCGCATCGTAGACCTCTTTGTTTGAACTCGGGCTATTATGCCACGAGCGTGCGTGAACAAAGCTCTAACGCGCTTGGGCAGAACGCGTTTCATGCAGCTGTGCAAATTAAACATGCTTACCGAATCGGAAACCTTGACGCCGTTGGGCCGAAAAGGCATTGATGGCTGTATGAACACGGCAACGATCCTCATTTCCGGGATTATTTGCGGCTAGCGCACTTCGCTGGCTGGAGCCGTCTCGTTCTCATTCCAAGATCGAAACCGCCTTCCGGCCTGCGGCCTGACAGGGACTTGGTTTCATGGCGACCAGCTTGAGGCTCTACAACACGCTGACCCGGTCGAAGGACGCTTTCGTCCCGATCGACCCCCTAAACGTGCGCCTCTACGTCTGCGGACCCACCGTTTACGACTACGCCCACATCGGCAACGCCCGCCCGATCATCGTCTTCGACCTTCTCTTCCGTCTGCTGAGACATGTGTACGGCACGAAAGCCGTGACGTATGTGCGCAACATCACGGATGTGGACGACAAGATTAACGCCCGCGCCGCCCGGGATTACCCGGAGCTGCCGCACAACGAGGCGATCCGCGTCGTGACGGCTAAGACCGAGGAGCAGTTCCACGCCGACATCAGGGCGCTGGGGGTGCTCATGCCGGAGGACGTGAACGAGGAAGGCCAGCCCCCGCGCTTCGTCGAGCCGCGCGCCACCGAGCATATCGACGAGATGCGCATGATCATCGAGCGGCTGATCGCGCGGGGCGCGGCCTATGTGGCCGAGGACCACGTGCTCTTCTCGGTCTCGGCCATGGGGAGGCTGCCCAACGTTCCCCAATACGGCGCCTTCTCGAAGCGCTCCCTCGACGAGCTGCTCTCCGGCGCCCGGGTGGACGTGGCGCCCTACAAGCGCGACCCCATGGATTTCGTGCTCTGGAAACCGTCCGGCCCGCAGGATCCCGCCTGGGCCTCGCCTGCGGGCATCGCGACGCCGGGCCGCCCGGGCTGGCACATCGAGTGCTCCGCCATGGCGTGGCGGCACCTGGTGCAGGCCTTCGAGACGCGGCTCACCTGCGCCGATCCGGCGGAGCGTGAGGTGTTCGACATCCACGGCGGCGGCATCGACCTCGTCTTCCCGCACCACGAGAACGAGATCGCCCAGAGCTGCTGCGCCTTCGACACCACGCGCATGGCCAATGTGTGGATGCACAACGGCTTCCTGCAGGTGGAAGGCGAGAAGATGTCGAAGTCGCTGGGCAACTTCTTCACCATCCATGACCTGTTGCAGGATTGGCCCGGCGAGGTGCTGCGCTTCAACATGCTGCGCACCCATTACCGCCAGCCCATCGACTGGACGGTGAAGGGGCTCGAGGAAAGCGAGAGGACCCTCGACCGCTGGTACGAGCTGGTCGGAAGGGCTGAGGCCGCCTTCCTCTCGGATCTGGTCGTCGAGGCGCTTGCGGACGACCTCAACACGCCGAAGATGCTGGCGGAGCTTCATGCTCTCGACGGGCGGGGCGCGCACGAGGAACTCGGCGCGAATCTTCGCGCGCTGGGCTTCCTGCTCGAAGGAGCGGACGCCTGGAAGGCGCGCAGGCAGGCCGCCCTCAGCGTCGACCCTGCCCAGGTCGAAGCCCTGATCGTCGCCCGCAAGGAGGCGCGTGCGTCCAAGAACTGGCCCGAGTCCGACCGCATTCGCGACCAGCTCGCCGCGATGAACGTCGTGGTGAAGGACAACAAGGACGGCACCACAACCTGGGAGGTGGCGCGATGAACGCCCGCACATCCTCCACCGTCATCGCCGGCCTCGCGGCGGTGAACCCGATCCCGAAGGCGTGGCGTTCCTCAAACAGAGATGGCCGGGACAAGTCCGGCCAAGACATGCGGCATATGGGCCGCACAGGCAGCGATGGGAGAGCACGCTGATGGGACAGGCAATGCCGCAACCGGGGTTGCGCCCCTTTCTGCCGGCCGATCTGCCGGTGCTCGTCGAGATCTACGAGGAGAGCATCGCGGAGCTGACGGGCGAGGATTACAGCGAGAGCCAGCAGGAAGCCTGGATGGCCCTCTCCGGGGACGAATCCTTCGCCCAGAAGCTCACCCAGGGCCTGACCCTGATCGCCTCCGTCGAAGGCTCGCCCGTGGGCTTCATTTGCCTCAAGGACAACGAGCTGATCGAGCTGTTCCACGTGCATCCGGCCGTGGCCGGACAGGGGATCGGCACGATGCTCTACGCCGCTGTCGAGAAGCTGGCCGGCGCCCGCGGGGCGACCCGGCTCGTGGCGGAGGTGAGCGACAACGCCCAGCCATTTTTCCAGAAACACGGCTTCCAGCCCCAGCGCCGCACCACGCTCTCCCTAGGCGATGAATGGCTGGCCAACACCACCATGGAAAAGCGCCTCGCGCCGCAAGAAGACCGGAAACTGTCCTCATGAGCCGCGAGCGGATCTATCTCTTCGACACCACCCTGCGCGACGGGGCGCAGACCACGGGGGTCGACTTCTCGCTGGACGACAAGCGGGCGGTCGCCACGCTTCTCGATAGGCTCGGCATCGATTACGTGGAAGGCGGCTATCCGGGCGCGAATCCGCTCGACACCGCCTTCTTCTCCGAGAAGCGCACGAAGAACGCCAAATTCACGGCTTTCGGCATGACCAAGCGGGCAGGGCGCTCCGTGTCGAACGATCCTGGCGTCGCGGCGCTCCTCGAAGCGCAGGCCGATGCGATCTGCTTCGTCGCCAAGGCCTGGGACTATCATGTCCATGTGGCTCTCGAGACGACGCTCGAGGACAACCTCGCCGGCATCCAGGACAGCGTCGAGGCCGCCGTTGCCCGAGGCCGCGAGGTGATCGTCGACTGCGAGCACTTCTTCGACGGCTACAAGGCCAATCCGGATTTCGCGCTCTCCTGCGTCAGGGCCGCCTATGAGGCCGGCGCGCGCTGGGTCGTGCTCTGCGACACCAATGGCGGCACGCTGCCCCATGAGGTGTCAGAGATTGTGACAACTGTTACCAGAGATGTACCAGGCGCGCATATCGGCATCCACGCCCATGACGATTGCGGCTGCGCGGTCGCCAACTCGCTTGCTGCCGTTGAGGCAGGCGCCCGGCACATCCAGGGCACGCTCAACGGCCTCGGCGAACGCTGCGGCAACGCCAACCTGATCACGCTGATCGGCGCCCTGAAGCTCAAGGACGGTTATGCCGCCCGCTTCGATCTCGGCGTCACCGACGAGAGCTTAAGCCAGCTCACCCATGTGTCCCGGCAGGTGGACGAGATCCTCAACCGCCAGCCGAACCGCCACGCGCCCTTCGTGGGCTCCAGCGCCTTTGCCACCAAGGCCGGCATCCATGCCTCGGCCGTGCTGAAGGACCCGCGCACCTACGAGCATGTGGAGCCGGAAATCGTCGGCAACGCGCGCAAGGTCCTGGTGTCCGACCAAGGCGGGCAATCCAACATTCTGGCCGAGCTGAAGCGCTGCGGCTTCGCGCTCGAAAAGGGCGACCCGCGCATCGGTCGCGTGCTCGACGAGGTGAAGCGCAAGGAAGCCGAGGGTTTTGCGTTCGAAGGCGCGGACGCCTCCTTCTACGTGCTTGTCAAGCGCATGCTGGGGGAGGTGCCGGCTTTCTTCGACGTGGAGCGCTTCTCGGTCAACGTGGAGCGCCGCTTCAACGCGGTCGGCGAACTCGTCACCGCCTCGGAAGCCATCGTGAAGGTGCGCGTAGGCGACGAGGTGCTGATCTCGGCGGCCGAAGGCAACGGCCCGGTAAACGCGCTGGACGTGGCCCTGCGCAAGGATCTCGGCAAGTATCAGAACCTGATCCAGGATCTGGAGCTGGTGGACTACAAGGTGCGCATCTACCAGGGCGGCTCGGACGCCGTGACGCGCGTCCTGATCGAGTTCACCGATGGATCGGGAGAGCGCTGGACCACCATCGGCGTTTCGCCCAACATCATCGACGCCTCGTTCCAGGCGCTCACCGACTCCATGATCTACAAGCTTTTGAAGGGCGGAGCGGCGCTCTAGATCAGGCGCCACCACGATCTCCGGCGCAGGCCAACCCATGACCCTTTCGATTCTGCTGCCTCTCCTGGGCATCGTGCTCGGCGGCATCTTTCTCGCTGCCCAAGCGCCCATCAATGCGGCGCTGGCACGGACGCTTGGCGACCCGGTGCTGGCGGCCTGCATCTCGTTCGGGATCGGCTTTGTCGTTCTGGGGGTGATCAGCGCCTTCAGGGGCGCTTGGCCATCGGGCGGCGCAATGGCCTCGGCCCCCTGGTGGTCCTGGCTCGGTGGCTTTCTGGGAGCGTTCTATGTCGCGGTCGTGATCTGGGGCGTTCCGCAGCTCGGCGTGGTCAGCACCGTGGCGGCCCTGATCTTTGGGCAGGTGGCGGCGGCGCTGGTCCTGGACGCGGTGGGAGCCTTCGGGATCCCCGTCCAAGCGATCACGTGGCAGCGGCTTGTCGCGGCAGGCATGATCCTGGGCGGCCTCGTCCTGTCCCGGGCAGGGTAGAACCACATCGCGCACCGGCGCCGGGGCGAGGCAACAATCGGCTACCTTTACGTTATAATAGAAACGTAAAGGAGGTCATGATGCATCTTCTCAATTCCCCTGTAGCAAAGGCCAGATTGATTTTGCTGCTTGTCGGTCTGGCGCTGCCTTCAGTCGTCGTGGGGGCGGAGTTCGCTGGCCTTCTCGATATGGACTGGGGATTTGAGATCACTTTCGCAGTCTGCCTAGCCGTTATCTTGCTGGCCTTTAGGGTGCTGGACCGTATCCTCGATAAAGGCCGAGACGGAGCTGCCTGCAAAGAACAGCTCCGCCGGTAAGGCATCAAGATCGCCTTTGCGCTTAAAACTGGCTCTCAATAGCCTCTTCGTTGCTCACGATGCCCACCCGTCGGGCGGCGGCTTCCATCATCGGGATCACCTCTTCGACCCGTTCCGCCACGAGATAGTTCAGCTCCAGGCCGGGCCGGATGAAGCCCTGCTCGCGCATATGGGCGATCAGGGTGAGAAGCGGCTTCCAGAAACCTTTGGTGCTGAGCATCAGGATCGGCTTGGTGTGCCGGCCGAGCTGCGACCAGGTCATCTGCTCGACGAGTTCTTCCAGGGTGCCGATCCCGCCCGGCAGGGCCACGAAGGCGTCGGCCTTCTCGAACATCAGGCGCTTGCGGGTGTGCATGTCGGGAACCACGATGGTTTCCTGCACATCGTCCAAAAGCTTCTCGCGTGACTTCAGGAAATCCGGGATGATTCCTGTGACATAACCGCCGTGGTCGAGGACCGATTGAGCGACGGTGCCCATGAGGCCGACATTGCCGCCTCCATAGACAAGGTTGATCCCCTGCTCGGCCATGGAACGGCCCAGTGCCGCCGCATTTTCGGTGAAAATGGGATCGCCGCCGAAGCCGGAGCCGCAATAGACGCAGATGGATTTGATGGGTTTGATGGCTGCCATGGAAATTTCGGGGGAGCGGGGAGCTTCCCGCGCTGAGTCGTAGAGCATATTTTGTCCTTTATGGCCGTAGCCTTTTGAAAGATAAACGGTTTAAATGGCGGAAAGTGCCCGGTTGAGAAAAAGCGTCATGGCGCACCCAAAAGAGATCAAAGGAACGATCGCGCTTCTCGGGGCTGCCGCCGCAGCCGTCGTGGCGGTTCTCCTTGGCGTATTCTACTGGTCCTGGTCGGATCAGCCGGCATCTTCCCAGGCCTCGGCTCCGGTTCAGCCGGCCCAGCCATCAGCCCCAGTGTCCAGTGCGCCGGGTCAGCAGGCGGCCCTGCCGGCGCCTCCCGCGCCGAATGCACCGCCGGCTCCACCGCGCGACGCTCCCATCATCCCCACCTTCGACCTGGTGCGCGTCGAGCCGGACGGCGAGAGCGTGATCGCCGGCCGTGCGGCGCCGGGGGCAACCATCGAGCTTCTCAGGGGCGATCAGGTTCACGCCCGTGCGGTCGCCGATGCCTCTGGCCTCTTCGCGATCGTACCGCCGCCCCTGCCACCGGGATCCCATCAGGTGGCGCTGCAATCCATTGCTCCTGACGGAGCCCGCCAGCGCTCCGAACAGAACGTGACGGTGGTCATCACCGATGCCAAGACGCGGCCTCTCGTGACCCTGACGTCCCCCGACAAGCCCACCGTGATCCTGTCCAACCCCGAGCCGCCGGAGCCCAAGGTGGCCGAGGCGCCCGTCCCGGACGCCAAGACTGCGGAAGACAAGCCTGCCGCGCCTCCGGCCCAGCAGCAGGCCGGCGCCGCGCCGCCGGTTTCTCCCCCGGCTCCTCCCGCGCAGCCGACCGCCCGTCCGGAAATCAAGATCGTGACCGTCGAGGCGGAGGAGGGCAGGCTGTTCGTGTCCGGCCTGTCGGCGCCTGGTGCCACCGTCCGCCTGTATCTGAACGAAAGCTTCATCGCTCCCGGCGGCTCCGGCGGGGACGGCAAGGTGTCCTTCTCCATCGGCACAGGGGTGAAGCCTGGCGACTACCGGATCCGCCTCGACGACGTGGATCCGGTTTCGGGACAGGTGAAGTCCCGGGCCGAGGTCGGCTTCAACGTGCCCGCGCAGGTGGCGGCAGTGCAGCCACAGCCGCAGGTGGCCGGTCGCTCGACCGCGCCTAGCCCCGCAGCCGCCCAGCCGCAGGCCCGCCGCGAAGTGGCCTCGGCCCTGCCCAGCGGGCAGGTCGCCGATGCCGGAACGGTTGTGATCCCCAGCATCAATACGGCTCTTGTGTCCCGCGGCGACAATCTTTGGCGCATCAGCCAGCGGATATACGGCAAGGGTTTCCGGTACACGATGATCTACGGCGCGAACCAGGAGCAGATCCGCAATCCCAACCTGATCTATCCGGGGCAGGTCTTCGTCCTGCCCGGCGATCAGGAGCCCAAGAGCAACTAATCTGCCGTCACGGGCCTATCGCCGTCGAACAAATGCGGATGCGGGGTGAATTCACCTCGCCGATCGACTATATCGAGGTCCAACCTTTCAACCGGATTCTCGCGTATGCCTCCCTCCACCGCCGTCCCGTCGACGAGCGCCGCCGCGCCGAAGCCAAACGGCTTGGCTGCTACCTGGAAGAAGCTGTGGCCCTATCTATGGCCTCACGGGCGCCCGGATCTCCAGCGGCGCGTCTTCCTGGCCTTCGGCCTGCTCCTCGTGGCGAAGGGGGTAACCATGGTGACGCCGTTCGCCTTCAAATGGGCGACGGACGCGCTCGTGGCCGTCACGAGCAACGGCAATCAGCCGACCGAGGCAGCGGCGACCGCCGGCTCCTGGCTCTGGCGGGCGCCGATCCTCCTCACCCTGGTTTACGGCGTCACCCGCATCCTCATGGCCGTGCTCACGCAGGTTCGTGACGGCCTGTTCGCCAAGGTTGCCATGCATGCGGTGCGCAAGCTGGCGCTGCAGACCTTCGAGCACATGCACCGCCTCTCCCTGCGCTTCCACCTGGAACGCAAGACCGGCGGCCTGACCCGCGTGCTGGAGCGCGGCCGGGAGGGGATCGAGGAGCTGTCGCGTCTGGTGGTGCTCACCCTCCTGCCGACGATCCTGGAGTTCCTGCTCGTCCTGGGCATCCTGGCCTGGGAATTCGACTGGATCTATTCCCTGGTCGTTCTCGTGATGGTGGTCGTCTACCTCGCCTATACCTACAAGGCCACCCAGTGGCGGATCTCGATCCGCAAGCAGATGAACGATTCCGACACGGACGCCAACACCAAGGCAGTCGACTCGCTCCTGAACTACGAGACCGTGAAATATTTCGGCGCCGAGCAGCGGGAAACCGCCCGCTACGACCGCTCCATGGAGAAGTTCGAGAGGGCCTCGACCCAGACCTATACGTCGCTTGCCGTTCTCAACGCGGGCCAGGCGGTGATCTTCTCCATCGGCATGGCCATCGTGATGGTCCTGGCGGCGCGGGACATCATGGCGGGGCGGGTTTCCATCGGCAGCTTCGTGCTCGTCAATGCCATGCTGGTGCAGCTTTATATCCCGCTGAACTTCATGGGAATGCTTTATCGCGAGATCAAGCAGGCCCTCATCGACATCGACGACATGTTCGCCGTGATCGACCGCAACCCCGAGATCCAGGACAAGCCGGGCGCCAAGCCGCTCCAGGCGGCGCAAGGCGTGGTGCGCTTCGAGGACGTGCATTTCGCCTATATTCCCGAGCGTCCCATCCTGAAAGGCGTAAGCTTCGAGGTTCCGGCAGGGCACACGGTGGCTATCGTCGGCCCTTCGGGCGCCGGCAAGTCCACCATCTCCCGCCTGCTGTTCCGCTTCTACGAGCCCACCAGCGGCCGCATCCTCATCGATGGCCAGAACATCGCCGATGTGCAGCAGGCATCCCTGCGCAAGGTCATCGGCATGGTGCCGCAGGACACGGTGCTCTTCAACGACACCATCGGCTACAACATCCAGTACGGTCGATGGGATGCGACTCCTGAAGAAATGAAGGAGGCGGCCCGCCTCGCCCAGATCGACCGCTTCATCGCCCAGTTGCCTGAGGGCTACGACACGCCCGTGGGCGAGCGCGGCCTCAAGCTCTCCGGCGGCGAGAAGCAGCGCGTCGCCATTGCCCGGACGATCCTCAAAAGCCCCCCGATCCTGGTGCTCGACGAGGCGACCTCTGCCCTGGACACCTTCACCGAGAAGGAAATCCAGGACGCTCTCGATCGGGTCAGCCGCGGGCGCACCACCCTGGTGATCGCCCATCGCCTGTCCACAGTGATCGGAGCCGACGAGATCATCGTGCTCGATCAGGGCCGCGTCGTCGAGCGGGGCAACCATGCGAGCCTGCTGAGCCTCGGCGGGGTCTATGCCGCCATGTGGAACCGCCAGCGCGAGGCCGATCAGGCTCGCGAAGCCCTCAAGCGAGCGGAAGAGGCGGAGCAGGTGGAGGAAAGCGAAGGCGTGGCAGGTTGACGGAAACCCTTCCGCCTGCCATCCCCACCTTGAGGTATCGGTCCCATAAGCGGTTTCCACTTTTGAGACCCCTCCGACACTTATTTTTAGCTTGGCGCATCGTTGCTGCGGGAAACCGGATCCACTTTCCCGCACGATGCGCTGGCGCTCTGAAGGCTTGAGATAATATGACCGATATCCTGGAATCGATGCGCCGCATCTTCGTGCCGATCCACAAGGAGGGTTATCCCTTCATCCTGATCGCGCTGTTTGCGACGATCGTCCTGGCGTGGCTGTGGTCGCCCCTGGGCTGGATCGGCACGATCCTGACTGTGTGGGTCTGCTACTTCTTCCGCGATCCCCCGCGGGTGACGCCGATCCGCGAAGGCCTCGTGGTGTCGCCGGCCGATGGCCGGGTGAACCTGATCACCACCGCGGTCCCCCCGGCCGAGCTCGATCTGCCGGCCGAGCCGATGACCCGCATCTCGGTCTTCATGAACGTGTTCGACTGCCACGTGAACCGTGCGCCGGTCACCGGACGGATCACCCAGATTCTCTACACGCCAGGCCTCTTCCTCAACGCCGAGCTCGACAAGGCAAGCGAGGACAACGAGCGCAATGCCCTCGTCATCGAGACGGCAAGCACCAAGATCGGCGTCGTCCAGATCGCCGGTCTGGTGGCGCGCCGGATCGTGTCCTTCGTCAAGGTGGGCGAAGCGTTGAGCACCGGCGAGCGCTTCGGCCTGATCCGTTTCGGATCGCGGCTCGACATCTACGTGCCCATGAGCGCCCAGGTGCTCGTCGGTCTCGGCCAGACCGCGGTTGCGGGCGAGACGGTGCTGGCCGACCTCACGGCGAACGAGCCTGCCCGGCAGTACCGGGTTGGATAAAGCACTTTCCGGCGAAGCGGCCCCGGCTCGTCGCCAAAAAACGTGGTGCAACAAAGCGAAGAGGTGTTTCCATGCACAGGGAAACACCTCCGAGCAAACTTGCCTGTCAAGCTGGCAAACCCTAGATTTCACGCCATGAGCGATCTTTTCCCCCCCTTCGCCCCGGACCCGGACGAGCCGCGCAAGCGGCTCTTCAAGCCCGTCCCGTTCCGCGTCATCGTTCCCAACATCATCACCCTGATCGCCCTCTGCCTGGGGCTCACGGCGATCAGGCTCGCCTTCGAGGGGCGCTACGAGCCGGCGGTCATCGCCATCGTGGCGGCGGCTTTCCTGGACGGCGTCGACGGCCGGGTCGCCCGTCTCCTGAAGGGCACATCGCGTTTCGGCGCGGAACTCGACTCCCTCGCCGACTTCGTCAATTTCGGCGTGACGCCGGCCCTTATCCTCTACAGCTTCCTGCTGAACGAGTTGAAGGCCCTCGGCTGGATCGCGGTTCTGGTCTTCGCCATCGCCATGGCCCTGCGCCTGGCGCGCTTCAACGTGATGCTGGACGATCCTCATCGCCCGGAGTGGAAGAAAAACTTCTTTACCGGCATGCCGGCGCCCGCAGGCGCTCTGACCTCGATGCTGCCGCTCTACCTGTCCTTCCTCGGGGTTTCCGTGGGGGCGGCGGCGGCACCCATCGCGCTGGTCTATCTGCTGGGCCTTGCGTTCCTGATGGTGTCCACGATCCCTGTCTACTCGGGCAAGACCATCGGCCTGAAGGTTCCCCGCCAGTGGGTTCTGCCGATTTTCGTTCTGTCGGTTGCGGCCTTCGGCCTGCTGGTAAGCTTTCCGTTCGAGATGCTGACCGTGATCACGGTCTGCTTCCTGGGCTCCATCCCGTTCAGCGTCATGCGCTATCGGCAGCTCGCGCGTGCCGATGCCATGCAGGCCGCAGAGGCCCGCCAAGCTCCGTCCGAGCAGGAGACGCCTCTTGCTTGATTCGTTCGCGTCCGGTGCCATGTTGTGACCGGGCGTAGCCCTATGCCCCTGTGAGTGTTCTCGAAGGATCCGGCGGGATCCTGGAGTGTGGAGAGAAAAGTGGCGTCTTCTTCCGAGGTGTCGAATTCCGGCTGGCGTCCGAAGCTCATTCTCGCGTCCGCTTCGCCCCGTCGCTTGGCTCTCCTGCAGCAGGCCGGAATCGAGCCGGATGCGCTCCTGCCCGCCGATGTGGATGAGACGCCCCTGAAGAACGAGAGCGCCAAGGAACTTGCCAAGCGCCTCGCCCGCTCGAAGGCCGAGGTAGCCCGCAAGGCCGCCCGCAGCCGCGACGACCTCAAGGATTCCTACATTCTCTCCGCCGATACCGTGGTGGTGGTCGGCAAGCGCGTTCTCCCCAAGGCCGAAGTGGTGGACGAGGCAGCCGGCTGCCTGCGCCTGCTCTCAGGCCGCGCCCACCGGGTCTACACCTCCGTTTGCCTGATCACCCCCAAGGACACGATCCGCGAGCGCCTTGTGGAAACGCGGGTGCGCTTCAAGCGCCTGTCCCGGGACGAGTTCGAGCGGTATCTCGCCTCGGGCGAATGGCGAGGAAAGGCCGGCGGCTATGCCATTCAGGGGCTGGCCGGAACCTTCGTGGTGAAGCTCGTCGGCTCCTATTCCAACGTCGTGGGGCTGCCCCTTTACGAGGCAGCCGCGCTGCTCGACGGAGAGGGCTATCCGGTCCGCTTCACGTGGCTCGATGCGGCCTGAACTGCTGCTGCCTGAACTGGGCCTCGGCCCGGACGCTGCCTTGCGCAACCGCCTGCCTGTGCCCACCTTGCCGCCTGAAACCATGACGAGGTGAAGGATGAATGCTGCCAACGAGAACAAGCCCCTCGCTTCCCTGGGCAAATGCCCGATCTGCGGCAAGCCCACTCAGCTCGAGTACAAGCCTTTCTGCTCCAAGCGCTGCGCCGATGTGGACCTGAACCGCTGGCTTTCCGGCACCTATGCGATCCCGGCCGTCGAGGACGACGAAGACCGGGACGAAGACGATCGGGAGGCCTGATCGACAATTCCTCGAATTTTGTCGGCTGAACCGCTGGACATGCGCCGCGGGTCTGACTATACACCCCTCCACGACGCGCACGGCACCAGCCGCGCATCGGATGCCCAGGTAGCTCAGTTGGTAGAGCATGCGACTGAAAATCGCAGTGTCGGTGGTTCGATTCCGCCCCTGGGCACCACTCCAATTCACTCGGTTCAATAAAGATTTACGCAAGCACCCCCATTGGGGCGCTTAGTGTTTCACTCTCTGGGAGCACGCCAGGGGCACAGACCGAGCGGATGCCTAAGTCTCCTAGTTATCCACAAGCAACGCCACAACCCGATTTGCTCCAGATCGTAAGAAGCCGCGCTTTGAGCAAGTCTGGGAAGAGATCCTCTACAAGGCTGACTGCCGGCGAGGCCGAGGCGGTTTAGGGTAGGGAGGCGCGAAGCGGGATTCTCAAGCGAAAGCCTTATGGTGTAGGAACTACCGCTCACCGTCCTCGACATACAGGACGGGACACCTTTGCCAATGTTCTCGTGGAAGTCCTCGATGGCCACGACTTTGAACCTGGGCCGAAGCTTCAGAGGGCTATGGATACAGCCCGCTCAGATGTTCTGCGCTCTTCGAAGCGTTTAGGGGTCCGAAACGCGGATAATGAGGCAGACACGGTTATATCTGATTTCTCTCAGGCCCTCGGCCAAACGATATTCAAGGTCGCCAACGACCGACTGCACTAAGGCAGAGTCGATGGACTAACCCGAAGTTATAGGACCGCGACTGAAAGGCCTTCGGCTTGCTCTTGGCTTCGATTAAGCCCGAGCCTTTTGCACTTTCATTGGGACTCACGAGCCGAACTGGCACAGTTTTGAGCGTGGGCACCGCCGGATCTCACTGGATGAGGCAGGTGCATTCCCTAAAGAGTTCACAGCTCAGCAGCAGCCTCAGCCTGAACTGAGGCTGCTGCTGAGTCATACTCGTGTTTAGATCACCATGAAGTGGCTTGCAGCGAGCTTCGCGAGGTTGTCGATCACGCTAAACTGCACCGCCGCATCGGAGCCGTTGCCGTCCGCATCGTAGGACAGAGCACCTGTCTCGTTGTTGTAGATGATGTAATCGTCAGAGTCCTTAGCGGCAGCGCCGATCACAAAGTTGTCCGCCGAGAGCTTGCCTTCTTCAAGTTCAGCGAACACGGAGTCATTGAGGCGGATGGTGTCATCCTCCGGATTGAAGTCCAGAATGGTATCAATGTTGGTGCTGCCGGGCTTGGTGTCGAAGATGAACGCATCCTCGCCTGAACCGCCACTCAGAACGTCGCTGCCGTTCTTGGCCCAGATCTTGTCGTCGCCGCCCTTGCCGTCGATCCGGTCGCTACCGGACGAGCCTCTGAGGCTGTTGGCATCGTCGTCGTCGATAAAGGTTTTCGTGGTCGTCGGTAGGTCGGACTGAATTGGATCCGGTGTGGATGGTGGAGTTGGCGTGGTATCCTCCGAACGCTCCTGAACCGGCTCATCCGGAGCAGGCGTTGGCGCCGGATCAAAGGAGGTCTTGGGCGGCGTCACCTTGCCATCGTGGTTGACATGCAGGTCATAGAAGGAGGCCTGGCCAGCACCGGAGCCATTGGCCTCGTTCGCGCCGAGATAAGCCCCGGCCTTGAAGTAGAAGGTATCGCTCTGCCAGACCGGGTTGATCTTGGTGCTGGACTCGTACACCTTGCCATCGGCGTAGACGTCGACTTCAAGAGAAGAACCCTTGGCATTGATCGTATAGGAGAACTTCTCGTTCAGTGAGACGTCCGGCGTGGCACCCTTGCTGTCCTTGAGCGTGAACTTGGTCTCGGAGTTGCCTGAGCCGGCCCGATCGTTGACAAAGTAGACCGTGCCGTTTTCCCAGTAGAGGCGCACCAGTTCGTGGTCCTGTCCGTGGATCTGACCAACAACCAGCTTGCCGCCAACACCCTCGCGGTTAGGAGCCGCATCAACCTCCAGGGTGGCGCTCATGAAACCACCTTTCGACAGGTTCCAGGCAGCCTTCTCGCTTGCACTCATTTCGCGCAGCTCAGACCGCGCGTAGGACGAGCCCTTGGTGGTTGCGCCGTCGACAGGAGCGTAGAAGACCATCGCTCCGTCGGAACCGGTGTAGAAGTACTTCGTATTCTTATAGCCGCTGAGGTTCTGCACCTCGACGGCGGTGCCGCTGGTGCTGCCATTCTGATCGACTGGGAGGGTGATCTTCCAATTGGACAAGTTAAAGTTGCCGCTGGGCGCGGTGGAAGCATTCAGAGCCATATGGTTGTCCCCATAGATGAGCGTGCCCCAACGATGTGAGGCCTCAAGACTTCGATGTATCGTATGATGAATAAGCAGTAGCCAGAACGGCCGCTGTACTGAGAAGAAACGCTGAACTTCGCCACAAATCGACCGTCTCTCATCGGTTGTTCGATGAATGACGTTCGTACTTCAGAACTCTACGGTCAGGGTTGTGGTAGCTGAATAGGGCGAGAACGTGGCCACGCTTCATTTTTCTGAAGCGGTGCAGCACGGCAGCTCACAGGGGCTACAGCCTCCTCCGGCCCACCCGCTTCGGCCAGCGGGCATTCTCTATGTAAGAGGCTGGTCCTTCGCAGAGCGGTTTCCGCTTGCCGCCATGGTTTGTATCGAGGCGGAGCTGTTCGAAGAGCTTGGGGAGTCGATGGAGCCTGATTTGGAAAGTTGGACCGTGGGCATGAACAATCCAGCGGGAACCGGGACATGCCTTGTATCTGGCGTAGAGCCGACTCTGGAGAAAAAAGAAGCGCCCTCTCGAGGAGAGGGCGCTTAGTTGCGATCGTAGGGGCAGCCTAGATCGGGTCGCACGAGATATCCTCTCGCAACTGCCGATGCTAGGAGTAGGGGCGAACGAATGGGGAGTAGACCTCTCCCGAAAGAGGGTACCGGTCGCTCAACCGTGCTCCGGGCCAAGCCCATAGACCTCAACCTCTCCCATCCTTGCACTTGGCCGGGTCCTGCCTCTTGGTTGCTCGTGCCCCTTCAAGGTTTCCATCGAGCAGGCGTCCATTTGACAAAGAAAAAGCCGCGCCCAGCTTTTGCTGTGTTCGCGGCTTATGTCCGTCTGTGCCCCTACGGAGGTCTAGAAAATTTTTGTTGTGCTTGGATGAATGTCTCAATGAACGAGGCGAGTTATTAACTACGTTAGGATGAGGGGCAATTCAGCTTGATGGCCTAAGCCAGGGTCAGCCAACTGACCTAAGTAGAAGTCCTTAGCCTATTAGGCTAGTTCGCGCTCTTTGGATTATGTAACGCCCCAACTTACCGTTTGCCATCCGCGCATGCGCGTGAACATTGATCAGGCGGCCAAAGGCTGCCGCACTTGCACGGGTGCGCAAAACGCGCCGCCATTCCCCGTATGGGAAGCCCTCAAGGCTGGGAACGCAGCCACTGGCGGCGTTAGGACGTTTTCCCGAACGGCGCGCCAGCACGCGCGGTGGATCGCTGAGAAGCATTGCGATCAGAGAGACCTCGAAGGTATATGGTCACTGCAGCATCTGCGACAGCGCCCCGCCCTCCATCAGGACCTAAGCCATGGCCACCTTCATCGTTCCGGTCCACGGAACCCCAACGGCCGACTACGTCCTTGGCGATGATGCTCTGGATTTCATCTACGGCGAAGGCGGCAATGATACGATCTATGGGCATGGAGGACGTGACCGGCTCTTCGGGGGTGACGGAAACGACAGATTATGGGGTGGGGGCGACAAGGACGTGCTCTCTGGCGGCATCGGGAACGACATCCTGAGAGGCGGCGATGGGGCCGATCAGCTTCGCGGGGGAGAGGGAAACGACGTTCTGTACGGCGATGCCGGCAAGGATGTTCTGTATGGCGAGGCTGGCGATGACATCCTCTATGGAGGCAACGAGAACGGCATCCTCCATGGGGGCTCTGGACGGGATAAGCTCTACGGAAGCTGGAACGAGGATCGTCTCAACGGCGGGTCCGGGGATGATCTGCTTTTCGGACATACTGGTAACGACACCTTGTCGGGCGGAGAGGGGAACGACAGGCTGTCCAGCGGGGAAGGGTATGACAACTTCATCTTCAGCACCGCGCTGGATGGCAAGACAAACGTCGACAGGCTCGCCGACTTCAACCCGTGGGCAGACCGCATCAGCCTCAAGTCCACCATCTTCAAGAGCACGGGCGGACGCGGCGCACTCAAGGACAATGCGTTCTGGATCGGCTCGAAGGCACATGACGCCTCGGATCGGATTATCTACAACAAAGCGACTGGAGCATTGTACTTCGACCAAGACGGGAGCGGGTCTGCCCATCAGCAGATAAAGTTCGCTGTTGTGGGAAAGCTGGATCTTAGTGCGGCCGCATTCTGGATCATTTGAGTGCTGGTATTCGTCAGCTTCCCCTAATCCAGGGGGCCTGTCGCCTCTACTTTCGCAGGACAAGCTCAGCAATTGCTGCTAGGACTGGCTGATCGAAAACCGACCCGAGGAAGAGATGCTCCGCCGTCCTGTGTCGATCATTGCCATAGCAGCGCTTGCAGCATCCCTCTCAGCTTGCGCGTCAAGCCGGTCGACCCCTCTGGGCGGTTCCTTGTCCGACTATGTTGGAGTGAGCTACGTCAATGTGACGACCACCTGTGGTGGCGGGTACCAGATTTATCGACAGCCCATTAACGGGCGAATGCTCGTTGCCGCATATGCAGCCTCTGAAGTGCGCCAGTCCATCTGCCAGTCATGGCGAGGTGAGTTGTCAGTCTCGCCAGTTACGGGCGTAAGGCACGAAGAGGCGGTCACGGAGTATATCGCTGCGACCCCAGCTCTGAAGGGATGTACGGTAGTAAGCGGTGTCGCGATCACCCGCTTGCACTCCGAGTTCACGATCGCTTGCCCAGCTGCTCCTGGGGCGGCCACAATCAGCGCGAAGGGCTGAGGAGCCAGAACCGGTGCTAACTAGGACCGGTTGCTTCGAACTTCCTGCAGCCTCTCCATGAGCGCCTTCAGGTCCTCGGCAGCCTTAGCCCCCCGGATGGCGACTACCCCACGGTCAACTGTCTTTCCGTTCTCGTCCTTCCTGCCGTTGAAGAAGGTGTTTCGCTGCTCCTTGGACATAGCCAGGACAGCTTTTGCCTCACATTCGTGCTGCCATTCCTCGGACCAGGTGCTGACGGGTCGGCCGGTGATCTCGGAGATGGCGGTGGTGTCGCGGGAGTAGGTCATGCCACGGCTTATGGCATGAAGGGGTGAAGAGAGGGTTGCTGTCTTGCGGGCTCCAGCCTTATACCCCTCGCGGATGAACGCTCCAGCTGTGCTTCAGCTCCGCCGATGAGTAACGATGCCCTGCCTGTGGCGCGCGATACTCATCTCTTCATGCATCTGAGCTGAAGGTGGGGCATCGCTTCCACTTGCGGCCCAAAAGACGACGGCGCCAATCAGGAGAACTGCTGCGCAGAAATATGGGAACCAGGTTGGGTATGGGCGGTCGTACCCACTGTAGTCGCTCATCATGAGCCCCTTTGCAGTCTTGTCGTACGGCGCTCTGGCCACTCATCATGAGTGCGCTCACGGCGCCGTTTGCAGCGTAGAGCTTAAGGCCATCGGCAGCGGTTGCCAGCGGAAGGATGCCGCAGGGTTAAGGTAAGGTATCGACAGGTTGGCCGGTGATCTCAGTGAGGGCGCTCGCATCCAGGGACTAGGTCATGAGGGGGGTGGCGGATGTGGGTGAAGAAACCCTCATCCCAGAGGATTGCTTGTTCCGCTATGTGAAGTGCCCGATACTGCTCCCTTGGGCGCATTGACCAGCCAGAACGGAGGGTTCTTCCATGACCTCTGCAATTGAGATCAGGCGGTTCGACACTCCCGACCAACTTCTCGATATGAAGGACCACGGCCGAATTGCCATCATCAAGATGGCTGACGGAACGGCCGGCATGCACGCGATCTTCGAACCAGGGTGGACCTGGGAGGCGGATGAGAAGCCGCTGCTTGGTTTCCCCAACTCTTGCCCAATGCGCCACACCGGCTACTGCATCGGCGGGAAGCTCGTGGTTCGCATGGTCGATACAGGCATCGAGACCCACATTGGCGCGGGCGACTTCTTCGAGATCCCACCAGGGCATGATGCTTACGTTGAAGGCAACGAGCGGGCCGAATTGATTCTGTTCGCGCCGCCCGATCACCAGCACTGACCCGCCCATTATGGCCGGCTATTCTTTTTGAACGGCTCGCCTTCGAGCGTCTGTCGAGGATCCCCTTCTCCCCAGGCGAGTGGTGGGTCACGTTTGTGCGGTTGTGTTGCGGGAGCAGGTCATGCCGAGCGCTTGGCATGAACGGGTGAATAAGTCTTTCCGAGGCAGCGTGGAATGCCCTTCTTTTGTCTCTACCTCAAGCAGGTGGCGGCCCGACGAATTCAAGGCCGTAGCGGCCTGCAATTTCCACAATCTGAGGCATATCCCGCGACGGATTTAGACCTCGTTTCTCGACGTCGATGAAGAAGCCGTCTCCATCTCCAGGGGTCAAGGTGATCAGCAGTTGCCCCTCGTTGGAGCCGATGTTCTTGAAGGTGTGCGGAGCACCCTTGGGGATCAGGACGGTGTCGCCATCGGTCAGGTCCTGAGCCTCTCCCGTGCACCAGAACCGGAATTGACCATTAAGGACACGGAACAGCTCCTGCTCCTTGTGATGCACATGCATCGGCGGACCAGCCCCAGCCGGGACCTTTTCAATCCAATGGGAAAAGGCCCCCTTAACCTCATCAGAGCGAACCAGGAAGATGCGGGGCAGATCGAAGGCTTGGTTGTTGGTACCTTCACCAGATCGCCGGACGAGTGCTCTTTCTGCTGAACCTTGATCCATCATCTCGCCTTTAGCTTCCACGGTATCTGATGCCGAGAAAGCAAGGCTAACACGCGAGCTTTGCGATTTGAGAGGGGAATTTCGGGCGATAGAAGGCCGTTAAACTAGGAAATGACGGTGGTGTCGCAGAAGCAGATCACAGGAAGGGTATGGCAGGAGAAGTGTAAAAGTTACCTTGCTGTCTTCTGGCCGAACTGCACACCGACATAGAACTTCCCTATAGAGTCCCTAGTTTTTCCGGTAGATCTGCTTCGGGCCATACGTAGTCAACCAGACGAATTCGAGCGTTATCAACATTATCTCTAATGCGATCGTTCTCCATCATTGCTCCAGTGAGGCCCTAACTCACAGGGATACCGGTGCCATCCCTCTTTTGGCGTATGCATCGGGAAACTCGTCTTATGCGTTTCCTGAACTAGAAAGCCTGACCCAGCTGGGAGCGTGATGCCTCCAGCCCCCCTTGTCAGCCACACGAAAGGTACCAACCATGAGAAGCCTGGTTCTCCTCTTGGCTCTTGCCGCCACTCCCGCAGCCGCACAGGCCGAGCGCGTTACACTGCAAAGCCTTCACGTCCTTTGCTCAACACCTGCCACGGCAAACTACCTGAACGAGCTGCGCAGCAACAGGAGCGCCTGGACGGCACAGGTCAAATCGGAAACCGCCCAGAAGCGCTGCACGATCCTGCCAGCAGCCACGAACGTGTGGGTGGAGAGCCGCTCCGGGGCGCTGACATGTGTTAAAGGCGATGACCTACCCAACTGCGGATGGACCGTGCTCGATGCGGCCGGATAGCTCCGCAGGCCGAAGAGGGCACCTCTAGACTCCCTCCCCGGTTCATAGCGTCCCTAAAGCCCGTTTCTCTGGACGAGGAGCAGGGGAGACGGGAGCCTGTGCAGACGGCGAACCTTCCATCATGGGAAGGTCAAGCGGGTTTGCAAACGGTTTTGGATGTAGGGATGAAACCCGTGCGGAAGCCTCGCAACCAGTACCGCTTATGAGGAGAACCAATTCCGTCATCGGGAGCTTGGAACGTCCGGATGGCATGTTGCTTGGCACGCTCCACGCTCGATGCTGGCGATACAACTCAGTTTATCGGCTGATCGCTATAGGCTCCTGTCAGGCAGGGTTGCGGCCGAATTGCTTTTGAAAGCGCAGGAGGGTCTCGGCGTCGGGAAACCGAATGCGATGGCGTAGAGCGGATGTGGGCTCGCCTTCCGATCCCACGTGGTCGCAGCCGTTCACGGTGCACCACTGGAGCATGTCAGGGGCAGGGCCGGGGATCATGTCGGCGTTTCGGTAGGCATTCGCCCCCGGGGTCAAAAGGATGAAGCCGCCCGTTGCGAAGGACGGATGCGCAACGCTGGCGTACCTTTCGACGACGATGATCTCAGGTTTATCCATCAGCCCCTTCCTCTGAAGCAGGAGTTTGGCCGCGTCCGCTTCGGTCGCAGCCTTAGAACATGAATATTCTCGGGGCTATCGGGTTTCGTCCATGATCGGCAAGCCGCGCCATTTTCCTGCCTCGACGAAGAATCGGCGCTCGATCTCTCGCCATTGCTGAGCCTATCAGGGCGTCGGACCGATGAGAGAATCCGGTCAGCCCAGCAGGGCTCATGGGACGGTCTCGCGACGAGCCTTCCGTCGTTGCGGTCAACCGACGGACGTTCGGCCAAGTGGTACTTGAGCGAAAGGTTCTTCCTCTTACTTCCTGGCGCAGATCGCCCGGGCTACCATGCCCTTGGGGGTCTCGCTGGTGGAGAAGCAGTATACCCCAACCTCATCCATGTCGAAGCGGTCGCCGCGGTTGCAGGTGCCGTTGACGGGGTACTCGTTCTCGTCGCAACGCGCCGTGCACCGGGCTTCGGAGGCGCATTCCTGCACGAAGACCCGCAGAAGCGTTCCCGCCAGTCCTGGCTTGCCCTCCGGTCCGGCAGGGCCGGGTGGGCCGATGGGGCCCGTCAGGCCTGCTGGGCCGATTTGTCCGGCGGGACCTGGAGGTCCGATGGGGCCGATCTCTCCGGCTATGCCCTGTGGGCCGGAGGGGCCGGCTGGCCCCATCGGGCCCGTTGCTCCAACAGGCCCGGTCTCTCCGCGCGGCCCAGGGGCACCTTGGGGCCCCTGAGGGCCCTGGTGCCCGGCAAGACCCTGCGGTCCCTGCGGGCCAGGGGGCCCGGGCGGTCCCTCGGGACCTGCAGGGCCGGCGGGTCCCGGTTTCGCTTCGGCAGCCGCCTGGGTGCCTGCCTGTCCTGGAGGTCTGGGAGGGCCTTGCGGGCCCACTGGCCCGGCGGGACCCGGAGGCCCATCACGCCCAGGCTCACCTTGAGGCCCCGGCGGACCAGCAAGACCCTGTGGGCCGGCGATGCCCTGTGGGCCGGGAGGTCCCTCAGGCCCGGCAGGTCCCTCAGGTCCGGCTGGTCCCTGCGGGCCTGGTGCTCCGTCCCGCCCGGGCTCGCCTTGAGGGCCGGCCGGGCCGGGCTGCGCCGGCGCAAGGGCGGCGGCCTCTGCGGCCGGCGCTTCCGGACCTCGCTGGCCGCAGAAGCCGATCACCACCTGCCGCTGCTCGTTGTCGGCCTGGAGGTTTACCAGGCAGGAGGCCGGATGATAGGCAAGCCGGAAGGTGAAGCGGCCGTTGGCGTCGGTTCTCGTCTCGTGCCGTTCGTCGAGGGTGACGGAGGCTTGGCGCGGCTTGCTCAACCGGCCGGTCACGCGCAACTCCCCGCCCGTGATCATGGCTTGATCGATGACGATGTCGGCGAGCGCGGGTGCGCCGCTGCAGAGGAGGATGGATCCGGCTAACAGGTGCTTGAACATCGTGCCCCTCACATCAGAGGCATGAAGCGTCTCTTGGATCCTGTTGCTCCGTCAATTCATCCTGAAGGATACGCGGCGCGGATTGCAGGCTGAGAACAATCGGCAGGATTGCTAATGCACGCCCTCGGCCTGCAGGGCTTCCACGCGGATTTCCTCCGTCAACTGTGCCTTCAGGCCGGAAAATTCCGGGGTCGTCTTCATGGTGTAGTGGCGCGGATGCGGCAAGTCGACGGGGATGTCGGCCTTGATGCGTCCGGGGCGCGCCGACATGACCACAACGCGCGAGGCGAGGAAGATCGCCTCCTCGATGTCGTGGGTGACGAAGAGCACCGTCTTGCGCTCGCGCTCCCAGATGCCCAGCAGCAGCTCCTGCATCAGGCCGCGGGTCTGGTTGTCGAGGGCGCCGAAGGGCTCATCCAGGAGCAGGATCTCGGGATCGTTGGCGAGCGCGCGGGCAATGGCGGTCCGCTGCTGCATGCCGCCGGACAGCTGCTTCGGGTAATGGTTCTCGAACCCGCGCAGGCCCACCTTCTCGGTGTAGGACGCGACGATGTCCTGGCGCTGCGATTTGGGAACGCCCTTCTCGCGCAGACCGTAGGCGATGTTCTCGGCAATCGTGAGCCAGGGAAACAGGGTGTAGGACTGGAACACCATGCCGCGATCCGCGCCGGGCCCTTTGATCTCGCGGCCGTTGAGCAGCACGCGCCCGCCGCTCGGGCGGTCGAGGCCTGCCACGATGCGCAGGAGCGTGGATTTCCCGCAGCCGGAGGGGCCGAGAATCGTGATGAAGTCGTTCTGAGCCACCTGAAGGTTGGTGGGCTCGAGCGCCCGCACGGGCGCGCCGCCGCGCACCCCGGGAAACACGCGCGAGACGTTCTCGATCTGAAGGATCGTGCCGGTCATGCGAGCCTCCAGGCGAAGAGCGAGCGGTTGACGGCCTTGAACAGGAAATCCGAGATCAGGCCGATGATGCCGATGATGATGATGCCGAAGATCATCTGGCCCGTGGCGAGCAGCGCCTGGCTGTCGATGATCATGTGCCCGATGCCGGAGGACGAGCCGATGAGCTCCGCCACGATCACATAGGTCCAGGCCCAGCCGAGCACGAGCCGCAGGATCTCGGCGATCTCCGGCGCATTGGCCGGAATGAGCACGCGCTTCACCACGCCACCGTCGCTGGAGCCCAGCGTATAGGCGGCCTCGACCAGATCGCGGCGCGTGTTGCCCACGGCCACCGCCACCATGAGGATGATCTGGAACACCGAGCCGATGAAGATGACGAGGAGCTTCTGCATCTCGCCGATGCCCGCCCACAGGATCAGCAGCGGCACGAAGGCGGAGGCCGGCAGGTAGCGGGCGAAGGACACGAACGGCTCGAGGAAGGCCTCGAAGGATTTGTACGCGCCCATCAGGATGCCGATGGGCACGGCGATGAGCGCCGCAAGGACGAAGCCGCCCACCACGCGCCAGACCGTCACGCCGATATCGCTCAAGAAACCGAATCGGGTGAGCAGCAGCCAGCCGTCCTGCACCATGGTGATGGGGTCGGCCAGGAAGGTGCGCGAGACGAACCCGCCCAGGGTGGCAAAGGCCCAGGCCGCGACGAACAGCACGAAGAAGGAGATGCCGAGTGTGACGCGGGTGCCCTGGCTGACGGGTTCGAGAGGACGAGGCATGAGGGATCTGTTCCGTCATCCGGCCGGGAGCATGGATGACTTGAGGGAATGAAGGATGACGCCACGGCCCGCGTGAATCGGGCCATGGCCGCTTTGGTCCGCCGTGCTACTGGATGAAGCTGGTATCCGCCAGAGCGTTCATGTCCGGCTTCTGCTTGATGATGCCGGTTTCCAGAAGCAGGTCGGCGGCTTCTGCCGAGAAGGTCTTGAACTCGTCCGCGAAGAACTTCTTGTTCGCCTCGCGGTCCTGCCAGCGCAGGAACTGCGCCGACTTGCCGAAGGCCTCGCCCGTCTGCTTCACGTCGGCGCCCATGATCTCGTAGGCCTTGGCCTGATCCTTGGCGATCATGTCGAGGGCCTCGAAATAGCTGTCGGCGAAGGCCTTGGCGGCCTTCGGATTGTCGCTGAGGAATTTCGGCGTGCAGCCGAAGGTGTCCATCACGGCCGGATAGTCGAGGGTCGTGGCGATGATCTTGCCGGATTGCGGGGCCGCGCGCACGGAGGAGAGGTACGGCTCGTAGGTCATGGCCGCATCGTTCTGCCCGGCGATGAAGGCCTGCGCCGCAGGACCCGGCTCCATGTTGACCACGGTCACGTCCTTCACCGAAAGCCCGTTCTTCTTCAGCATCCAGGCGAGGACGAAATACGGAGACGTGCCGGGTGCGGAGGCCGCGACCTGCTTGCCCTTGATGTCCTTGATGGACGCAACGTCGTTCTTCACCACCATGCCGTCGGCGCCGAAGCTCTTGTCGAGCTGGAAGATCTGCTTGGTGGGCACGCCGTTGGCGTTCCACACGATCCAGGTCTCCACCGTGGTGGCGGCGCATTGGATGTCGCCGGACTGGATGGCGAGGTGGCGGCTGGCCTGCGGCACCTTCTTGATCGTCACGTCGAGGCCGTTCTTCTTGAAGATGCCGGCTTCCTTCGCGAGCGTCAGGGGCGCGAAGCCCGTCCAGCCCGACATGCCGATGGCCACCTTCGTGTCCTGGGCCGAGGCGGAACCGACCGCCAGCGCCAACACGGCCAACCCACCCAATACCGCCTTCATTGCAGCCTCCGTTTTATCCAAGTTCCCTGGCTCGTTCTGCCGACCGCACCCTTTGAAAGGTTTTGTCTCTCGGGCGGCGTTCTTCTATGAGCGGGCGAATGGCACCATGCCGAAGCGGCAATGTCAAATGTATAGACATTTCGCCCTGCCATTGTTTTAGGCACAATCAGCCGAAATTGCACTCCTGAAAGTCCGACCACAAGCAATGCCTCCCGTAAGCCCTCATCCTGAGGGCCGCCGGAGGCGGCGTCTCGAAGGGCGAGGGCGTTTCCAGTGCACACTGGATCCTCCTTCGAGACGGTCGCTGTGCGACCTCCTCAGGATGAGGTTGGAGATTCATGAGCAAGACTTTCGGATTGGTCTTGTGCAAGCTCGATGAGGATCGCCCTTCCGTTGCCCGAGAGCTGGATGAGATCCTGCGTGCCGTCCAGCATCAGGGCGTCGAGAACCTGAAGGGAAAGGATCGCCGAATCCAGCGTCACGTCGAAGGGGCCGTCCAGCGCGACGATGAAAGCCGTCTCCGTATCCTCGGCCAGCAACGCCACGCCGGATTGCACGAACCGCGTCCGGTGCCGGAATTGACCGCGCCGGGTCATCACGTTGATGTCGCGGATCGGTCCCGACAGGAGCCGCCCGACCGTCGCATCCTCGCCGGAGAAGGAGAGCTTGGGGGAGGCCCTGTCCAGACGAAACGGCACGCCCTCCACATCGAGCTCGATGCCGTTGCCTTCGACGACGATCAGCGTCCGGTCGATGTCGGGAAAAACCGAGAAAGGCCCGTCCGATTCCACATCCGCCATGCTGATGCGCCATCCGAACGTGTCGAAGCCGGAGCCTTCCGGGAATGCGGCGACCTCCGCGGTGGTGCCGCCGCCGTTTTTCCACGCAACGCGGACGAGATCCGCGTTGCGGATCACGCGCGCTGCCATCAGCCCAGGCTCGGCAGGTTGAGGCCGTGTTCGCGTGCGCAGTCCACCGCGATGTCGTAACCTGCATCCGCATGGCGCATGACGCCGGTCGCCGGATCGTTCCAGAGCACGCGCTCGACGCGCCGGGCCGCTTCCGGCGTGCCGTCGCACACGATCACCATGCCCGAATGCTGCGAGAAGCCCATGCCGACGCCGCCGCCGTGATGCAGCGACACCCAGGTGGCGCCCGACGCGCAGTTGAGCAGCGCGTTCAGCAGCGGCCAGTCGGAGACCGCATCCGAGCCGTCCTTCATGGCCTCGGTCTCGCGGTTCGGGCTTGCGACCGAGCCGGAATCGAGATGGTCGCGGCCGATCACGATGGGCGCCTTCAGCTCGCCCTTGGCCACCATCTCGTTGAAGGCGAGGCCGAGGCGGTGACGGTCGCCCAGGCCCACCCAGCAGATGCGGGCGGGCAGGCCCTGGAACTTGATGCGCTCCTTCGCCATGTCGAGCCAGTTGTGCAGGTGCTTGTTGTCGGGCAGCAGCTCCTTCACCTTGGCGTCCGTCTTGTAGATGTCCTCGGGATCGCCCGAGAGCGCGCACCAGCGGAACGGCCCGATGCCGCGGCAGAAGAGCGGGCGGATATAGGCCGGCACGAAGCCCGGGAAGTCGAAGGCGTTGTCGACGCCTTCCTCCTTCGCCATCTGGCGGATGTTGTTGCCGTAATCGAGGGTCGGCACGCCAGCCTTGTGGAAATCGAGCATGGCGCGCACGTGCTCGGCCATGGACTGCTTGGCCGCATGCTCCACGGCCTTGGGATCGGTCTCGCGCTTGGCCTCCCACTCGGCCAGCGTCCAGCCCTTCGGCAGGTAGCCGTTGATGGGATCATGCGCGGAGGTCTGGTCCGTCACCGCATCGGGACGGATGCCGCGGCGGTAGATTTCGGGGAAGATCTCGGCCGCGTTGCCGAGAAGGCCGACCGAGACCGGCTTCCTGTCGCGGCAGGACTGCTCGATGATGGCCAAAGCCTCGTCGAGGGTGTCGGCGCGCTGGTCGACGTAGCCCGTGCGCAGGCGCATCTCGATGCGGCTCGGCTGGCATTCCACCGCAAGGCACGAGGCGCCAGCCATGGTGGCGGCAAGCGGCTGCGCGCCGCCCATGCCGCCGAGGCCGCCGGTGAGGATCCAGCGGCCGGAAAGATCGCCATTGTAGTGCTGCCGGCCCACCTCCACGAAGGTCTCGTAGGTGCCCTGCACGATTCCTTGAGTGCCGATATAGATCCAGGATCCGGCCGTCATCTGGCCGTACATCATGAGCCCCTTGCGATCGAGCTCGTGGAACTTGTCCCAGGTGGCCCAGTGCGGCACGAGGTTGGAGTTGGCGATCAGCACGCGGGGAGCGTCCGCGTGGGTGCGGAACACGCCCACGGGCTTGCCCGACTGCACGAGCAGCGTCTCGTCGGCTTCCAGATCTTTCAGCGCCGCGACGATGCGGTCGAAGCTGTCCCAGTCGCGGGCGGCGCGGCCGATGCCGCCATAGACCACGAGCTCGCCGGGCTTCTCGGCGACCATCGGGTCGAGGTTGTTCATCAGCATGCGCAGGGGCGCCTCCGTCAGCCAGCTCTTGGCGGACAGGTCGGTGCCGTGGGCGGCGCGGATCACGCGGGCGTTGTCGATGCGGGTCATGGGACGGATCCTCGGGTCAGGCTTTGGAACGGGCGAAGGTGAGACAGGCTTGAAGAACGAGAGCAAGGGCCTCGCGCATGGGCGCCGCATAGGCCTCGTCATAGGCGCTCGGCCATTGGCCCTCGGTGACGGGTCCGAGGGGCTCTCTCATGTAGCCCCGGCAGGCGAGCTCCATCTGGACCGCGTGAACGCCGGCCTCGGGCCGGCCGAGGCTTCGCGTGATGTAGCCGCCCTTGAAGCGGCCGTTGACCACATGGCTGAAGCCGCTTCCGGCGCAGATCTTCTCGATGGATTCGCTCAAAGAGTGCGAGCAGGCGGCCCCGCCGTTGGTGCCGATGTTGAAGTGGGGCAGGGTGCCTTCGAAGAGGCGCGGAATGACGGAGCGGATGGAGTGGCAATCATAGACCACCACGTTGGCATGCCGCGCCCGCAGCCGCTCGACTTCGGCCCGAAGCGCTGCGTGATACGGGTCGAAGAAGCGGGCGCGGCGTTCGGCTATCTCATCTGCCGTCGGCTCGGTGCCTGGCTCATAGAGCGGCTCGCCGTCGAAGGTGGTGGTGGGGCACAGCTCCGTGGTCGCCTGTCCCGGATAAAGCGACACGCCGGACGGGTCGCGGTTCACGTCGATCACCGTACGGGAGACGGCGGTGCGGATCACGGTTGCGCCGAGATCGGCGGCGAAATCGTAAAGCCGCTCAATCCACCAGTCCGCATCCTTGCGGGCGAGCCAGGGCGAGACGAGGCCGCGCTCGTACGCGCTCGGGATCTCCGTGCCCGTATGCGGCAGGCTCACCACGAGGGGCGCATCCCCGCGCGTCACCGAGAGCCAGTCGTGATGAGGTGAGCGATGGAGGCTCATCACCGAGCCTCGTCGGCGATGAGCGGCAGAACGTCCCCTCCCGCCGCATCCACCAGCGCGCCGGACATGACCAGGGCGGCAGCCTGCTCCATGTCGGGCGCCATGTGCCGGTCGTTGTCGAGGTGCGGGATCCTGGCGCGCAGGAGCGCGCGAGCCCGCTCCAGGCGTTCGCTGGACCTCATGTTCGTGTGGAAGTCGCAGCCCTGAGCGGCGGCGAGCAGCTCGATGCCGATCACGTTGCCGGCGTTCGCCGCCATGGGCAGTAGCCGCCGCGCCCCGTGGGTCGCCATCGACACGTGATCCTCCTGGTTGGCGGAGGTGGGAATGGAATCGACGCTGGCGGGATAGGCGCGCTGCTTGTTCTCCGACACGAGGGCGGCCGCCGTCACCTGCGGGATCATGAAGCCCGAGTTGAGCCCGGGCTTGGGGGTGAGGAAGGCGGGCAGCCCCGAAAGGGTCGGGTCCACCAGCATGGCGATGCGCCGCTCGGCCAGCGAGCCGATCTCGCAGAGCGCCATGGCGATCATGTCGGCGGCGAACGCCACCGGCTCCGCATGGAAGTTGCCGCCGGAAATGACCTCGCCGGTCTCGGAGAACACGAGCGGATTGTCGGAAACGCCGTTCGCCTCGGTGGCAAGGGTTTGGCTGGCCTGACGCAGCAGGTCGAGCACCGCGCCCATCACCTGCGGCTGGCAGCGCAGGCAGTAGGGGTCCTGCACCCGGTCGTCGTTGGTGAGATGCGAGGCGCGAATGGCGCTGCCGGCCATCAGGGCACGCAACGATGCGGCGACCTCGATCTGCCCGGGATGGCGGCGCAGCTTCTGGATGCGCTCGTCGAAGGGCCCGTCCGAGCCCTTGGCCGCGTCGGTCGCGAGCGCCCCGGTGACGAGAGCGGCGCGGAACACGCGCTCGGCTTCGAACAGCCCTGCGAGCGCCAGCGCGGTGGAGACCTGCGTGCCGTTGAGAAGGGCGAGACCCTCCTTGGGGCCGAGCGTCAGCGGGGCGAGGCCAGCGCGGGCGAGAGCCGCCTCCGCCTTCACCCGCGCGCCATCCACGAAGATTTCGCCGACGCCCATCAGGGCCGCCGTCATGTGCGCCAGCGGCGCGAGATCGCCCGAGGCGCCGACCGAGCCCTGGCCCGGAATGACCGGGACCAGGTTCGCCTTCAGGCAGGCGGTCAGATGCTCGATGGTGGACCAACGCACCCCCGATGCCCCTTGGGCGAGGCTCGCGAGCTTGAGGGCCATCACGAGCCGCACCACGGCAGCAGGCAGCGGTTCGCCGACGCCGGCTGCATGCGAGAGCACGATGTTGCGCTGGAGCGTCGCGAGATCGGCGGCCCCGATGCGCACGCTGGCGAGCTTTCCGAAGCCGGTGTTGATGCCGTAGACCGGATCGCCCTTGTTGACGATGGCTTCGATGGTCTTCGCGCTGGCCTCGATGCCGGAGCGACAATCCTGATCCAGCGCTATGTCGGCGCCGAAATAGACCCGGCGCCAATCGGCCAATGGGACGGAGCCGGGGATGAGCATTACGGTTTGGGTCACTGTCCCCTCCAGATGCGGGCGTGAAGCGGGTTGAAGCCGATGCGGTAGACGAGCTCGGCCGGGCGTTCGATGTTCCAGATGGCGAGGTCGCAGCTCTTGCCGGGCTCGAGCGTGCCGATCTCATCGAGCTTTCCGAGCGCACGCGCCGCCTCGCGCGTCACGCCGGCGATGCACTCCTCCACCGTCATGCGGAACAGGGTCGCGCCCATGTTCATGGTGAGGAGCAGGGAGGTGAGCGGCGAGGTGCCGGGGTTGCAGTCGGTGGCGAGCGCCATGCGGGTGCCGGCTTTGCGGAAGGCCGCAACGGGCGGCACCTTCGTCTCGCGCAGCATGTAGAAAGCGCCCGGCAGCAGCACGGCAACCGTGCCGGCCTTCGCCATGGCGGCGGCACCGTCCTCGTCCGTGTATTCCAGATGATCGGCGGAGAGGGCTCCATGATCCGCAGCGAGCTTCGCCCCGTGCAGGTTGGACAACTGGTCGGCGTGAAGCTTGATCTTGAGGCCCAGCGCCTTGGCCGCATCGAAGACGCGGGCGGTCTGCTCGGGCGAGAACGCGATGCCCTCGCAGAACGCGTCGACCGCGTCGGCAAGGCTCGCGCGGGCAAGCGCGGGCAGCATCTCGATGCAGACCTTGTCGATGAAGGCATCCTTGTCGCCGTTCGCCTCCGGCGGCAGGGCGTGGGCGCCGAGGAAAGTGGTGGTGACGGAGACGGGGCGCTCGCGCCCCAAGCGACGTGCAGCACGGAGCGAGCGTGTCTCGGTTTCCAGGTCGAGCCCGTAGCCCGACTTGATTTCGACCGTGGTGCAGCCCTCAGCAATCAGATGATCGAGGCGGGGCAGGGCGCCTGCCACTAGCGCGTCCTCGCTTGCCGCGCGGGTGGCCTTCACGGTGGACACGATGCCGCCGCCGGCGCGGGCGATCTCCTCGTAGCTCGCGCCGTTGAGGCGCAGCTCGAATTCGTGCGCCCGGTCGCCGCCGAACACCAGATGGGTGTGGCAATCGACGAGGCCGGGGGTGATCCAGCGGCCCCCGCAATCGATCCGCTCAGCGGCGTCCCAGCCGGTCGGGAGCTCTCCCGCAGGGCCCGCAAAGGCAATGCGCCCGTCCTTTGCCGCAACGGCGCCGTTCTCGACGATCCCGAGATCGTCGCCGGCGAGGGTCGCAAGGCGAGCGTTGAACCAGACCCGGTCGAAGCGCATGTTCCTGCTCCGGTGACTTCGCGATAATGTCTATACATAATCGCGGAAGCTCGATATTGTCTAGACGTATTCGATGGGTTTCGATGGTCGGGCGGCGTCGTGGCATTTTGGCGGCTGCGGCGGGACCCCGTCCGGAGTGAAGGTGGCAGCGATGCGAAAGCTCATTCTCGATCACGTTCTCCTGCCGGAAGGGTGGGGGCAGAATGTCGGGCTCGACATCGACGGCGGCACGATCATGGCCGTGCATCGGCAGGCGGACGCTGGGGGGCGCGAGCGCATCGCCGGCATTGCTCTGCCGGGCCTGCCGAACCTGCACAGCCACACCTTCCAGCGCGGCATGGCGGGGCTTGCCGAAACCCGTGGGCCCGAGGGCGACAGCTTCTGGACCTGGCGGCAGGTGATGTACCGCTTCCTCGGCTCCCTCACGCCGGACGACGTGGAGGCCATCGCGGCCTTTGCCATGATGGAGATGCTGGAAGGCGGGTTCACGTCGCTCGCCGAGTTCCACTACCTGCACCACGATGCCGAGGGACGTCCTTACGCCGACATCGCGGAACTCTGCCGGCGCATCGCCGCCGGGGCGAACGAGTCCGGCATGGGCCTGACGCTTCTTCCCGTATTCTATGCCCAGGGCGGCTTCGGCGCCGTTGCCCCTGCGGAGGGGCAACGGCGCTTCATCAACGATGCCGAGAGCTACCTCCGCCTGCTCGAAGGCGCCCGCAGGGCCGTGGCCGATGTCGAGGATGGGGTCGTCGGCGTTGCGCCGCACAGCCTGCGCGCGGTCACGCCCGAGAGCCTTGGCGAGATCGTTGCGCTTGCCGGGGAGGGGCCGGTCCACATCCACATCGCCGAGCAGGTGAAGGAGGTGGAGGACTGCGTGGCGTGGTCGGGTCAGCGCCCGGTGGCATGGCTGCTCGATCACGCTCCCGTCGACCGGCACTGGTGCCTGATCCACGCCACCCATCTCGATGCGCGGGAGACGAAGGGCATCGCGGAAAGCGGCGCGGTGGCGGGCCTGTGCCCCATCACCGAGGCCAATCTCGGCGACGGCATCTTCGAGGGCGTCGATTACCTTGCCGCCGGAGGACGTTTCGGCGTCGGCTCGGATTCCAACATAGAGATCTCGGCTCCCGGAGAACTCAGGCAGTTCGAGTACAGCCAGCGCCTGAAGCACCGCGCCCGCAATGTGCTGGCCGCGCGCGAGGGGCAATCGACCGGGCGCAGCCTTTACGATCAGGCGCTGATGGGCGGAGCCCAGGCGCTCGGCCGCCGTGTCGGCGCCATCGAGGCGGGGTATCGGGCCGACCTCGTCGTGCTCGATGCGGGCCACCCGGACCTTGCCGCCGTTTCAGGGGACCGGTGGATCGACTCCTACCTGTTCGTGGCCGGCAAGTCCGCCATCGATACGGTGTTTGTCGCCGGCAAGCCCGTGGTAAGAGGCGGGCGGCACGTGAACCGCGAGGCCGTGGCGGCGCGCTATGCGCGCGCCATGGCCCGCATCTTGTCTTGAGGGAATCGCCGTCCGGCATGAAACATCTGCACCAGCGCATCCGCGACGACATCGAGGCCAAGATCATGTCCGGCGAGTGGTCGCCGGGCCACCGCATTCCGTTCGAGCACGAGCTGATGGCCGAATACGGCTGCTCGCGCATGACCGTGAACAAGGTGCTGTCGACGCTCGCCGCCAACGGCCTCATCACGCGCCGGCGACGGGCCGGGACGGTGGTGGCGGAGCCGAGCAACCAGCAGGCCGTGCTGCAGATTCAGGACTTTGCCCTCGAAGCCGCTCGCGCCGGCATCGAGTATCGCTTCAAGCTCCTGCACCGCTCGGTCGAGCCCATCGACGCCGCGGCGGCGCAGCGCACAGGGCTGCCCGCAGGCACGAAGATGCTTTGCGTCTCGACGCTTCACGTCATGGATGACGTGCCGCAAGCCTTCGAGCAGCGCCTGATCAACCTCGCCACGGTGCCCGAGGCCGACACGGAAAGCTTCAAGGATGATCCCCCGGGCACGTGGCTCTTGCGGCGCGTGCCCTGGACGGATGCGGAGCATATCGTGAGGGCCGTCAGTGCCGACGGCACCATGGCCAAGAGGCTTCACATCGAGACCGGCGCGGCCTGTCTCGTCCTGGAGCGGCGCACCTGGCAGGCGGGGGCCTTCGTGACCGAGGCGCGGATCACCTATCCGGGCGACAGGCATCACCTCGTCGGACGCTTCTCGCCGGTGGCTTGAGTTCAGCGCAACCGGAAGATCTCCTCCAGCCGTTCGAGGGCGGCCAGGAACGGCCCGGCCTCGGTTCCGAGCTCTTCCACGATGCGGCGCTCGAAGGCGAGGGCCTTGGGCACGATCTCCCGGTAGGCCTTTCGGCCCGATGCCGTGAGCGTCAGGATTTCCTCGCGCCGGTCCTCCTCGCTTTCGCGGCGCTTGAGCCAGCGCCGTTCCTCCAGGGCCTGAACGGCCCGGCTGACCTTGGTCTTGTGCATGGCCGAGTGCCGGCCGATGCCCTTGGCGCCCATCTCATCGAACTGCCCAAGCGTGGCCAGCACCCGCCATTCGGGGATCGTCAGGTCGTGGTGGGGCCCGTAGACGGCGCGGAAGTCCTGCGACACCGCAGCGGCGATCCGGTTGAGCCGGTAGGGCAGGAAGGCTTCGAGCTGGAGATGGGCCATGGCGTTGATGGTTACAAAATTGACGGTTACACCTGTAACTAAACTAGGAGGTCCTGCTCATGAATGTCCAGAACCCGTCCCTGCCTCAATCCGCCGGCCGGCTGGAGAGCGCCATCCAGCCCGGCTACATGTCGGGCTTCGGCAACGGCTTCGAAACCGAGGCGCTGCCCGGCGCCCTGCCCATCGGCCGCAACTCGCCGCAGAAATGCGCCTACGGGCTTTATGCCGAGCAGCTCTCCGGCTCGCCCTTCACGGCGCCGCGCACCACCAACGAGCGCTCCTGGCTCTACCGCATCCGCCCCACCGTTACCCATTGGGGCGAGTTCCGGAAGGCGGATATCGGGTTGTGGCGCACGGCACCCGCCGCCGAGGTCGAGGTGCCGATCGCGCCCATGCGCTGGGACCCGATCCCGATTCCGAGCGAGCCGGTCTCGTTCCTGGAGGGTATCCGCACCATCACGACGGCGGGCGATGCGGGCTCCCAGGCCGGCATGGGCTCGCATGTCTATCTCGTCACCCGCTCCATGGCGGACGAGTACTTCTACAACGCCGATGGCGAGATGCTCCTGGTGCCGCAGCAGGGCGCGTTACGCCTGTGGACGGAGTTCGGCATCATCGACATAGGGCCGGGCGAGATCGCCGTCATTCCGCGCGGGGTGAAGATCCGCGTCGAGCTGCCGGGCGGGCCCGCGCGCGGCTACCTGTGCGAGAACTACGGCGGCGCGTTCACCCTGCCCGAGCGCGGGCCCATCGGGGCCAACTGCATGGCCAATCCGCGCGACTTCCTCACGCCGGTGGCGGCCTATGAGGACAAGGACGCGCCCTCGAAGATGTTTGTGAAGTGGGGCGGCTCGCTCTGGGTGGCGGACATCGACCACTCGCCCCTCGACGTGGTGGCCTGGCACGGCAACTACGCCCCTTACAAGTACGACCTGCGCCGCTACTCGCCGGTGGGGCCGGTTTTGTACGACCATGCGGATCCGTCGATCTTCACCGTGCTGACCTCGCCGTCCGAGACGCCCGGCACGGCCAATATCGACTTCGTGCTGTTCTCGGACCGCTGGCTCGTGGCGGAAAACACCTTCCGGCCGCCCTGGTACCACATGAACGTGATGAGCGAGTTCATGGGGCTGGTCTATGGCCAGTACGACGCCAAGACGGGCGGCGGCTTCGTGCCGGGGGGCATGTCGCTCCACAACACCATGCTGCCGCACGGGCCGGACATGGATGCGTTCGAGAAGGCCAGCAACGTGGAGCTCAAGCCCCACAAGCTGGAAGGCACGATGGCGTTCATGTTCGAGACGCGCTTTCCGCAGAAGGTGACGGCCTTTGCGGCCGGCACGGACGCGCTGCAGAAGGACTACGGTGCTTACGGCCGCAAGCTGAAAAAACACTTCAACCCGAACCAGCGCTAAAGCGAAAATGAGCCTGCACCTGACGCCTCAGGTGCAGGCTCTTCGGTTCAGGCGAGGGCGGAGCGCAGATCCTCGATCAGGTCGTCCGCATCCTCGATGCCGACCGAAAGGCGCACGAGCCCGTCGTCGATGCCGAGCTCGGCCCGAACCTCCGAGGGCACGGAGGCATGGGTCATGATCGCCGGATGCTCGATGAGGCTTTCGACGCCGCCCAGGCTCTCGGCCAGGGTGAAGAGCTGGCAGCGCTCCAGGAAGCGCGTGGCGCCCTCGAGCCCGCCCTTGATCCTGGCGGTGACGATGCCGCCGAACCCGCGCATCTGCCGCTTGGCCAGTTCGTGCTGGGGGTGCGAGGCGAGGCCCGGATAGATCACGCCGTCCACGCCCGGATGAGCCTCGAGAAATTCGGCGATCTTCAGGGCCGAGGTGCAGTGCCGCTCCATGCGCAGCGAAAGGGTCTTCAGGCCGCGCAGGGCCAGGAAGCTGTCGAAGGGGCCCGACACCGAGCCGACCGCATTCTGCAGGAACCCGATCTTCTCGCGGATCTCCTGGTTCTGGCCCACGATCACCACGCCGCCCACCATGTCGGAATGGCCGTTGAGATACTTCGTGGTGGAATGCACCACGATGTCGAACCCGAATTCCAGCGGGCGCTGCACCCATGGGCTGGCGAAGGTGTTGTCGGCGACCAGCCAGGTGCCGTGGCCGCGGGCCGCGGCCGCGATGGCTTCGAGATCGGCGAGCTTCAGCAGCGGGTTGGTGGGGGTCTCGACCCAGACGAGCTTCGTGTTGGGGCGCAAGGCCGCCTTCACGGCGTCCGTGTCGCCCAGATCCACATAGGTGATGTGGAGCCCGGCCGACTGCTTGCGCACCCGCTCGAAGAGGCGGCGCGTTCCGCCGTAGAGATCGTCGGACGCGACGATGTGCGAGCCGTGCTCCAGCATGTCGAGCACGGTCGCGCTCGCGGCAAGGCCCGACGAGAACGCGAAGGCCGCCGAGCCGCCCTCGAGATCCGCGATGCAGCGCTCGAAGGCCATGCGGGTGGGGTTCTGCGAGCGGGCGTACTCGAAGCCCTTGTGAACGCCGGGGCTCTCCTGCGCGAAGGTCGAGGTGGCGTAGATCGGCATCATCACCGCGCCCGTGGTGGGGTCCGGTGACTGCCCCGCATGGATGCAGCGGGTGGAGAAGGCGAGCTGGTTGCGCACGGTCATTGGGCCTGAATCCGGAAGAAGTTGATGAGGTCGATGCGGGTGGCGAGACCCACGAAGGCGTCGCCATCCATGATCACCGGCACGAGGCCGGAGGCGAAGAGAGGCAGAAGCTCCGTAACGGGAGCATTGGCCGAGATGGTCTGGAGGCGCGTCACCATCACGTCCCGCACCGCCTTGTCGAACACGCCCTGGGGCGCTCCCTCGTTGGCGACCAGGGCGTCGAGAATGTCGCTCTCGTCGATAAGCCCGACAACGCGGCCTTCCTCGATGACCGGGAGCTGGGAGATGTCGGAGGAGCGCATGCGGGCAAACGCCGAGCGCAGCGTCTCGTTGGGCGACACGAAGATGGTGGCTCCCTCGCCAAAGGGGTTGATCACCACATCCCGGGCCGTGCCGGTGACGTCCCGGTCGAGCCAGCCCTCCTGCGCCAGGAAGGCATCGTTGAACACCTTCGACAGGTACTTGGCGCCCGTATCGCACACGAGGGTCACGACGCGCTTGGGCTCGGTCTGCTCGCGGCAATAGCGCAGGGCGGCGGCCAGCAGGGTGCCGGAGGAGGAGCCTGCCAGGATGCCTTCCTTGCGCAGAAGCTGGCGCGCGGTCGAAAAGCTTTCCTTGTCGTCGATGGAATAGGCCTTCTTGACCAGCGAGAGATCGCAATTTGGCGGCACGAAATCCTCGCCAATGCCCTCGACGGCCCAGGAGCCGGCTTCCGTCATCCGGCCGGTCTCGACGAGGGGCGCGAGGATCGAGCCTGCCGGGTCGGCAAGGACCATGACGGTCTTCGGCGACGCCTTTTTCATGTAGCGACCGATTCCCGTCAGGGTGCCGCCGGAGCCGACGCCCACGACCACGGCATCCACATCGCCGCCCATGCCGTCCAGGATCTCCGGGCCGGTGCTCGCCTCGTGAGCTGCCGGGTTGGCCGGGTTCTCGAACTGGTTGATGTAGACCGCGCCCGGGGTCTTCTGGGTAATCGCAAGCGCAAGATCCTGGTAGTAGTCGGGGTGTCCCTTGCCCACATCGGAACGGGTGATCACGACCTCGGCGCCCAAGGCCTTGGCATGCAGCACCTTCTCGCGGGACATCTTGTCCGGCACCACGAGCAATGTGCGATAGCCCTTGCTGGCGCCGACCAGCGCCAAGCCGACCCCCGTATTGCCGGCCGTGGCCTCGATGATGGTGCCGCCCGCCTTGAGGTTGCCATTGGCCTCTGCGGCCTCGATCATGGCTCTGGCGGGGCGATCCTTGATGGAACCGCTCGGGTTGGAGCTCTCCAGCTTCAGGAAGAGCCGGCAGGGACCGGTGTTCAGGCCTGTCACCTCCACGAGAGGCGTTTGTCCGATCAGGTCTAAGGCTCCGCGAGCGGCCATTTCACTGTATTCCTATGTGGATCAATAAATTCGTGTTTCACATTTTGTGAAAACGTGATCTCCATATAGATCCTAATGTGGATTGTCACGTTCACGTGGTGGGTATTACGCTCTGCAATGTGGGAGCGGCGGCGATGATCCGCCACCCATGACCTGGTCCTGTCAGCACGGGGCGCGGCATTACCGCAGGGAACAGCAACCCTGCTGAGGCTTGTTCTTTCTATCGAACGAAATGGTTGACATTAAAAACATTCGCGCCGAAGCTGATCCTGCTTTCGAGCCAACCGGCTCAAGGAAAGCCGCGGTGATTTGAGGTGTGCAGCTTGCGCCGCGTGATCAAACGCTAAGGTGCCGCGGAGCGTTCACTGCGCCTCGTGGTCTGACAGAAGGATTGCCAGTCATGAGTGCTCACGCCTGTCCTCCGCCGCTTCCGTGTTCCGCCCTCGAGCAATTCCGCCACGGCTGATCGGCCGTCGCCGCGCCGTCCTCGCCTTAACCTGACCGTCCGTTCACCGCCGGCCCGCCCCGGCGGCCGGGGAAGCCTTGCCTGCAGCCTGCGGCCATCGCCGCTCGAATGCCCACTCACCCTACCGGAAAGGGCCCATCCATGACGAAACCTCGGATCGTCGGCATTGCCGGCAGTGTTCGCCGTCCCTCCAAAACCCGCGCGCTGGTCCAGGCCCTGGGGGCGGAGGCCGGGCGACTGAAAGCCGTCGATCTCATCGTTCACGACTTGGCGGAGATCGGTCCGGGCCTGGGCGCGGCGCTCTCGCGGGCTCAACTGATGCCCGACGCCAGGCGTGTGCTGAGGGATATCGAGACGGCGGATGCGCTGATCGTCGGAACGCCCGTCTACAAGGGATCCTACGCGGGTCTCTTCAAGCATCTCTTCGATTTCGTCGAGCCCGAGGCGCTCAGGAATGTGCCCGTGGCGCTCGCCGCAACGGGCGGCGGACACCGGCATGCTCTCGTCGTGGAGCAGCATCTTCGCCCGCTCTTCGGCTTCTTCGAAGCGCTCACGATTCCGACCGCCGTCTATGCCGCCGAATCCGATTTTGACGCAGGCGCCCTCGCGGACGCCGGGGTGATTGAGCGGGTTGCCACGGCGGCTGGGCAACTCTCCGCACTGCTGGGCCAGCGCACCGGCCATGCCTTCAACGCCGCGCCGGTCCGGCTCGCCTTGGCCCGCTGACGGCAGCGGTCGCAACCCGAACGAACCCGATGGAGACACCTATGACAAAGCAGATCCGGCTCAACGCCTTCGACATGAACTGCGTCGGCCATATCCAGCACGGAATGTGGGCGCATCCCCGCGATCGCTCGACCGCCTACAACACCCTGGAGTATTGGCAGGACCTGGCCCGAACGGCCGAGCGGGGATTGTTCGACGGCATCTTCCTCGCCGACATCGTCGGCGTCTACGATGTCTACAAGGACAGCCTGGACCCGTCGATCGCTCACGCGGTTCAGGTGCCGGTCAACGATCCCTTGCTCGTGGTGCCCGCCATGGCGGCGGTCACGAAGCATATCGGCTTCGGGGTGACCTGCAATCTCACCTACGAGCCGCCCTATCTCTTCGCGCGCAGAATGTCGACGCTGGATCACCTCACGCGGGGACGGATCGGCTGGAACATCGTGACGGGCTATCTCGACAGCGCCGCCCGCGGCATGGGGCTCACGAAGCAGATCAAGCACGACGAGCGCTACGATGCCGCCGAGGAGTACATGGAGGTCGTCTACAAGCTCTGGGAGGGCAGCTGGGAGGATGACGCGGTTCTGCGCGACCGCGAGCGCGGCCTCTATGCCGATCCCGGCAAGGTGCACCGGGTTCAGCACATTGGGCAGCATTACCGGGTCGATGCCATTCACCTGGCCGAGCCTTCGCCCCAACGGACGCCGATCCTTTATCAGGCCGGCGCCTCGTCCCGCGGCAAAGATTTCGGCGCCAAGCATGCGGAATGCATCTTCCTTGCCGGGCCGACCAAGGAGAACACCCGCACGACCGTGGCGGACATCCGCCGCCGCGCAACGGAGCAGGGGCGCGATCCCTCCGACATCCTGATCTTCCTCGGGCGCGCCGTCGTCGTCGGGCGGACCCGCAAGGAGGCCGAGGAGAAGTACGAGGAATACAACCGCTATGCCAGCATCGAGGGAGCGCTGGCGCATTTCTCCAGCTCCACCGGCATCGATTTCTCCCGCTACGACCCCGACGAGCCCCTGCGCTACGAGGAGAACGACGCGATGAACTCGATCCTGCGCGCCTTCACGGTCGACAGCAGCGAAACGTGGACACTGCGCAAGATCTTCGGCGACAAGGGACTCGGAAGCCGGAACGCGCCCCTGGTGGGATCCGCCGAGGAGATCGCCGACGAGCTGCAGAGCTGGGTCGAGGACACCGACATCGACGGCTTCAACCTCAGCCGGGTGGTGACGCCCGAAGGCCTCGAGAGCTTCGTCGATCTGGTGGTGCCGATCCTGCAGGAGCGAGGAATCTACAAGCGCGATTACGCCGAGGGCACCTTACGCGAAAAGCTGTTCGGGGCAGGGCGGTCGCGCCTCGCAAAGAGCCATCCGGGCGCCTCCTACCGCGCCCTCGATCAGGCCCGGTCCATTGCTCCGGCCGCCGAGTGACCCGTCATCGCGTAACCCGCCTTCCCGCAAAACCTGCTCAAGAGGATGCCCAACGATGAACTCAGCCAAGAAACCGCACCGAACGCTCGCCCGCCGCAGGCTCGGCGGCCTGCTGGCCGGCGCCGCAGGACTCCTGCTCCTGCTGGCTCAGACGGGAGACGCGCTTGCCCGACCGCTCAAGGTGGGGACAAGCGGCGGGCCCGTCGCCGACATCATGAACTTTGCCGCGGAGCGCGCCCGGCAGCAGGATCTGGATGTCCAGGTGGTCGAGTTCTCCGACTGGGTGACACCCAACGAGGCGCTGGCCAATGGAGACATCGACACCAACCTGTTTCAGCACATCCCCTTCCTGAACGCCGCCATCAAGGCCCGCGGCTACAAGCTCACACCGGTTGCGCCAACCTATGTGCTGCCGGTCGGCTTGTTCTCGAACAAGGTCACGAGCTTCGATCAAGTGCCGGAAAACGCGACGGTGGCCATCGCCAACGATCCGGTCAATGGCGCCCGTGGCCTGCAGTTGCTGCAGAAAGTCGGATTGATCGCCCTGAAGCCCGGCGTGGCCGATGCGGCCACCATCCTGGACATTACCTCCAACCCCAAGAGCCTGCGCTTCCGTGAGCTCGAAGCGGCGCAGCTGCCCCGCGCCCTCGACGATGTGGTGCTCGGCCAGGTGAGCATCAGCTACCTGATGCTGTCGGGGGGCGATCCGGAGAAGGCGCTGATCGCCGACGGGTTCGGCGATCCCCATTATGCCCTTCAGTTCGTGGTGCGGACGGATCGCAAGGACGATCCGGAGATTGCGAAATTCATCGCGGTCTACCGTTCGCCCGAGGTGAAGGAGTATATCGGCAGGAAATACGGAAAATTCTTCGTGCCCGTCTGGTAGAACCGACGGGTCTCTCCATCAAAGAAAAGCCCCGGCTTTTGGCCGGGGCTTTTGTTGTTGGGTTAAGCTGGCTTAGATGATGAAGATGTCCTTGTGGCTCAGCGCCAGGCCCTTCTTCAGCTGCGCAAACTCCACCGCCTCCTTCGAGCCCGAGCCGTCCGCATCGTAGCTCAGCACACCCGTCTTCTTGTTGTAGATCAGGTAGTCGTCCTTCTCCCGCGCCTTGCTGCCCGTGGTGAAGAACTCCCGATCCAGCGCACCCGGATTGGCCGTGCTGCCCGCGCCGAGCTTCTTGAAGATGGCGTTGTCGAGCCACAGGTTGTCGTACTTGACGTTGAAGTCGCTGATCGTGTCGAAGCTGACCTTCCGGTCGGTGCTGGACGTGCCCAGCCGGGAGCTGAACACGAAGGCATCGCTGCCGGCGCCGCCCGACAGGTAGTCGTTGCCCGAGCCGCCGTTGACCTTGTCGTTGCCGGATCCGCCATAGACCCGGTCAGAGCCGCTGTCGCCATAGACCGCGTCGTTGCCGGCATCGCCGTAGACCCGGTCGTTACCCGAGCCGCCGTAGACCTTGTCGTCGCCCGATCGGCCGTAGACGCGATCGTTGCCGCCAAGACCCTTGACGATGTTGGCCTCGCTGTCGCCGCGCACGGTGTTGTCCCTGCTATCCCCTTTCATGCTGGTGACCACCGGCTGCTCAGGAGTGCCCGGAACGGGATCTGTCGGGCCAGGATTGACAGGGCCAGGATTGACAGGGCCGGGATCGATCGGCATTGGCTCCCAGACATCACCCACGAGGCGACCGTCCGAGAACTGGATGATCTCGATGCCCCTCAGGGTGTCGGTGCCTTCGCTGCCGCCAGCGACGGTGCGCTCGGAGCTGGTTCCGCCAATCGTATAGCTGGCGCGGGTGCCGGCATACACGGCGGTGTCGGTGTCGGCTCCACCGTCCAGGGTATCGTTGCCGAGGCCGCCGCTCAGGACGTCGTTGCCGGCACCACCCGACAACTTGTTGGCAGCGTCGTTTCCTGTGATGGCGTTGTTCAGGGTGTTGCCGGTGCCGGAGACGGCAGTTTCCTGGAGGACGAGGTTTTCGACGAACTGGCCGAGCGTCAGGGAAAGAGTGCTGTAGACCGTATCCGTGCCTCCGCCGTCGGCTTCGGAAACCACGTCGCCCGTATGGTCGACATAGTAGGTGTCGTTCCCCAGGCCACCCGTCATAAGGTCGCTGCCGCCCAGGCCGTTCAGGACGTTATTGCCCGAATTGCCGGTCAGGCGGTTCGCTCCGCTGTTGCCGGTGGCGTTGATGTTGGCGGAGCCCATCAGGAACAGGTTCTCGACCTGCGCGGACAACGTATAGCTGACCGTGCTCTCGACGGTGTCGGTCCCGCCGAGGCCGCTGCTGGCCTTCTCGACGATCACGTCTCCGGTCGAGTCGACGCGGTAAGTGTCGTTGCCGTTCCCGCCGTCGAGAATGTCGTTGCCTCCACCGCCATCGAGGGTGTCGTTGCCGTCAAGGCCGTTGAGCTCATTCGCGAGGTGGTTGCCGGTGATCCTGTTGGCGAGTTCGTTGCCGTAACCGTTGATCCCCTTCCCGTCGACGGACACCTTGGCGCCTTCGAGCGTCAGATGCTCCACATTGGCCGTCAGCGTATAGGTGATCGAGGAGAGGACGTGATCGTTGGCGCCTTCTCCCGCTACTTCAACCACTACATCCTTGGAGTGATTGACGGTATAGGTGTCGTCGCCGCCAAGCCCCTTCATCTGCTCGCCGCCGGTGCTGCCGGCAATCACATCGTTTCCTGCAGTGCCGGTGATCACTTCGGAATAGTTCGGCACAGAAATGCCGCCGGTCGCCATGCCCGTGACGGTGTTGTTCTGGAGCGTGGTTCGCGTTGCTCCACCGTCGTCGTTGGTTGGCTCCTCCCGGATGCCGTAGCGGGCCTTGACCGGGCCGTTCGCGTAGATGGTGTTGTTCAGGATCTGCGTGTCGGTCGAATAGTAGGTGTAGGGGAATTTCTGAGCGTTGCCGTCCGTGAAGTCGTTGCGCAGGCGAATGCTGACTTCATCATACTCGTTATGTAGCTCTTGCGAGTTGTTGTAGATCTCGCTGTTCTGCAGGGTCGTGTTCGTCGACCCTTCGATCCTCACGCCCTGGCGCAGGTTGCCGTAGACGTCGACGCCGTCGATGGTGACCTTGTCCGACAGTTTGACGAGAATGCCTTCCTTGTTGTTCCCGTGATAGGAGCCGCCGGTGATCTGAATGTTGGTGACCCACGGAATGGTGCTCGAGCCTTCGGGCGGGATGTTCCCGCGCTGGATGGTGATGCCTGCTCCGCCCCACACAAGGCCGGTGGCCGGATTGATGCCGTAACCGTTGTCGTAAGCTTCGTTGTTCTTGAGAACCAGGTCCTTCGTGGCGTTCTGGATGTTGAATCCGTGACGGTCGTTGTCGTAGGACACGTTGTTTTCGTACGTGCCGCCGATCACGGCATCCGCCACGAAGCCGTCGAGGCCGTTGTTATGGGCAACCGAGTTCTTGACGACCATGTTGTACGTGATTTCATGCGGGTTGATCCCGTATGCCGTACAATTCATCACCTCCACACCGTCGATGGTGATGTTCCTCTGCTCCTCACCGTCGGCGTTCTCCTTGATGCCGCAGATGAAGCCTGCCTGGTGGCCCTGGTTGTTGGCGCGGTTCCCGTCGATGACCAGGTTGGAGACGGTGACATTCTCCACATCCGTCAAGGCAGTACGGACGATGCCGTTGATCCTGGCGTCGAAGTGGTCCTCGAGCTTGATGGTGGATCCACGGGTTCCGAAACCTGTCAGCTCGACTCCGGACAGCAGCTCGACCGGGCCGACCGAGGGATTGTCCTTGTCGCCGGTGACGACATAGGTGCCCTCTTGAAGCTGCACCTTCACCTGAGCCTTCAAAGGATCTTTCAGGTAAGCTGCGTTCGCCTGTTGGATCGCGGTCTTGATCGCCGCTGTATCCTTTACCGCGTCCCCAGTCGGACCAGGTACTTCAATGATGGTCATGATCAAAATCCTTATGATCGTGCGTTATTCAAAGCATTGATGGTGATGGCTATCAGTGGGCAGGCTGGCTTAGACGCTGGGTGTGCAATGAATGACTGCACCGAAGTGTTGCTGATCTGCATAGGCCGCGACGGAAGGGCTTCAGGCGCAGCTTCCCAGAAAAGCAGCAGGCTTTACTGAACGCGGAAGTGAGCGTTGGTCGGGGCGGGCGGCGTGTGACGCGGAGATTGGGTAAGTTGTGTACCATCTACTCGGATTTTGTTTGATTGCGGCGTTTCCAAGGATGATTTTAGATTATAAATGCAGATGAGATATCGTCTGAATATGGTAGCCGGAGGCGTATTCCGGGTTAATACTTTGGGGGTTTGGCAGCTTGTCATGCATCCTATTGAGGTATGTCGCGCACAGCGTGGAGCCATGGATCGTATCCCACCTGCTTGCATATCAGCCGCCACAGGGTGCTCAAATCCTTTCTCCAAGATCATGTTCCGGCGAGACTACGGGTGACCGGATGCACAAACCGACGGGTCTCTCCATCAAAGAAAAGCCCCGGCTTTTGGCCGGGGCTTTTGTTGTTGGGTTAAGCTGGCTTAGATGATGAAGATGTCCTTGTGGCTCAGCGCCAGGCCCTTCTTCAGCTGCGCAAACTCCACCGCCTCCTTCGAGCCCGAGCCGTCCGCATCGTAGCTCAGCACACCCGTCTTCTTGTTGTAGATCAGGTAGTCGTCCTTCTCCCGCGCCTTGCTGCCCGTGGTGAAGAACTCCCGATCCAGCGCACCCGGATTGGCCGTGCTGCCCGCGCCGAGCTTCTTGAAGATGGCGTTGTCGAGCCACAGGTTGTCGTACTTGACGTTGAAGTCGCTGATCGTGTCGAAGCTGACCTTCCGGTCGGTGCTGGACGTGCCCAGCCGGGAGCTGAACACGAAGGCATCGCTGCCGGCGCCGCCCGACAGGTAGTCGTTGCCCGAGCCGCCGTTGACCTTGTCGTTGCCGGATCCGCCATAGACCCGGTCAGAGCCGCTGTCGCCATAGACCGCGTCGTTGCCGGCATCGCCGTAGACCCGGTCGTTGCCCGAGCCGCCGTAGACCTTGTCGTCGCCCGATCGGCCGTAGACGCGATCGTTGCCGCCAAGACCCTTGACGATGTTGGCCTCGCTGTCGCCGCGCACGGTGTTGTCCCTGCTATCCCCTTTCATGCTGGTGACCACCGGCTGCTCAGGAGTGCCCGGAACGGGATCTGTCGGGCCAGGATTGACAGGGCCAGGATTGACAGGGCCGGGATCGATCGGCATTGGCTCCCAGACATCACCCACGAGGCGACCGTCCGAGAACTGGATGATCTCGATGCCCCTCAGGGTGTCGGTGCCTTCGCTGCCGCCAGCGACGGTGCGCTCGGAGCTGGTTCCGCCGATCGTATAGCTGGCGCGGTTGCCGGCATACACGGCGGTGTCGGTGTCGGCTCCGCCATCCAGGGTGTCATTGCCGACGCCGCCGCTCAGGACGTCGTTGCCGGCGCCGCCCGACAGCTTGTTGGCAAGGTCGTTGCCGCTGATCCAGTTGGCCAACTCGTTGCCTGTACCGGTAATCGCCGTGCCCTGCACAAACAGGTTCTCGAGGAATTGACCCAGTGTGTAGGCAATCGTGCTGTAGACCGTATCCGTGCCGCCGCCTGCTACTTCGACCACCACGTCGCCGGTGTGATTGACGACATAGCTGTCGCTGCCAGCTCCGCCGGTCATCAGGTCGGCACCACCCTGACCATCGAGAACGTTGCTGCCGGCGTTGCCGGTCAGGCTGTTCTGAGAGGCATTGCCGGTAGCGCTGATGTTGGCCGTGCCGTCGAGGATAAGGTTTTCAACCTCAGTCGTAAGCGCCAGCGAGTAGCTGACGGTACTGTGCACGGTGTCCACCCCACCGAGGGAGTTGCCTTGGGCGTCGTTATGGGCCTTCTCGACGATGACGTCATTAGCATCGTCCACATAGTAGGTGTCGTTGCCGTCGCCGCCGTCCAAGCTATCGGCACCGGCTCCGCCATCGAGGACATCAGCGCCAGCAAGCCCCTTAAGAGTATTGGATGCCGCGTTGCCGACGATCCAGTTGTTCAACTCATTGCCCGTTCCGCTGATCGGGTTAGCACCCTGAAGAAAGAGGTTTTCAATGTTGGCGGACAAGGTCTCACTAATATGAGCAAGAACCGTGTCGCTGCCCTCGTTGGCATTCTCGATCACCACATCACCAGAGTGGTTGACCACGTAAACGTCGTTGCCGGCGGCTCCTTGCATCTCGTCGCCACCAGCAGTGCCTGTCAGCGTATCGTTGCCGGCGCCTCCCGTTACCGGGTTTGCAGCGCCCGGTACAGAAACGGCTCCTGCATCCGTGCCCGTGATGGCATTACCAGACACAACAGTATTGGTTGCTCCGCCATTAATATTGGTGGGCTCCTCTCGGACTCCCCAGCGGGCGTTAATGGCGCCACTGGACTCAATGACGTTGTTCAAGACCTGCGTGCCGGTTGAGTAGTATGTCACGCCGGTGACAGCATCTGCATCTAGGCGGATGCTGATCTCGTCATACGTGTTATCGGCAGCCTGAGCATTGTTGTAGATGTGGCTATTTTGAACAATTGTGTTGATTGAGCCTTCGATCCGGACACCCTGACGCAGATTTCCATGGATGTCCGCGCCACTGATCGTGACGTTCTTGGCCATGTTGATCAGAATGCCCTCACGAGTATTGTCGGAGTACTCACCTCCAATGATCTGAACACCGTCCGGCCAAGCAATATTTTCCGAACCGCGCTGAACAACGATGCCTGACGACCCGTTGCTATACGCTTTGTTGCCCTCGAGAATCAGATCAGTCGTGCTCGTCGTGACGTTAAAGCCATGGCGATCATTGTCGTAAGCAATATTATTGCGATAGACACCATCGATGATGAAGTCGGCTACGAAGCCATCCAGTCCGTTTCCGTGCGAGATGCTGTTCTCAATCGTCAGGCGAATGGTTTGTTCATGCGGGTCGAAGCCATAGCCCGAGCAGTTCATGACCTCCACTCTCGAAACGGTAATGTCTGCATCCTGCTCGGTGCTGCCAGGACGGACACCCGTATAAAAGCCGTCGATCTTGCCCGCAGTGTTCGCGCGATTGCCGTCGATGGTAAGGTCGAGGAGGCTGGCCTTTGTGGTAACCTCATTGAACGGCGTGCGAACCACGCCAGTAATATCCCCAACCGAACCATCGGCAACCTTGAGGATCGTCTGGCCGATGCCGGCACCCTTGAGGATCGTGCCGGTGAGCAATTGAATTGCGCCCAGGCTCTTGTCGCTTGAGCCGGAGACGATCAGCGTGCCCGTCGGCAGAATAACCGTGACTTGGCCTGCTCCAGGATCGTTCAGGTAGGCGGCGTTCGCTGCTTTGAGAGCGGCGTTAATGGCTGCTGTATCGTTGATGCCATCGTTTGCGTTGGCCCCGTAGTCTACAGCGTTGAAGGTTAGTGCCATAATTGAGTTTTCCCCTAGGATGAAGAACTTGTCGCCAGATTAAATGGCAGTTTCTCCAGGAAGAGGAGTGGCTATATCCTTTCTGAGCAGATCCACTTCGGATTAGCTAATTCGCAGGAGGGGCTATCTACTTTATAGGTACGGCGTCTATTGCGCATATTTGCAAAAGAGTTGCCTTTCCCCTAGCGTTTCTGCTTTCCTTTCTGTGTTTGTCAGCCATGAACTACGACGCTACTCACTTGATGTAGTCGAAGAGCTGGCCTGAGCACTGCGAAACGAGAATGAGAAGCAGGATGCCGATGAACCACAGCCACGAGCCTGCCCGCTGCGGCTTGGCGGGGGCGGTGGGCTCCGGCTGGGGAGCGATAGCCGGTACGGGAGGGGCCGGCAGGCGCTCGATCAGCTCGGCCGAACTGGCAGGAATGCTGCCGGCCGTTCCGATGAACCTGAACGTCATGGGGATCCCGCCGACGAAGCCCACCTCGGCAGGCTGAACGGCGGCATTGTAGCGGACCCACCAGTATTCCGAGCGATCGTCCATCCTGCACCCTCTCAAGAATGTGGGGCTACTCTAGCGGGCTTTGCCGCCGGGTTGATCTGGAAATCCAGATCCAATAGAGCCACCCTGACAACAAATCGAATAGCAGGCTCGGTGGATCCATGAACGTTCTCGTTACCGGTGGGGCAGGGTATATTGGCGGCCATATGGTTCTCGCCTTGCTCGATGCAGGGCATAAGCCGGTTGTGTTCGACAACCTGTCGACCGGGTTCCGCTCGTCCGTGCCGGATGGGGTCCCCCTGGTGGTCGGCGACATCGGCGATCACGAACTGGTCTTTCGGACCCTTCACGCACACAGGATCGACGCCATCGTTCATTTCGCCGCCAAGCTGGTGGTGCCGGAATCCGTCTCGGACCCGCTCGGCTATTACCTGAACAATACGGTCAAGAGCCGCGCGCTTATGGCGGCGGCCGTTGCGGCCGGCGTGGAGGCATTCGTGTTCTCCTCGACGGCGGCGGTTTACGGGAATGCCTCCGACAAACCGATAGGGGAGGATGTGCCCCTGGCTCCTCTCTCGCCCTATGGCAGCTCGAAGCAGCTGACCGAGGTGATGCTGCGCGACGTCGCGGCAGCCCACAGCCTGCGCTATGTCGCCCTGCGCTATTTCAACGTTGCGGGGGCCGACCCGGCGATGCGCCACGGCCAATCGACGGCGAACGCGACCCATCTCATCAAAGTGGCCGTCCAGACGGCGCTCGGCATGCGGTCCCACATGGAGGTCTACGGAACCGACTACCCGACGCCCGATGGAACCTGCATCCGCGACTATATTCATGTGAGCGACCTGATCTCGGCCCATATGCGCGCTTTGACCCATCTCAGCGAAGGTGGGGAAAGCCTCGTCATGAACTGCGGCTATGGCCATGGCTATTCCGTCTCCGAGGTCGTCGAGACGGTGCGCAGGGTCTCGGGAAGGGCCGTGGAAGCCCGACTGGCTCCGCGGCGAGCGGGCGATCCGGTCGCCATCGTGGCGGATTCCAGCCGCATCCGGTCCCGTCTCGGATGGGAACCCCGCTACGACGATCTGTCGACCATTGTCGAGCACACGCTTCGATGGGAAAGCATGCTGCGGGAGAGAAATCTCACGCTCTGAGGGATGCGGCGCCTCGATCCGCTAAGGCGGGATTAACAACCTCTGCCTCAAATGCTCATGCGGTCCGGGGGCGATTCTCCGCCGCACTGGAAGGGAGAGCGGAATATGGTCGAGGGCAGGGGAGCGGGCGTCAACGGGATCCTGCTGGTGGGTCGCTTGCTGCTGGCCGGCTGTTTTCTTCCGGGGGCTGTGGGCAGGCTCTCGAACATCTCGGGCTTTGCGGCATCCCTGACCCTGAAGGGCATCCCTTATGCGGATGTTGCGGCGACCCTGATCCTTCTGGCGGAGGTTTTCGGGCCTTTGGCCTTGATCTTCGGTCTAGCCCCACGCCTGAGCGCCGCTGCGCTGATCGCGGCGCTGGCGGTGACAACCGCGACCCTGCACCGCTTCTGGGATTACGGGGGCTTAACGCGCCAGGCCGAGCAAGCGGTATTCCTGTCCCATCTCGGCGTCCTCGCAGGGCTTCTGTTCTATTGCCTCACAGGCCCCGGCGCCTGGAGCTGGCAGGCTTGGTGGCGCGGGTTCGGCGGGGCCGCGAAGCCTGCCAAGAAAAAGCGCCCATCCCGCCCCCGCACCCCCAAGCCCCGTCCTGTGCCCGCCCGCGCCGCGATGGACGACGACTTGGCCGATGCGGCCTGAAGCGGATGAGCAGCGCCTGCGTTCAAAACGGTGCAAACCTCGCCCGAGCCCTTATTTCGGCTTGTGTTCCTCCTCAGGTTCCTGCCTTCATTAAGCCTCTTATCGGGGCCATAAATCGTTGATCGGTCGTGCCTTTGCACACAGGCCTTCTCGTCTTTTCAGGTTAGCAGTGGCGTCATGTCCAACTCGTCCTTGCGTTGCATTCTCGGTCTTGCTCTTGCGCTCGCATCCGTGTCTCCCGCTGCCGCGCAGCAGCCTTCCGATCCGCTGACCCGCTTCCTTGACGGTGTTTTCAAAAAGGGTTCCGCTCCGGCGGCCCCAGCCGAAAGCGCTCCGCAGGCGACGCCCGCCCAGCCCGCGTCGCGTCCGCGCCCGCAGGCGCAACCCCAAGCCCAACCCCAGGCCGGAGCCAATCCACAGGCTAAGCCGAGTGCCGCGGCCCAGAAGCCTCAAGCCCCGCAAAAGCCACGAGTAACGCAGCCCCAGCCGAAGACGCAGCCAGAGCCCCAAACGACGGCGAAACCCGAGCCAAAGCCCGAGCCTCGTCCTGCTGCCGTGCCTGAGAAGGCCGAGGCGAAGGCACCCGCGCCCGAGCCGCAAAAGCCCGTAAGCCAACCGCCGGCGAAAGCGAGCGAGCAGGCGAAGCCTGCGGAGGCTTCCCCCGCAAAGGTAGCCGAACCGCCGAAGCCCGCGAGAGCCACACCGGCGCAAGGGGCGCCGGCCCCAACCTCGTTTGCCGCTCCGGCAACGGCGCCAACTCCTACGTCCCCGCCAGGCCCGCGCTCTCCCGAGGAAGCCCTCGACCGGGTCAATGCCTATTTCAACAGCATCGACCAGCTGTCGGCCTATTTCGTGCAGAGGAATCCTAACGGGCAGCAGGCCGAAGGCTCCCTGTCCATGCGCCGTCCGGGGCAGTTCCACTTCGCCTATTCGCCGCCGAGCACCCTTGAAGTGGTCTCCGACGGCCGCAACGTGGCGATCCGCGACAAGAAGCTTGGCACCAACGATGTCTATCCGGTCGCCCAGACGCCCCTGAAGTTCCTGGTCCAGGAGAACATCGACCTGTCGCGCGACACGAAGGTCCGCGATGTGCAGGTGGGGCGGGACGGCGTGGTGACCGTACGTTTCGACGACAGCGCGACCTTGGGCGGCACGTCGAAGATCACCCTGCGCTTCGATAGCCGCGCCAACGCGCTCAGGCAATGGACCATCATCGACGCCCAGGGCTATGAGACGACTGTGACCCTGTCCGGGCTCAATGCGACCTACCGCAGGGATGCCCGTGCAAGCCAGTAAAGGTGGCATGCCGGACCCTCTTCTGGTGGAAATGGCGGTTTTTTCGTCGAGAGGGCCTAGCACGGAGGCGATTTCCGTCTAGAACTCGGCCACCCCTTCGGAATTCCTTGGCAGGTGAGCATGGTCGATAAAGCAGCCCTTGAGGCCTATGCCGGTTACGTTCTCGAGGACGCGACCATCCCGGAACTGCCGAACCATTACCGAGGCAAGGTGCGCGACAACTACGATCTGCCGGACGGGCGGCGGATCATCATCGCGTCCGACCGCCTGAGCGCCTTCGACCGCAACCTCGCCGCCATTCCGCTCAAAGGACAGGTGCTGACGCAGACGGCGCGGTTCTGGTTCGAGCAAACGGCCGATATCTGCCCCAATCACGTCATCGAATATCCTGACCCGAACGTGCTGGTGGGCCAAAAGCTCACGATCCTGCCCGTCGAGATCGTGGTGCGGGATTATCTCGCCGGCACCACCGGAACCTCGATCCTCTCTCTTTATAAGAAGGGCCAGCGCGAGATGTACGGCATCCGCCTGCCCGACGGCATGCGGGACAATGAAAAGCTGCCGCAGACGATCATCACGCCGACGAGCAAAGCGTTCCATGGTGGTCACGACGAGCCCCTGACGCCGGCCGAGATCGTTGGGCAGGGGCTGCTCAGCCAGGAGCAATGGCGCACTGTTTCCGACTATGCCCTCGCGCTGTTCGCGAAGGGGCGGGATATGGCCCGCGAGCGCGGCCTCATCCTCGTCGACACGAAATACGAGTTCGGCATCGACGGAAGCGGCCGCATCATGATCGCCGACGAGATCCATACGCCGGACAGCAGCCGCTACTGGTTCCTGGAGAGCTACCACCAGCACTTCGAGGCGGGCGAGCGGCCCGAAAGCTTCGACAAGGACTTCGTCCGCAACTGGGTGGTTGCGCGCTGCGACCCCTACAAGGACGACGTTCCTGAGATTCCGGCCGACGTGATCCTCGAGACCTCGCGGGTCTATATCGATGCCTATGAGAGGATCACGGCGCGGACCTTCGCTTTGCCGGACCCGAACACGTCGGCGCTGGAGCGGGTGCGGCAAAACCTGCGGGAATATTTCTGACCACCGTTGACGATCCGATCCTGCACCCATAAGAATGCCCCCATGATCACCGGTCGCACCAATTTCACGAACTATTTTACGCCGTCCCCATAGGGCGGCTCCGTTCGGTTGCGACCAAACGTTCGATGCCGCCGCTTCCCGGCGGCATCTTCATTTGGTGATCAGGTCTCCGGGCAGCGGCTACTGCCAAGCCACAAGGAGACTTTCATGACTGCCCCCCGATCCGAATTCCTGAAAACGCTCACCGAGCGCGGCTTCATCCATCAATGCACCGATCCGACAGCTCTCGATGACAGGCTGTCGACTGGGCCCGTCGCCGCCTATATCGGATTCGACGCGACGGCGGACAGCCTTCATACGGGCCACTTGCTGCCGATCATGACCCTGCGCTGGCTCCAGAAATCCGGCCACAAGCCTGTCGTGCTCATCGGTGGCGGCACCACCCAGATCGGCGATCCAAGCTTTCGCGACACGAGCCGTCCGCTACTCGACGACGAGCAGATCGCGAGAAATGTCGCGGGCCTGAAGCAGGTGTTCTCCCGCTACCTCACCTTCGGCGACGGGCCGACGGACGCGGTGATGGTGGACAATGCGGACTGGCTCGACCCGCTGCGGTACCTGCCTTTCCTGCGCGATTTCGGCACCCATTTCACGATCAACCGGATGCTGAGCTTCGACAGCGTGCGCCAGCGGCTCGAGCGCGAGCAGCCTCTCACGCTCCTGGAGTTCAACTACATGGTTCTCCAGGCTTTCGATTTCCTGGAGCTCTCGCGTCGCCACGGTTGCGTGCTGCAGATGGGCGGATCGGATCAGTGGGGCAATATCGTCAACGGCATCGAGCTCGCCCGTCGCATCGACCAGCGCCAGCTCTTCGGGCTGACGACGCCGCTGCTCACCACGTCCGCCGGGACGAAGATGGGCAAGACGGCGGGCGGCGCCGTATGGCTCAATGCGGAGCGCTTGAGCCCTTACGAGTTCTGGCAGTTCTGGCGCAACGCCGAGGACGACGATGTTGCGCGCTTCTTGAGGCTGTTCACCGAGGTGCCCCTCGACGAGGTGCATCGCCTGGGGCAGCTGCAAGGCGCCGAGATCAACGAAGCGAAGCGGATCCTGGCCACCGAGGCCACCCGGCTCGCCCATGGGGACGAGGCCGCGCAGGCGGCTGCCGACACGGCGCGGCGCGCCTTCGAGGAGGGCGAGAACGCATCCGGTCTTCCCTCGTTGGGGCTGTCGAGAAAGGAGCTGGAATCCGGCGTGACCCTCGCTCACCTTTTCGTCTTGGCGGGCCTGGCCAGCTCCAAGAGCGATGCCCGCCGGCTTGTCGCCAACAGCGGGGCGAGGCTCAACGGGAATGTCGTGCAGGATGGCGACGTTCAGGTGACACCGGCGGATCTCGTTGACGGCGCCCTGAAGCTCACGGCAGGCAGGAAGCGCCACGTGCTGGTGCATGTGAACGGATGAAGCAAGAACGCGAGGGCAGCCGCATAGGGCTGCTCTCGCATCATACGCTGAACGAGACTTCCGGCAGGGTCTCGATGGCGGGCCTGGCGAACAGAAAGCCTTGAAACAGCTGGACTCCCGCGTCCTTGAGCGTGGCGAGCTCCGCTTGCGTCTCGATGCCTTCGGCTATGACGGTGATGTCGAGCGCGCGGGCCATGACCAGGATGCCGGAAATGATGGCCCGGCGTGCCGCGGAATCCGTGATGCCGCGGATGAGCTCCATGTCGATCTTGATGAGATCCGTCTGGAAATTGGCGAGGAGGTTCAAGCCCGCATGGCCCGCGCCGAAATCGTCGATGGCGGTGATGAAGCCGAGGCGCTTGTATTCCGCAATGATCCTGGCCACGTGCTTCGTGTCCGCCATGCGCTCGTTCTCGGTGAACTCGAACATGATGCGCCGGGTGTCGAAGCCGACGCGGCTGGCGGTTTCAAGCGAGGTCCTGATGCAGGCCGCGGGCTCATAGACCGCATTCGGCATGAAGTTGATGGACAGCCGGGCGCTGGTGTCTCTTGGAAAGAGGCGGCCCGCCAGTTCGATGGCCTTTACCCGGCAGGCCTGGTCGAACTTGTATTGCCGCTCCTCGTCCACTTGGCTCAGGATCTGCCCGGCCGATTGGCCTTCGGTTCCGCGGACCAGCGCCTCGTAGCCCCAAACCGTCTTCCGCTCCAGGTCGACGATGGGGTGGAAGGCCATGGTGAACGTGAAGGGTAGGGGTTCGCCGGCCTGACAACCCTGGCACCTGACCTTCGTATCCAGCACGGGAATCTCGCTTGCCCATGAATGAGTTCGAGACCGCAGTCTCAAGGAAATACCTTGCGATTGGCCTAACATGCCCAAAGGTCATGAATGGTCCGGCAAACCAAATAGAGCGCTCTCGCAGGCTGTCCTGCCCGTGCGCGTTGACAAAGTGAAGCATGAGGCGGATGATTTTTTCAGGGCGGGCTGACGGCATAGCTTTTTCGCGAACAAGCGGGAGCCGCCTCCATGGCCAGCAGCCGATTTGCGTTCCCACCATCCGGCGAGACGATCTTTCTGACCGACGGCGGTCTCGAAACCACCCTGGTTTTTCTCGAAGGGTTGGACCTTCCCTGCTTTGCGGCCTTTCCTCTGCTGCGGAGCGAAGAGGGGCGGGAGGCGCTCGAACGCTATTTCCAGCCCTATATCCGCACCGCCGTGGAGCGGGATGTGGGCTTCATTCTCGACACGCCTACATGGCGCGCCAACGCGGACTGGGCCGCGAGGCTGGATGTCCTGGCCGATGAGCTGGCCGGAATGAACCGGGAGGCCGTGCGCTGGGCCGCCGCCCTTCGCGACAGGCTCTCCGACAGGACGGACAGGGTTCTGATCAACGGTGTCGTCGGGCCCCGGGGTGACGGTTACAGGCCCGAGGCGCAAATGACGGCGGGCGACGCTCAGGCCTACCACGCGCCGCAGGTCGAATCCTTTCGCGAAGGCGGGGCGGATTTGGTGAGCGCCATCACCATGAACTATGCGGAGGAGGCCATCGGCATCGCCCGCGCGGCGCAGGCTCTCGGCATGCGAGTCGTGATCTCGTTCACGGTCGAGACGGACGGCAAGCTCGCCTCAGGGGAGACGCTCCAATCCGCCATCGCGAGGACCGATGCGCAGACCGACGGGACTCCGGCCTACTACATGATCAACTGCGCGCACCCGACCCACTTCGACAGGGTTCTGTCAGACAACGAGCCCTGGACTCGGCGCATTCGCGGGCTGCGCGCCAACGCGTCGCCGAAGAGCCACGCGGAGCTCGACGAAGCCACTGAACTCGACCCGGGCGATCCCGTCGATCTGGCTCGCCGGTATCGGGACCTGCGCGCGCGCATGCGGCATCTGTCCGTGCTCGGAGGATGCTGCGGTACCGATCACCGCCATATCGCGGCGATCTGCGAGGCCTGTCTTCCAGCCTCAAGCCGAGCGTTGTGACGAGACGTCGGTCTCTTCCTTGTGCCGCTCCCAGGGCCAGCGGCCTTCGATCTCGACCTCGAGGGAGAAGCTGAGGAAGGTTCTGATCAGCACGATGCCGCCGAGGATCAGAAGGCTCTGGAGGGTGGGCTCGATGGCGACCGTGTTGATGATGTCGGCGGCAACCAGGAATTCCAGGCCGAGCAGGATGGCGCGCCCCAGATTCGAGCGGTAGAGGCCGAACGCCTCCGATCCTGGGCGTCCGCGAAGAACCTGCCAGAGGACCGCGACGCTCGCTCCCAAGATCCCTAGAACGATGATGGCGATCCCGCCGACCTCGATGACGCGCGTGATGAAGTCCAGTGCCGGGCGGAACCATTCGTCCATGAGTGCGCCTTTCCAGGGTTCTTAAACATGGATTCATAGGTCAGCCGGGCCAAGCCGCCAGAGGGCAGCGCCCGAATGGAGCCCGAGCATCCCGGAAGGGCGCTGGAACCTGGAGCGGGTCAGGTGAAGCCGGGTTTGCTCGGAAGCCCCAGCCGTTTGAACATCATCACCACCGGGCACATGCCGGTGAAGGATGCCTGAACGAGATGAGCGCCGAGGATTCCGGTGAGCCAAAGCCAGTTGATGTCGACGTAAACGGCGAGCAGGACGCTCGCGATGATAAGCCCGCCGACGGTGAGAAGGATTGCGCGTTCTACGGTCATGGACATGCCTCCAGGAGAGACCTGCGGATTCTACCTCAAGCCGGGCAGGGCGACAAAGAAAAAGGGCCGGCGGAGGCCAGCCCTTTCTCGAAACGCTCAGTATGCAAGCGTCATTCGGCGGACGACACCCGGACCTCGTCCTCCACGTCGAACAGGCGCTGTCCTCTCAGGACCACCACGGGCGAGCCGACGGGCACGCGGCTGTGGAGGTCGATGATGTCCTGGTTGAACATGCGGATGCAGCCGCTCGACACCGACTGGCCGATGGACCAGGGCTCGGTCGTGCCATGGATGCGGTACAGGGTGTCGACCCCGTTGTCATAAAGGTACAGGGCGCGCGCGCCGAGAGGGTTGTCGAGGCCGCCCTCCATGCCGCCGGCCCATTTGGCGTTGCGCTCGGGCTCGCGCCGGATCATCGCAGGGGTCGGGGTCCAGCGCGGCCAGGCGGCCTTGCGGCCGACACGGGCGCGTCCGCTCCAGGCGAGACCCTCCTTGCCGACGCCGATGCCGTAGCGGATGGCCCGGCCGCCCTCGCGCACGAGGTAGAGATAGCGGGCGGTGGTATCGACCACGATGGTGCCGGGCTCCTCGCGACCGTAATAAGCGACCTCGCGGCGCAGGAAGCGCGGATCGACCTCGGAGATGTCGGTGGCCGGAAGGGGGTGCGGCTCGTCGAGGCGGGGTCCGTACATGGCCGCGTAAGCCGGATCGATGCGACGCATCGCTTGCTGCGGAGGGGTCTGGGTGGACACGCAGGCCGCCAGGGCAACGGGCAGAAGAAGGACGAGGAAGCGAATGGCTTTTCGCAGCGAGGACAGGCTGGAGACCGGCGCAGCAAACATCAGTGGGGGAACCTGCAGTTTCTGGTTTTTGGCTACATCCGCCGACGCCTAGGAGCGACGGCAGTACTCTCAAAGAGACATAGTCCCGGTGGTGTCGAGAAGGTGGATGTCTCGTGGCGGAAATGTGGCAGAGGCAGGTTGTGGTTTGCAAGACACAGTCTTTTGAACGTGGCTATACTATTTCATGGAAGCGGGTTGAAGCCTTCGCTAAGGTCGAGCGTTCCTTCTCGCCTCATACCGATAGCGAGCACTTTCGATGCAGCCCATATCCATTCAGATGCTGACGATCTGCGGCATCTCGGAACTGCCGGACCAGCGTGACCGGTCCGTGACCCATGTCCTCTCGATTCTCGATCCCGATCATCCCGATCCGGAGGCCTTCGCGGCATACGATCCCCATCATAGGACGATCCTGCGCTTCCACGACATCATCAATCCCATCGAAGGCATGATCCTGCCCGAGCCGGAGCATGTGGCGGCCGTCCTGCGCTTCGGCGATGAGGTTGCGGCAGGAAGCGCCGAGCGGTCCGAAGGGCATCTGCTCGTCCACTGCCATATGGGCATATCCCGTTCGACCGCCGCGATGCTGACGCTCCTGGGCCAGACCAATCCGGAGGAGAGCGAGGACCGGCTGTTCGAGCGGCTGACGGACATCCGGCCTCAGGCTTGGCCGAACTCGCTCATGATCGCCTTCGCGGACGATCTTCTGTCGCGCAACGGCCGCCTCACCGACGCTCTGCGCCGCCACTACGGGCGCCAGATCCGGCGCATGCCCCAGTACGCGCAGTTCATGCACGATCTCGGCCGGAGCCGCGAGGTCGAGATGGCGGCCTGACCGCCGCCTCTCGATCCGATGCTAGCGGGCCGGGGACTTTCCCAAGGGCCCGAACTTCGCGTCCGGCTTGAGCGGAGGAGGCACAGCCTCGTCGTTGGCCAGTTCCTCGATGATCGGGCAATGCGGACGCGCATCGCCATGGCAGTTCGTGGCCAGGTGCTTGAGGGTCGAGGCCATCTCCTGCAACTCCCGGATCTTGCGCTCGAGCACGCCCACATGTTCGAGCGCAATGGTCTTCACATCCTTGCTCGCCCGCTCCCGGTCGTGCCAGAGCGAGACCAGATCGGCGATCTGCTCGACGGAAAAGCCGAGATCCCGTGCCCGGCGGATGAAGCGCAGGGTATGCACGTCACGGTCCGAGTAAACCCGGTAGCCCGACTCCGTTCGCACCGTCCTCGGGATCAGTCCGATGGACTCGTAGTAGCGGATCATCTTGGCCGAAACGCCCGAGGCTGCGGCTGCCTGTCCGATGTTCATGCGGCACCTTCGATGGCTTGCGTGGCTGTGGAGGCAGTCACCTGCCCAGACGGGACAGGGGCTTTGAAGCGGCGCAGCCGCAGGGCGTTGCCGAGAACGAAGACGCTGGAGAGCGCCATGGCTCCCGCCGCCACGACCGGGGAGAGCAGGGTGCCGTCGACCGGATAGAGGACGCCGGCGGCGACCGGGATCAGCAGCACGTTATAGGCGAAGGCCCAGAACAGATTCTGACGGATGTTGCGGATCGTCGCCTTCGAGAGGGCGATGGCATTCACCACGCCGCGCACGTCGCCCGACATCAGCACCACGTCGGCGCTCTCGATGGCGATGTCCGTGCCCGTGCCGATGGCAATGCCGATATCGGCCTCCGCCAGGGCAGGGGCATCGTTGATGCCATCGCCCACGAAGGCGATCCGTCCATGGGCTTCCCGCAGGCGCTTGACCGCCTCCACCTTGCCGTCGGGCAGAACCTCCGCCGCCACTTGGTCGATTCCGATCTGCCTTGCGATCGCCTCGGCGGTCCTGCGGTTGTCGCCGGTGATCATGGCGACCTTCAGCCCAAGCGCATGCAGGGCCGCGATGGCCTCCGGCGTCGAGGCCTTGATCGGGTCCGCGACCGCGATCACGGCCGCAAGCCTGCCGTCGATGGCGGCATAGAGGGGGCTTTTGCCCTCCTGCCCCAGGCGGGCCGCCGCATCGCCGAACGTGGAAACATCCAGCCCGAGCGTCGTCATGAAGCGGTCGGCGCCCACATCCACCTTTCTGCCTTCGACCAAGGCGGAGACCCCAAAACCCGGAACGGCCTCGAAGCCCTCGGCAGCCGGCAGGGGAAACCCCCGCCGCCCGGCCGCCGCAGCGATGGCCTGGGCAATCGGGTGCTCCGAACGGCTCTCGACGGAAGCGATGAGCCTCAGGGCCTCGGCTTCCGAAAAGCCGGGCGCCGTCATGAAATCCGTCAGCTCAGGACGTCCCTGGGTAAGGGTGCCGGTCTTGTCGAGGGCGACGATGCCGGTCTCCTTGAGGCTTTGCAGGGCCTCGCCTTGGCGGAAGAGCACGCCCAGCTCCGCCGCGCGGCCCGTGCCCACCATGATCGAGGTGGGGGTGGCCAAGCCCATGGCGCATGGGCAGGCGATGATCAGCACGGCAACCGCATTGACCAGCGCGAAGGTGAGGGCGGGATCGGGCCCCAGAACCAGCCAGACCAGGAATGTCGCAAGCGCCGCCGCCATCACGGCGGGCACGAACCAAGCCGTCACCCTGTCGACCAGGGCCTGAATCGGGAGCTTCGAGCCTTGCGCCTGCTCGACCATGCGGATGATCTGGGCCAGCACCGTGTTCGCGCCGATGCGGGTGGCCCGGAAGGTGAAGCTGCCGGTTTTGTTGATGGTGCCGCCGACCACCTCCGCCCCTTCTGCCTTCTGCACCGGCACCGGCTCGCCCGTGATCATGGATTCGTCCACGAAGGAGGAGCCCTCGACAACCTCGCCGTCGACGGGGATGCGCTCGCCCGGGCGCACCTGGACGATGTCGCCGGCGAGCACCTGATCGAGCGGGACCTCCAGGGCCTCGCCGTCGCGCATGACCCGGGCGGTTTTGGCCTGCAATCCCATGAGGCGCTTGATCGCCTCGGAGGTGCGCCCCTTCGCCTTGGCCTCCAGATAGCGGCCGAGGAGGATCAGCGTCACGATCACGGCCGCCGCCTCGTAATAAACGTTGTCCAGGCCGGCGGGCAGGAGGCCCGGCAGGAAGGTCGCGACGACCGAATAGGCGTAGGCCGCGCTCGTGCCGAGCACCACCAGGGAGTTCATGTCCGGGGACCGGCGCAGGAGGGCGGGAATGCCCTTGCGGAAGAAGCGCAGGCCCGGTCCGAACAGAACAAGCGTCGTCAGCGCGAACTGCAGGTACCAGCTGTTCCGGTGCCCGAGGGTCCCTATCACCCAGTCATGAACCGCCGGGATGAAGTGGGAGCCCATCTCAATGACGAACACCGGCAGGGTGAGGATGGCGGCCATCAGGAGCGCGCGCCGGAGATTGCCGATCTCGGCGTCCCGGGCAACTTGCTCCCGGCTGGAATGATCGTGGTCCGGGCGGATGGCCTCGGCTTCGTAGCCGGTGCTCTCCACCGCGCCGATCAGACGCTCCACCGCCTCCGGACCGCCGAGATACCGGACCGTGGCCCGCTCGGTCGCGAGGTTGACCGAGGCGTCGAGAACCCCTGGAGCCCGCCTGAGCGCCTTCTCGACCCTGCTCACGCAGGAGGCGCAGGTCATGCCGGCGACCTTCAGCTCGACCGTGCTGTCGGCGGGCTCGTATCCCGCGGCCCGGATGGCCTCGGCCACCGCCACCGCGTTCGCCTCGGCCGGTGCGAAGGACACATGGGCCCGCTCCGTCGCAAGGTTCACGTTCGCGGCGGTAACGCCCTCGACGGAACGGATCGCCTTTTCGACACGCCCGACGCAGGACGCGCAGCTCATGCCCTGAACGGGAATGTCGATGCTGCCCTCTGCAGCGGAAAGCTTGACGGTGGCCATGCTGAATCTCCTGACCTTGATATAGGAGTTCGGTGTAATCCTTCCAATCATGGGAAGGTCAAGTCGGCTCGAAGCAGCGGCCTCGATCCGCTTGTCCGGCTGCCATTGCGCGGGAACCATGGCCGAGCCTGGGTCATTGATCCGACACGTTTGCCGAATAGCCCGCCATTGGAACTTCCTGCTTGTGCCGATCGAGCCGATGCTCTTTCCTGTAACGAACGATAAAGCCGGTGCCGACCTTTGAAGCATAGCGATCAACAGGGGCGAACCCTTCGGATTCTCACCTACAATGTCCACCGCTGGCTTGGCACGGACAGGCAGATTTCACCGGGGCGGATTGCGGAGGTCATTGCATCCTGCGATCCCGACATCGTGGCGCTCCAGGAGGTTCGCGTCGGACGGGTGAGGGCCGGCGAGGTCGATCAGGCCGCGACCGTTGCGGCCACCCTCGGCATGGATCTCCACTTCCAGCCGACGATCCGCATCCTGGGAGAGCAATACGGCATTGCGGTCCTGACCCGCCACTCGTCGAGGATCGTCCGGGCCGAGCGCCTGCCCACGCAATCCACGAGACCGTCTTTCGAGAAGCGCAGCGCCCTGTGGGTGTCGGTGGAGGTCGAAGGCCATGCGGTCCAGGTGGTGAACGCCCATCTGTCCTTGCGCTCGGGGGAGAGGAGGGCGCAGGCGGCGGCCCTGGTCGGGTCCGATTGGATCGGCCATCCGGACTGCGCCGATCCCGCAGTGCTTCTCGGCGATTTCAACGCGCCGCCCTATTCACGCTCCTACCGGCTCATCGCCAACCGGCTGCACGATGCTCAGCTCTCGAATGCATCGGGCGAGCCCCAGCCGACATTTCACACCCGGGCGCCGGTTCTGCGCCTCGACCACGTGTTCGTGACGAAGTCGGTGGAGGTGGTCAACGCCGGGCCGGTGCGAAACCCGCTCACCAAAGTTGCCTCGGATCACTTTCCCCTTCTGGCGGAGCTGCGGGTGCGCAAGCGCTCCAAGGCGGCCGCGGAGGGGCAGGCCCATGCGAGCGAGCTCCTGTGACGGATCGTCTGTTCTCTTATGTGAAATAAAGTAGCAATTTAGTCTAGGGTGCCTTGAATGTGGCACCGTGTGACGTACAAATGATGCGTCTTGTTACGTTGTAATTTTATATTCCCGTGGGGCAGGGAAGAGGGACCGGAATGAAGCTGTACTATACCCCTGGCGCCTGCTCGCTTGCCCCTCGGATCATCGCATGCGAGGCCGGCCTTGAGATAGAGTACGACAAGGTTGACCTGAAAACCCAGACGACCGCCTCCGGGAGGGACTTCATCAGGATCAATCCCAAGGGCTATGTTCCCGCGCTCGCGCTCCGCAGCGGCGAGATTCTGGCCGAAGTCCCCGTCATTCTCGAGTACATGGCCGATCAGGCGCCGTCCGCGCAGCTCCTTCCGAGGCTCGGCTCCCTTGAGCGCTACCGGGTCAAGGAATGGCTCGATTTCACAGGCACCGAGCTTCACAAGGGCTTCGATCCCCTGTGGAACGGACCCATGCCCAACAAGGCGCGCCAACTGGCCGTGAGCCAGCTGCAGCGGCGTTTCGAATACCTCGACCGGTGTCTCACAGGGCAGCCCTACCTGATGGGTGAGCGGTTCACGGTTGCCGATGCCTATTGCTTCACGGTTCTGAGCTGGACGCGCTTCCACCGCATCGACCTGTCCGCCTGCGCGATGGTTCTGGACTATATGAAACGGATGTCCGAGCGGCCGATGGTCAAGCGCGCTCTGCAGGCCGAAGGGCTGCCGATCGCCGCCTGACACCATAAACCAGGGCACGGCAAGGGTTGCGCCGGGCATGGGCGACCTGAGCCCCTTGCCATGGGGCCGAAGGGCGGCTAGGCACCCGTTGCCATGCTTCCTGTGTCTGTTTTCATCATCGCCAAGAACGAGGCCGACCGGATCGGTGCCACGATCCGTGCGGTTCGTGACCTGACGGACGATCTCGTCGTGGTCGACTCCGGCTCGACGGACGGAACCCAGGCCGTGGCCGAGGAGCTTGGCGCCCGGGTGATCTTCAATGCCTGGCCGGGTTACGGGCTGCAAAAGCGCTTTGCCGAAGACCAGTGCCGGCACCCATGGCTGCTCAACCTCGATGCGGACGAGGAGGTGTCGCCCGAGCTCCGGGCCGAGCTTCGTGCCCTGTTCGCCCAGGGGGAGCCCCCGTGCCAGGCCTATGGCATCCGCATCGCCGAAACTTATCCCGGGGAAGGTGCGCCGCATCCCCTGGCGTACCGGATCGCCCCCGTTCGGCTCTACCGCAGGGATTCTGGCCGCTATTCCTCGTCCCTGGTCCACGACCGGGTCGATCTGAAGCCGGGAACGAAGGTCGGGAAGCTGAGAGGCCTCGTGCACCACCGGTCCGTGCGCTCCCTCGGCGATCAGCTCGCCAAGCTCAACAGCTATGCCGATCAGCAGGCGGTCGACCTTGAGGTGAGGGGCATCTCGATTCCCACCTGGCGGGTGTATTTCGAGTTCCCGGCGGCCTTCCTGAAGGCCTATTTCGGCCGGCTCCATTTCCTGCGCGGCACCTACGGGTTCCTGATTTCCATGAACTACGCCACTTGGCGTCATCTTCGCCTGGCGAAGCACTACGAGAGAAAGCGCCTGAGCGCCCTTGCGAGAGCGAATGCCAGGGCCGAGCAGACCAAGGCGCTGCGCTAGCCCCTCACAGGGCGGCGATCACCTGGATCTCGAGCCCATAGCCGGGATCCGCCAGCCGGGCCTCGACGCAGACCCGCGCGGGAGCCTCCCCCGGCACGACCCACGCATCCCAGACCGCGTTCATCTCGTCGTAGGAGGCGATGTCGGCAAGCCAGATCGTCGCCTGCAGGATCCTGACCCGGCTGCTGCCGATCTCCGCGAGGGATTGGTCGATCTGCTCCAGGATGTCCCTGGTCTGCTCCGCAACCGGAAGGCCCAATGTCGTCTCGGGGACATAGCCTGAAAAATAGGTCGTGTCGCCGAGGATGACGAGATCGCTGTAACGCGCGGCTACGCCAATCCGCCTGATGCCTGTCACGGTGTTCTTCCTCGCCTGTTCGTCGCAGCCTGCTCTTATCACGGCCCTTGGTGCGGCGCACAGTCCCGCGTTCGCCGACGGGACCGGAAGGGGTAAATTTGGACCTTGACGAAAGGCCCCCATTCGCGTCTATTGCGCCACCTGCGCGAAGGGGATCAGGCATCCCCGTTCGTCGCCCTGGAGACGTGGCCGAGCGGCTGAAGGCACTCGTTTGCTAAATGAGCATACCCCAAAAGGGTATCGAGGGTTCGAATCCCTCCGTCTCCGCCATCCCTCACGCAAGTACCCACAAAGCTGACGCGCCCACCGCAACAGGTAGAACCTAGCCTTGTCAGAGCTGCTGCGTTCTCGCCATGCCGGCGTTGGACGCGCCCCCGGACCTGCCCGGTTTCACGCCGGCTCCGCCTCTGCCGAACGTGCTGGATATGCCCATAGCCGAGGAGGTGCCGCCGCTGCCCGGCTTCACGGCCGATTCCATGGCCGGCCAGCCCGATCTGGAAAGCTACCCGATCCAGGATCATGACCCGTCCGACTATGTGGAGTCGTTCCCCATCGGCGAAGATGGCCGGGCCCTAGGTGCTGGAGAGCGTCGATACACCGGCAGCAAGATTCCTTGAAGAGGTAGCGAGAGGAGAGTTGCCTCCGCAGCAAGATCAAGAGCTTAGAAACCTTCAACACAAGTACAATAAACATGGCCATCACTGGGGTATGGACAAAAATGCTTCTTTCCGCGTGAATGCAGCAGCCTACGCACAGACCTTGATCGACCATAAAAATAATCCAGATACTGAAGTATCTTTCGGTACATTCCGCGGGGCTACGCCAGTGATTCATTACTTCAATCCAATCACAGGGCTATGGTTAGGCGTGTTCGCAGATAGCACTATCTCGCGCTTAGCGACCTTCATGCTCGATGATGATCAAGTAAGGGATCTAGACGAGAAGGGAGATGTGCGGAGAGAAAGGGAAATTATGTAGTCGATTATCAAACAGTTTTGAAGCAACACACCAATGATCTACTATAAGGAAAGATCAGCGGAGATGAATTCTGGTCAAACTTGGACGAAATTAGGACTAATATTATACATCGCGAAAGAGAAGTTATAAAATCTTATGCTCTTGATGAGCAGGATTATAGAACGAACCACCCAAATCTATACAATAAATATGAAGTAGAGCATCAGAAAGAGGACCGATTCAATAGGTTTGTTAGCAAGATACACTCAGAGGCTCAGTTCTATGAGTCGAATGATCAAGCACGATCTGATCTTAACGCCACCCCCTCAGAGGGAATGCACTATCTTGACGACGAAGAACTTCGTCAGTTGATCAAGAAGTTTTATGAAGAGGTGATCCAAACCGGCTTATGGCTGGATGAGGAGATCGCGAGCTCAAGCGAGTAAAATGGAGCTAATTATGGATTTAAAGCGGACTGAGGGAGGTAGGCTCTCACTGGTATTGACGGAAGATCAGTTGCGCCTTCTACAAGCGAGTATACATGAGACTTTTGGAAGTATGAACCGAGCAGATATCAAGGATCGAATTCAAGCTGATCCTGAGCAGGTCCTAGCTATGGGAACTGAGCTGATGGACTTGCTTGAAGGACAGAATATCAATCTTTAGTATTTGCCAGCCTTTTGGTAAATCTACTGAGTCTTACACGAATTGATACTGGAGAGATGCAATGGAGTTGCGCCGAATTGACCAAAATACACTTTCTCTTGTTCTGACAGAAGACCAACTTCGCGTGTTTCAGAATTGCATGCGCCAATTGCTTATAAACCTACATGAAAAAGCCTTCGATTCACGAACAGGGGTTAATTTCACAACTTTTTCTGATTTTGTGGAGGAACTATCAAAGCTAAGTAGCGACGAAAAGCTTATGTAAGCTTCATTTAAGTGCGGCCTTTCCCCAGTTATGGCAGGGAATGCTATGGCGAGATTTTCCTAGAGATTTGGCTGAGACTGCTCTCGTTAAATAATATAATTTAAGTACAAACTTAGCCTAATCTGTTCCAGTGCAAATTAAACGGGACATGTTCCATGAGCACGACTGATTTGATGAGCAACATGGACCCGACCTAAAGATCCTCATGCGTAATCTGATCGATGAAGAAATCGACGGAAGCGCCTTTCGGAAAAGGCTGCAGCGGACGCGCGGCTGCCTTCAAGCGGTCGACATCGCGCTCCGGTGGACCCTGACGGATTATCCTCCTGAACTGTTCAGCTATGTCGCAGTTATCTTATGGGTCCAACGTCGGACCTGTTGGAGGAATCTCATGTACAAGCTCGCGTTCGCTGCCGCCTTGGGCCTGTTAGCCGCTGCCTGCGCCACCCAGCAGCAGACCACCAGCACTGCGGTTGGAGCGACGGCCGGTGCCGTTGTGGGCGGTCCTGTCGGAGCCGTGGTGGGTGCCGGCGCCGGCGCCGTGGCCGGTGCGCCCGGCGGTGTCGTTGATGAAGTTCAGGGTGACAACCGTCCCCGTCGGCGCGTGACCCGGCGCCAGTAAGCCGCTCACGCCGGCCAAATACACGCTGCAGCCACATGGTCCCACATGTGGCCCAACTGGCTGCAGCGTGTGAGGCCTCGGTGCGGATGTCGGCTCTCTGCCGCTGCCTAAGGGTAAGCAGTCCAGACCATAACCTCGCAGTGATGCCTCCCCGGACGGGCGGCCCGAACGGTCGCGCCCATCGCTGTCTGCGAGCCATCGCCAAGCCTGAGGATCCGCCTTTCTTCACGCTGGGCGCCCCTCGGGTTCTTCTGCTAAGCTAACCCGATCACACCAAAGGGACAGCAGAATGGACAGGGCGGGATCTCAGGTTGCACGGTCGTTTCCCACGCGCTCAGGCCGGAGCCTGTCCTTCACCGAACTCGGCTTCGGAACCGCTCCCCTTGGAAATCTCTACCGGGCGATCGACGAGAGCGCCGCACAGGAGACCTTGCAGACGGCCTGGTCCGTCGGCTGCCGGTACTTCGATACGGCGCCGCTCTATGGACTCGGCCTCTCGGAAACGCGGCTGAACCCATTTCTCCGCGGGCGGCCCCGGGACAGCTATGTCCTGTCGACCAAGGTCGGCCGTCTTCTGAGAGCCTGCCCGCCCGAGCAGCGGACCGGCATTGGCAAGTTCTTCGGGACCCCTGCGCGGCAGGAGGTGTACGACTACTCCTATGACGGGGTGATGCGCTCGATCGAGGACTCGCTGGAGCGCCTCGGGGTCGATCGGATCGACATTCTCTTCTGCCACGATGTGGACGTGTTCACCCATGGCTCGAAGGAGGCATCCGACCGGCGCATCGGCGAGTTCATGCAGGGCGGCTACCGCGCCCTCGCGGCCCTGCGGGACCAGGGCGTGATCGCCGCCATCGGGGCCGGCGTCAACGAGTGGCAGGTGTGCGAAAGAATGGCCCGGGAGGGCGATTTCGACCTGTTCCTGCTAGCTGGCCGCTACACGCTCCTGGAGCAGGAGGCGCTCGAAACCTTCCTGCCGTATTGCACCGAGCGCGGCATCGGCATCGTGCTCGGCGGCCCCTACAATTCCGGCATCCTGGCCACGGGGCCGAAACCCGGCGCCTTCTACAATTACGATCCGGCACCCCCGGAAATCCTGGAGCGCGTTGGGAGGATCGAGAAGGTTTGCAGCGCCCACGGCGTTCGGCTGATCGAAGCCGCTCTGCGCTTCCCTCTGGGGCATCAGGCCGTCGTATCGGTGGTTCCCGGCGCCCAGACGGCCGAGGAAGTGCACCGCAATGCCGAGATCATCCAGGCCCGTATCCCGAGCGGCCTGTGGGAGGACTTGAAGTCGGAAGGCTTGCTGCGCCAGGACGCTCCTGTGCCGGCATAGGGTGTCAGACGTAAACAGAACCCGCGAGGCGACGATGTTGATCGATTCCCACCAGCATTTCTGGCGCCTCAGTCGCGGCGATTACGGATGGCTGAAACCTGAGCTGACGTTGCTTTATCGCGATTTCGGTCCTGACGACCTGCGTCCGCTTCTCGACCGCCACGGCATCGAACGCTCCATCCTGGTGCAGGCCGCGCCGACCGTGGCTGAGACCGAATTCATGCTGGAGACGGCCGAAGCGGCCCCCTTTGTGGCCGGGGTTGTCGGCTGGGTCGAGTTCACGGCACCCGAAGCACCGGAGATCATGCGCAAGCTCGCGGCCAATCCCCTGACCGTGGGGTTCCGGCCGATGGTTCAGGACATCCCTGACGACGACTGGCTCGTGCGCCCCGAACTGGCGCAGGCGTTTCGGGCGATGATCGAGAGGGGCATCGTGTTCGATGCCCTTGTTCTTCCGCGCCACCTGTCCCGGTTGCTGGTGGTCGCAGACCGTTATCCGGAGCTCACCATCGTCATCGATCATGGGGCCAAGCCTGCAATCCGCGAGGGCAGCCTCGACCCCTGGAGGGCCGACATGGCAGCCGCGGCCGCCCGGCCGAACGTCGTGTGCAAGCTCTCCGGCCTGGTGACGGAGGCTCGGCCTGACTGGTCCGTCGAGCACTTGCGTCCTTACGTGGATCACCTGCTCGACGTGTTCGGGCCTGATCGGCTCCTCTGGGGGAGCGACTGGCCCGTGGTGAATCTTGCAGGCGGCTACGACCGCTGGCGCGAGGCGACCCTGCAGCTTATTGCACACCTTTCGGAAGCAGAGCGGGCTGCAGTGCTCGGCGGCACGGCAGCCCGGATTTACCTGAAGAGCCGAGGGCGGCCCTGACGCAATCTGTGGCGAGCGCGACCTCATAACCGGAGAGGAGGGGGCTCCTCTCCGGTTCGGGCGGTCTCAGTCGTACAGAACGGCTGCGATCTTCGGGTCCGTCATGTTCGACTTGTCATAGTAGAAGAAGCCGGTGTCGATCACCTTGTCGACCTTCTCGCCTTTGAGGGTCTTTACGGCAGCCTCCACGGTCTTGTAGCCGATGCCCACAGGGTTCTGGGTGATCGCGCCGGCCATGAGCCCGTCCTGAATCGCCTGCTTCTGCTGCTTGCCGGAATCGTAGCCGATGATGACGAGCTTGCGGTTCATCTCCTTGGCGCCGTTCACGACACCAATGGCCGAGCCCTCGTTGGCGCCGAAGATGCCCTTGAGCTTGGGATTGGCCTGCAGAATCGACTTCGTGATCTCGGTCGATTTCAGGTGATCGCCGGAGCCGTACTGGACGGAGACGATGTTGATCTTCGGGTGCTTCTCCTTGATGCGGTTCACGAAGCCGTCGCGCCGGTCGATACCGGTGCGGCTGGTCTGGTCGTGCACCACCAGCGCGATATCGCCTTCGCCGCCGATGAGCTCCGCCATCTTGTCGGCCGCAAGCGCTGCCGCGGCGATGTTGTTCGTGGTCGCGGTCGTGACCGGGATGTCGCTGTCGACGCCCGAGTCGAAGGCGACGACCGGGATCTTGGCGGATTGCGCCTTGCGCAGCAGCGGGATGGCGGCCTGGCTGTCGAGCGCGGCGAAACCGAGAGCCTTCGGGTTCTTCGCAAGAGCCGCGGAGAGCATGTCGATCTGCTTGTCGACCATGGTCTCGCTGTCGGGTCCCTCGAAGGTGATCCGCACGTTGTGTTCGTTCGCGGCCTGCTCGGCGCCGGCCTTCACGGCCTGCCAGAACTGATGCTGGAAGCCTTTGGACACGAGCGGGATGTAGATGTCCTGGGCGGCTGCTGGGCCGGCGAGGCTCATGAGGGCCCCGAGGCTGATGGCACCGATCAAAGAGCGTCTATTCCACATTGTTTCCTCCTGGTTCTGATTGATTGCCTCCGGCATCGTGTTCGGGTGACAGGGCCGGATTCTTTGGATCGTCGCTGCGGCTTGTCTGTTCCTTTTCGATCAACAGAGGGAAGGGGATCCTCAGCTCTTCCGGCGGAGGATGTCGGCGTAAACGGCCAGAATGATGATGATCCCGGTCACCACCGTCTGCCATTCCTGGGCGACCGAGAGGATTCGCAGGCCGTTGGTGAGCACGCTGATGATCAGCGCGCCGATGATGGTGCCGAGGATGGTGCCGCGTCCACCGCTAAGAGAGGTGCCGCCGATGACCACGGCGGCGATGGCATCCAGCTCGTAGCCTTGGCCAAGGGCGGGCTGGGCCGAGTTGAGGCGCGACGCGATGATGAGGCCTGCGATGCCGCAGATGGCCCCCGACACGGTGTAGACGATGATCTTCCAGAAATCCGTGTTCACGCCCGAGAGGCGAACGGCTTCCTCATTGGAGCCGAGCGCGAAGGTGTAGCGGCCGAGGGCCGTGCGCGTGAGCACGATGCTGGAGGCGACAGCCACGACGAACAGGATCAGAACGCCGTTCGGGATCGGCAGGAAGGGCAGGATCTCGCCGATGAGCGATTCCTGGGAGATCACCGGGAAGTTCGGCGTGTCGTTGAAGTAGATCGGCCGCGTTCCCGAAATGACCAGAGCCAGGCCCTTCAGCAGCATCATCATGCCGAGCGTCGCGATGAAAGGCGGGATCTTCATCTTGGCGATGAGAACACCCGAGACGGAGCCTGCCAGCGCACCGGCCGCGATGGCGGCCATGATCCCCACCGGCATGGGCAGGCCCCAGTAGGTGAGGAAGACGCCGGCGATGACGGCGCAGAATGTCATGAGCGTACCGACCGACAGGTCGATCCCGCCCGTGATGATGACGAAGGTCGCGGCGACGGCGAGCACGCCGTTGACGGCGGTTGCCTGAAGGATGCCGATTATGTTGTCCGGCTGAAGGAAGTTCTCCGACGCGATGCTGAACACCGTCATCAGAACCACCAGGCTGGCGAAAGCCAGGATCTTCTGCCAGGCGCCCGGGCTGAACACCGTTGCCTTGCCTGCCGCCAGCGCGGTTTGCTGCGCAATTGTCGTCATTGTGTCAGTTCCCTGGCAGCCGCGGATGTGGTGCTGCCGGTTGCGGTCGTGCTGTGCCGTTGGGTGGCGAGGCGCATGATATCTTCCTGGGTCGTTCCTTCGCCTGGCAGGATGCCGGTCAGCCGGCCTTCGCACATGACGGCGATGCGGTGGCTCATGCGCAGGATCTCCGGCAGTTCGGACGAGATCATCACGATGGCGCGCCCCTGGGCCGCCAGGGTGTTCAGGAGCTTGTAGATCTCGTTCTTCGCGCCGACGTCGATGCCCCGCGTCGGCTCGTCGAAGAACAGGATCTCGCAATCCCGCGTGAGCCATTTGGCGATCACGATCTTCTGCTGGTTGCCGCCTGACAGGAGGCGAACCTCCTGCGAGTCCGAAGGGGTCTTGATCTTCAAGCGCGCGATGTAGGAACGGGCCGTGTCGCGAATCTCCCTTGATTTCAGGAACATCCCCAGGGAGAGAAAGCGCCGCAGGCACGGCATGACGATGTTGGTGGCCACATCCATGCCCGTGGCAAGCCCGAAACGCTTGCGGTCTTCCGAGAGATACCCGATGCCGAGGCGCACCGCGTCGCGTGGCGAGCGGATCGCAACCGTACTTCCCCTGACCATGATCTCGCCGCCGTCCAACGGATCGGCACCGAAGATCGCGCGCGCGACCTCCGTGCGTCCAGCGCCCATCAGGCCGGCAAAGCCCAGGATCTCGCCCTTGCGCAAGCTGAAGCTGACATCCTGGATGGCGTGGCCGCGCCTGAGGTTGCGCACCTCGAGCACCACGTCGTTGCCGATGGAATCGGGAATGGCCTCCTTGGTCTCGGTCAGGCTTCGGCCGACCATCATCGAGATGATCGTATCCATCGTGGTGGAGGCGGTTGGCAGGGTGCCTACATAAGCGCCGTCGCGCATCACGGTGACGCGGTCTGAGATCTCCTTCAGCTCATCCATCTTGTGGGAAATGTAGACGATGCCCACGCCTTCGGCCTTGAGCTGCCGGATGATTCTGAACAGCTCCATGGTCTCCGCATTGTTCAGGGCGGCCGTCGGCTCGTCCATGATCAGGACCTTGGACCTGAACGACAGGGCCTTGGCGATCTCGACCATCTGCTGCATGGCGACCGTAAGCTCGCCAACCTCCCTGCGCGGGTCGAGCTTGAGATTCATGCGCGCGAAGATCGCCGCGGCATCCCGGTTCAGGGCATCCTCGTCGAGCATGAGGCCCAGAGTGCGCTTGGGCTCGCGGCCGATGAAGATGTTCTGCGCCGCGGTCAGGTCGTTCATCAGGTTGAGTTCCTGATGGATGATGCTGATGCCCAGATCCTGCGCCGCGCGCGGCGAGGGAATGTCGACGGATGCGCCATCGACCCGGATCGTGCCGGCGTCCTTCTGGTAGATGCCGGCGAGAATCTTCATGAGCGTGGATTTTCCCGCTCCGTTCTCTCCCATCAGGGCATGAACTTCGCCGGGAAGGAGTTCGAAGCTCGCTTTCTTCAGTGCCTGTACGCCGGGGAAGGATTTGTCGAGGCCCGTGATGGTCACAAGAGGCGTCATATGACGCCTCGCAGTTGGCGGCAGGCATGAGTGACGCTGCGATCCTCGGCCAAGGCGGGCGCATTGCCGCTTGTCGCGCCGACACGCGCAAAGGCGCTTGCATGACCTACACGCGATGCAGGCGCGAAGATGACCAGGGTATCGCCCTGACGTCGCATATGTTCCTCCCGACCGCCAGATGAGACGACCCTGGAGCCTTGTCTCGCATCCCGGTTCAGCCGACCCGGGCGATGCGAGAGTTCGGATCTCTTCTTATTGTTCGAAGATGATATTCTTGGACAATTTCGGAATGCAACCGAAAAATACGACCTCCTGCGGCAGCAGCAAGCCTGCGCGAAGTGGTCTTCAAGATATGCGGCCGGCAGTGGATTCTGCAGCATGCAATTGCTCGCGATCCTGCCTCATATGACGAACAGGTCGGAGCTTCTGGCCGCTAGCAGATCCACCTCGTCCATCACCGCCCCCAGATGAGCCTTCATGGCTTGGCCTGCGGCCGCTGGGTCATGCCCTTCGAGAGCGCGGAAGATGGTCCAATGCTCCGCCAGCGTGTCGGCATGGCGCCGCCGGGAGGAGAGGAGGCGTCGAACCCGGTCGATGTTGGCGCGCGATGCATCGATCACGGCCGCCACGCGCGGAAGGTCCAGGCCGTCTACCAGGATGGCATGGAATCTGAGATCGAGGGCATGAAACCCTGTGCGGTCGTCGCGGGCAACCGCCTCCTGCTGTGCTTCGAGATTGCTCCGCAGCATTGCCAAAACGGTCGGGGGCAGGCGGCTTGCGGCCGTCTCGGCCACCATCACCTCGAGCGCCCTGCGGATGAGCATCGACTCCTGGATTTCGCTCAGCCGGATGCGTGCGGCGCGCGAGCCGCGCTGGGGCAGGATCTCGACCAGCCCCTCCGTCGCAAGGCGCGTCAACGCCTCCGAGACCGGGAATCGGGACACCCCCAGGGCCGTGCAGACCGCAGCCTTGTCGATAAACTCGCCCGGAGCGAAGTCGAGGGCGACGATCGCTGCGCGAAGGCATCGTTCCACCTGTTCGGTCGTTTGCCCTCGTGCCTCCCGATCCAGGGGCGTGAGGAATTCGTATCTTTTTCTCTTGTCCGGCGCGTCCATTTGCCTAACATGTTAGCCGAGCCGATGGGCGGACGCCACCAGCTTGTCGGGCCACTCACGCGAGCAAAGTCGCTCGCCGCAATCTGATAGCCGGTCGCAGAGCCGGGTTTTTCGGAGGAACGCCTATGCCATCTCTCAGCCGCCGCCTAGCGTTCGGACTCATCGCTGCTGCCACCGTGACGCTTCCGGCCTTGCCAGCCTTTGCACAGGCAAAGCTGAAATGGGCCCATGTGTATGAAACATCGGAACCTTTCCATACTCAGTCGGTATGGGCGGCACAGGAAATCGCGAAGCGAACCAACAACCGTTACCAGATCGACGTCTACCCGGCTTCGCAGCTGGGCAAGGAAAGCGACATCAACCAGGGCCTGTCGCTGGGCACCGTCGACATGATCATCTCCGGCCCGAGCTTCGCCGCCCGCAGCTACCCGCCGGTCGGGATCGGGTATTATCCATACATCTTCCGGGATGCCTCCCATCTGCTCACCTTCGCGAAGAGCGACGTGTTCAAGGAGCTCAGCGCAGGTTACGCCGAGAAGACGGGGCACCAGATGGTCGCTCTTACCTATTACGGCATCCGTCACAGCTCCACGAATAAGCCGTTCAAGACCTGCGCCGAGATGAAGGGGCTCAAGATCCGAGTGCCCGATGCGCCGGCTTATCTCGCAATGCCCCGCTCCTGCGGCGCGAACACGTCGCCGATTGCCTTCGCAGAGGTTTATCTGGCGCTCCAGAACGGCACCGTGGACGCACAGGAAAACCCGCTGACGACCATCGAGGCCAAGAAGTTCTACGAGGTCCAGAAGCACATCGTGCTCACCGGCCACATCGTGGACCATCTCTCGACCATCATCTCCAAGCAGCTCTGGGCCAAGCTCTCCGACGAGGACAAGAAGGTCTTCACCGCCGTCGCGCAGGAGGCCGCTGTCCGCGCCTCTTCCGAGATCCAGGCGAAGGAAAAGGAACTGCTCGACACCTTCAAGCAGAAAGGCCTGACGATCACCGAGGTGAACAAGGACGAGTTCAAGGAAGCGGTCATGAAGAACGTGACCCTGGAATCTCTCGGCTATCGGAAGGCTGACTACGACAAGATCCAAGCGCTGAAATCAGAAGGCCTGTGAAGCTACGGGAGCGGGCTGTCGTCAAAGGGCCCGCTCCCATCCTGCGTCATCGACCCTGGGGCCGTTCCAAGCGGCCCGCCCCTGACGCTTTTTGCGAAACATCCCCCGGGATGCTCCCGCCTGGCTTTTGAGGATGAAGGACACTGAATGACCACCGAGGTGCATACCCAGGTCACCGCAGAGGAGTTGGCCAAGACCTTCGACGAAAGCGAGCACGCGCCGATCGACCTATCGGGCTACGCCTTCGAAGATTGGTTGTCCTTGGCTCTTTTCTGGGCGATGGCCTTGGCCGTGTTCGTGCAGTTTTTCACCCGCTACGTGCTGAACGACTCCTTGGCCTGGACGGAGGAGATTGCAACGAACCTCAATGTGGCCCTGGTTTTCGTCGGTTCCGCCATGTGCGTTCGCATGAGCCGGCATATTCAGGTCGATTTCCTGTACCGCTATCTACCGCCCGGCATCGCTCGCGTGCTCGCAACGGTCATCGACGTCGTTCGCATCGCTTTCTTTGCCTACGGAGCCCTGCTCATGTGGCAGTTCATGAGCATAGTCGCAGACGAGCAGATGACCACCATCGCCCTGCCGAAAAACCTCAGCTACGGGCTCGTCTTCATCGGCTTCGTTCTAATGTTTTTCCGCGCCGTCCAAGTTGCCGTCGCGAACTGGCGCCGAGGTTATTCGGTGCTTGAGCGTCCTGAAGCTTTCGATGCACCCATAGTGGCAGAAACCTAATGTGGATCTTGATCGGCTCCTTCCTCATTCTCATGATCCTCGGGCTGCCGGTGGCGCTGTCGATGGCCGTCGCCTCGCTGCTCTACATCCTTGCTACCGGCACGGTGCCCGACGTGATCGTTGCACAGCGCATGATCGCCGGCGTCGAGAGCTTTCCGCTTCTCGCCGTTCCGTTCTTCATCCTTGCCGGCAACCTCATGAACATCGCAGGCGTGACCGGCCGCATCTATTCCTTCGCCGTCGCGCTCGTCGGCTGGATGAAGGGCGGCCTGGGTCAGGTCAATATCATCGGTTCGGTGATCTTTTCAGGTATGTCCGGCACCGCCATCGCCGATGCCGCGGGGCTTGGCACAATCGAGATCAAGGCCATGAAGGATCATGGCTATTCGACTGAATTCGCGGTTGGCGTCACGGCCGCATCGGCAACCCTCGGGCCGATCTTTCCTCCCTCTCTGCCCTTCGTCATCTACGGGATGATGGCGAACGTCTCCATCGGGGCTCTCTTCCTGGGAGGTCTCATCCCCGGCGTGGTGATGACGCTGATGATGATGATAACGGTGGCCTACTTTGCCTATAAGAACGGCTGGGGCTCGGATACTCCGTTTTCTTGGCGCCAGCTCGGAAACGCCAGCATCGAAGTCGTCATCGTTCTTATGTTCCCGGTCGCGGTGTGGCTGATGATCCAGGGCGGCCTCTCGCCGAATGTGGCGATCGGCATCGCGTTGGCCGTGCTGCTTGCGCTCGACTGGTACTTCGACTTTTCCGCCGTCATGGCCCTGATGGCGCCTGTCATTCTGATCGGCGGAATGACCCTCGGTCTCTTCACCCCGACCGAGGCGGCCGTGGCGGCCGTCATCTGGTCGCTCTTCCTCGGGCTTGTCCGCTACCGTTCCATGACCTTGAAGAGCTTGGCCAAGGCTACGTTCGATACCATCGAAACCACGGCCTCGGTGCTCTTCATCGTCACGGCGGCCTCCATCTTCGCCTGGCTTCTGACGGTCAGCCAGGCCGCCCAGATCCTGTCGGACGCCATTCTCGGCTTCACCCAGAACAAATGGGTGTTCCTGCTGCTCGCCAACATCCTCATCCTGTTCGTGGGCTGCTTCATCGACACCATTGCGGCCATCACCATCCTGGTGCCGATCCTTCTGCCGATCGTTCTCAAGCTGGGCATCGACCCGGTTCATTTCGGCCTCATCATGACCCTGAACCTGATGATCGGCCTTCTGCATCCGCCGCTCGGCATGGTGCTTTTCGTGCTGGCAAGGGTTTCCAGGCTTTCCGTCGAACGCACGACAGTGGCTATTCTTCCCTGGCTCATTCCCTTGATGCTCGCGCTCGTCGCGATCACCTATATTCCTGAGCTGACCCTATGGCTCCCGCAGAAGATGGGATTGGGACGGTGAATGCCTGGCCAGTCGAACGATCAAATTGGGACGTAAGACACACATGAGCAATCCCCGCACCATCCGCCTCTCCCCCGATGACAACGTGGCCATCGCCATCGACCTCGTGAACCAGGGCGCCAACACGGCCGGGCTGACCGCGCGGGAGCGTATCCTGCGCGGCCATAAAATGGCGGTGGAGCCGATTCGTGAGGGCGAGCCGATCCGGAAGTTCGGCCAGATCATCGGCTTTGCCAAAGCTCACATCGCGCCCGGTGAATGGGTGCACGAGCACAATGTCGGCCTGCACGACTTCGAGCGCGACTACGCTTTCTGCTCCGAGGCGCGGGACGACGAGCTTCTGCCGCTGGAGATGCAGGCGACCTTCCAGGGATACAGGCGCGCGTCCGGCCGAACGGGCACGCGCAACTACATCGGCATCCTGACCTCCGTGAACTGCTCGGCATCTGTTGCCCGCTTTGCGGCGGCCGAGGTGGAGCGGTCCGGTCTCCTCCGCGACTACCCCGGAATCGACGGCATCGTCGCCATCGTGCACGGCACGGGCTGCGGGCATGCCGCCTATGGCGAAGGCTTCGACATCCTGCGCCGCACCCAGTGGGGTTATGCCAGCCATCCCAACTTTGCCGGCGTGATCATGGTGGGACTCGGCTGCGAGGTGTTCCAGATCGGCCGGATGAAGCAGGAATACGGCCTGAAGGAAACCGACACCTTCAGAACGCTCACAATCCAGGAGACAGGCGGCACCCGGCGGACGGTGCAGGCTATCGTCGATGCGGTCAAGGACATGCTCCCGGTCGTGGCTAAAGCCCAGCGCGAGACTCGCCCCGCCTCGGAGCTGGTGCTCGCTCTCCAGTGCGGCGGCTCGGACGGTTACTCCGCCCTTACGGCAAACCCCGCGCTCGGCGTAGCCTCCGACCTGCTGGTTCGTCACGGCGGAGCGTCGATTCTTTCGGAAACGCCCGAGATCTATGGCGCCGAACACCTGCTCACCCGGCGCGCCGCATCGCGCGAAGTGGGCGAGAAGCTCGTCTCGCGCATTCGCTGGTGGGAGGCATATACTTCCCGCAATGGCGGTGAGATGAACAACAACCCGTCACCGGGCAACAAGGCAGGCGGGCTCACGACGATTCTCGAGAAATCCCTGGGCGCTGCAGCCAAGGGCGGGCGCTCCACGCTTCGCGCCGTCTACGAATATGCCGAGCCGGTCAAGGAGCATGGCTTCGTCTACATGGACACGCCAGGCTACGATCCTGTAGCGGCAACTGGCCAGGTAGCGGGTGGCGCAAACCTCATCGCGTTCACGACGGGCCGGGGATCGGCCTTCGGGTGCAAGCCCGTGCCGTCCCTGAAGCTGGCAACCAACTCCGATATCTACCGCCGCATGGTCGACGACATGGATATCAACTGCGGCGACATTCTCGATGGTGTCTCGCTCGACCAGAAAGGGGCCGAGATCTTCGAGATCCTGCTTCGGGTCGCGTCGGGAGAGCACACGAAATCCGAGGATCTCGGCTATGGCGATCTCGAATTCGTTCCTTGGCAGGTTGGCGCCGTGATGTGAGCCCAATCGGGTGACGCTCGCCCGAGAGCGTTCAACGCATCTATAACCGATCATAAAAAAGGCGGCCTCGAAGGCCGCCTTTCTGTTCGTTTCGAGTACTCGTTATTCGATGACCTGAATGACCTGACGGGTCTGCGGATCGACCAGCACGGTGCGGTCGTTCACAACCGTGTAGCGGTACTGGGTGCGCACACCCGCATCGGCCGGCAGAGCGTAGAGATCCACCGTTTGGGGCAGCGGGGCTCCAACGACGACCTGCTCCTGAACGCGCACGGACGGGGTGCGCTGGGTCACCACATATTGCTGGACCTGCGCCGCCTCGGGGGCAGCAAGCGTACCGCCGGCGATGGCGCCGACAGCGCCGCCAACGACGGCTCCGACGGGACCGCCCACGATGGCGCCCGTGACCGCACCGGTCGCAAGGCCGGCTCCGGCTCCGGCATTCTGGTTAGCCGTTTGAGCCTGGGCAGCGGCAGGAAGAGAAACAAGAGCCAATAGAGCAGCAGAAAAAACAAAACGCATTGTATGACCTCATTGATAACTGGAGATCAAACGCGAATCGCGGCCTATGCGTTCCAGTCTTCTATCAATTGCTTAAACGATTATTATTCGATATTATCACGATAAGTTAAAGTTCGTTAAAAAGATCTGGTAATGCAGATCGGTTCTATTATGCAGGCGTGTTCCTGCTGGCGGTTCGCCTCAAGAGTCCCCCTGCATATGTCATCGATCGTCATGCGGGTATGACGTCAGTGCGGTTGAGTATCGATCTGAATGGCTTCCAGGAATGGGAATTCCAGGATGATCTCGTCTGCCTGATCCTTCACCTCGATATGGGAGGAGGCCCAATTGATCGGCTGCTCGAACTTGGTCTGCATCAGGTTCTGGGCCATTGCCTTGGCCACTTCCCACGCCTGATCCGGATCTCTGAGGTCCTGACCATCAGGATCGCCGAGAACGTCGGAACCGATATGCACGTTGAAGAAGTAGCGCGGCATAGTCTTACCCGTCGTCATGAGAAATGCGCCAACGGCCTGCATAGCACATGCCTTGGCTGAAAGGCGCATCCGGATGGGTCGTGTCCAGCCTGTAAAAGAAAAGAGCCCGATGGCGCTTGGCCCCAGGCCCTTGAGTTTGTTGAGGAGAGAACCAACCCAGTCGATAGGACAACGGCTACGCTGCGTCAGGGTTCCTTCCGCTGTTGATCCCATGCGACCGTGAGGCAGTTCAGCGGCAGATTTCCCGTTGAACACGGACCTTGTCGCCCCAGCGGTTCACCCGCTCGGTTATGATGATCCTGCACGGCGGGCGGTAGCCTCTGTGCGGCTCGGCAAAGACGGGCCGCCTCCCGACGGGGATCTCGTGATATCTGTGTCCGTAGGGGCGCCCATGACGCCATTCCGGTACATCGCGTTCGAAGGAGCGGGCAGGACCGCGACGTTCGTAGCGTTCATCACGATAGCGGTGCTGGCGGTGTTCCAAAAACTCACCGCTGTAATCCGCGATGCGCTGAGGCGCGCCGTAGCCGCCGGCATGGATCGTCACATTCACGTCGGTCGCCTGAGCGGACGTGCCGATGACAAGAGTGGCAAGGCCGGCAAGTGCAATCTGTTTCAGGCCGAAGCTCATGGAAAAACTCCCTCAGGGACAACCTCATGATGAGGCGCCCGTTGATGGGGAGAATGCGGAATGCCCGTTGAAGCGCACCCTAACGAGGCATGCAGCTTCCGTTCATATCATCCAGCATTGCCGCAGCATGGAACATGGCCATGGCTTGCCGACGCCGCTGCCGGAACCTTGTCCTGACCAAAGCAAAAAAGAAGCGCCTCGAGGGGAGGCGCTTGAGTTACGATCCGTAGGGGCAAAGCTCGGATCGGGCAGCAATAGATAGGCTGTCAAAGGCCACAGAGCTAGTCTTCCCGATCTGCGCATTGATGGTACCCATTGTGTGCAGATTTATCTTGAGCGCCGTGGGCCAAATCAGATACGCCTTAGGCTCCGTAGGGGCACTATGGACCGAGGGCCGCGACCGGGACCGGACAAAGAGAACCGGCGCGGCCCTGCTCGCTTCGTGCTTGAATAAAGTAACGAAACGCCTGAGCGGTCTGGCCCCAGTCGGCCCCTAACGCTTTTCCAAGCCGTTTTTAACGTAGCCTCAATGATGTTCGTCTCATCTTTGCCTTGCTTTGCTTGACATTGATCTCGTCAAGGCCTCGGAAGCCACAAGGGTAGACCATGACGGACCACGATGAACTTGTTGAGCTGGTCGCTGAGGATCTCACTCAAAGCATCTCTCAGATGCTGATCGAGATGGGGGCCGACGAGGGACAGAGGTTCGCCAAGGAGGCCCTAATCGAGTTCGCCACCCAAACCCTCAAAGGTGCCCCCCAGGTGCATGGGATGGATCTCTCAGGGTTCACGGAGGGCGAAAGGCTGGCCGTGGCCGAGGCCTCCGCGCTGGTCCTGGCAACCATCCAGGCGGACACATCCAAGGTGCAATGAGGCGTCACGCCCTCCGCCCGGCCGCATGAAACATCGGGCGGCCTGCAAGCCATACATTCGAGGCCGGCCTCAGGCTATTGGCCCTGGGGCGCTTTGCTCATGAGGGTGGCTTTATCTAGGCACCCCGAAGACGGCGGCAATCCCTCAAGCTTGCAATCAGCATTGAAGAAGTAAGTTTCAAGCGATTACCATCGTCGATGCATCAGCATAGGCAATGAATGTTGGTTGCGTAATTGACGTACATTCATCGTCATGCGAGCATTCATTCTTATAAAGAAAAACAATCCAAAACAGATTCCATCGGGAGGACGCAATGCAGTTGAGGCAGCTTACGTTACTATCGGCAGTGAGTTGGATTGCAGGCACGGGTCTGGCCTTGTCGCAAGGCCAGACGCTGACGATCGCTACCGTCAACAATGCCGACATGATCATCATGCAGCGCCTGGCGCCCAAGTGGGAGCAGGCCACAGGCAACAAGCTGAATTGGGTGGTGCTCGAGGAGAACGTTCTTCGCCAACGTGCGACCACAGACATCGCCACCAAGGGCGGGCAGTTCGACATCATCACGATCGGGTCCTACGAGGCGCCGATCTGGGGCAAGCAGAACTGGCTGCTGCCCGTCGACGACCTCGGTGCCGACTACGATTATGCCGACATCATACCGTCCGTGAAGAACGGCTTGTCCTTCAACGGCAAGCTTTATGCCGTGCCATTTTATGCGGAGAGCTCGTTCACTTTCTACCGGAAGGACCTGTTCGAGCAAGCTGGCATCAAGATGCCCGACAAGCCCACTTACGATCAGATCGCCGAATATGCCGCGAAGCTGACGGACAAGTCCAAGGAGCAGTACGGCTTCTGCCAGCGCGGCAAGCCCGGCTGGGGCGAGAACATGGCCTTCATCGGCCCCATGGTGAATGCCTTCGGGGGGCGCTGGTTCAACGAGAAATGGGAGCCCCAGCTCACCACCGAGCCCTGGAAGAACGCGGTCAACTACTACGTCAAGAACATGAAGGAATATGGGCCTCCGGGCGCAACCGCGAACGGGCACAACGAGAACCGGGCGCTGTTTGCCACCGGCCATTGCGCCATGTGGGTGGATGCCACATCGGCCGCGGGCTACATCTACAACCCCAAGGAAAGCCAGGTTGCCGACAAGACGGCCTTCACGGCAGCGCCGATGCAGGTGACGAGCAACGGCTCCGGCTGGTTCTGGGCCTGGTCCCTCGGGATTCCGGCCTCCACGAAGAAGGCCGATGCGGCCAAGTCCTTCGTGAAATGGGCGACCTCGAAGGAGTACGTGACGCTGGTGGGCAACGAGGCCGGCTGGGTAGCGGCTCCTCCCGGGACGCGCAAGTCGACTTACGACAATCCGGAGTACCAGAAGGCCGCGCCCTTCGCGAAGGTTGTCTACGAGTCGATCGTCAATGCCGACCTGACCAAGCCGACCAAGGATCCGGTGCCCTATATCGGCATCCAGTATGTGGCGATCCCAGAGTTCCAGGGCATCGGCACGGCCGTGGGCCAGCAGATCGCGGCGGCGCTGGCCGGCCAGGTGACGGTGGAACAGGCTTTGGAAACGGCCCAGCGCTCGACCGAGCGGACCATGAAGCAGGCCGGTTACCCGAAGTAGGCTAGCAGCCGTACAATCGGCAGGCACGCATGCCTGCCGATTGTTCCCTCCAGCCGCGAGCAGTCCCGATGGTAAGCACCACAACCAGTGCCCCCGTGCCCAGTGCCACGGCTGCCGCAGGCGAACGCAGCCAGCGCAACGTCAAAACGCTGCCCTTGGTCGCGCCGTCGGTGGTCATCCTGTTCCTCTGGATGATCGTGCCGCTGGCCATGACCCTGTGGTTCTCGTTCCAGTACTACAACCTGCTCGATCCGTCGGTCGGCGGCTTTGCGGGGTTTGAGAACTACACGTTCCTGCTGACCGATCCGTCCCTCTTGACGGCCATGATGAATACCCTGTTCCTGGTCTTCTGGGTGCTGGTGATCACCGTAGGCTTCGGCACCCTGCTGGCCGTTTTGTTCGACCAGGATTTCTATGGGCGCGGCATCGCGCGTCTGCTCGCCATTGCGCCGTTCTTCGTCATGCCGACGGTGAGCGCCCTGGTGTGGAAGAACATGCTGATGCACCCGGTCAACGGGCTGTTCGCGTTCTTCGCCCGCTCCCTCGGCCTTCCGGCCATCGATTTCTTCGGCAGCTTCCCGCTGACCTCCGTCATCATCATCGTGGCGTGGCAGTGGCTGCCCTTCGCGCTGCTCATCCTGCTCACGGCCATCCAGTCGCTTGACAGCGAGCAGAAGGAGGCGGCGCGCATGGATGGGGCAGGGCCGTTCTCGATGTTCTTCTTCATCATCCTGCCGCATCTCGGCCGCGCCATCAGCGTGGTCATCATGATCGAGACCATCTTCCTGCTGTCGGTGTTCGCCGAGATCTACGTCACCACCTCGGGCGGTCCTGGCCTTGCTTCGACCAATCTGGCCTTCCTGATCTACCTGCGGGCCCTGCGCGAATACGACGTCGGGGGCGCATCCGCGGCCGGCATCATCGCGGTGATCCTCGCCAACATCGTGGCGATCTTCCTCGTTCGCTCCATTGCCAAGAACATCGCCGATTAAGGAGTGCGCATGCATCCCAGAACCCGCGAAAAGCTTATTCTCACGGTGGTCGGCTGGTTCGCCGCAGGACTGATCTTCTTCCCGATTTTCTGGATGGTGCTCACCAGCTTCAAGACCGAGGTCGAGGCGGTGGCGACCCCGCCCAAGCTCTTCTTCACCCCGACCCTCGAGAACTACATCACCGTTCGCGAACGGGCCGATTACGTCCACTTCGCGATCAACAGCATCGTCATCTCCGTTGGCGCAACGCTGCTGGCGACCCTCATCGCCGTGCCGGCGGCCTATGCCATGGCGTTCTTTCCGGGCAAGCGGACGAAAGACCTGCTGCTCTGGATGCTGTCCACCAAGATGATGCCGGCGGTCGGCGTCCTGATTCCGATCTACCTCCTGTTTCGTGACACGGGCGCCATCGACACCCGCTGGGGCCTCATCGTGGTCTATACGCTCATGAACCTGCCGATCGTGGTCTGGATGCTCTATACCTTCTTCAAGGAGGTGCCGAAGGACATTCTCGAGGCCGGCCGCATGGACGGAGCCAAGCCGAAGCAAGAGGTCTGGATGCTTCTCCTGCCCCTGTCGCTGCCCGGCATCGCCTCGACGGCGTTGCTCTCCATCATCCTGTGCTGGAACGAGGCGTTCTGGAGCCTCAACCTGACGACCTCGCAGGCAGCGCCACTCACCACTTTCATCGCCTCGTTCTCCGCGCCTGAAGGCTTGTTTTGGGCCAAGCTCTCGGCTGCCTCCACCATCGCCATTGCGCCCATTCTGGTCTTCGGCTGGATGAGCCAGCGCCAGCTGGTGCGCGGCCTGACTTTCGGCGCCGTCAAGTAAACGGGAAGGGTGCTATGTCGACCATCGTACTCAAGGGCATTCAGAAGAGCTACGGCGCGGTGCAGGTCATCAAGGGGGTCGATCTCTCCATCGACGACCGGGAGTTCTGCGTGTTCGTCGGCCCATCGGGATGCGGAAAATCGACCCTGCTGCGGATGATCGCAGGCCTGGAGGAGATTACCGCCGGCGATCTTCTGATCGACGGGCAGCGGGTCAACGATGTTCCGCCCTCCGAGAGGGGGCTCGCGATGGTGTTCCAGTCCTACGCGCTCTACCCGCACATGTCGGTGGCGGACAACATGGGATTCTCCCTGCGGCTTGCGGGCGTTCCCAAGGACGAGCGCCGCGCGAAGGTGGCCGAGGCTGCCCGCATCCTTCACCTTGACAAGCTGCTCGACCGCAAGCCCAAGGAACTGTCAGGCGGACAAAGGCAGCGCGTCGCAATCGGCCGGGCAATCGTGCGCAAGCCGAGGGTCTTCCTGTTCGACGAGCCGCTGTCGAACCTCGATGCCTCCTTGAGGGTTCAGATGCGCATCGAGCTCGCCCGCCTGCACGATGAGCTGGCCGCGACCATGATCTACGTCACGCACGACCAGATCGAGGCCATGACCATGGCGGACAAGATCGTGGTGCTGCAGAGCGGCATCGTCGAGCAGGCCGGCACTCCGTTGGAGCTCTACCACCATCCCAGAAACCTGTTCGTGGCAGGCTTCATCGGCAGCCCGAAGATGAATTTCCTTCCTGCCAAAGTCACGGGTGTTTCGGACGCCGCCACCACCGTCGAGCTTGCCGGCGGAGCCGGTCTGTCGGTTCCGGTCCGGGCCGGCGGTCAGAAGGTGGGAGATGCGGTAACCCTTGGGGTGCGGCCCGAGCATATGAGGCTGGCCGGGGAGGGCGAGCTTCACGGCGAGGTCATGGTGGTCGAGCGGCTGGGCGGCGAAACCTTCCTCTACACGCAGCTCAAGGAAGGCACGATGCTGATCGTGCAGGCGGATGGAGAGATCCCGACCGGCGTGCACGAGCGCATTGCGATCAAGCTCGATCCGGCTGCCTGCCACCTGTTCGATAGCCAAGGCCTGGCCATCGAGCGCATGCAGCGCCATCCCCTGGCCAACCTGCGCCGATTGCCGACCCGCAAGGCGAGCTAGAGCCTTCGGTTCATGAGGCGGGCCATGGTCTCGAGGCGTTTCGACTACATCGTCGTGGGCGGCGGCAGCGCAGGATGCGTCGTGGCGAGCCGCCTCGTGGCCGAGCACGGCGCCCGCGTCCTGCTCGTCGAAGCCGGGCCGCGCCGCGCCAGCCGCATCCTTGCGATGCCCGCAGGGTACATGAAGTTCCTTGCCCGGGAGACTTACCTGACCATGCACCGGGTCATCCCGCAGCCGCAGCTTGGGGGGCGGGCCCCCATTGTTCCGCAGGCGAAGGTGCTGGGCGGCGGCAGCGCGGTCAACGCCATGGTCTATATCCGGGGCCAGGCGGCGGACTACGACCGGTGGGACGAGGCCCTGGGCGGAGCCGGATGGAGCTACAGGGATCTACTGCCTTATTTCATCAGGCAGGAAGGCAACGATCACCTCGGCGGGCCCTATCACGGGGTTGGCGGTCCCCTGAAGGTCTCGCATCTCGGGCAGCATTCCGCCATGAGCCGCGCCTTCGTGCAGGCCATGCAGGCGAGAGGCATCCCCTACACGGCCGATTTCAACGGCGCCCGGCAGGACGGCGTCGGCTTCATGCAGCACACCATCGACTGGGCGGCGCGGCGGCGGTGCAGCGCGGTCGATGCTTTTCTGGGTCCCGTTCTGTCCAATCCGAAGCTCACCCTGGAGACCGAGGCGACCGTCACCCGCATCCATCTGGAGAAGGGCCGGGCGACGGGGGTGGAGTTGCAGGGCCGAGGGGGGCGGACGACGGCTTTCGCCGATGCGGAGGTGATCCTCGCCGCCGGCACGTACATGACCCCGAAGCTCCTGATGCTGTCAGGGATCGGGCCATCGGACGAGCTGTCCCGTCACGGGATACAGGTTGAGGCCGATCTGCCGGGCGTCGGTCGAAATCTGCAGGATCATCACGAGGTTCCGGTCGTTGCGACAACCTCCGGCGCCTTCGGTTATTTCGGGCAGGATCGCGGGCTGGCGATGCTGAGCAACGGCCTGCAATACGTGATGTTCAAGTCGGGAGCAGTAACCACCACGGGTGTGGAGGCCTGCGCGTTCATCGATCCCGATGGCAACGAGCGGCCGACGATTCAGCTCTATTGCGTGCCGACGGTCTATCTCGACCGCGACGTCTCTGGCGTGGAGCCGACTCATGGCGTGACGTTGAACCCGTGCCTGCTGCGCCCGAAGGCGCGGGGGGCGGTGCGGCTCGCATCGGCCGATCCCGCCGCGATGCCGCTGGTCGACCCGCAATTCTTCGGCGATCCGGACGACCTGCGCCTCACCATAGCCGGTTTGCGCTACGCCCGAGAGGTCCTGGCGACGAGCCCAGTCCGCGAGATGGTGCACGCGGAGATTTTCCCTGGGCCCGAGACCGCTTCGGATGAGGATCTTGCCGCTCACTGCCGAAAAACCGTGAAGACGAACTATCACCCGGTGGGCACCTGCCGCATGGGCCGTGCGAACGATCCCCATGCTGTCGTTACGTCGGATCTTGCGGTCCGCGGCGTTCAGGGGCTACGGGTCGTCGATGCATCCATCATGCCCACGATCCCCAGCGGCAACACCAATGCGCCGGTGCTCGCCATCGCAGACAAGGCCGTCGACATCATCATAGGATCATCCCGCATGAACGATGAACCGATGGCCGCTTCGCCGAAACACATCCCTTCCCTGTTCCATTAGGTCAATCTGCCATGAGCCAGAGCCTGAATCTTGCCAATCTCGCGAATCTGCCTTCGGCCATCGCCCGGCCGAACTACGCTCGCGAGGCGCTCCGTCCCGGCATCCTGCATATCGGCGTCGGCAACTTCCACCGCGCCCACCAGGCGGTTTACCTGGACGACCTGTTCAACGCCGGCAAGGACCACGATTGGGCCTTGATCGGCGCAGGCATCCGTTCCGGCGACCGGGCAATGCGCCAGGCGCTCGAACCTCAGGATTGGCTCACCACCGTGGTCGAACTCGAGCCCGGCGTCGATGTCGCCCGTGTGACCGGTTCCATGGTAGGGTTCGTGCCTGTGGGCGAGGATGGGCGCGCCATCGTCGATGCCCTCGACGGTCCGGGCCTGCGGATCGTGTCACTGACCGTCACGGAGGGCGGCTATTGCATCGACCCGGCGACCGGAGCTTTCAATCCCGAGCACCCGGACATCGTCCATGACGCGGCCCACATGGATGCTCCCAGGGGTGTCTTCGGTGTTCTTCTGGCAGCGCTTAGGCGCCGACGCGACGGGGGACTTGCGCCCTTCACGGTGATGTCCTGCGACAACATCCCCCATAACGGACAGGTGGCGCGGGATGCCGTGGCAGGGCTTGCCGATCTCGTCGATCCCGCGCTGGCAGCCTTCGTACGCGAACAGGTGGCATTCCCCAACAGCATGGTCGACCGCATCACGCCGGCAACCACGGACCGGGAGCGCGCCATCCTTTCCGAACGCTTCGGCATCCAGGACAACTGGCCCGTCTTCTGCGAGCCGTTTCGTCAATGGGTTCTGGAGGATAACTTCCCGACGGGCCGGCCGGCCCTGGAGGAGGTGGGCGTCACCTTCACGCCTCACGTGGCGGCGTTCGAGCTGATGAAGCTGCGCATCCTCAATGGCGGCCACGCGGCCATCGCTTATCCGGCTGGGCTTCTGGGGATTCATTTCGTCCATGACGCCATGGCGGATCCGCTGGTGAGCGGCTTCCTCGACAGGCTGGAGACCGAGGAGATCATCCCTCATGTGCCGCCGGTTCCGGGCGTCGATCTTCAAGACTATTACCGGCTCATCGCGAGCCGCTTCGCCAATCCGGGCGTGGGGGACACGATCCCGCGTCTCGCTCAGGACGGCTCGAACCGGCAACCCAAATTCATCCTGCCGTCGACCCGGGATCGCCTGAAGGCGGGCGCCGATGTGACGGGCCTTGCCCTGGAATCGGCCCTGTGGTGCCGCTACTGCGCCGGCACCACCGATGCGGGCGAGCCCTTCACCCTCGACGACCCGAACGCCGCCCGCCTGACGCCCGCCGCCCTGGCCGCGAAGGACGATCCTTCCGCCTTCCTGGCCCTGCGCGACATCTTCGGGGACATCGCGGATGCCTCGCTCTTCCGCTCCCGGTTCGAGACGGCGCTGAAGAGCCTTTGGCGTGATGGCACCCGCGCCACCCTGCAGCGCTATCTGAACGCGGATGGCTGAGCCTTCCTGCTCGGCCTAGCCCGGCAGCTCGATCTGTACCTTCACGGAAGCTGGCGGCATCGCTTTCGCGAAGTCGAAGGCTTCGACGCTGTCCTTGAAGGCGAAGCGGTCGGTGATCAGGGGCTTCACGTCGATCTTGCCCGAGGCGATCATCGCCACCGCTCGCGGATAAACATGGGCATAGCGGAAGATGCTCTCGACCCTGGCTTCCTTCACCTGGGCCTTGCTCACGTCGAAGGCGAAGGGCTCCAGGGGAATGCCGACCAGCGCCACCTTCCCCCCGGGGCAGACAAGATCGAAGATCTCGGCCATGGCAGGCGGATAGCCCGAGCACTCGAAGACCACGTCCGCTCCCCAGCCGTCGCTCTCGCGGCTCACCACATCTGCGAGCCTCTGGCTTCTGACATTGACCGGGAGCACGGCGCCTAGCGTCCTGGCCAATTCGAGCTTCGGCTCGTGGACATCGCTGACGATCACCCGGGAGCAGCCGGCCGCGAGGGCCGCCAGGATGGTTACCATTCCGATGGGGCCCGCGCCGATGACGACCGCCAGGTCCCCAGGCTGCACCTGAACCTTGGTGGCGGCATGCACGCCCACGGCGAGGGGCTCGACCATGGCGCCCTCCGCGTAGCTGACATGGTCCGGGAGCTTGAAGGTGAAATCGGCCGGGTGAACCACGGTCGGCCGCAGCACCCCATGCACCGGGGGCGTGGCCCAGAACCGCACCGCCGGATCGAGATTGTACTTGCCCAGCCGGGTCGCGCGGCTCGCCGGGTCGGGAATGCCGGGCTCCATGCATACCCGGTCGCCGGGCTTCAGCTCCGTCACCGAAGAGCCGACCTCCACGACCTGGCCCGCGGCCTCGTGACCGAGGATCATCGGCTCCTTCACCACAAAGGGACCGATGGCCCCATGGGTATAGTAATGCACGTCGCTGCCGCAGACCCCGACCGTTCGAGGAGCAATGCGGACATCGCGCGGTCCCAGCGTTTCCTCGACCGGGAAGTCACGCAGATTGAGCTCGTCCTTCCGTTCAAGCACCAGCGCTTCCATGGCTCGCTCTCCTCTTCGGAAACGTCCATTCTGCCCTGAGCCGGTGCAGGTGCATAGGGTCCATGGGAAACGCGGCTTGCTTTAGCGGATCGACCGCAGAATGGGCAGCCCTCGTGCGGTAAAGCACATGGCCGTTCTCCGTATGCCTTCTGCGGGTTTGACCCTGTGCACCATCGGTCCTATCTTCAAGCTGCGTAGCCTTTGCGTTTGAAGCAGCTTCTAATGGAGCCGGAGGTGATCGCAGGCTCAGGCACACATGACGACACGCGAGAGCGCCAGGATCCGGCAACGGACTTCGTCGAGCGCTGCTCCGCCATGGTGTCGATGGACCTGGTGGGCTACAGCACCATGGTCTCGAACAATCTTCACGAGACCGCCCGCGCGATCAAGACCTTCAACGATACGCTGATCCTGCCTGTTTTGGCGGATTTCTCGGGGCAACTGGTCAGCCGCGCCGGCGACAGCTGGCTCCTCGAGTTCACCCAATCGTTAGACGCCGTTCGCTTCGCGCGATCCATTCAGGCCCTGTCCGCACGAGACGGCGCGCTGTCGCTTCGCACGGGAATTCACTTCGGCAAGATCATCGATGACGGCTCGACCATCCACGGCGACGCCATAACGGTCGCCGTGCGCCTGCAGAGCATCGCACAGGCCGGCGGCATCACGATCTCGGCCGAGGTGTTCCGGCAGTTACCTGAGGAGTTGAGGCACAGCATCCGCGAGATCGGCCCCCGGGTAGTCAAGAACATCCCCCAGCCCGTCTGGGTCTACCGCTTCATGGGGGCGTCGGACGAGGAAAACGCCCGCTTTTTCACGACTCCGTTCGAGGTCGACCTGTCCCATCCGGTGCCGGGGCTCGAGGATCGGCCTGCCGTGGCCGTGCTGCCGTTCGAAAATGCAGACCCCGACTTCGAGCACGAGTTCTTTTCCGACGGCCTCACGGAAGACGTGATCAACGGCCTGTCCCGGATCCGCTGGCTGCCGGTCATTTCCCGCAACAGCACGTTCCAGTACAAGCACAAGCTCGCCGATATCCGCGAGATCGGCTCTCAGCTGCATGCCCGTTACATCGTGGGCGGAAGCGTGCATGTGTCGGCCCAGCGGCTTCAGGTCAAGGTATGGGTGGCCGAAGCGGAGCGACGGCGGCTGCTCTGGAGCGAGCGCTTCGATCGGGAGCCCCGCGATCTCTTCGCGATCCGTGAGGATATCGCGCGCGGCATCGTCTCTGTGGTCGAGCCGGAATTTTCACGGGCCGAACAGTTTCGCTCACGGGAAAGACCGCTCGAGAGGCTCAACGAGTGGGAGCTGGTCCGTCGGAGCCTCTGGCACATGAATCGCCTGACGCGGGCCGATGCGCTGATTGCGCGCGAACTCCTGGAGAGGGCGCTTGCCGGCAATCCGGAATCCGTGGAGGCGTTGATCCACTTCGCCTGGTGGCATTTCTGGAATGGCTGGACCCGGCGCGGGCCGACCGAGGATTTCGTCGAAATGGCGCGGCTCTCCCGGCTTGCCTTGCAGCTTGATCCGCAGGATGCGCGGGCTGTCATGCTGATGGGCATCGCCGAATTCCTTCAGGCCGAAACCGAGCGGGGCCGCCGGCTCCTCCTGCAGGCCATTCAGATGAACCCGAGCCTGGCGCTGGCCCATGCCAGCGTGGGCAGCACCTACATCCTGGCAGGGGAGCCGGAGCTTGCGATCGAGCCCCTTCAGACGGCCCTTCGTCTGAGCCCAAACGACTTTCACATCTTCCACACCCTGGGTGAGGTGGCGGTCGCCCGGTACATGATGGGCGATTTCGGAATTGCCGTATCGGCTGCGGAGGAGTCCCTCCAGATGCGCCCGGGCTACATCCATGCCCATGTGGTGCGGATCGGCAGCTTTGCCCGCGCGGGGCGCATCCCAGAGGCGCAGAACGCTCTTCGGAATCTCCTGCACAGGCGCCCGGATTTCAAGCTGTCCCGGCTGGAGTGGCTTCCTTTCGCTGACCGGTACTGGATCTCGTACCTCGCGGAAGGTTTGCAGCTTGCGGGCTATCGGGGGGATAGCCCCGGGATCGTTGCGTAGTGAGCTGATTGTCGCGGCGGCAATTCGAATTCGTTCCGCACCACGTTTCGGCGGGCTCGGTCACGGGAGCTTCGATCATGAGCGCGAATACCATCGATGAGGGTGTGATGGAGCCCGGTGCCGTCGCGCCGCGTTCCTCGTCTTCTCCTCCGCGGACGGCGGCGTCCTCCTCTGGAGTATCGGGCAAAGCGCTTCGACGGCTTTTGAACAATCCATACTGGATTTACGGTCTGCTCCGGTTCGTCGCACCAGTCTTCCGGATACCCTTCACGCAGTGGTACGTCGTCTCCCGGTTCGGGCACGTCAAGGAAGTTCTCGCAAACAGCGAGGTCTTTCGTGTGCCGTGGGATCAAAAGGTGGTCGAACTCAACGATGGCGGTCCCGCGTTTGTCTTAGGGCTCGACGAGCCACGTGCCCACCGCGCGGCGCTGCGGGAACTGACGCAGGCGTTCAAGCGCGAGGACATCGGCTGCGTTGCGGCGATGGCTTCCCAGGAGGCCGAGGCGATCATTCAAGCCCATGTGGCGAAAGCCGGACCGGGGGAGGGCTCGGTGCCGCCTTTCGATGCCATCAGGGACCTCGTCATTCGGGTGCCGACGCGGATCTGCCGCCGCTATTTCGGCCTTCCGATTTCCGAAGATCGCGAGGATGAGTTCGCCCGCTGGACCATGGACATCAGCAGCTATCTGTTCGGCGACCCTCTTGGAGATCCTGCCGTCAGGGAGAAAGCCAGACAGGTGGCAGAGCACATGCGGGCCTTCCTCGACAGGGCGATCGGGGATGCCAGGGCGGAATCGCCTGACGAGACGACCATCCTGGGTCGCCTCGTTGCCATGCAGCGGCAGGAGGGCGGTCCCACCGATGCGGGGATCCGGGCTCACCTGATGGGGATGATCACAGGCTTCGTGCCTACGGACACCGTCGCGGCCGGGCATATGCTGGACGTCCTTATCGGCAACGGGCGCTTCCTGACCTGGCGTCGGACCCGGTTCACCAAGCCAGTCATGCGCGCCATCGAGGCCAATGACGATCGGCAGCTGACCAAATGCTTGTTCGAGACACTTCGCTTCCTGCCCATCAACCCGGGGCCGTTCCGGGTCTGCAGCCGAACGTACGAGGTCGAAGGGGGAGGGTGGTTCGGCCGGGGATCTCGCGTCATCCCCGAAAAGGCTCGCCTCATCGCAAGCACGCAATCGGCCATGTTCGACCGCCGCGCCGTCGAGAGGCCGTACCGTTTCGATCCATCCCGGTGCCGTGCGGAGTACATGCTCCTCGGATCGGGTCTTCATGCCTGCGTCGGCATTCACCTGGCGGAGGCCCAGATCACGCAAACGCTGAAGGCGCTGCTCCGGCAGAAGGAGCTCCGTCGGGCACCGGGGCGGGCCGGCCAGCTGGAACGCTACGGACCGTTCCCGGCCCATCTCATGGTTCAGTTCGACCGCTGATTGTCTTTCGCCCGGGAGGGTTCGATGGAACAGAGTCTGATCACGATTGCGATTCCCATAGCCGATGATGAGGACAAGTCGCGGCAGACCGAGATCGAGCGCTGCCTCAAGCCGTTCGGCAATCTCCACCGGTATCCCCCTCTCCAGGACGAGGCCGCTTATCTTCAGGCGAAGAACAACGTGCGTGAGGGAACGCCGGCGGACGGTGTTCAGGCGTCCCTTCTGCAGTGGCGGCTCAAGGCGACCGATATCGTTCATTTCATGAGCCTGAACGTCATTCCCGGAACAAGGAGGTCGTCGGCGCATCTGCTCATGGAGGTCTCGGCCGATGGTTCTCCCAGCACCGTGCTGAACCGGCTCGCGACTATCCTTTCCGAGGAAATCCCTGCTCTTTGGGCGACGTTGGGGCTCTCCGGTCCAGAGGCCCTGGAGCGAGCCCTCCTGGGGCACAGGCTCGATGTGGGCCCGGACTGGGGTCATACCCTTGGGCTGCCGTTCAACGGCACGCCAGGGATGACCGTCACGCGGATCGCCGCCGAGGCAAGGCTGGCCTGCACGATCCTGGCGGACCTCCTCGATGAGCCCATGAAGCAAGCCGCCTCTCCCCTGAAGGCTCTCGAGCACGTGAGACAGAAGCTGTGGGCCAGCGGAGAGAAGTGGGCGTTCTTTCCGGAACCCATTGCATGGCAGGGGTTCACGCCCTGGAACGTCTGGATCGCCAGGATCTCCGCAGGCCTCGGACTTTTCTGGCCCGTTCTCGCGGGAGCGGTTCTTGTCTACGCTCTGGCGCACCTGACGTTCGGATCGGGGCTCCGCCAATGGTGGTGGCCGAGCCCATGGACCTTCATAGGTCTTCTCGTTCTCGGGGTGTTGGGGCTTGCCTTTGCATTGTTCCGATGGCTGCGGCGCGCCGAGGATCTTGACGATCCACCGCTCGCATCCCCCAGCTCGACCAAGATCGGCCCCGTGATGAAGCAGGAGAACCACTGCGCCAACAACCACCTCTTTGCCGTCTCGAGGCTGAAGGCCGGGCGGTTCCGCCCGCTGACCCTGCGCTTGGCTTTCCTGGTGATCGCCAGAATGGCCCGCTTCGTCTATGGCCCCGGCGCTCTCGGGGAGCTGAAGACGATTCATTTCGCCCGCTGGGTTCTCATTCCTGGAACGGACCAGCTGGTGTTCCTTTCGAACTACAGCGGCAGTTGGGAGAGTTACCTGGAAGACTTCATCACCAAGGCTCACCAGGGCCTCACAGGGGTTTGGAGCAACACCAGAGGTTTCCCGAAAACCAGAAACCTGTTCCAGGACGGCGCCACGGATGGCGACCGGTTCAAGCGCTGGGCGCGCAGCCAGCAGGAGCCCTCGCGTCTCTGGTTCTGCGCCTACCCCGACCTGACCACCGGACGCATCCGGCTCAATGCCCTGATACGCCAGGGCATCGCCTCCGCCACTACCGAGAGGGAGGCGGCGGATTGGCTATCCTGCTTCGGATCGGCGCCGCGTCCGGCATCGGCCCTCGAGCCTGCCGATGTGCCGAGCCTTGTCTTTGGCGGCCTGTCGCCCTTCCGGTATGGTGCTGCTCTCATCCTGAACCTAAAGGACGGGAACGCCGCAAAATGGCTCGCTTCGGTCGAGGAGAGAGTCATCTACGGCGATGTGCTGCCAGAGGACGATGAGGACGCGCTTGTCCTTGCCTTCAGCGCAAGAGGATTGGCCAAAATCGGTTTGAGCGATCGGGATCTCGCGACGTTCCCGGTAGCCTTCCAGGATGGCATGAATGCGTCCTGGCGCGCGAGAAACCTCGGCGACATCGAGCGAAACGATCCGAAGAAATGGGCCTGGGGCAACGAACCGGCGGTTGACGCCATCCTGCTGCTGTATGCCAAGGAGGAGCATCTCTTCGACGAGGCGCTCAGGCGACGCGAGGAGGAGCTCTCGAGCTTCGGACACCGCGTGCTGCAGAAGATCGTATTCACGCCGCTTCCGAAAAAGCCGGAGGCGGAGCTGATGGCGCCGGCGGACAGGACGTCCGCGAGACCTCCTGCGCCCATTGGGCAGGTGGAAGCCTTCGGGTTCGTCGACGGCGTGTCTCAGCCCATCATCCGCGGCACCCGGCGATGGACGGCGGAGCGGGACCGCAACCATCTGGTGCAACCCGGCGAGATCGTTCTCGGGTATCCCGACAACCGCAACAAGGTCCCGCCATCTCCTTCGGTCCTCTCGGCCGACGACCCCCGCAACCTGCTGCCTTCCCTGGAAGGAAGCGCCGACCGCAGCAGGCCTGATTTTTCGCGTCCCCAGTCCACCGCCGAGCACGATCTCGGTCGTGGCGGGACGTTCCTGGTTGTGAGGCAGCTCGAACAGGACACGGCAGCATTCCGAGAGTTCGTCGGCCGAGCCGCGAGCGATCTGGAGGGCGACCCCCGCGTTCCCGGGAATCTGCGGGATCGCCGAGAATGGATCATGGCCAAACTCGTCGGCCGCTGGCGCGACGGCACGTCCCTCGTGCGCTATCCCAACGAGCCCGGCACGAAGCGCCATCCGGCGACCCGCCCCGACAACGACTTCCTGTTCGCGAACGACGATCCCGATGGCCTGCGCTGCCCCTTCGGAGCGCATGTGCGCAGAGCCAATCCACGGGATTCCCTCGGATCGGGCGATACGGCCGAGCAGCTCGCCATCAGCAACCGCCACCGGATCCTGCGGGTCGGGCGGCGCTATCACCCTCAAGGGAAATTCGAGAAGGAGGGTCTCTTCTTCATGTGCCTGAACGCCGATATCGAGCGGCAGTTCGAATTTGTGCAGCAGACCTGGACGAACGCGACAAGCTTTCATGGGCTTGAGAACGAGGTCGATTGCTTCTCGCCGGCAGGCCGCACGAACCGGTTCACGATCCCCACGGCACACGGGCCGCTCTGCCTTCCCCGCATGGCGGATTTCGTCAGCGTGAAAGGCGGGGGCTACTTCTTCCTTCCGGGACGGCGGGCGCTGCACTACCTCGCATCCAAGCAGGGTCAGGCCGCGACCCTGACACGGGTGCTGACCTAGCGGCGTGCCTCGCATGAAAACGAGGATCGCAGCCTTGGGTAGGCAGACGCCCAAGGCTGCGGATATGGGTGAGGTTCGTTCCCTGCTTCAGGGGCCGCAAAGCCTCAGGTCGGAAGCCGCCCGTCTGGGGTATACTGGTCGACGGCGTGAGGCAGGTCCTTCGACAAACGGGCAAGAATGTCTTCACGGGACAGGCCTGTCTGCTGCGTAAGGGAGTCCAGCACGTCGGGTCCGATCGCCTGCTCGAGATGCTGGGGAGCGACTTCCTTGTTCGGGCCGGTGCCGACCCATGAGTCGGCAACCTCGCCATGGCCGTTCTGCCGGAAGCGGTCGACCAGTTCACCCAAGCCTCCGCTCAGCAGGCCGCCGACGCCCGCTCCACCGAGGTTTCCGAGATTGCCCAGCAGGCCACCCGGACCGCCGGGCTGTTGGCCGATTCCACCGGGTGCGCCTGATCTGTCGGGCGATTGGCCTCCAAGCATTTCGGCCAGCTTGTCCCGGTTCTGATAACCGGCGATGGCGAGAAGCCCGAGAAGGGCGGTCATGGACGGAAAACCACGGCTCATGTCGATGCTCCATTCTACTGGACGAGAACAGCGGTTGTGCTGAAAGGGTTCCAAAGCAGGCACTGCACTAAGCCCCTGAGCGAGCTAATGTCGGAAGAACCGCGTTCGTTGCTCATTACAACATAAAGTTACGTGTGCGCATGCGTACACCCCAAAAACGTTACAATACTGCGCGCTGTCGAGCTAAGTACTTTAGATATCTATGAGATGTTCTTGGCAGTTCAGATCTGTCGGAACGCTCATCCATATTTGCAATCTTGCATAGCCTCTTTGCAGATGCATAAACGGCCCAGCTTAGGCCTGAGCGAAACACCTCCAAAACAATGCTTCTTTCGAAGAGGACACCACTTTGTCTGCACAAGATCAGTACGGCAGCGATCAGACCAATTTCACGGCCTTTGCAGGGGAGCCGCATGTTATCAACGGCAACGATACCAATGAGGTTCTAGATGGCCTTGATGATGCTTCCGTCGACTATGCCGATGTCATCTACGGCCATGGCGGCAACGATACCATCAACGGGGGAGACGGCAAGGACTTCCTGCATGGCGGCGCCGGCAATGACAGCATCAATGGCGGCGACAACAATGACGATACCCTGGTCGGCGGGGAGGGCGAGGACGTCCTGAACGGCGGATCCGGGATCTCCTACTGGGATTTCGCCTCGTATGCGCAATCCTCGTTCGGTCTGACGTTGAACCTGCGCAACACTGCGCTCAGCACGGGTCAGGCCAGGAACGACAAATACATCTCCATCGAGGGCATCATCGGCACGGACTACAACGATCTGATCGTCGGCAATGGCGACAAGCACGACCTGCGGGCCGGCGCCGGAAACGACACCGTCATCGGCGGATCGGGCCAGGAGATCATGGACGGCGGCGACGGCATCGATACTGTGTCGTACGAACTGTCCACCCAAGGAGTTTCGGTCAGCCTTGGAGCCGGTGGCGGCGGGGTGAACGATTCCCAGAGCGACACATGGAAAAACTTCGAGAACGTCAGAGGCTCCAACTACAACGATTCCTTGAGCGGAGACGCGAACGCCAATCACATCTCCGGTGGCCTCGGGGCCGACTCGATCTACGCAGGTGATGGGAACGACACCCTGGATGCGGGCAGTGGAGCGGATCACATGCAGGGTGGAGCAGGCAGTGATGTCTACTACGTCGACAACGCCAAGGACGAGGCTCGCGAGCAGTCCTACCATGCGGGCACGGACACCGTCATCACGAGCGTGAGCTATGACGCCGGCTTCAGTGCCGTGGAGATCCTGCAGGCGGCTGCAGGCTACGACCCCATCAATCTGACGGGGAACGAATATACCACGACCCTGATCGGCAATGACGGCAGCAACGTCCTCAAGAGCGACGGGGGCGGCAGCGTAATGATGGGCGGCGGCGGCAACGACGTCTATTACATCGACAGCGCGGCCGACCAGATCGTCGATACGGGTGGCGTCGACGTTGCGTATGCCACCACGAGCTTCACGCTGGCGTCGAACTCCGGCATCGACCAGGTTTACGCCGTGGGAGAAGTCGCCGTCCTGAACGGCAATGCCTTCGACAACGTTCTGCTGGGAACCTCAGGCAAGAACACCATGAACGGCGGCGGCGGCAACGACAAGATCTACGGCAAGGGCGGTAAGGACGTTCTCACCGGTGGCGCCGGCAAGGACTGGTTCGTGTTCGATACCAAGTTGGGCAAGTCCAGCATGGACACCGTCAAGGACTTCAAGGCGGGCCAGGACAAGATCGTTCTGGACAATGCTCTGTTCAAATCGAACAAGTCCTTCTATGGCGCGATCAAGAAAGGCACGCCAGACAAGCCCCTCAAGCTCGGCAAGTCCTTCTTCACCATCGGCAGCGATGCCAAGGATAAGAGCGACTATCTCGTCTACAACAAGAAGACCGGCGTCCTGTCGTACGACAAGGACGGCTCGGGCAGAGGGGATGCCGTCGAGATCGCCAAGTTCAGCAACAAGACGTCGCTGAGCTATAAGGACTTCGACGTCATCTAGAGTTGCTGCCTCGGCAGGCCGGCATGGACCCCGCGGCCAACCGCGGGGTCTGTCGTTTGGGAGCGTCAGGCTCCGGTGGAAAATTCGCTTGTGCTGCTGCCATATTGTCGTCCTATGTTCCGTCACTGAACTTGACTGATCGAGCCTTGTGGGCTTTCGCGATGACGTGGAGATTGGAAACCCGATGGCAACCTTTGATGTGGCGGTGATAGGGCTTGGTGCCATGGGCAGCGCCGCCCTTTTCAATCTTGCCCAACAGGGACAGCGCGTCATCGGCATCGAACAGTTCGAGCCCGGTCACGACAGGGGGTCGTCCCATGGGGAGAGCAGGATCATCCGGCTGTCCTATTTCGAGCATCCTTCCTATGTGCCGCTGGTCCGTCGCGCCCTCGAGAAATGGCGTGAGCTCGAGGGGCTGTGCGGACAGACGATCCTTACCGTCACAGGTGTTCTCGAGGCTGGCTTTCCAGGCTCCACCATCGTGAATGGTTCTCTCGAGGCATCCAGGCTGCACGACCTCGATCATGAGGTGCTGAGCGCCGCCGAGATCACGCGCCGCTTTCCCGCGTTCAAGGTGCCCTCCGCGTGGACCGGCCTCTTCCAGCCCGAGGGCGGCTTCCTGCGGCCCGAGCTTGCCATCGGGCAATTCGTCGAGCAGGCGCGCAGACATGGCGCGGAGGTGCGGACGAGCGCGCGGGTCATTGCGGTCGAGCCCTTCGGGGCAGGCATTCGTGTGCGCACCGAAACGGACGTGATCGAAGCCGGATCGGTCATTGTCGCAGCCGGAGCATGGATCGGTGACTTCGCTCCCGATCTGAAACCGCATCTGAACCTGACGCGGCAGGTTCTCGGCTGGTTCTCTCCCCGCGAGCCGGCTCTCTTCACGCCGGAGCGCTGCCCTGTCTTCCTGCTCGAGTCCGAGGATGACGCCTGCTACGGCTTTCCGGATTTTGCCGGCACGGGGGTCAAGGCGGCCTCGCATCGCAAAGGCTCTTCCCTGTCGAGCGCAGGGGAGATGACGCAGGATGGCGGCCCTGCCGACGAAGCGCAGATCCGGCGAATGCTCGCTCTCGCCATGCCGGATGCGAATGGCCCTCTGCAGAAGATGCGCGCCTGCATCTATACCCGCACCCCGGACGAGGAGTTCGTGGTCGACCGTTCTCCCGTCGATCCCCGCATCATCCTGGCCTCCCCATGCTCCGGGCATGGATTCAAATTCGCCAGCGTTCTGGGCGAGGTTCTGGCGGACCTCGCGGTCGGGAAGACGCCGGCCAACGATATCAGCCGTTTTCAAATCGGCCGTCTGACGGCAAGATCGGCCTAGACCGGCCGCAAAACAGGAAGGAACCGCGCCATGAAGAGAGAATACGCTTATTGTTTGCCTGTGCTGGCATTGCTGGCCAGCACAGGGCTCGCCAGGGCCCAGGACATCACCATCGCCGTTGCAGGCCCCCTGACTGGGCCGGTCGCCACCATCGGCGAGCAGATCAAGAACGGTGCGGAACTGGCCGCACAAGCCATCAACCAGAGCGGCGGCGTGAACGGCAGGAACATCAAGGTCGTTCTCTATGATGATGCCTGCGACCCCAAGCAGGCGGTGGCCATTGCGAACCGAATCGTTGCCGAGGGCATCAAGTTCGTCAACGGCCATGCCTGCTCAGGCTCGTCGATCCCGGCTTCCGAGGTTTATGCTGAGGCCGACGTGCTCATGATGAGCCCCTCCTCCAGCCATCCGACCATGACCGACAAGGCGGCGGAGCAGGGCTGGACGACGGTCATGCGCCTGTATGGCCGGGACGACGCGCAGGGCAAGTTCATCGGCCCGTGGATCAAGCAGAACTACGGATCCAAGAAGATCGCGATCCTGCATGACAAGAGCGCCTACGGCAAAGGGCTTGCGGATGTGGTGAAGGCCTCCCTGAACGCCTCCGGCGTGAAGGAGGTGTTTTACGAGGGGATCAATGCGGGCGAGAAGGATTACACGGCGGTGGTCAACCGCCTCAAAACCCAGGGCGTGGAGTTCCTGTATTTCGGCGGGTATCACACGGAGGCCGGTCTGATCCTGCGTCAGGCCGGGGACCAGAACTACAAGTTCCAGCTCATGATGGGCGACAGCATCGCCACTCCGGAATTTGGGTCCGTTGCCGGTCGCGCCGCAGACGGAACCCTGTTCACCTTCCCGCCGGACGCACGCGACAGCGAAGCGGCCAAGGGGGCGATCGCTCAGTTCCAGCGGATCAACTTCGTGCCGGAAGGCTTCACGCTGTTCTCCTACGCGACGATCCAGGCTCTTGCCGGAGGGATCGCCAAGGCCGGCAGCACGGATCCTAAGGCTGTGGCCAAGACCCTGCGCAGCGCAAATGTGGACACCGTGCTCGGTCCGGTGACCTTCGACGACAAGGGAGACGTCAAGGATCCCAAGTACATCATCAATGTCTGGAAGGACGGCAAGTACAGCCGGCTGACCCAGTAAGCGAAGTTTCAGGTGAGGGCAGGGGGCGGCTCCCGATTGGGCCGCCCCTTCGCTGTTGCGGGCGCAGTTTTCCATAGCAGGCGAAGCGTTCGGGCTGTCGCCTAGTCGTGTGCCGTAGCGGAAGTGGTTTCCTTTGGAGAAAGCACGAGGTGTTCGATGGAAACCCAGTCCGTGCAGGCCCTCAGGATCGGGGCCAAGTATGCACGGTTCCCTTCGATCTCGACTACTCGGCAGGAGTACGCCCTTCGATCCCCTGGAGGACGGTAGATGACGGTTGCGCCGGGCCTGATGTCGTCGTGCCCATCGGAGTGGCGAGGTTGCTTCGCCGGAGGCTGCATGGCGACTTGCCTGTTGTCCTGCGAGAGGGCGGACGTGCTCTCGCGGCTCGCGCGGAAGCGGTCGAGGGCCTCGATGGCTACCCGCGCGCGATCGCGATAGCGGTCGCATACGACCCGCATCAGGGTTCCTTTTTCACGTCCTGGATACCAAGCAACGCCACCGATCTTGGCCAACTCTTCCGCAACGAGTTCGATCTCTTCCTCAGTCATTGGCTACAATCCCTCTTGAGCAGTTTGGGTGTGCTCAGGTCTTGTGGACGCACTCATGTGACCTGATTCATCGAGTGCCTTAGCCCCAAGGTTTTATTGTCTTCATCCGGTCGCTTGGCGTTGATGGGCGCGCCGAACGAAATGTCTTTATTGAGCTCTCAGGTCCGTCATGCGTTGCTGCAGAACGGCAAGTTGCTGGATATAGGGTTCACGCCTCTCCCGGTGCCGAGCCCTCAGTTTTTCAAGAGCCTTGATCTTGAGGTTGACGTCCGGTGCAGCATTGCTCAGCTTCTCGCGCTCCAGCTCGTAATCGAAATCGATATCGGCCAGGGCTGACAGCAGGTTTTGCAGAAGCGGTTCGAGGTAAGGAGAGTACATTCTGGTGAAGGGGGCCCCGTTTCCGGAATTTTCTTCGTGAAACTTAGTATCGTTCATCCTTTTCCTCGCATGAACTTTACGATAGCAGGGCTTAACGATACTAATGTGGAGTTACCCCGTCTGTTGGGAACCCGACAGAGTGCAAAGAATGTTTAAAGATACCTCTTTTGCGCAGCCCAGCTTCGGGTCTTGACGTCAGCTTCGTCTATAAGCCCCTGGAATAAGCTTCTCGAAGCTTTTGCAAATCGCGTGATAACATTCGCATGCTGTTTCTTCGAGACGTGACTGGTCCGTAATCCTGATCGTTCCCCGCCCCTGGCTGATAAGACCCGATTTCTGGAGCGCGCTCGTGACGCTGCTGACTGTCGAACGCTGAACTCCCAGCATCTCGGCCAAGGCTTCATGAGTGAGAGGCAATTCATCCTTGTCGGTTCGATCGCGGGTGCTCAGGATCAGGCGGCAGAAACGAGCTTCCACACTGTGGACAGCATTGCACGCAACGCTCTGGAGAGTCTGCGCCAGGAACGCTTCCGTAAAGCGGAACAGGATGTGCCGCATCTTGGGCCTTTCGACAATGGCCTTATTGAGAAGCTCCAAGGCCACGCGCGAGGCCGTTCCCGGAATCTGCGTGACGTAGCGACCGAAGGACTGGCGGGTAACCAAGGCGCTCACGAAACCAAGTGCGGCCTCCCGGCCGAAGACGGCCACTTCCACTGAACCGCCATTGCGCAGCACTGTTACGAGCGAGACGACGGCATCATGGGGGAAGTATGTATGGCGTATGGGCTCGCCCATCTCGTAAAGGACCTTGCCGCGCGGCAGTTCAACGATGTCCATGTGAGGTTCGAGCCAAAGGAGGTCGTCTGGCTCCAGAGCTGCGAGGAGCCGGTTGCTTCGGTGAGTGGCAGCCTTCGAACCATTCCGCATGGCAAGGGTCACCGCGTTATGCAGGGTCCGTCAGCAGGAGCCGCGCATGTCAACAGGATTATAATGACACAACTTATGGGGGAAGTGTTCTTCCTTTTCGGTTGTAAACAGCCATTTTTTCGGGCTGGCGACGCGCTTCTCGCCTCTCAAGAGAGTAGAATGTTTCCGCTCTCAAGGGAAAACTTTCCGGCATCGGCTGCATGAGAGTCGCATGATCCCGCAAAGTAAACTCTGACGGCCCCGCTTTGTGCCCTGGCGGCTGCGGGTGAGCGCCCGAAGGGGCAGGCAAGCCATTGGGGCCCAAGGCCCGGCTGCAAGTCCCTGCATATGCAGCATCGCGGCCATGCGCCTCAACTCGAGCAAAAGCGGTTTACCCCCCGTGAGGAAAGCATCAGCATGGAAGGCGAACGAATCCACAGCCACGGAGAACCTGACTTGAGCGCTCAATCCCCTTCGCACCAGGCAAGTTCGGAGCCGGCCGGCATGGCTGATTGGTCCGGCCCTGAGCTTCTCGACGCTTATGCCCGAAAGCAGGTGTCGCCTGTCGAGGTGACGAAGGCCGTGATCGCACGGATCGAGAATTACGAGCCCAGGCTCCAGGCTCTCTACGCTTTCGATCCCGATGCAGCCCTGAGGGATGCCAAAGGCTCCGAGGAGCGCTGGATGACCGGAGAGGCGAGGGCGCTCGACGGTGTTCCCGCAACGATCAAGGAAAACATCGCCACCAGGGGAACGCCGGTGCCGCTCGGCACCGCCGCGCGGCCGCTTGTTCCGGCCTCCGAGGATGCGCCTTCCGCCGCGCGCCTGCGCGAGGACGGGGTGGTCATCCTCGCCAAGACCACCATGCCGGACTACGGCATGCTCTCCTCCGGGCTTTCGAGCTTTCATCCGCTCGCGCGTAACCCTTGGGACCTGTCGAAGAACCCTGGAGGCAGCTCGGCGGGAGCGGGCGCCGCGGCGGCGGCAGGCTACGGTCCGTTCCACATCGGCACCGATATCGGCGGCTCAATCCGCCTGCCGGCTGCCTGGTGCGGCGTATTCGGCCTGAAACCCAGCTTCGGCCGTATCCCCATCGACCCCACCTATTACGGACGCGTGGCGGGGCCGATGACGCGAACCGTGCGCGACGCCGCCCTGATGATGAAAAGCCTGACGAGGCCCGACCCGCGCGATCCCATGAGCCTGCCTTACCAGAACCTGCCATGGCTCGATCTCGGCGTCGACATCAGGGGCCTGAAGATCGGCGTGATGATGGAAGCCGGCGTCGGCATGCCGCTCGATCCGGAGATCCGCGCCACCGTCGAGAATGCCGCCAAGATCTTCGCGGATGCCGGAGCGACAATCGAGGAGGTGCCCGCCTTCATTACCCGCGAGATGCTGGACGGGCTCGACGATTTCTGGCGCCAGCGGGCCTGGATGGACATCGGTCCGCTGAGCGACGAGGAGCGCTCCCGGGTTCTGCCCTACATCCTGCAATGGGCGGAAGGTGGCAGGTCGCTGACGGGCGCTCAAGTCTACCAGGGCATGAACCAGATGATGGTCATGCGCCACGCGGCTGTTGCAGCAACCCACCGGTTCGATTTCGTGATCTCGCCGGTGGCGCCCTGCGTCGCCTACCAGGCCGAGCTGGCATCGCCCATCCATGACCCGGAGGAGCCCTTCGAGCATATCGGCTACACGGTGGCCTTCAACATGTCGGACCAGCCGGCCGCCTCGGTCAACGCGTGCTTCACGAAAGCAGGGCTGCCCATCGGCCTTCAGATCATCGGTCGCCGCTTCGACGATATCGGCGTGCTTCGGCTCTCCCAGGCTTGGGAGGAGATGTGCCCGGCCAGGCGGCCCTGGCCAACCCTGTAGGCAGAGGGCGACACCGACGACCGGGCTGACGGGTTTTCCGACGGCCGTCCTGCTGGTAAACAGCGGCCATGACGTACAAAGTTGCCGCTCTTTACCAGTTTGTCGCGCTGCCCGACTTTCGGGAGCTGAAGGACCCGCTGCACAAGCTCTGCCTGGATCTTGGGATCAAAGGCACGCTTCTGCTGGCACACGAAGGCATCAACGGCACCGTGGCCGGCCTCGACGGGGCAATCGACACCCTCATGGCCGAGCTGCGGGACGGCCCCCTGTTCGGTGGTCGGCTCGACAATCTGGAGCTGAAGTTCTCCGCCGCATCCGAGATGCCGTTCGGGCGCATGAAGGTGCGGCTCAAGAAGGAGATCGTGACGCTGGGCGATCCGCAGGTCGACCCGACACGGCGTGTCGGCACCTATGTGTCACCGGCGGAGTGGAACACGCTGCTGGAGGAGCCCGGCATCGTGCTTCTCGACACGCGCAACGATTTCGAGGTCGAGATGGGCACCTTCGACGGAGCCATCGATCCCCGGATCAAGCGCTTCAACGAGTTCAAGGATTTCGTCCGCACCGAGCTCGACCCCAAACAGCACAGGAAGGTTGCCATGTTCTGCACCGGCGGCATCCGGTGCGAGAAGGCCAGCGCCTACATGCTCGCCCAGGGGTTCGAGGAGGTCTTTCACCTGAAGGGCGGCATCCTCAAATATCTGGAGGACGTGCCGGAGGCCCGGAGCCGCTGGAACGGCGAGTGCTTCGTCTTCGACGAGCGGGTCGCCCTCGGCCACGGACTTGTCGAGCGCTCCGGCGAAGCAGGAGAGCAGGCCGATGACTGATCCTGACGCGCTCAATGCTCGGATCGAGGCCCTGGAGGTGCGTGTCGCCTACCAGGATCAGGTGATCGAGGACCTGAACCAGACCGTGATCGCCCAATGGAAGCAGATCGACAGCCTCCGGCGCCAGTTCGGCGATCTCGTCAACCGTGTCCAGGAGGTCGAGGACAATACGGGCGGAACGGCGCCCGAACCTCCGCCGCCGCATTACTGAACCTCACCGGCGGTTCCCAAAACGGCATCCCGGGACTGCAGGGCAGAACCTGGGATTGCGGGAGGAAAGCGGCTCTATTGTGCCCCGTTCCCGGATCGCCTCGCGGCGCCCGGGACGACCGCCAAGTCCATGCCTATTTCACTGTCCGAAAGCCGATTGGCACTCCCATTTCACACGCGCCAAAAAATTTTCATGCTCCCTCTTGAACGGCAAAGCTTGTCAAACCAAATCATCGGCCGTGGAGGCCAAGACGGCTCCGCATGATGGTTTAACTTACTGAAATCATTGGAGGAAGCTTCATGAAGTTCCGTCCTTTGCACGATCGTATCGTGGTCAAGCGCATCGATGCCGAACAGAAGACGGCAGGCGGGATCATCATCCCCGACACCGCCAAGGAGAAGCCCCAGCAGGGCGAGGTGATCGCCGTCGGTCCCGGCGCCCGCAACGAGCAGGGCCAGATCGTTCCCCTCGACGTCCAGGTCGGCGACACCGTGCTCTTCGGCAAGTGGTCCGGCACGGAAGTGAAGATCGACGGTGAGGATCTCCTGATCATGAAGGAGAGCGACATCATGGGCGTGCTGGAGCACACCGCCGCCCAGAAGAAGGCCGCCTAAGGCCGGCAATCAGAGTCACATATCGTTACGTCTCGAAGGAGTGACGAACAATGGCTGCTAAGGAAGTGAAATTCTCGTCGGACGCTCGCGACAAGATGCTGCGCGGCGTCGACATTCTGGCTGACGCCGTGAAGGTGACGCTGGGTCCCAAGGGCCGCAACGTGGTGATCGAGAAGAGCTTCGGTGCTCCCCGCATCACCAAGGACGGCGTCACCGTCGCGAAAGAAATCGAGCTCTCCGACAAGTTCGAGAACATGGGCGCCCAAATGGTGCGCGAGGTGGCCTCGAAACAGAACGACCGGGCTGGCGACGGCACCACCACCGCGACGGTTCTGGCCCAGGCCATCGTGAAGGAAGGTGCGAAGGCCGTGGCCGCCGGCATGAACCCCATGGACCTCAAGCGCGGCATCGACATGGCCGTGGAGGCCGTGGTGGCGGATCTCAAGAAGAACGCCAAGAAGGTCACCTCCAACGACGAGATCGCCCAGGTCGGCACCATCTCAGCCAACGGTGATGCCGATGTGGGCCGCATGCTGGCCGAGGCCATGCAGAAGGTCGGAAACGAGGGCGTGATCACGGTCGAAGAGGCAAAGTCCCTGGAGACCGAGCTTGAGGTTGTCGAAGGCATGCAGTTCGACCGCGGCTATCTCTCGCCGTACTTCATCACCAACGCCGAGAAGATGCGGGTGGAGCTGGAGGATCCGTACATCCTCATCCACGAGAAGAAGCTGTCAGGCCTCCAGGCCATGCTGCCCGTGCTGGAAGCCGTAGTGCAGACCGGCAAGCCGCTGCTGATCATTGCCGAGGACGTGGAAGGTGAGGCTCTCGCCACGCTGGTGGTGAACAAGCTCCGTGGCGGCCTGAAGATCGCGGCCGTGAAGGCTCCGGGCTTTGGTGATCGCCGCAAGGCCATGCTCGAGGACATCGCCGTGCTCACGAAGGGGCAGACGATCTCCGAGGACCTCGGCATCAAGCTCGAGAACGTCACCTTGCAGATGCTCGGCCGCGCCAAGAAGGTGGTGATCGAGAAGGAGAACACCACCATCGTGGACGGTGCCGGCGACAAGCGCGACATCGAGGCTCGCGTTTCGCAGATCAAGGCGCAGATCGAGGAGACCACCTCGGACTACGACCGTGAGAAGCTCCAGGAGCGTCTCGCCAAGTTGGCCGGCGGCGTCGCGGTGATTCGCGTCGGCGGCGCGACCGAGGTCGAGGTCAAGGAGAAGAAGGACCGCGTGGACGACGCCATGCACGCCACCAAGGCGGCCGTCGAGGAGGGCATCCTGCCCGGCGGCGGCGTGGCCCTGCTGCGCGCCCTGAAGGCTCTTGAAACCGTCAAGCCCGTCAACGACGACCAGAAGACCGGCGTCGAGATCGTGCGCCGTGCCCTTCAGGCTCCGGCGCGGCAGATCGCGCTGAATGCAGGCGAGGACGGCTCCGTCATCGTCGGCAAGGTGGCCGAGGCTTCTGACTACGCGGCGGGCTGGAACGCCCAGACGGGCGAGTATGGCGACCTCTACCAGTTCGGCATCATCGATCCGGCAAAGGTCGTGCGCGTGGCGCTGGAAGACGCCGCGTCCGTTGCCGGCCTCCTCATCACCACCGAGGCCATGATTGCCGAGAAGCCGAAGAAGGAAGCGGCTCCGGCGATGCCCGGCGGCGGCATGGGCGGCATGGACTTCTAAGGTCCAGGCCCGTCAATCGAAACGGAACGGCGTCGCGAAAGCGGCGCCGTTTTCTTTCGAGGTCCGATCTGCGAACATGCCACGAGCGAATGCTTCGCAGGAGCCCCTATGATCGACCCCTCATGGCGAAGACCGCTCGTCAAACCTCGTGCCCTGCAGACGGGGGATCGCGTTGCCGTCGTCTCGACGAGCTGGGGCGGGCCGGCTGTTTTTCCGCACCGCTATGAGGCGGGCAAACGGTATCTGGCCGATGCCTTTGGGCTCGATGTCGTCGAGATGCCTCATGCCCTGCGCGATGTGTCTTGGCTCGACCGGAACCCACAGGCGCGGGCTGATGACATTCATCAGGCCTTTGCCGATCCCTCCATTAACGGTGTCATCGCCAGCATCGGCGGCGACGATGCGATTCGCCTGATCCCACATATCGAACTGTCGGTAATTGCAAACAATCCGAAGGTTTTCCTCGGCTATTCCGATCCGACCGTCCTGCATTTCGGCTGCCTCAAGGCAGGGCTCTGCTCGTTCTACGGCCCCACCATCATGTCGGGCTTTGCCGAAAACGGCGGCATGCATACCTATGCCGAGACATCGCTGCGCAAGGCCATCTTCCAAACGTCTCCCCAGATACTGCCCATGGGCGAGGTCGAGCCGAACAGGGACGGCTGGACCGTCGAGCATCTGCCTTGGAATGACCCTGAGAACCAGAACCGGCGCAGGACGCTCACTCCCTCGACCGGCCCGCGGGCCCTGCAAGGAACCGGCACCGTTCAGGGGCATCTCATCGGCGGATGCGCCGAAGTGCTGGAGATGCTGAAGGGCTCGGAGTGGTGGCCTCCCGTGCAGTACTGGAACGGAGCCATTCTCTTCTACGAAACTTCCGAAGAGGCGCCGCCCGCCGGTCAGGTTCTGCGCTGGCTGCGCAACTTTGCAGCTCAAGGCATCCTGTCGCGCCTGTCAGGGATCGTTCTCGGGCGGCCCGGCGGGCAGACGGATGAGGCCTATCGAACGGAGCAAGAGGCGGACATCCTCCGTGCATTGGATGAGGCCGGTCTCCATCATCTGCCGGTTCTGGCCGAACTCGATTTTGGGCATACGGATCCCATCGCCACGATGCCCTACGGCGTACGCGCCGAGATCGATTGCGGGAGATCGGCATTGTCCGTCCTGGAGCCTGGCGTGTCAGCCGTATAGCTCAAGGTAGCTAACCTCAATGTCATGCTTTGCATGCAAGCTTGGCAAGCAGCCCCTGCGCTGAGGTCATGCCCATGAGCCTAAGACCGGAAGCAATCAGCCGAGCACACTTCTTCGCGAGGAGCCGCAGGCCAGTCATATCAATGGCTTGAGGTTTGCGTTGTCTTCAGGCGCACAAAGGAGGTACTCGGTTACGACGGGGCTCACTTATACAAGCCTCTCCTTTAGTCTAACTTTACTCAACGCCCCCCATCCCTTGTTACCGAGCCTTCCAAAAAGCGCGACATGCCCTCGAACAGGAGTAGGCACTTATGAAACGCCGCAATTTTCTTGCAACCGCCGGTGCAGGCCTCGCCGCAGGCGCCGTTGCCAGCCCTGCCATTGCCCAGTCCAATCCGGAGATCCGGTGGCGTCTGACGTCGGGCTTCCCGAAGTCGCTCGACACCATCTATGGCGGGGCCGACTTCCTGGCGAAGTACGTGTCCGAGGCGACCGAGGGCAAGTTCCAGATCCAGCCCTTCGCGGCAGGCGAAATCGTCGGCACCTTCCAGGCCGCTGACGCCGTTTCCTCCGGCACCGTCGAGATGGCCCACACGGCCGCCTACTACTATGTCGGCAAGGACCCGACCTTCGCGGCCGCCGCGGCGGTGCCGTTCACGCTGAACGCCCGCCAGCTCAACGCCTGGCAGTATCATGGCGGCGGCATCGGCCTCGTCAACGAGTTCATGGCCAAGCACAACCTCTATGCTCTGCCCGGCGGCAACACCGGCACCCAGATGGGCGGCTGGTTCCGCAAGGAGATCAAGACCGTCGAAGACCTGAAAGGCCTGAAGATGCGCATCGCCGGCATCGCCGGTCAGGTGATGGCCAAGCTCGGCGTAATCCCGCAGCAGGTGGCCGGCGGCGACATCTATCCGTCGCTGGAGCGCGGCACCATCGATGCCGCCGAGTGGATCGGCCCCTATGACGACGAGAAGCTCGGCTTCCAGAAGGTCGCGCCGTTCTACTACTATCCGGGCTTCTGGGAAGGCGGCCTGACGCTCCACTTCATGTTCAACAAGGCGAAGTGGGAATCCCTGCCGAAGCACTACAAGGCCATCGTGGAATCCGCCGCCATGGCGGCGAACCAGGACATGCTGGCGAAATACGACGCCAAGAATCCCGCCGCGCTCCGCAGCCTCGTGGGTGCCGGCGCGCAGCTGCGTCCGTTCTCAGCCGAAATCCTCGATGCCGCCTTCAAGGCGACCAACGAGGTCTATGCGGAGATCTCGGCCCAGAATGCGGACTTCAAGAAGCTGATCGACTCGCTCCGCGCCTTCCGCAACGAGGAGTATCTCTGGTTCCAAGTGGCCGAATACGCCTTCGACAGCTACATGATCCGCGCCCGCACCCGCGGCTGAGCCCTCATCGGCTCACATCGCAACCCGGCGTCGTCCCTCGGCGCCGGGTTTTTGTTTGGCTGCGCCCGACGCATGGCTAAGTTGTCTTGAGCGGGCGGGCTTCGGCTTGCATACCCGGCCTGCCGACCTGATCTGATAGGTCACGGCTCCCAGCCGGCTGCATTCGAAAGAAGCCTCATGCCTCCCTTTTCGGTTCTCGACCTCGCGCATGTTCCCGAAGGCTCCACCCCATCGGACGCCCTGCGCAACTCGCTCGATCTGGCGCAGCACGTCGAAGCATGGGGTTACAATCGCTTCTGGCTGGCCGAGCACCACAACATGGTGGGCATCGCGAGCGCGGCGACCAGCGTCGTCATCGCCCATGTGGCCGGGGGCACCAAGACGATCCGCGTCGGCGCAGGCGGGATCATGCTGCCCAACCACGCGCCCATGATCATCGCCGAGCAGTTCGGCACCCTGGATGCCCTCTTTCCGGGCCGCATCGATCTCGGCGTCGGCCGGGCTCCGGGCACCGACCAGCGCACCCTGCGGGCACTGCGCCGGGACCCTTCCGCCGCCGATACCTTCCCGCAGGACGTGCTCGAGCTGCAGGCGCTCCTCGGGCCCGTTCAACCGGATCAGGCCATCCAGGCTGTGCCGGGAACGGACTCAGACGTGCCGATCTGGATTCTGGGCTCCAGCCTGTTCGGTGCACAGCTTGCCGCCATGCTGGGGCTGCCTTACGCCTTCGCGTCCCATTTCGCGCCGGGCGCCCTGATGCAGGCGCTGCAGGTCTACCGCGAGCGCTTCCAGCCGTCGGCCCAGCTCGACCGGCCCTATGCCATGGTCGGCGTCAACGTGATCGCCGCCGACACGGACCGGGAGGCACGCCATCTCTTCACCTCGCCGCAGCAATCCTTCACCAATCTCTTCCGCGGCACCCGCGGCAAGCTCCAGCCGCCCATTGACGATATCGAGAGCTACTGGTCGCCCCACGAGAAGGCGCAGGCCATGAACATGCTGTCCTGCTCGTTCGTGGGCTCGCCCGATACGGTGAGGGAGGGGCTAAAGGGCTTCATTGCCGAGACCGGCGCCGATGAGGTGATGGTCGCATCCGCCATCTACGACCATGGGAAGCGCCTGCGCTCCTACGAGATTCTGGCTGAGGTTCAGAATGCGATGAGCAAGGCAGCTTAGAGCACCCGCCAAACTCCTCCCGTGATGCCCGTGCATCATGGCCGGGCCTGTCCCGGCCATCCCGATCCTGTGAGACGCGGCCCTTCTTGCATCGGGATCACCGGCACAAGGCCGGTGATGGCACGTGAATCTGCAGGACCAGCGCACCTTTAAGCCGGAGCGCCTCTTCCCTTCAACGTCGGATCCAGCGCATCGCGCAGGCCGTCGCCCAGAAGGTTCAAGCCCAGCACCGACAGGGCAATGGCGACGCCGGGCGCGATGGCAAGGTGAGGGGCTTGGGACAGGTAGGTTTGGGCATCGCTCAGCATCCGGCCCCAGCTCGGATTGGGAGGGCGGATGCCGAGCCCGAGATAGCTCAGGCCCGCTTCCGTCAGGATGGCGAGCGCCAGCTGAGTCGTCACCTGAACGATGAGCGCGCCCGCGATGTTGGGCATCACGTCTTCCCAGGTGATCCGCAGCGGATGCTTGCCGATGGCCCGTGCCGCCGCGATGTAATCGAGGGTCCAGACCTGAAGCGCGACGCCGCGGGTGACGCGGGCGAAGACCGGCACATTGAACACCGCGATCGCCAGAATGGCCGCGAGCGGCCCGGAGCCCAGAAGCGCCCCGATCATGATGGCGGAAAGAACGGCCGGGAAGGCGAAGACCACGTCGGAAACCCGCATGGCGATCTCGTCGGCGATTCCCTTCCATGCGGCGGCCGCGCAGCCTATGGCGATGCCGACGGCGGCGCCCAAGAGAACTGCGGGCCAGGCTATGGCGAGAGAGTTCCAGGCCCCTGCCATGAGCAGCGAGGCGACATCGCGACCGAAATGATCCGTTCCCAGAAGGCCCGCCTCCCCGGGACCTTTCAGGCGCATGACGACCCGCACGCGGGTGGGGATCTCCGGGGTCCAGACGAGGGACACGAGGGCGGTGACGATGAGCAGGGCCGTCAGAACGCCGCCGACCACGAGGGCGGAGTTCAGGGGGATGCGTGAGCGCTTCATGCCCGGCTCCTCAGGCGCGGGTCTAGGATGGCGTAGCCAATGTCGACGATGAAGTTCACCACGATCACGAGTCCGGAAAAGATCAGCACGATATCCTTGATCACCACGAGGTCACGTTGGTTGAGAGCCTGGTAGGCGAGCCGCCCGAGGCCAGGCAGGTTGAACACATTCTCGACCAGGATCGCTCCGCCGAAGAAGAACGAGAGCTGAAGGCCGAGAATCGTGGTTACGGGAATGAGCGCGTTCGGCACCACGTGGCGACGCAGGGTCGAGCCCTTGTCGACCCCCTTGGCCCGGGCCGTGCGCACGAAGTCGGCGCCGATGACCTCGAGGGTCGCGGAGCGCGTGACCCGGGTCAGCACGGCTGCCTGGGGCAGGGCGAGGGCCACGGCCGGCAGCAGCAGGGCCTGGAAGGCAGGCCAGAGGCCATTGCCCCAGCCAGGAAAGCCGCCTGCGGGAAACCAGCCGAGCCAGGTGGAGAAGAACAGGATGAACAGGAGACCGATCCAGAAGTTCGGCACGGCCACGCCCAGCTGGCTGAACACCAGCACGGCGCGATCCACAGGGCCGTCCCTGCGGGCGGCGGCGGCCACCCCGAGCGGCAAAGCGAGCGCTGTCGAGATCAGGATGGCCAAAAAGCTCAGCGGCAGCGTTACGTTCATGCGCTCGGCCACAAGGGTCGACACCGGCATCTTGTAGGTGATGGAGGTGCCGAGATCGCCCTGGAGGAGGCCGCCGATCCATTGCAGGTACCGCAGGAGCGCCGGCTGATCGAGCCCGAGCTCCTGTCGCAGGGCGGCAAGCGTGTCCTCCCGTGCGGAGGTGCCGAGCATAATGGCGGCCGGATCGCCCGGCAGCACCTCCAGGATCAGGAAGATGGCCAGCGAGACGGCAAGAAGGGTTATGGCAAGCGAGACGAGGCGAGACAGAATAAGACGCAGCATGAGGTTACTCGCTGCCTGCTCCCCGTTGCAGGGGTTAAGGGTGGTGTGACTGAAGATGACCCTGCACGTCAACACCGGCCTTGTGCCGGTGATCCCGATCCAAAGGCTCAGACGCTCTTATCATCGAGATGGCCGGGACGAGCCCGGCCATGACGCGTAAAGGGTTTTAACGAACGACAGTGAGCCAAGCTCACTCCGTCCACGAAACTTCCGTCACGTCGTTCGACGGGATCGGCGAGTTCTCCCACAGGCCCTGCACCTTCGCGTTCCACACGCCGAGCTTCGGCAGCTGGAAGAGGAAGAGGGCAGGAACGTCTTCCGCCAGGATCTTCTGCGCCTCGGCGTATTTGGCAAAGCGCGCCTTCTCGTCCGTGGTCTTGGCGGCTTCGGCCACCAGCGCCTTGAACTTCTCGTTCTTGTAGTTGAAGTAGTAGCTGTCGCGGGCGAAGATATCGATGTCGAGCGGCTCCGTGTGGGACACGATGGTCATGTCGTAGTCCTTGGCCTTGAAAACCTCCTCGATCCACTTCGCCGGGAATTCGGTGGGGATGATCTTCAGCTCCACACCGGCCTCGCTCAGCATGGCGGAGAGGAGCTCCGCCGAGCGGCTGGCATAGGCCATCTGCGGGCTCTTGATCGTGATCGACAGGCCGTCGCCGTAGCCTGCCTCCTTCAGCAGAGCCTTCGCCTTCTCCACATCGTAGGGAACGACGTTGGTGGTATCCACGAAGGCCGGATTGTTGGGGGAGAAGAAGCTGCCGATCGGCTGTCCGAAGCCCGAATAGGCGCCCTCGATCAAGGTCTTGCGGTCGACCGCATGCATGAGGGCGCGGCGCACCCGCACGTCGTCGAAGGGCTTCTTGGCGCTGTTGAGGCCGGCGACCGTCTCGCCCTCCGTGTTGCCGGCGACGGCCTTGAAGCGCGCATCCTTCTGGAACTCGGCAAAGAGCTCGGACGCTCCGAGGTTGGGGAAGGCATCCACGTCGCCTGCCCGGAGGGCCGCGACCTGCGCCTGCGCATCGCTGATGAACCGGAACGTGACCGTGTCGAGCTTGGTCTTGTCCTTCTGCCAGTAGTCGGCATTGCGGGTCAGCTCGACCCGGTCTCCCCGGGTCCAGGACTTGAACTTGAACGGCCCGGTGCCGACCGGATTGGCCGCATTGTTCGCCGCCGTCTCGGGCGCCACGATCACCGCATCGCCCCAGCCGAGATAGTAGAGGAAGTTGCCCGAGGTCTCTTTCAGCCTGATCACCACCGTGGCCGGATCGGGCGTCTCGATGGAGCTGATGGGGGCGAAGATCTGCTTCTGCGCATTGGTGGATTTCGGGTCGCGGGCGCGATCGAAGGCGAATTTCACGTCGGCGGAATCGAAGGTCGAGCCGTCATGGAACTTCACGCCTTCCTGCAGGCGGAACGTATAGGTCAGCCCATCCGGCGCAATCTCCCAGCTTTTGGCCAGAAGCGGCTGCACCTTGCCGGCTTTGTCGATGCGCACGAGCCCTTCATAAAGATTGACCCAGGTGACTTCGCGAATGGCGACAGGCGCCGCAACGGTGGGATCGAGGCCCGGCGGCTCGATGGGCATGCCCACCACGAGGGAGGTCTTGGCGGCATGGGCCGGGATGACGCTGACGGCGAGAAGGAGGGCGGCAGTCAGAAGGCGCTTCGTCATCAGGCGGATCTCCATCGGGTATGTCGTGCGATTGCTCGCGGTGGGACCAGCTTACGCAGGATCACGACGGATGGAAGATGGTCATTACGGATTGTTCACTTAACTTCAGCCCCGCAGAGGCCTAAGCAGCCTCGCCGACATACCGCAGGCCAGCTCTTCCAAACGGCTTCGGCGGCAGGGAAAGGCTTTGACATGGCTGTTGAAAAGGCACGGGTGCCCACTACGAACGGGGCCAAATATCTCCAGCAGCTCTGCAAGCACTGGAGCCACAAGCTCGATGTGAAATTGAGGGAGAGTGAGGGCGTCGTCCGCTTTCCAAACGCCATAGCCACCATGGCGGCAAGTGCCGATACCCTGACGGTCACGGTTGAAGCCGAGGACGACGAAACGCTGCAGCGGATGAAGGGCGTCGTCGCCTCACATCTCGACAGGTTTGCTTTCCGCGAGGCCCCGCTGCCGTTCGTGTGGCAGAAGGGCTGAAGCGTATAAGCCCTCCTCGCAAGGGGTAAACGCGCCGCGCTAAATGCACCGCCCCCCATCGACCTCCAGCACCACGCCGGTGATCATGCTGGCCTCGTCGGAGGCGAGGTAGAGGGCTGCGTTGGCGATGTCCTGGGGGGTGGAGAAGCGGCCGAGCGGGATCGAGTTGACGAACTGCTCGCGCTTCTGGGGCGTGTCCTCGCCCATGAAGGTGGCGAGCAGCGGCGTCTCGCCGGCAACTGGCGCCAGGGCGCAGACGCGGATCCTGTTGGGGGCGAGTTCCACGGCCATGGATTTGGTCATGGTGTGCACGGCGCCTTTGGTGCTGTTGTACCAGGTAAGCCCGGGACGCGGGCGCAGGCCCGCCGTCGAACCCACATTGATGATCGCGCCGCCGCCCTGGCCCTGCATCAGTGGAACGGCCGCTCGGGCGAAAAGGTAGATCGACTTCACGTTCACCGCGAAGACCCGGTCGAACTCGTCTTCCTCCACCTCCAGCATCGGCCGGTTGCGGTGGCTGATGCCGGCATTGTTCACCACGATATCGAGCTTGCCGAAGGCGGCGACCGTCTGCTCCACGGCGGCATTCACGTCGGAGGCCTTCGACACGTCGGCCGCAAGGCCGATGGCGCTCGCGCCGATCTGGTCGGCTGCGCTCTTTGCCGCCGCTTCGTTGATGTCGATGATAGCGACCCGGGCGCCTTCGCGGGCGAATGTTTCCGCGATACCCAGGCCGAAGCCGGAGCCGGCGCCTGTGATCAGCGCCACCTTGCCTTCGAGGCGATTCATGGTTCTTTCCTTTCAACGTGTGCTTTTCCCTCCCCCTTGTGGGGAGGGGGTGCCGCGTAGCGGCCGGGTGGGGGTGTGAGCGATAGCCTATCCGCGTGTGGCGCCAACACCCCCGCCTCCAACTCCTCTCCACAAGGGGGAGGAGGGCTGCCCGCTCTTTACGAGGCCTATCCGTGCGCGATGACGAGGGTCTTGGTCGTGGTGAACTCGATCAGCCCCTCGAAGCCCTTCTCGCGGCCATGGCCCGAGCGGCCGAAGCCCCCGAAGGGCAGCTCGATGCCGCCGCCCGCGCCGTAGCAGTTCACGAAAACCTGGCCTGCCCGCATGGAACGGCCGACCCGGGTGGAGCGCATGGCGTCGCGGGTCCATACGCCCGCCGCAAGGCCGTATTGCGTGCCGTTGGCCAGCCGGATCGCTTCCGCCTCGTCCTCGAAGGGTGTTGCCACCAGAACCGGGCCGAAGACCTCTTCCTGGGACAGGATGCTCTCGTGCGGGACAGGGGCGAGGAAGGCCGGAGCCACATAGTAGCCGCCCGGAGGCGCATCGAGGGCCACCACCCCTTCGCCAATGATGGTCAGGCCCTCGTTGCGGCCGCGCTCCAAGTAGCCGAGGACGCGCCGCTGCTGGGCCTGGTTGATCATGGGGCCGAGATCGGGCTCGCGCTCGGGATGGCCCGCGCGCAACGTGCGGAAGCGCTCGGCGACGGCATCGACCACGTCCTGGAAGATGCCGCGCTGGATCAGCAGGCGGCTGCCTGCCGAGCAGGTCTGGCCGCCATTCTGGATGATGGCGTTGACGAGGGCGGGCAGGGCGCGTTCGAGATCGGCATCGTCGAAGACCACCTGGGCCGACTTGCCGCCGAGCTCCAAGGTCACGCCCACATGGTTCCTGGCCGCTGCCGTCTGGACCGCGGTGCCGGTCTCCGGGCTGCCGGTGAAGGACAGGAAGTCGATGCCCGGATGACCGGCAAGGGCCGCGCCGGCCGTGCGGCCGAGGCCCGTCACCACGTTCAGCGCACCGTCGGGAAAGCCGACCTCGCGGGCAAGCGCCGACACGCGCAGGATCGTCAGCGAGGCGTCCTCCGCGGGCTTGACCACGGTGGCGTTGCCGGCAGCAAGCGCGGCGCCCACGGAGCGGCCGAAGATCTGCATGGGATAGTTCCAGGGCACGATGTGCCCCGTCACCCCGTGCGGCACCCGTTCGACCCCAACGAAGTGGGTGTTGAGATAGGGGATCACATCGCCGTGCAGCTTGTCGGCGGCGCTGCCGTAGAACTCGAAGTAGCGGGCGAGCGCGATGGCGTCGGCCCGGGACTGGCGCAGGGGTTTGCCGTTGTCGCGGCTCTCCAGAAGGGCGAGCTCGTCGGCGCGGGCCTCGACGGCGGCAGCCAGCTTCATGAGCAGGCGTCCGCGCTCCGTTGCGGTGAGCTTGCCCCAGGCGCCCTCGAAGGCGGCGCGGGCGGCGTTCACGGCGTCGTCGATGTCCTGGGCCGTTCCGGCAGCGATGCTGGCGAGGGGCGCGCCGTCAATCGGGGACAGCACGTCCAGGGTCATGCCGTCGGAGGACGGACGCTCCTGTCCGCCGATGAGGTTCTGGAAAACCATGGTGGGCGCAACCGGCGCGCTGACCTGATCGTTCACGGGCTTCGTCTCCCTAAATCATCTTGTTCATGCCCGGCACCGCGGCCAGGAGCTGGCGCGTATACGCGTCCTGCGGATGGGCGAAGAGTTGCGCGGTTTCGGCCATTTCCACAATCCGCCCTTTTTGCATAACTGCTACGCGGTCGCAGATCTGGGCGGCTACCCGCAGATCGTGGGTGATGAACAGGATGGCAAGCCCCAGCTCCTCCTGCAGATCCCGGATCAGCCTGAGAATGTCGGCCTGCACCGACACGTCGAGAGCCGAGACCGCCTCGTCAGCCACCAGAACGTCCGGCCTCATGGCGAGCGCCCGGGCAATGCCGATGCGCTGGCGCTGCCCGCCGGAGAATTCGTGGGGATAGCGGTCGATGGCCTGGGCCGGCAAGCCGACCTTTTCCAGGAGGATGCGGGCGTCGTCCAGGGCCTTGGCCGGGTCCGTTCCTTGGGTGATCGGCCCCTCCGCGATGATGCGCCCGACAGTTCGTCTCGGGTTGAGGGAGGCGAAGGGGTCCTGGAACACCATCTGGATCCGGCGCCGGTGGGGTCGCAGGTCGCGCTGCGACAGGGTGCCGAAGGGTAGGTCGCCAATGTCGATGGCGCCTCCGTCAGGCTCGATCAGGCGCAGCACGCAGCGCCCCACCGTGGACTTGCCGGAGCCGGATTCGCCCACGAGCCCCAGGGTCTCGCCGCGCCGTATGTCGAAGCTCACCGCATCGGCGGCCTGGACCTCGCGGCTCTTTTTGAAGAAACCCCGCCCTCCATAGGACTTGGTCAGGGCGCCCACCCTCAAGGTGATGGGCTGGCTCTGGAGCTGCTTGGGCGCAGGGGGGACGAGAGAGGGCACCGCCGCCAGAAGCCGTTTGGTGTAGGGGTGCTGCGGCCGGGTCAGCACCTCCTCGGCGGTTCCCTCCTCCACAAGCTCCCCGTGCTGGAGCACGGCCACCCGGTCGGCGATCTCGGCGACCACGCCGAAATCGTGGGTGATGAAGAGAACGGCCGTGCCCATCTTGCGGCGCAGGTTGTCGATCAGCTTCAGCACCTGCGCCTGGGTGGTCACGTCGAGGGCCGTCGTGGGTTCGTCCGCGATGAGGAGCTTCGGCTCGAGCGCCAAGGCCATGGCGATCATCACCCGCTGCCTTTGCCCGCCGGAGAGCTCATGCGGATAGGCCCTGGCGATCAGCTCCGGGTTGGGCAGGTGCACCTCGGTTAGGAGATCGAGGACGCGCCGGTCACGCTCGGCGGGTTTCAGCAGGCCGTGCGCCCGGAAGGTCTCGGAGATCTGGTCCGCCACCCGCATCACCGGGTTGAGGGAGGTCATCGGCTCCTGAAACACCGTGCCGACCTCCCGCCCGCGAACGTCGCACCAGCCGGCCTCGTCGAGGGACAGGAGATCGCGCCCGGCCAGCCTGATCGAGCCCGACAGGACCTCGACGCCTCCCGGCAGGAGGCCGATGGCGGCCATGGCGGTCATGGACTTGCCGGAGCCGGATTCGCCCACGACGCAGAGCGTCTCGCCGGGATCGATGGAAAGCGACAGGCCCTTGATGGCATGCTGCCGGTCGGCCAGAGCGGGCAGGCCGATGGAAAGGTTCTCGATCGACAGCACGGGGGAGGGGCTGCTCAACATGGTTCTCCTGCTGCCTCACGGCCGATAGGCCATCCTTGCCATCTCTGACGTTCCGTCAATCCGTTCTTCGGCCGAAATCACCCGAAAAGCAGTGCTTGGTTGAGAATGGTGTCGGCTCCACCATATTGTCACCCTGACCAGGCGGAGCCATTCGACCCGTGCACGATGCCGTTCCCAATCCCGCAAGAGACAGGCTGCAAACCTGCCTGAACCTGCAAAGGCAAGCCTGGGCCGAACAGGGACCTCTCCCGCCCGAGCGGCGGGCTGAAGCCCTGGATGGGCTGGCGGATGCAATCGTGCGCCATGCGGACGATTTCGCCCAGGCGGTCAGCCGGGATTTCGGGCATCGCTCGGTGCACGAGACCAAGCTCGCCGACCTTTATCCCGTGATCGGCGCCCTGCGTCACGCCCGGCGGAACTTTCGCCGGTGGATGAAGCCGCGCCGCCGTCCGATCCAGCTCATGTTCCGGCCCGGATCGGGGCGCGTTCTGTATCAGCCGCTCGGAGTGGTCGGCATCGTCAGCCCATGGAACTACCCGATCCAGCTGACGCTCTGGCCCCTCGTGGGAGCCCTGGCGGCGGGCAATCGGGTCATGATCAAGCCCTCCGAGATCACGCCCCGAACGTCCGCTCTGCTGGAGCAGGTGATCGGCGAGGTTTTCGACGAAAGCGAGGTCGCCGTGGTGCAGGGCGGGCCCGACGTGGCGAAGGCCTTCACCCGGCTCAAATTCGATCACTTGCTGTTTACCGGCTCGACCGCGGTCGGGCGGCAGGTGATGCTGGCGGCGGCCGAGAACCTGGTGCCGGTGACCCTGGAACTCGGGGGCAAGTCCCCGGCCCTCGTGGCACCGGATTATCCGATCGCGAAAGCCGCCGAGCGGATCGCGGTGGGCAAGCTCTTCAGCGCCGGCCAGACCTGCATCGCGCCCGATTACGTGCTCGTTCCCCGCAGCGGGGAGGCCGCGTTCGTCGCAGCCTTCCGGGACGCCGTCTCGACGCTGTACCCGACGCTTGCCGACAATCCCGACTACACCTCCATCATCGATGAACGGCATTACGAGCGCATCCGCGGCCTCATTGCGGATGCGCGGGAACACGGCGCGCTCGCACACGAGATCAACCCGGCGGGCGAGGCCCTGGACGCGGCAGGGCGCAAGATCGCGCCCGTCATTCTGACCCAGGTGCCGGATCATGCGCTCGCCCTGCGGGAGGAGATCTTCGGGCCCGTGCTTCCCGTGGTGCCCTATGACGATCTCGACGCGGCCTGCCGCTTCATCGGCGCCCGACCGCATCCTCTGGCGCTCTATCTGTTCAGCCAGGATCGCGGAACCGTCGACCGGATACTCGAGCGAACCGTCTCTGGCGGCGTGGCGGTCAACGACACGCTGCTGCATTGCGTCCAGGAGGAGCTGCCCTTCGGCGGCGTCGGGGCGAGCGGCATGGGGGCCTATCACGGGGAGGCGGGCTTCAGAACCTTCAGCCATGCGCGATCGGTCTTCCGTCAGGCCCGCCTCAACGGAGCGGGAATGACCAAGCCGCCCTATGGCGGCCGCATGAACCGCCTGCTCCGGATGATCCTCCGTTAGGCCCCTGGGCTCAGGGGCACGGAGATGTCGTAGGAAACGCCGGCCTCCGCGAAGTTGAGCACCATGTAGCCTCCGAGCTCGCCCTCGATGCTGCGGCGGATCAGGCGCGACCCGAAGCCTTGGCGCTTGGGCGGCGCCACCGGCGGTCCGCCCGTCTCGGTCCAGTGAATGCGAAGCTGCTGCGGACGATCAGGCCTTTCGACAACCGTCCAGGCGACCTCCAGATGCCCGGAATTCGTGGAGAGCGCGCCGTATTTGGCGGCGTTCGTCACCAGCTCGTGGAGGACCAGGCCCAGATTGATCGCGTAGCGGGCGGGCAGCTTGACGTCCGGCCCGGTGAGAACGACCCGTTCGTCGCCCGGCTTACGATAGGGCGCCAGCTCCTGCTCGGCGATATCCCGCAGCTCCGCCTCGCGCCAGGACTTGCGGGTGAGCAGGTTGTGGGTTTTCGACAGGGCCAGCAGGCGTCCCTCGAAGGCTTCCCGGAACTGCTCGGGCGTTTCGGTGGTGCGCAGGGTTTGGGACGCGATGGACTGAACGGTGGTCAGGGTATTCTTCACCCGGTGGTTCAACTCGTCGAGGAAGAAGCGCTGCTGCTCCTCCGCCTGCTTCTGCTCCGTGATGTCCTGGAAGATGCCCACGAAGGACACCGGCTTCTTCTGAGCATCCAGGAAGACGCGCCCCTTCGAGTTGATCCAGCGGATGCCGCCATTGGGATGCCGGATCCGGTACTCGTCCTCGTACTCGCCCTTGTTCTTCACCGTGGTGAGCCACTTGGAGAAGACGCGTTCGACGTCGTCTGGATGGATGAGCGCCCGCCACTCCTGCGCGATCATCTTGGTCGGGGCGGGCGGAAGCCCGAGCATTGCGGCGGCCTGGCTCGACCAACCGCCTGCATTCCTGGCCGGATCGTACCACCAGGTGCCCATGCGGCCGCCCTCCAGGGCCAGGCGCGCCCGCTCCTCGCTCGCCTGAAGCGCCTGCTGGCGTTCGGCCACATCGTCCAACAGATCGTTGAAGGCCCTGGCCAGGATGCCGAACTCCCCCGCCTTTCCAGGAATGTCGATCCGTGCCTGGTAATTGCCCTGGCGCCAGTCGCGCACGGCGCCGATCAGACGGTCGAAGGGCTGGGTGATGAAAGCCCTGCTGAGCAGGGCCGACAGGGAGAGCGCCAGGATGAGCGCCGCCGCAATCAGCATGAAGCCGCGCCGCGCGGCCTGGTTGATGGACGCGAAGGCCGCTTTCGTGGACAGGCCCACATTGATGTAGACGTCCTGCGGGGCGACCGCGAACGGGCTGTAGCCCACCACGCGCCGAACCCCGTCGGGGCCAACGATCTGGGCCGTGCCCACGGACCTGGCCCGGGCCTGGTTCAGATAATCCTGGGGCAGCAGCTTTCCGAGCAGGCGCTCCGGTTGAGGATCCTGCACGATCACGACGCCTCTCCGGTCGGCGATCGTCACCGAGCCGTTTTCCGGCACCGTGCGCTCCTTCACCTTCTGGGCCAGCCATTTCAGGTCCAGGGCCGCCGCCAGCACGCCTACCAGCTCGCCTCTTTCGTCCCAGATCGGCAGGGCGAGCGGCAGCACCGGATGAGGTCTAAGCCCGCCTTCCTCGAAGACCGGCGTATAGTCGCCGACCACGAAGCCTCTCACGCTGATCGCATTGTGAAAATAGGCTCGGTCCGCATAGTAGTGCTGGGTGTCGATGGTGCCCGTGGGCCGGCACCGGATATGGCCGCTGATGTCCATGGCCACGAAGGACAGGACATACGGCACCTTCTCCTGAATTGCTTTCAGGTATGGACTGCAGACGGCCGTGTCGAAGGAGCGGATGGACCGGGTCTCGTCGATGGCGAGCAGGAGGCCGTAGACGCCGTCGAAGATCCGCTCGAGCTCCGCGCCCACCAGCTGGGCCTGCCTGATCGCGAGGTCGTTCACTTCGGCTTCCCGGTCGCGGCGCAGAGAAACTTCCGTGTAGGTCCAAATCACGATCGCCGGCAGAACCGAAATCAAAGCAAGAAGGAGAAGACGCCTCGTCAGTGTCATCCAAACGCTCAGCTTAACCCCGTCAGGGGACCACAAAGACGGCGAAGCGTCCACCCCGTAACAACCCTGAGCGGTCTTGCATCTGCGACTAAGAGGTGTCAGGTGACGGGGAATGGCACTTCCTCCTCTTTTATCTCTTCAGGATACGGCGCTCACCTTCGGCGGCACGCCCTTGATCGTGAGCGCGGACCTCTCGGTTTCCCCAGGCGAGCGGGCCTGCCTCGTCGGCCGCAACGGCTCGGGCAAGTCCACCCTGCTCAAGATCGCCGCAGGCTTTGTCGAGGCCGACCGGGGCAAGCGCTTCGTGCAGCCGGGCGCCACCGTGCGCTATCTGGCGCAGGAGCCGGACCTCGCCGCCTATCCCACCACGCTCGCCTATGTGGAGGCGGGCCTCGGGCCGGGGGACGATCCCTACCGGGCGCGCTACCTGCTGGAGCAGCTGGGCCTGACCGGCGAGGAAGTGCCCGCCGCCCTGTCAGGCGGCGAGGCCCGCCGGGCGGCGCTGGCCCACGTGCTGGCGCCCGAGCCCGACATCCTCCTCCTGGACGAGCCCACGAACCACTTGGACCTGCCGGTGATCGAGTGGCTCGAAGGCGAGCTGAAGAGCCTGCGCTCGGCGCTTGTCCTCATCAGCCACGACCGGCGCTTCCTGGAGAGCCTGTCCCAGGCTACCGTCTGGCTCGACCGGGGCAAGACCCGGCGCATGGACCGGGGCTTCGCCCATTTCGAGGAGTGGCGCGATGCGGTGCTGGAGCAGGAGGAGGCCGAGCATCACAAGCTCGGACGCAAGCTCGTGGCCGAGGCCGACTGGCTGCGCTACGGCGTGACTGCCCGGCGCAAGCGCAACGTGCGCCGCCTGGGCAATCTCCACGCCATGCGTCAGCAGTACCGAGACCGCAACCGCGCGGTCGGCACGGTCAATGTGAGCCTGGCCGAGGCCGAACAGTCCGGCACCCTCGTGGTCGAGGCGGAAGGCATCGCGAAATCCTACGGCGACCGCCCCATCGTGACGAACCTGTCCTTACGCGTCCTGCGTGGGGATCGGCTCGGCATCATCGGCCCGAACGGGGCGGGCAAGACCACCCTCATCAACATGCTCACCGGCGCTCTCGCGCCGGACGAAGGCCGGGTGCGCCTCGGCTCGAACCTGCAGATGGTCACCCTCGACCAGCGCCGGGCGAGCCTCGACCCTGACGCCACGGTCGCCGAGACCCTGACGGGCGGGCGCGGCGACACGGTCACCATCGGCGGCCAGACCAAGCACGTGATCGGCTACATGAAGGACTTCCTGTTCTCCCCCGAGCAGGCCCGCACCCCCGTGGGCGTGCTCTCCGGCGGCGAGCGCAACCGCCTGATGCTGGCCCGGGCGCTCGCGCAGCCCTCGAACCTTCTGGTGCTCGACGAGCCCACCAACGACCTCGACCTGGAGACCCTCGACCTCCTGGAGGAGATGATCCAGGATTATTCCGGAACCGTGATCCTGGTGAGCCACGACCGCGACTTCCTCGACCGCACGGTGAGCTCCATTCTCGTGTCGGAAGGCGAGGGGCGCTGGCTCGAATATGCGGGCGGCTACACCGACATGGTGGCCCAGCGCGGGCGCGGCGTGCAGGCCCGCGTCGTCGAGAAGGAGGCCAAGCCCAGGAACGCCGACAAGCCTGCGGCCTCTGCCCCGGCACCGGGCAAGCGCAAGCTCTCCTTCAACGAGCAGCACGACCTCAAGGCCCTGCCGAAGCGCATGAGCGAACTGGAGGCGAAGATCGCCAAGGTCCAGGACATCCTCGCCGACGCGGATCTCTACGCCCGCGATCCCGCGCGCTTCCAGAAGGCGATGGATGCTCTGACGCAGTTGCAGACGGAGCTGCATGCGGCTGAGGAGCGCTGGCTTGAGCTGGAAATGCTGCGCGAGGATCTGGAGGGGTAGGCTGTTGAAGCCTTGCCCCCGTGGGCCAAGCCTTCTCCCGCGTGAAGGCGGTTGCAGCGTGCTTGCCGTTGCCGATCAGGACGCGGCATTGCGGAGGCCTATCAGACCTTTCGGTTGGAGGCCTTCCTCCTCTCGCAAACCCTTCTCACTATACGCCGTTTGGCTTCAAGCTTAAGCCTAGAAGACCGTATCCTGCGCCTTCTTGGCGGCTCGAACATTGTGAGGGCCGCGAAGGAAGGGTGCGACCCTCAGCATAACCCTGCTGCTTCAGGGTAAGCATTGGCAAAAAACGCGACGCCTCCTCCCTGAACGGAGGGGGCGCGGGCCATGCTTTCTGTGGCAAGTTGCTGCCGACCTTTATTGCAAGGACATTTGGGGCAGCTCATGGCTACATTTATCGTGAATACTGTTCTTCCGATACGAACAGGGGAAACGCACGGTATCGAGATCACTGGATTTAGCGATCTACTGATCGTTGAAAGCACAGGTTCCATTTCTGCTTCAGGCCCTACTGCGAATGGCATTCATGCCCGCAACGCTAATCTGACCGTAACGATCATGGGCAGTGTTTCAGGGGGAGCGTTCGGTAATAAGTCGCTGACTGGCGCGAACAATGTGTCGGTTGGCTCGACAGGATCTGTCCACGGAGAAGACGGCGGAGTTAGCCTTTGGGGGGACAGCTCTGCAGATCAGGCGGTCACAAACGAAGGATACATCTTCGGAAAAACAGCCGGTGGTATATCTTTGCAGGGACGTAATCTTTCGATCCTGAAAAGTGGGACTATCATTGCAGCGACCAGCTCCAGTGCAGTTAATTTTGTATCCGATGCGCATTCTTACATTTTTAATACAGGTAAAATTTTTGGTGGAACTGGAGGTGACGGAACTTATCTTGGAATTAGTGGCTCGAATGGGGTGGACACTATTATCAATACAGGCCTCATCCGCGGTTCCATCAGTTTAGGAGACGGAGATGATTTCTTTGATGGGCGTTTAGGGCAGCTAATCAACGGGTATGTCGATTTCGGCCCCGGCAACAATCAAGCCTTTGGTAGTGCAATCAATGACACCTTTGCAGTTGCGGGTGGAAACGACACGATCGATGGTGGGGATGGTCAAGACACCATGAGAATCGAAGGTCCGGATCGCGATCTTACGCTGGACCTGCGACTGACCCATGAGCAATCCACGGGGTATGGAAAAAAGACGTTCCTGAACATCGAGAACATCGAAGTCGGTGCGGGCCGCGATCACATAATTGGAAGTGAAGCAAACAACAGCATATCGACAAATGCAGGCAATGACACCCTTGAGGGCGGCCTCGGAGATGATACACTGGATGGTGGTCTCGGCACGGACGCGGCCGTCTTCTCCGGCACCATAGGTGCAATGGTCAATCTTTCGCTAGGGATTGAGCGCCAGAACACCGGCTATGGCTGGAACAAGCTTGGTGGCATCGAGAACCTGCGCGGCGGCGCGGGTAACGACGTCTTCAAAGGCGACGCCGCAGCCAACCTGCTCGAAGGAGCCGGCGGCAACGATACGCTCCAGGGCAACGCCGGCAACGACACCCTGGATGGCGGCACGGGCACCAACACCGCCGTCTACGCGGGCAGCCGTGCCGATTATCGCATCCAGAATGTGAGCGGCGGCGTAACAGTCACGGGCCAGGGCGCCCGTGCGGTGGACGGGACGGATCAGCTCAAGAACATCCGCTTCTTGAAGTTCGATGACGGCGTGAACGCTCTCACCAACTCAGCCCCGACAGGCCTTGCCCTTTCGGCTACGAGTGTTGCGGAGAACGCGTCGGTCGGCAGCGTGGTCGCAACGCTCTCGGCGCAGGACGCGGATGGGGATGATGTCAGATACAGCCTCAGTGCGGGCAGCCCCTTCGCCATCGTCGGCAACAAGCTCGTTGTGGCCAACGCGGTCGATTTCGAAGCCGTCCGCCAGCACAGCGTGACCGTTCAGGCCCAGGACGATTACCAAGGCGTGACGACACAGACCTTTGCCATCGCGGTGACGAACGAGGTGGAGGCCGCGCCCTTTGTCCTGCAGGGCGGGGCAGGGGCCGATGTGCTCCAGGGCGAAGCGGGCGCCGACACGATCTATGGCGGTGACGGCAGGGACATGCTGGCCGGAGGCGCGGGCAGCGATGTGTTCGTGTTCAACGCCCGGACGGGACGGACGAATGTGGATGCCATCGACGATTTCGTCGTTCGTGACGACAGCATCTGGCTCGACAATGTGGTGTTCAAGGCTCTCGGCAGCAAGGGCAGTCTCGCCAAGCCTCAGAAGCTTGACTCCGACGCCTTCGTGACCGCCACGCGGGCCCAGGATAAGGAAGACCGGGTCGTCTACGACAAGAAAACCGGGAAGCTCTACTACGACCAGGATGGGGCCGGCGGGAAGGGTCAGGTGCAGATCGCAGCCCTCGGCAAGAACCTGAAAATGACGGCGGCAGATTTCTTCGTGATCTGAAGATCGGTGAATTGCCCATCCTCTGCTCACCGGCAGAGGATGGCGCATAGCCTACGGGCTCATTCGGCCCGCGCCGATGGCTGGGCTCCGTACCGCCTTTATAGCAATGGGGTCCCGCCGGTGACGGCGTAGATGCCGCCGGTCATGTAGCTGCCCTCCTCGGAGGCGAGCAGGACGTAGATGCCGGCGAGCTCCTTGGGCTGGCCGGCGCGGCCAAGGGGCGTGTCCTTGCCGAAATTCTTGACCTTCTCGTCCGGCATGGTGGAGGGGATCAGGGGCGTCCAGATCGGGCCCGGCGCCACCGCGTTCACCCGGATGCCCCGGTCGCCCAGCATCTGGGCGAGGCCCGCCGTGAAGTTGGAGACGGCGCCCTTGGTGGACGCATAGGCGAGCAGCATGGGGCTCGGCTTGTCCGACTGGATCGACGTGGTGTTGATGATGGACGATCCCGGCTTCATGTGGGGGACGGCGGCCTTGGAGAGGTGGAACATGGCCTCGATGTTGGTGCGGAACGTATAGCTCCACTCCTCGTCCGGAATATCCTCCAGCTTCTCATAGGTGCGCTGGAAGGCGGCGTTGTTCACCAGGATGTCGATGCGGCCGAACTCGCTCACCGCCCGGTCGATGACTGCACGGCAGTGGGCGGCCTCGGCGATGTCGCCGGGCATCAGCACGCAGCGCCGCCCAGCCGCCTCGACGTGGCGCGCGGTTTCCCGGGCATCCTCGTCCTCCTGCTCGTTCAGGTAGCTGATCAGGAGATCCGCGCCCTCGCGGGCGTAGGCGATCGCCACCGCTCGCCCGATACCGCTGTCGCCTCCGGTGATCACCGCCACGCGCCCGGTGAGCTTGCCGGAGCCGCGGTAACTCGCCTCGCCGTGATCCGCCTGGGGCGTCATCTCCGCTTCGGTGCCGGGGGGTTGGATGTGTTCCTGATCGGACTGGCTCATGGCGGTGCTCCTCGAATGACCCCGTTAAGCACGGGACGCGCGGGAAGTTCCGTGCCCGATCAAGGATTGGCGCATGCGCAGGCGGGCGATCGAGGCCTACCGCCCCATTCCACGCCTCATGCCATTCGGTCGGTCCGGTCGGAGGGGCGAACAGGCCGTCGCGGTTCAGGCCTCGAGCCCAGGGCCGAGACGAGGCGTCATTCAGCGCCGGCTTCCAGGGTGAAGCCTGCCTTGAGCACGACCTGATAGTGGCGCACCTCGCCGTTCTCCACATGGCCGCGGGTCTGGATGACCTCGAACCAGCGCAGATTTCTCAAAGATTGGCTCGCCCGCTGGATCGCGGTCTGAATCGCGTCCTCGATGCTGTCCGTGGATGAGCCGACGAGCTCGACGACTTTGTAGACGTGATCATCCATTGGGCGCTCCATGATTTTCGGGGACGCACGGATCTAGGGCACCCGGTGAGATCGGCCACGGCTGGCCGGGCGATTTCGTCAGGATGGGCCGATTAGAAAAAATTGATGAGACGACGGAGGAACTTAGGAGGATGTTCCCTCGTTTCGGGTGCGTCAGCTCGGCCATAGGGATCGGGCACAGGAAGGGAACCCCTGCGATGAACCTCAAGATAGCTCTTGTCGCCAGCGCCATGGCGCTCGGCGTTGCCGGCTGCATGACCCCGATGGCGTCGGCCCCACCTCCAATGGCCGTGACCAGCGCGGCGGTGTTCGTTCCGACGGCGACCTCGTCCAACCTCCTTGAGATCGAATCGAGCCGTCTCGCCCTGCAGCGCGCCCGCAATCCGGAGGTCCGCCGCTTCGCCCGGCAGATGATCCGCGACCACAACCTGGCCACCCGCCGTATGGCGGCGGTCGTCCGCCGCTCGGGCCTGCCGATGCCGCCGCCCGCCCTGATCCCCCGCCACCAGGCGATGCTGGCCACCGTTCAGGCAGCCCCGGATTTCGACTCGGCCTATATGAGCGCCCAGGTCATGTCGCACCAGGAATCAATCGCGCTGTTCTCGTCCTACGCCTCCAACGGCGACGTTCAGCCCCTCGCCGACTTTGCCGGCGCAACCCTCCCGAACCTGCAGATGCATCTCGAGCATGCGCAGTCGATCGGCGGCGGTGGCGTCGCACGGGCGATGTGAATTTAGCAGGAGATCAGGCTGCCGGATCCTTTCGGCAGCCTGCCCACCCTCAAGAGGGCTCACCCTTACAAGAACTCGATCCTGTTGCCCACAGGATCCGAGACGAAGAACCGCCGAACCTCAGGAATGGCATCATCCCAGGTGGGTTCGCAGCCTGCTTCGGACAGCATCTGGGCCAGGCCATCGAGATTGCCGGTCGCAACAGCCGGATGCGCCTTGCGGGCGGGGCTGAATTTCTCCTCGACCCCGAGATGAATCCGCACAGGCCCGCTCTCCAGCCAAAGACCGCCGCGCCCGGCGAGGGTGGAAGGCTTGGGCGCTTCCTTCATGCCGAGCAAATCGACATAGAGGCGCCCGCACTGATCCTCCGCGCCCTTTGGAATGGCAAGCTGAACGTGGTCGAGGCGCAGCATCAGCCTTCCCTCCGGTAGGCCGCCAGTTCCTGCTCGATGGCGCCGAAGATGGAGTGGCCCGCCTTGTCCTTCATCTCGATGCGGATCGTGTCGCCAAAGCGCATGAAGGGCGTCCTGGCCTCGCCTTGCACCAGGGTTTCCACCGTGCGCAGCTCAGCAAGGCACGAGTAGCCGAGGCCGCCCTCGGCAATGGGCCTGCCCGGTCCACCGCCTTCGTCCTTGTTGGAGACCGTGCCGGAGCCGATGATGGTGCCTGCCCCGAGCGGCCGGGTCTTGGCCGCATGCGCGATCAGGGTCGGGAAGTCGAAGGTCATGTCGACGCCTGCGTTCGGCTTGCCGAAAGGCTGCCCGTTCAGGCTGGAGAGCAGGGGCAGGTGCAGCCTGCCGCCGTCCCAGGCCTCTCCCAGCTCGTCGGGGGTGACGGCCGCGGGCGAGAGGGTGGAGGAGGGCTTGGCCTGGAAGAAGCCGAAACCCTTGGCCAGTTCCGCCGGGATCAGGTTTCTCAAGGAAACGTCGTTGACGAGCACGATCAGCCGGATGGCGGCCGCCGCTTCCTCGCGGGTTGCCCCCATGGGCACGTCGCCGGTGATCACGGCCACCTCCGCCTCGAAGTCGATGCCATGGGCCTCGTCGATGGCCAGGACGGGCTCCCGCGGTCCGAGGAAGGAATCGGAGCCGCCCTGGTACATGAGCGGATCGGTCCAGAACGATGCCGGCATCTCGGCGCCTCGCGCCTTGCGCACCAGCTCCACGTGATTCACGTAAGCCGAGCCGTCCGCCCATTGATAGGCCCGGGGCAGGGGAGACGCGCAGTCGTGCTCATGGAACCGGAAGGCCGGGACGGAGCCGTGCTCGAGCTGCTCGGCGAGATCGCGAAGGCGGGGCTCGACTTTTTCCCAATCGTCCAAGGCTTGCTGAAGCGTCGGAACAATGAAAAATGCGTCTGTCGCGCGGGTCAGGTCCTTCGAGACGACCACGAGGCGGCCATCACGGCCTTGATTGAGGGAGGAGAGCTTCATTGCCACCGACCGGGTTGTTATGGTCCACTCAGCTTGCAACGAAATACTTTCCGGGGAAACGCCTATGACCACAATGAAGAGAAGAAACTTCCTCAAAGGAGCCGGGCTCGCAGCCGCGGCCGGTGCTGTGGCCGCCCCGGCGATCGCGCAGACGCAGCCGGAAATCCGCTGGCGCCTGACCTCGAGCTTCCCCAAATCCCTCGACACGATCTTCGGAACCGCCCAGACCTTCGCCAAGTACATGGCGGACGCGACCGACAACAAGTTCCAGATCCAGGTGTTCGCGCCCGGCGAGATCGTCGGCGGCCTCCAGGCCATGGACGCCGTGCAGAACGGCTCCGTGGAATGCGCCCATACGCCTCTCTACTACTACATCGGCAAGGAGCCGGCGCTGGGCATGGGCACGGGCCTGCCCTTCAGCCTCAATGCGCGCCAGCTCCATTCCTGGTGGCACTTCGCCGGCGGCAAGGAGATCATCAACGAGGTGATGGGCAGGCATAACTGCACCTCCCTGGTCTGCGGCAACTCCGGCACGCAGATGGGCGGCTTCTTCCGCAAGGAAATCAACTCCGTCGAGGACCTGAAGGGCCTCAAGTTCCGCATCGGCGGCCTGGGCGGCCAGGTTTTGGCGAAGCTCGGCGTCGTGCCGCAGCAGCTTGCGCCGGGCGACGTGTATCCGGCCCTGGAGCGGGGCACCCTCGACGCGGCCGAGTTCGTCGGTCCCTACGATGACGAGAAGCTCGGCTTCCTGAAGGTGGCCAAGTACTACTACGCTCCCGGCTGGTGGGAGGGCGGCGCCATGCTGCACCTCGTGGTCAACCAGCAGAAGTGGAACGAGCTGCCAAAGCACTACCAAGCCATCATGAACCAGGCGACGGAGGCCGCGAACAACTGGATGCTGGCCAAGTACGATGCGGTGAACGGGCAGGCGCTGCGCCGCATGGTCGGCGCCGGCGCGGAGCTGCGTACCTTCTCCCAGCCCATCATGGAAGCCTCGCTCAAGGCCGCCAACGAGCTTTATGGCGAGCTCTCCGCCAGCAATGCGAGCTTCAAGAAAGTCTACGACTCGATGGTGGCCTATCGCAACGACGTGCTGCCCTGGTGGCAGCTCAACGAATACGCCTTCGACACCTTCATGATCCGCACCCGCGGCCGGGTATGAGCATGAGGCGGGCCCAGAGTAGGACGCCTTTGTTCAAGGTGCCGCTCCTTCTCTGGCTCACCCTTGGCGGCGGGACCCTTCCCGCCGCCGATGCCCGAGCGCAGGACATTGCCATCGCGGACGTTTCCTATCCGGGACTGCCCAAGCGGGCTGCGTCTGCTGACGGATTCGTGCCGACCGGATGGGTGCTTGAAGCTCAGGCCTCCGGTGATCTCAACCAGGACGGCATGGACGATCTCGCGCTCGTCATACGCCAGAAGAGCCCCGCCAACGTCATCCCGAATTCCGAAGGCTTGGGGGAAGATCCCTTCGACACCAATCCTCGTATTCTGGCGGTTGCCTTCCGTGAGAAATCCGGGACCGATTATGCCCTGCAGCTTGAGGATCACGCGCTGATCCCACGCCGCACGAATCCCGTGGCAGAGGATCCCTTCGACAAGGACGATGGCATCGCCATCAGGCGCGGCTCGATGCAGGTGCGCTTGCGCTGGTTCCTGAGCGCCGGAGGTTGGGAAACCTTCACCGCTGCCTATACGTTCCGGCACAGGCACGGCAGGTTTGAGCTCATCGGATACGACCGGGACGAGCTGCATCGGGGAAGCGGCGCGACCAAGGCCGTCAGCATCAACTACCTGACCGGGAAGGTCAAAGTGACGACCGGCAACATTCAGGACGATGCCACGAAAGTCAGGCAGAAGAACCTGCCTCGGCGCCGGGACCTGCTCATCGGCGACATAGGTAATGGGTTGCAGTTCGATCCTGATCGTTAGCCTGAGAGCCGGTTCTCAAACCGCTCTGACGCCCTGATATTGACCTTGATGCGCCCAGATCTAGTTGCCTATGCAACGAATTGTGATATTGGTTGCACCGGCAACGATCGGCATGGGAATGGCATCAGCGTCCGCGGCAAAGAAAGAGGCTTCTGACCCATTGGTGGTCCTGGAGCAGTTTCTGCCTTACCGGCTCAATGTTCTGGCGAGCCTGACCTCGAACGCGCTCGCTCAAATCTACGCTGAGCGCTTCGGCCTCTCAATCCCGGCTTGGCGAGTCATCGTCACATTGGGTCAGTATGAGCATCGCGCGGCGCGCGATATCGCGCCCGATGGGGTCATGCACAAATCCACCGTTTCGCGCGCCGTGTCCTCCCTCGAGGAGCGCGGCCTCATCGTTCGCCGCCCTAATCTGGAAGATCGTCGCGAGGAGCTTCTTGCGCTGACCGATAAAGGGCGCGCGATCTACGAGGCGGTGGCTCCCGAGGCCCTTGCCGTCGAGGAGCGCCTCATGTCGGTTCTCACCCGCGAGGAGCAGCACACGCTCGTGGGGATCATCGACAAGCTCACGGCTCAGGCGCGATCTCTGGCTCCGAACACAGAAGAGGAGAACGGCGCGTGAAGCTTTATACCTATTTCCGCTCTTCCGCAGCCTACCGGGTCAGGATCGCTTTGAACCTGAAAGGCGTGAGTTACGATGCGGTGCCCGTCAATCTGTTGAAGGGGGAGCAGCGCGAGGAGCGCTATGGGGCGATCAATCCTCAAAGGCGCCTGCCTTCCCTGGATATCGGCAGCACGACCCTGATCCAGTCTCCTGCGATCCTCGAATATCTCGACGAGGTATATCCGGAGCCGCCTCTGCTGCCTGTGGGTGCGATCAATCGGGCCAAGGTCCGGGCCATTGCCAGCCTGATCGCGTGCGATATCCACCCGCTCAACAATTCCGGCACCATCGGCTATCTCAAGAACCGCTTAGGGCACGATCAGGCCGCTGCCGATGAATGGTATGCCCATTGGGTGCGAGAGGGCTTCGATGCGATCGAGGCTCTGCTCGGTCCCGGGCCTTATGCGTTCGGTCCCCGCATCACGCTCGCCGACATCTACCTCGTGCCGCAAGTCTTCAACGCGCGGCGATTCAACGTTCCGCTCGACGCTTACCCGAAGATCGTTGCGGTGGATGCGGCCTGCGCCGCTCACAAAGCATTCCAGAATGCCGCTCCCGACAACCAGCCCGACGCGGTCTGAGAAGGATGCATCCGCCTGCTGGCGCATGCGTTGGTTTTGAACAATCGGAAGCCTCTCGACAGGTGAGGGGCATGACAGGAGGAAAGCCATGGGACCATTCCCGCACGATGCACCGCCGGCCGCCATTTCCGAAGAGAACCCCATGGGAACGGACGGGTTTGAGTTCGTGGAATTCTGCCACCCTGATCCGCAGGCTCTTGATCGCCTGTTCAAGACCATGGGCTTCAGCGCCGTTGCCAAGCACCGCTCTAAGAATGTGATGCTCTACCGCCAGGGCGACATCAACTTCATCGTGAATGCCCAACCAGGCTCGTTTGCGGAGCGGTTCGCAAGCCAGCACGGCCCGTCGGCTCCCGCCATGGCGTTCCGGGTTGCCGATGCGAAGTATGCCTTCGAGCGTGCCCTCTCCATGGGCGCCAAGCCTGTTCAGACGGAGGTCGGCCCCAACGAGCTCGAGATACCAGCCATCGAGGGCATCGGCGGTCTGCAGATCTACTTCGTGGATCGCTACGGGTCGAAGGGCTCCATCTACGATGTGGATTTCGAGTGGTTGGGCGAGCCCGACCCCAAGCCCAAAGGCGTCGGCCTTTATTACATCGATCACCTGACCCATAACGTTTATCGCGGCCGGCTCAACGAATGGGCGGGTTTCTATGAGCGCCTCTTCAACTTCCGCCAGATCCGCTACTTCGACATCGAGGGCAAGCTGACAGGGTTGCACTCCCGCGCCATGACGAGCCCGGACGGCAAGATCCGCATTCCCATCAACGAGGATGCGGGAGAGACCGGCCAGATCGAGGAATATCTGCAGGAGTACAAGGGGGAGGGCATCCAGCACGTGGCCCTTGGCTCCCACGATCTCTACGAATCCATTGAGGCTCTCATGGAGGCCGGTCTCGAATTCATGCCGGCACCCAATGACGTCTATTACGCGCGCGTCGACAAGCGCCTGCCCAGCCACGAGGAGCCGCTCGAGCGGCTCCGGAAGGATGGCATCCTGATCGATGGAGAAGGAGTGGTCGAAGGAGGCTTCACGAAGGTTCTGCTCCAGCGCTTCGGCAAGACCGCCATCGGGCCGATCTTTTTCGAGTATATCCAGCGCAAGGGCGACGACGGCTTCGGCGAAGGCAACTTCAAGGCTCTGTTCGAGTCGATCGAGGAGGATCAGATTCGCCGGGGCGTGCTGGGTCCGAAGGTCGCCTAGACCTTTTCCGGTCCACGATTCGGGAGGGAGGCCGGGCTTGTCCCGGCCTTTTCTTTTACGTGGGCGGAAGAAGGCGTTCTGCGCCTCGATGGGCGTTATGCACAGCCTGATCGCCGGATGAAGCCCGGAACGATCCCATCATGCCCCGCCGCGGAAACATTGCTTCATGGAAAAAGGCTTATTTCTTAAGAATTTCTTAGGAAATCGAGCAAAGTCTTAACGAAGCGTAAAGATGCTGCTGCTGAACGTTGCGTTTGTGCAACATGCCCCTGAAAATCCCCCCGACCCGCCCATTTTGCGCCTTCATTCGGTTGCTTGCGGGGCGGTGATGGATAATGTGGCTGCAGCGACGGGGGCACCCCAGTCGTGATCTGGCGGGTTCAGCCGAAAAGGCGGACTTGCCGGGTACTAGGGGAAAAGGGACGTGTTTAGGGCTTCGTTGAAGCTATCGAGGCACAAAAACCCGGCCCCCCAGGGTCTCAACACTTTGGAGGTTTAACCATGAAGCTCGCCAAGAGCCTCTTCCTCGGATCGGTCGCGGGTCTCGCGGCTGTTGCCGGGGCTCAAGCTGCCGATCTGCCGGCCCGCAAGGCCGCTGCCGTCGAATACGTTCGCGTCTGCTCCACCTACGGCGCAGGCTTCTTCTACATCCCCGGCACCGAAACCTGCCTTAAGGTCGGTGGCCGCGTCCGCGCCGAGTACCAGTACCTCGAGCCGCAGTTCCGCGAAGACGCTTCGATCGGCTTCCGTGCTCGTGCCCGTGTTGCTCTCGACGCCCGCACCGCCACGGCTTACGGCCTCCTGCGCGCTTACGTCCGCATGGAAATGGACCGTAACACCGGCGTGTACAACAGCCAGAGCGGCGGCTTCGGCACCAACCCGAACATCGCTCAGGCCTACATCCAGTTCGGTGGCCTGACCGCTGGTCGCGCGACCTCGTTCTTCACGAACGGCGACCTGCCCAACGGCAACATCACCACGCTCCGCTTCTACGACTATCCGGACGTGAACCTGCTGGCTTACACCTTCTCGTTCGGCAACGGCTTCTCGGCCACCCTGTCGCTCGAAGAAGGCGCCTTCACCGGTAACGAGCTGACGGACGTGATCGTCAACCCCGTCACTGGCGTTGTTACCCGTGGCGCAGCAGCCGGCCAGATGTGGCCCGATCTCGTCGGTAACGTGAAGTACGCCGGCACCTGGGGCTCGGTTCAGCTCTCCGGTGCTCTGCACCAGACCCGTTCCAACGTGCTCGGCCTCGACGCCGACATTGAGGATAGCGAGCTCGGCTGGGCCGTGGGCCTTCAGGCTGGCCTGAACCTGCCGGCTCTCGGTGCAGGCGACGCCCTGTGGCTCTCCGCCGCTTACGCTGACGGCGCTCTCGCCTACCTCGGCTTCGGCTCGACGGTCACGGGCGTTGGTGCTTCCGGCACGTCTCGTGCGTTCTCTGTGGTCGATGCCTACGTCGACGTCGATGGCGACATCGAGACCGGCCAAGGCTGGCAGATCGCTGGTGGTCTGCGCCACTACTGGACCCCGACCGTGCGTTCGAACATCCATGGTTCGTATGCTAGCGTCGAGTACGATGGCGGCACCACCCTGGCAGACTTCGATGAGTGGCGCGTTGGTGCCAACACCTTCTGGTCGCCGGTCTCCGGCCTCGACATCGGTGTTGAAGTTCTCTACGCAAACATCGACGTCAGCGGCGTGAACCTCGAGGACGAGGATCGCTGGGAAGGCCGTCTGCGCATCCAGCGCGACTTCTAATCGGCTTGTCCTGATTGGATAAGGAGACCCCGGTGGAAACACCGGGGTTTTCTTTTTGTGCGATTGCCCCTGTCATGAAAGTCTCGACGCCAGTGAGCGGCCGGTGATCGGGATGATGCAGCGGTCGTGATGCAAGCGAACTTGAGCCGCTGTGGGAGGCCGTTAAGCCGAAGCCTCTACGTCGATGATGAATTGCCTGATGTCCTGAACGAGATCGCCTTCGAGAGAAGGAGCATGGCCCTCGTCCGGCACGGTTATGGCCTTGAGGCGCGGGTGCCGCTCCTGCATCGACTGGAGAGTGTCTGCTGACAGCAGATCCGAGTTGCCGCCCCGGATGGCGAGAACCGGAAAAGGCTTCAGGCCTTCGAAGGGAGGCCAAAGGTCCGGCAGCGGCGATTCAAGATCAAGGCTCTCAAGGGTCTTCATCAGGTTGGGGTCGTAGTTGAGGATAAGCTGGCCCTCATCCTCCTTCCAGGTTCCCCGCGCCATCTTCTCCCACTGGTAGTCAGTGTATCGGGGGAATCCGGGGCCCGAAATATGCCTCAGGATCTGAGCGGCTTCCTGCATGGTCCGAGGAGAGGGCAGTTTGCCCACATAGCCCCGGATCCGCTTGAGCCCCACGGATTCGAGCACGGGTCCGACATCGTTGAGAACGGCCGCTGCCAGGAGTGTCGGGCGGGCGGCGCTCAGGGCCATCGTGATCAATCCGCCGCGGGAGGTGCCGACGAAGATCGCCTTCTCGATTCCCGCTGCCGTCAGAACCTGCAAGACATCGTTCAACTCGATCCGGACATCGTAGTTGCGCCAGTCCCGGTCCCATTCCGAGCGCCCGCGTCCCCGGTAGTCCAAGGAGAGAACCCGGCGGGAGCGGTCCGGGTCCACGCTCAGGGCCTCGGCCAAGTCGTGGAAGTCCTCAGACGTTCTGGCAAGTCCCGGCAGGCACACCACGGGCAAGGCGCCGGGCCTGCCGGGGTCATAGTCGCGGGCATAGAGGCGCAGGCCATCGGCTGCGGATACGAAAAGGTCGCGGTAGCTGCTCATCTCAATCCAAAGTCAGATTGGTTTCCGATGAGCAGCATACTGCATCAATAGTCGGTGCTTGTCGCATCCGCCGTTGCCGGGGACGGACCCGGGGGCAAGGACTTTTCGTTCAGGCGCTGACGATAAACGCGCAGGTTTTCCATGACGCGCTGAACGTAGTTGCGGGTCTCGTAGAACGGAATGCGTTCGACCCAGTCGACCTCGTCCACATCGGGTTTGCGCGGGTCGCCGTAGGACCTGATCCATTTGATCACGTTGCCGCCGCCCGCGTTGTAGGACGCAAAGGCAAGGATGTAGGACCCCTTCCAGTCCTCCATCAGCTCGCCCAAATGGGCCGAGCCGATTTTCGCATTGTAGGATGGATCCTCGATCAGGCGCTTCAGGTCGAAGCCGACGCCGAAGCGCTGCGCCGTTCTCTTGGCGGTTGCCGGCATCAGCTGCATCAGGCCACGGGCTCCAGCGCTCGAGATGGCGCGCGGGTTGAAGGCGCTTTCCTGCCGGGCGATTGCGTAGACCATGGCAGGCTCCACCTCGTCGCCGACAGGGTCGAAGTCGGGGATGGCCGCAAGCGGATAGGCATGCTGGTCGAGGGGGAAGCCCCTTTGCAGGGCGACCTTGCCGATTGCCAGCACGGCACGGGGATGCTGGTGCGACGTGGCCAAGCCCGCCAGGGCGTCGAGCTGCCCTGGATCGTTCAAGGTTTGGGCCAGATCGGTGTACAGCCCGAGGGCCAGGTCGTTCTCACCGATCTGCTGCAGCAATTTGACGGCCTGGATCGGGGTGAGAGCATCGAAGATTTTGCGCTCCTCCCCAGCCAGAGGCTCTACTTTCCTCAGCGCGATGGTTCGCCCCAGCTTGGACTGAGCGAGCTGTCCGTAATAGGTTGTCGGCTGATCGGCTGCACGCTCGTAAAAGAGCCTGGCATCCTGCGCCGCGCCGGCAGCCTCCGCCGCACGGGCCTGCCAATAGGCGATGCGCGATATGGAGATGGGGGTCGAGGCCGTCTTCGCGACGGTTGCGAAATGACGCGCCGCGCTTGCAGGGTCGTTCAGGAAGCGCAGAGCGATCCAGCCCGCGTGAAACTCGGCTTCGATCTGCTGCACCGGCGATTCGGCGGCATGGTGGCTTGCCACGTCGTAGGCGATCTTGGCCTCGCCCTTGTCGAGGAGTTCTCGGGTGATCAGCCGCTGTTCGGCCCACCACTCGTCGCCGTCGACCCGAAGCTCGGGATCGCGAGGCGCCTGCATTATGATGCCCGCAGCCTCCGCCAGCTTGTTGCTCCGACGCAGGAGCAGGGCGCGGGAAAACAGATAGGACGGGTCGCCTCGCAGCGATGCGGGAACGGCCGCAAAGGCCTTCTCGGCTTTCTTCTTGCCCTGGAACACGGCCATGCGCGCCTTGACGAGGAGGCCATGATCCTTGCCGGCATAGCCGGCCGCGCGCTGGGCTCCGCCCCAGTTTTCCTTCAGGAGAAGCCTCTCCATGCGGAAGCGGTGGTCGGCCTGGGTTAGAAGGCCCGGAAAACGGTCGAGGATACGGCGCTCCATGTCGGGGCCGAAGGTGTCCTCCCGCCAGACGTGACGGATCTGCTCGTTCGCCTGCTGATCGAGGCCGTCCGTCTTCAGCGCAAACGCAAGTGCGATCCTGCCGCCAGCCGTCACAGGAGGCTGCTTGGCGAAGAACTCCCGGACCTGGGCGGACGGCTTTCGCTCCGCCAGAAGCGCGTCCTCGCTGCGCCTCCGCGCCTGGTTGGTAACCGGCCAGTCCGGATAATTCCTTTGGAATGCTGTCAAGCGGTCGAACCCCACCGGGAGGCCGCTGCGCATGGCGTACCATTCCACGAGGGCCTGCGCGCCCGGCTGGGACAACTTCGTCTTCAGGATCTCCGCCTCGGGCAGATCGTTGTCCCGGTAGGCCTTGAAGATCCCCGGCAGGTGATCCAGGTCTCCCAGGATCGGGCTCGGCGGCACGAAGCTTTCCAGGGCGCTGGACTGTGCAGGGTCGGCCTTGATGAGGGGAGTTTCGTTGGCGTGAGCGGTGAGAGCGGACAGGTGGACGAGTGCGACGGATGTCACAAGACGTATGAGAAGACCCATATTGAGGCTCACCCGCTAACCCCCGTGCTGTCTGTTGTATCTTATTGTGACGACGTTTTCCTTGAGGAAACACTAAGAGCCGAGCTAGGACAACTCCCTGAAGGAATGTTTGCGCGCATGCGCCGCACCCTCTTATGTGTTAAGCCCTCGTGGCTCCCCGTGCCCCGGCGCATCTTTATCGAGGATTCTCCATGACCCAATTCAAAGGCTCCATCACGGCCCTGGTGACCCCCTTCAAGGATGGGGCCGTGGATGAGGCGGCGTTCCGGGCCTTCATCAACTGGCAGATCCAAGAGGGCACGACCGGGCTCGTTCCCGTCGGCACCACCGGCGAGAGCCCGACCCTGAGCCACAAGGAGCACGACCGGGTCATCGAGATCTGCGTCGAGGAGGCCAAGGGCAGGGTGCCGGTGATCGCGGGCGCCGGATCCAACAGCACGTCGGAGGCGGTGGCCTTCTCCAGGCACGCGGAGAAGGTCGGGGCCGATGCGGTGCTCATCGTGACGCCCTACTACAACAAGCCGACGCAGGAAGGCTTGTACCAGCACTACAAGGCGATCAACGACGCCATCGGTATCCCGATCATCATCTACAACATTCCCGGCCGCTCCGTGATCGACATGTCGGTGGAGACCATGGCGCGGCTCTATGAGCTGAAGAACATCGCCGGCGTGAAGGACGCCACCGCCAACATGGCGCGCGTGAGCCTGCAGCGGCAGGTGATGGGCGCGGATTTCATCCAGCTGTCCGGCGAGGATGCCACGGCTTTGGGCTTCATGGCCCATGGCGGCCATGGCTGCATCTCCGTCACCTCGAACGTTGCGCCCAGGCTTTGCGCCGAGATGCAGACGGCTTGCCTGAAGGGCGATTACGCATCGGCCCTGAAGGTGCAGGATCGCCTGATGCCCCTGCACACGAACCTGTTCCTGGAAACCAACCCGACGCCCGTCAAATACGCCGCATCACTGCTCGGCCTCATGGAAGATGCGGTGCGCCTGCCCCTGGTTCCGGCCTCCGAGGGCGCAAGGCAGGCAGTTCGCTCGGCCATGGTCCATGCGGGCCTGATCAACACATAGAACCTCATGGCAAAAGATCCAAAGAACAACAACCGCATCGTCGCCGACAACAGGAAGGCGCGGTACAACTACGAGATCCTCGACACCTACGAGGCCGGCATTGCGCTGACGGGCACCGAGGTCAAATCCCTGCGCGAGGGAAAGGCCACCATCGGCGAGTCCTATGCCGGACCTTCGGGCGAGGAGTTCTTCCTGTTCAACGCTTATATTCCGGAATACCTCCAAGCGAACCGCTTCAACCATGAAACGAAGCGCCCCCGGCGCCTGCTTCTGCACAAGCGGCAGATCAACAAGCTGCTCGGTGCGACCCAGCGGGAGGGCTTCACGGTGATCCCGCTCAAGATCTACTTCAACGATCGTGGGCGCGCGAAGGTGGAGCTGGGCCTCGGACGAGGCAAGAAGCTGCACGACAAGCGCGAGTCGGAGAGGGAACGCGACTGGAGCCGGGAAAAGGCGCGCCTGATGCGAGACAAGGGCTGACGGAGCGAGGCTGCGCCCTAACTCCCCTCGCTCCAGCTTGGAGGGAGACATGGCGTCCATTGCTCTGGTGTCGGTTCTCGGTCCCGACCGGGTCGGCCTCGTCGCGGCGATTGCCGAGCACCTGTTCGACATCGGCGTGAACCTGCGCGACACGACCTTTGCGGCCCTTGGCTCCGGCGCGGAGTTCGTGGCCCTGTGCGAGATCCCCACGGGACTGACGGCAGGTCAGGTCGAAGCCGGCCTGAAGGGGCTGCCGGAACTGGAAGGGGCGGAGATCCGGGCGGTTCCCTATGCGTTCGATCCGAGCCCGGGCCCTGCCGGGAGCGTGACCCACCGCATCACGATCAGCGGCGGCGATCAGCTCGGCCTCGTTGCCCGGCTGGCGGAGGTCTTCAGGCAGTACGACGCCAACATCGTGCGCCTTGAGGCGCGCAAGCTCTCTGACCAGGAGGGCAGCCTTTACGTGACCCGTTTCGCGGTCTTCATCCCACAGCAGCGCGAGAGCCTGTGCTTGGCCACCGTGAGCAACACCGCAGGAGCCCTGGGGCTGAGCTGCGAGGTGGAAGAGAGCAGGCTTTAGAACGACGAATGGCCGGGACAGGCCCGGCCACCCTGCATTCTCGGAAAACCTTGTTCTCAGACGTCGAGGTCGTCGTCCTGCGGCTGCCGAATGCCGTAGCGGCTCTCGAGCGCGCCGTTGCGGGGCTGTGGCGGGCGCGAGCGATCCGGGCGCTCGCCGTTCTCGCCCATCATGCGCTGCGGACGGTCCGACGGATCGCGGCCGATGCGGGACACCAGCTGCGACAGGTCGAGAAACTCGTCGGCTTGCCGGCGCAACTCGTCCGCCACCATGGGAGGCTGGGTGGTGACCGTGGAGACGACGGACACGCGTACGCCGCGGCGCTGAAGAGCCTCGACGAGGGACCGGAAGTCACCGTCGCCGGAGAACAGGACCATGTGGTCGATGTAGGGGGCGAGCTCCAGCGCATCGATGGCGAGCTCGATGTCCATGTTGCCCTTCACCTTGCGCCGGCCCGTGGAGTCGACGAACTCCTTGGTTGGCTTCGTCACCACCCGGTAGCCGTTGTAATCGAGCCAATCGATCAGCGGGCGAATGGAAGAATATTCCTGATCTTCTACAAGGGCGGTGTAGTAGAAAGCCCGCACGAGGGTGCCGCGGCCTTGGAATTCCTTCAACAGGCGCTTGTAATCGATATCGAAGCCCAGGGTTTTCGTCGTAGCGTATAGGTTGGCACCATCAATGAAGAGCGCGATCCGCTGCTGGCCTGACATAAGTATTCTCTTTTCGTGCCTGCCGGGGTGGCATAACAACCTTTATTATTCAGGCGACATCTATTATTTACGCAGGCAATATAATTGCGCGGAAAAATGGCGACGTGTCGTAGAACAGGCTGCTATTAACCCTTCAGACGAGTAAAATTGGCAACTTCGAATACTTAATGGCGCGTAAATTCCAAGAGTCAAGTTGTCAGAACCAAGGCAGTCAAGGCTATGGGGGACAAATAAACAGCTTTTTATGATTTAAGATTGCGGCTCCCCGGCTTGACCGCCGGAAGCGCTGCCAGATCGGGCGGAAGCTGGTCCGGCGCATAGGCTGGAATGTCCAATTGGACCAGGGATACGAGCGGCACGCCGAGGTCCGCCTTGCCGCCGGAGCGGTCGATGAGGCAGGCCGCGCCCAGGATCGTGCCAGGGTGCTCGCGCAAGGATGCGAGGCATTCCCGAGAGGAAAGGCCAGTCGTCACGATATCTTCGACCATGACGACGCGCGCGCCCTCGGGAATCGTAAAACCTCGGCGCAGGGCAAAGGCGCCGTTCTCGCGCTCCACGAAGATCGCCTTGCAGCCCAAGTGCCGGGCCGTCTCGTAGCCCGGAACGATGCCGCCGACGGCGGGCGAGACCACGTAGTCGACCGATCCGAACGCCTCCCGGATCTTCTCCGCCAGCGCCCGGCACACCCGCTCCGTGCGCACCGGATCCTGGAACACGAACATCTTCTGCAGGAAGACCGGGCTGTGCAGCCCCGACGAGAGAATGAAGTGTCCCTCCAGCAGGGCGCCTGCGGATCGGAATTCATCAAGAACGTCATTCGGGGTCATGGCTCGTGCCTCCTGCATCAGCGCTGTTTGGCAGCGGGAGGGGCGGGAGGCAAGGGGTACCTGAATGTAAGCGAACCGGTTTCCTGAAAGATACTATGTGTGAAAGAGCACTTTTACCAACTTAATTACGTTTCATATTCCTAGAAGGAATAGGTTCTTAGTTGGGAGGAAGTCCTATGGTTTCCCCACGGGCTGCCACCGCAAAGAAACTTAGGCTCACAATGCTCACTGCAGTAAAGGACCTGACTAGGATGCGTGAGGTTCTTCGCATTCCATGGGATGGATGAACAGTTCATCACGTGACAAAGGAAAGCTGCGTCAGCATACCGATATCGACACCTGATCCATGTAGGAGAAGGCCAATGCCCGCTCCTGTCGTCTGGTCTGAACCGTCTTACATGCTTCCAACTGATTCAGGGCAGCTTGTTGCGCTGCCTGATGGTTCGCTTATGAAGATTTGGGATGGTAACGAGGGCATTCATCGGCAGTTATGAACGCAGATGGCACGCTGAAGGGGATGCCCTGCGTATCGATGGGACGAGTGAGCTCAATCAGATAGACCCAAAATTTGCCGTGCTGGAGGATGGTCGCTTTGTTGTCACCTGGGTCCATAAATGGTTTGTGGGCCGAGAGCAATTTACTGACATCAAAGCTCGAGTTCTCGAAGCACGAAACGGTGCAAACGACACGCTGGCGGGGGAGGCAGGCCATGACCGGCTCTATGGCGGCCTGGGCAACGACCTGCTCTCGGGCGGGGCGGGCAAGGACGTGTTCGTGTTCGACACGAAGCTGAACAAGCGCACGAACGTGGATCAGATCGCAGACTTCCGCTACCAGGACGACAGTGTCTACCTGGAGAACCGGATCTTCACCAAGCTGGGGGCGGGCACCGCCTCCAAGCCGAAGAAGTTCAACTCGGACATGTTCACCACCGGCACCAAGGCCCAGGACGCGGAAGACCGGATCGTCTACGACAAGAAGTCGGGTGCCTTGTACTACGACCAGGACGGCACCGGCTCCAAGGCCCAGGTGAAGATCGCAACGATCACCAACAAGGCCGTCCTCAAGCACTCGGACTTCTTCGTCATCTGAGTGGAACGCATAAGACCCAAAAGGTGCCGCCTGGTGATGAGCCGTGGCGCCACCTTATGAGCATCGGTTCTGTCACGGCAGGTCAGCCTATGCGGTCCAGCCAACTGGGCAGTTCAGCGAGCGATGGCAGTTCGGCAAATCGCGGATGATCCGTGGGCAACGGGGCGTCCTCGTGCGCCCAGACCAGATGGAAAGGGATGAGGGCTGCATAGCTGCCCGCTTCAAGAGCCGGCAGAACGTCCGAGCGCACCGAATTGCCCGCCATGGCGGCATTCTCCGGGCCCGAGCCATGGCGCGAGAAAATGCGGGTGTAGGTCTCGGCTCTTTTCTCGCTGACGATCTCCACGCCCGAGAAGAAGTCCCCCAGGCCCGAGGCGGCGAGCTTCGATTCCTGGTGGAACAGGTCGCCCTTGGTGATCAGGACGAGCCGGTACCGCCCGGAGAGTTCTTCAAGGGCCTCATTGACGCCGGGGAGCGGCTCCACCGGATGGTTCATCATGTCCCGCCCGACGGCGAGGATCTCCTTGAGGACGGCATTGGACACCTGTCCTTTGCTCACCTCCAAGGCGGTTTCCAGGAGCGAGAGAGTGAATCCTTTCGCCCCATAGCCGTAGAGGCCGAGATTGCGCCTTTCCGTTGCGGCAACTTCTTATTCGAGCGTCTGCGCATCGACAAAGTCGGCGAGCAGTTCGCTGAAGCGCTGGCGCGTCAGTTGATAGAAGGTCTCGTTGTGCCAGAGCGTGTCGTCGGCATCGAGACCGAGAACGGTAATCGGCATCGGCAGTTCCTGCAGTCTCGATCAGGGGCGGTGTCGGGCGGCCTGGATGAAGGCATCGAACAGCCTGTTGCCGGGATGCTCCTGGGTGGCGAAAGCTTCCGGATGCCATTGCACGCCGATGGCGAAGCGGCGGGACGGGATTTCGACGGCTTCGATCACCCCGTCATCAGCCATGGCGGCGACGACGGCCTCGCCAGACATTTCCACTACGGCTTCCTGATGGCGGCTGTTCACGTCGAGCCGCGTCGTTCCCACGATGCGCGACAGCATCGTCCCTGCCACGATCTCAACGGAATGCATGGTGCCCCGGCTGTCGTGGTCGAGGATGTGCGCGCCGACCTTGCGCACCTCGTGCACCATGCGCCCGCCATGGAGGCAGGCGAGCATCTGCATCCCGTTGCAGATGCCGAGCACCGGTTTGTCGCGATCGAGAAACCCGCGCATGAGGGCCTGCTCCACATCGAGGCGCTCCGAGGACGGATAGCGTGACCCGTCGCCGGGTGCGTACCATTCGTCGGGAAACCGGATGCGCCCGCCGACGCTGACGAACCCGTCGAACTCTTCCACCACCGGCTCGATCATGTCGGTGATGTAGGGGATGCCGAAGGGCAGGCCGCCGGCACGCTGGACGGCGACGAAGTAAGCCTTCGCCATGTCGTAACGGGTGCCGTCGACGCTGGTGTTCTCGTCCATCATGACGGCGATGCGAGGTTTGCGGGGCATTGATGATCCTAACCCGTGACGCGATCCACGCGACTGACTACACGCTTGGCGCGCAGTTCCGCAATGATGGCGTTGAGGTGCTTCAGGTCCCAGACCGTCAGGTCGATGGTCATATCGGTGAAGTCCTGGGTGCGCCGCTTCATGGACACGTTGTCGATGTTGCCATCATGATCGGCGATCACCTGGGTGATCTGGGCGAGCGATCCGGGCTCGTTGATCGACTGGAGCTTGATGCGGGCCGGGAAGCGCTGGTTGGAGCCTGTTTCCAGATCCCACCGAACGTCGATCCAGCGGTCGGGCTCGTTGTCGAAGGCGGCGAGAGTCGGCGACTGGATCGGATAGATCGTGACGCCTTCGCCGGGGGTGAGGATGCCGACGATCCGGTCTCCCGGCACGGCTCCGCCTTCCTGGGCGAAATGAATCGGCATGTCCTTGTTGAGGCCGCGGATCGGAATGCCGCCCGGGTTCTCGCTCGCGCCCTTCTTGCCCGAACCGTCACCCTGTGCGCCGCCCCTGCCGTCGCTGCCCCCGCGCCGCTCATCCAGGTAGTCGGGATAGACGGCCCGCACCACGTCGCCGGAGAACATTTCGCCTCGGCCCACCGCCGCCAGAACATCCTCGGCCGAAACGCGCGCGAGACGGGGCAGGGCGCCCTTGAGCTTCTCATCCGAGAAGGGCCGGCCCGCCCGCTCGAAGGCGCGCTCCAGAATCTGATGCCCGAGGCCGGTATATTGCCGGCGCACGGCCGCGCGGGTGGCGCGCCGGATGGAGGCGCGCGCCTTTCCGGTGACCACAAGGGATTCCCAGGCCGCCGGCGGCGTCTGGCCCTCGGCCCGGACGATCTCGACCTCGTCGCCGTTCTGCAGTTCGGTCAGCAGCGGCGACATGCGGCCGTTGATCTTGCAGCCCACCGCCGTGTTGCCGACATCGGTGTGCACCGCATAGGCGAAGTCGATGGGCGTCGCGCCGCGGGGGAGCGCGATCAGGCGGCCCTTGGGCGTGAAGCAGAAGACCTGGTCGTGGAACAGCTCGAGCTTCGTGTGCTCGAGGAACTCCTCCGGATTGTCGCCCTCCGCCAGGAGATCGATGGTGCGCCGCAGCCACTGATAGGCACGGCTTTCGGTCGCGAGCCGCGAGTTGTCGTTGACGCCCTCCTTGTAGAGCGCATGGGCGGCGATGCCGAATTCCGCCACCTCGTCCATGTCCTCGGTACGGATCTGCAGCTCGACGCGTTGGCTGCCGGGCCCGATGACGGTGGTGTGGATGGAGCGGTAGTCGTTCTGCTTCGGGGTCGAGATGTAATCCTTGTACCGCCCCGGAACCATGGGCCAGCTGGTATGGACGACACCGAGCGCCCGGTAGCACTCGTCGAGGGTGCCGACGATGATCCGGAAGGCGAAGATGTCGGAGAGCTGCTCGAAGGAGACGGATTTGCGCTCCATCTTGCGCCAGATGGAATAGGGCCGCTTCTGGCGCCCCGTCACCGTCGCTTCGATTCCTTGAGCGCGCAGCTTGGTGGTCAGGGTCTGCTCGATCTCCTCGACGAGCTTCTCGCTCTTGGCGGAGAGCTCGTGCAGGTGGCGCTTGATGGCCTCATAGGCCTCCGGGTCGAGATTCTGGAAGGACAGTTCCTCCAGCTCCTCGCGCATCTCCTGGATACCCATGCGTCCGGCCAGCGGCGCATAGATGTCGAGGGTTTCCTCGGCGATGCGCTTGCGCTTCTCCGGTGGCATGAACTGGAGCGTGCGCATGTTGTGCAGGCGGTCGGCAAGCTTGACCAGCAGCACCCGCACGTCGTCGGCGACCGCCAGAAGCAGCTTGCGGAAGTTCTCGCCCTGAGCCGCCCGCTTCGACACGAGGTCCAGCCGCTTGATCTTCGTCAGCCCGTCGACGAGAGCCCCGATCTGGGGCCCGAAGGTCTTGTTGATCTCCTCCAGCGTCGCCTGGGTGTCCTCCACGGTGTCGTGGAGAACGGCCGCCGCGATGGTGGCGTCGTCGAGCTTGAGGTCCGTCAGGATGGCGGCCACCTCGAGGGGGTGGCCGAAGAACAGGTCGCCGGATGCGCGCTTCTGGGTGCCATGAGCCATCATGGCGTACACGTAAGCACGGTTGAGAAGCGCCTCATTGGCCGAGGGGTTATAGCGCTTGACCCGCTCGACAAGTTCATATTGGCGCATCATACGGCCGCCATCTCCTTTGGGTCCGGTCCATCTGGCTGAAGTGTGGAAGGTTTTGAAGATATTGTACAACATCTTCTCACCGCAAGCTGAATACCTTGCCGCAGGAGCCCTGTCCCGGGCCTGGTTAAGGCAGCCAACAAAAAAGCCCGGCCATGAGCCGGGCTTCTGAAAATACGAGGCGCGAAGCTTATTCGCGGTCGTCGTCGTCCGCGCTGCTGCTCGGGGGCACGAGGCCCTCCAGGCCGCGAAGGAGGTCTTCCTCGCTCATGCGGTCGAACTGGACGTCAGCGTCGTTGTCGCCGCCGGTCGTAGGGGCGGCTGCAGTGTTGCTGAGCATCGGAACGGTTTCGGCTTCCGGCTCGTCCACTTCGACGTATTTCTGCATCGAGTGAATGAGCTGCTCCTTCAGGTCGTCGGGAGCGATGGTCTCGTCCGCGATCTCGCGCAGAGCCACGACGGGGTTCTTGTCGCGGTCGCGATCGATCGTGAGGGGCGAGCCCGACGAGATGAGGCGAGCCCGGTGGCTGGCCAGCAGCACGAGCTCAAACCGGTTGTCGACCTTGTCGATGCAGTCTTCGACGGTCACGCGAGCCATGCGGGGCTCCTTCTTCAGGTTCGGAAAGAATGTCGGAAGAGGGACCGCATACACCGGGCGGCTCAGGAACACAAGAGGACCTGTTGTCTGCCAGGGGCTTAACGCCGGGTGCGGCCGCACACGGCGGGGCTGGTTCGCGCGGCCTAGCTTGCTGAGGGTCAAGCCTGGGAGACGGCCTTGGGAGACTTGAGTCGAGTTTGGCGAGCTTTCATAGGATTGGCGAGCAGGCTCCAGCTCCATCGTTCGAGGATCGACCGGAGCCTCCTGAGAGGCTGGCGCAGATCCATCCGATGAACAGGTCAAGCAAGAGCCGCCCGCCCTTTGCCTTGACTCCTCGACCTGCGAGTGCGAGTCCCGCGCGGATTCCATGAATTGAGGGTTCCGCTCCTGATGAAGCGCGCATTCATTTTCCCGGGCCAGGGAAGCCAATCGGTCGGCATGGGCAAGGCGCTTGCCGAGGCCTTTCCGCAAGCCAAGGCCGTTTTCGACGAGGTGGATGAGGCTCTCTCGCAGAAGCTCTCCACCCTCATGTGGGAGGGGCCGGCGGAGGAGCTGACCCTAACGGCCAACACCCAGCCCGCCCTGATGGCCGTGAGCCTGGCGGCGATCCGGGTTCTGGAAGCTGAGGCTGGGCTCGATCTCAAGCAGCATGCCGCCTTCGTGGCCGGACACTCCCTGGGAGAGTACTCGGCCCTGGCGGCGGCCGGCAGTCTCTCGGTTTCCGATACCGCCCGTCTCCTGCGCATCCGCGGCAATGCCATGCAGAGTGCAGTCCCGGTCGGGCAGGGCGCCATGGCGGCCCTTCTGGGCCTGGAATACGACGCTGCCCTCGCGGTCGCCCAGGAGGCGGCCCAAGGCGAGGTTTGCGATGCGGCCAACGACAATGGCGGCGCTCAGGTCGTGGTCTCGGGCCACAAGACCGCCGTCGAGAGAGCCGTTGCCATCGCTCAGACCAAGGGCGCCAAGCGCGCCGTAATGCTGGCTGTCTCTGCCCCCTTCCATTGCGCCCTCATGCAGCCGGCGGCCGACGCCATGCGCGAGGCCCTGGCGGCCGTGACCGTGAACGCTCCGGTCGTGCCGGTCGTGGCCAACGTGGAGGCTGCCCCGATCACGGACCCGGCGGCGATCCGCGATGCCCTGGTTCGCCAGGTCACCGGCACCGTGCGCTGGCGCGAAAGCGTGGCCTATATGGCATCGCAGGGCGTTGAATCGTTTTATGAGGTCGGGTCGGGCAAGGTGCTGACCGGGCTCGTGAAGCGCATCGCGGCGGGCGCCTCGTCCGCCGCCATCGGCAGCCCTGAGGATGTCGCCACCTTCAAAGCGTCCCTGAACGGATAAGGAGCCCCGCATGTTCGATCTTTCCGGCCGCAAGGCTCTCGTCACCGGCGCGACAGGCGGCATCGGCGGCGCCATCGCCCGCGCCCTTCATGCCCGGGGCGCGACCGTCACCCTGTCCGGCACCCGGCGCAGCGCCCTCGACGAGCTCGCGTCCTCCCTGGGAGAGCGGGTCCACATCGTTGAGGCCAACCTGTCCGACAAGGACTCCGTCGAGGCGCTCGTGCCGGCCGCCGAGGCCGCCATGGAGGGGCTCGACATCCTGGTGAACAATGCAGGCGTGACCAAGGACAACCTGTTCATGCGCATGAAGGACGAGGAGTGGGAGACGGTGATCGCCGTGAACCTCACCGCCTCCTTCCGCCTGTCGCGGGCTGCCGTGAAGGGCATGATGCGCCGCCGCTACGGCCGGATCGTGAATATCGGCTCCGTCGTCGGCTCCACCGGCAACCCGGGTCAGGGCAACTACGCGGCCTCGAAAGCGGGCCTCATCGGCATGACCAAGGCGCTCGCCGCCGAGGTGGCCAGCCGCAACATCACCGTCAACTGCGTTGCCCCGGGCTTCATCGAGTCGCCCATGACCGACGTTCTCAACGACAAGCAGCGCGAGGGCATCCTGGGCACCATCCCTATGGGGCGGCTCGGTCAGGGTGACGAAATCGCCTCCTCGGTGGTTTATCTCGCCTCGAGCGAAGCGGCCTACGTGACGGGCCAAACCCTGCACGTGAACGGCGGAATGGCTATGTTCTAAAGGTGCTTAAAGCCTTTTCGGGAAACTGTTTGCAGGTGCCGTTCACCCCTCGCCAGAGACGACAAGCTTGTGTTAAGCATGAGCCCGATCAGGTCAAAGGGGTTGACCGGCGCTCAAAAATGCGGCTTTGCACGGCGCAAGGTAGCCGTTTCAGCGTTGTCAGCTGAACAGCTGATCTAATTTGATTTCTTAATCCGCCCGCTCCTGAGGCGGCAGCCACTGAGGAAAAAACGATGAGTGACGTCGCTGATCGCGTGAAGAAGATTGTTGTCGAGCACCTGGGCGTCGAAGCCGACAAGGTGGTCGAGAACGCCAACTTCATCGACGACCTGGGCGCCGACAGCCTTGATACGGTCGAGCTGGTGATGGCGTTCGAGGAAGAGTTCAACGTCGAGATCCCGGACGACGCGGCTGAGACCATCGTCACGGTTGGCGATGCCGTCCGCTTCCTTGAGAAGAACGCAGCCTAAGAAGCTGGCGGGCGTCGGGTGACTCATCCGACGCCCGAATTTTATTGATCGATAGGGCAGGTAATTCATGCGCCGGGTAGTTGTTACAGGTCTTGGCATGGTCACTCCGCTGGGAAGCGGTGTCGATGCCACATGGTCCCGCCTCATCGAGGGGCAGAGCGGCGCCGGCAGGATCGCGGACTTCCAGGTCGACGACCTGGCCTGCCAGATCGCCTGCCAGATCCCGCGCGGCGACGGCTCCGACGGCACCTTCAACGCCGACGAATGGATGGAGCCCAAGGAGCAGCGCAAGGTCGATCCCTTCATCGTGTATGCGATGGCGGCCTCCACCATGGCGCTGCGCGACTCCGGCTGGGAGCCCAAGACCTACGAGGACCAGTGCGCGACCGGCGTGCTGATCGGCTCCGGCATCGGCGGCATCGGCGGCATCTACGAGGCTTCCGCCACCCTGATCGAGCGCGGCCCGCGCCGCATCTCCCCCTTCTTCATTCCCGGCCGCCTCATCAACCTGGCCGGCGGGTACGTGTCCATCGAGCACGGCCTCAAGGGGCCGAACCACGCGGTGGTGACGGCCTGCTCCACCGGCTCCCACGCCATCGGGGACGCGGCGCGCCTCATCGCCCTGGGCGACGCCGACGTGATGGTGGCAGGCGGCACGGAATCGCCGGTCAACCGGCTCTCCATCGCGGGATTCGCGGCCTGCCGCGCCCTGTCCACCAACTTCAACGACGATCCGACCAGGGCCTCGCGCCCCTACGACAAGGACCGTGACGGCTTCGTCATGGGCGAAGGCGCAGGCATCGTGGTTCTGGAAGAGTACGAGCACGCCAAGGCCCGCGGCGCCAAGATCTACGCCGAGATCATCGGCTACGGCCTGTCGGGCGACGCCTATCACATCACCTCGCCGTCCGAGGACGGCGACGGGGCCTATCGCTGCATGGCGGCCGCTCTCAAGCGCGCCGCCATCGACGTGTCCGAGATCGACTACGTCAACGCCCACGGCACCTCGACGCCTCTCGGCGACGAGCTGGAGCTGAAGGCGGTCGAGCGCATCATGGGCAACGCGGCGGGCAAGCTCTCCATGTCCTCCACCAAGTCGGCGGTCGGACACCTGCTGGGCGCGGCCGGGGCCGTCGAGGCGATCTTCTCGATCCTGGCCATGCGCGACGGCGTCATCCCGCCCACGATCAACCTCGACAATCCTTCGGTCGATACGGCCATCGACCTCGTCCCCAAGCAGGCCAAGCGCAAGGAGATCAACGTGGCTCTTTCGAACTCCTTCGGGTTCGGCGGAACCAACGCTTCTCTGATCATGCGTCGTGTATCTTGAGGATGGCGGCGGCACGTTACGGCTTTTCGCCATAATCCCTGTTAGGGTGTCGACGGACCGGCAGGGCCGCCGGCCGATACCAGAAAAGCGTCGTGATGTTCGGACGAAAGAAAAAGATCCTTCTTCCCCCCGTGGATGACTCCGACGGTCACGGACCGGCCCAGCCCCGGCTGTCGCCCAGATCCCCGAGCGAGGCCATCAAGCCGTCGATGGCTCCGCCCCCGCCGCCCAAGCTGCGCCGGCGCCGCAGGGGCATGCTGTCCGTGTTCAGCGGGTTGCTGACCCTTCTCGTCGCCCTGGCGATCGCGGCCATCTTCGGCTTCTCGATGCTGCAGCAGGAGGTCACGGCCCAGGGTCCGCTCCAGAGCGACAAGGTCGTCGTCATCCCGCGCAACACCGGTACTGGCGAGATCGCGCAAATCCTCAAGCAGGAAGGCGTCATCGAGCAGCCCCTGCTGTTCCAGGCCTATGCCTACATCAACCGCCAGCGCGGCCAGCTCAAGGCAGGCGAGTTCCAGTTCAAGGCGGGGACAAGCGTCGAGGATGCGATCGATACCCTGATACAGGGCAAGGCCATCCTGCATACGGTGACGGTGCCGGAGGGGCTGACCAGCGAGCAGATCGTCGCCCGCCTCTACGAGAACGAGACCCTCACGGGCGACGTGACCGAGACGCCCCGCGAGGGATCGCTCCTGCCCGACACCTACAAGTTCGAGCGCGGCACCACGCGCCAGCAGATCATCAACACCATGCAGGCGGCCCAGAAGCAGGCCATCGAGCAGATCTGGCAGCGCCGCTCGGCGGAACTGCCGATCAGGTCCCCGCAGGAGCTCGTCATCCTGGCCTCCATCGTGGAGAAGGAGACGGGCCGCGCGGACGAGCGCACCCGCGTCGCAGGCGTCTTCATCAACCGCCTCATGAAGCGCATGAGGCTCCAGTCCGATCCCACCATCGTGTATGGGCTCGTGGGCGGAAAGGGCACCCTGGGCCGCGGGATCCTGCGCAGCGAGATCGAGGCCGCCACGCCCTACAACACCTATGTGGTCGAGGGCCTCCCCCCAGGCCCCATCGCCAATCCGGGCCGGGCGGCGCTCGAGGCAGTGGCCAATCCGTCCCGGACGAAGGATCTCTACTTCGTGGCCGACGGCTCGGGCGGGCATGCCTTCGCTGAGAGCTACGAACAGCACCAGCGCAACGTGACCCGCTGGCGGCAGATCGAGAAGGCACGCCCGGCTCCCGAGGCCGGCGATGTTGACCGGGTTCTGCCCGATGCGGCGGCGCCCGGCCAAACCGGCCTGCCGGGGAGCATCACCCCCGAGTTGCGAGGCACGGCGAATGCCCTGCCGGCTTCAGGAGCCCGCCCGGCCGGGCGGCCCGGGCAGGCGCGCGGCTTCGACGCGAGCGAGGGCACCGAGAGGGACCCGCTCAAGAACAAGACCTTCGACCTGAGCAACCCCAAAAGCGTTCCGGCCCTGCGCCAGCCCTGAGGGGCGGGGGCTTAGGCTGCAATCCGGGATCCTTGCAATCGACTCTTCCGTCGGCGCGCATTATGGTCGCGCCGATTTTCATTCCGTTCGAGGTTTAGGCGCATGTCCATTGCGAGCATGACCGGCTTTGCCCGCGAGGCCGGCGTTACGGGTTCCTACCAATGGGCCTGGGAACTCAAGACCGTCAATGGACGTGGTCTCGAGGTTCGCGTCCGCACGCCCTCAGGCCTCGATGCTGTGGGCGAGGAAGCGCGGGGGCTGATCCTCAAGGCGCTCACGCGCGGCCAGGGCCAGCTCAACCTGTCCCTCAGCAGGGCCTCGTCCGCCCCCAGGCTGCGGGTCAACCAGGACGTGCTGCAATCGCTGCTCTCGGCCCTCGGCGGTCTCACCCTCCCGGACAACGTGAAGCCGGCCTCCCTCGACGGCCTCCTGTCGGTGCGCGGCGTCGTTGAGATGGATGACGATGCGGCCGATCCGGTGCAGGACGAGGCGCTGGTTGCGGCTCTCAAGAGCGGCATCGGTGCCCTGATCGAGGGATTGAAGGCCGCGCGCCGGACCGAAGGCGAGGCGCTTTCCGGCGTTCTCGGCGGGCAGCTCGATCTGATTGCCCGCCTCGTCGACGAGGCGGAAGCTGCGCCGGCCCGCCGGCCCGAGGCTATTCGGGCGCGGCTCGAAGCGCAGATCGCCGAACTGCTCGAAGGCAAGAGCGCCCTCGATCCGGCCCGCCTGCACCAGGAGGCGGTGCTCATCGCCGCCCGCGCCGACATCCGTGAGGAGCTCGACCGGTTGCGCGCCCATGTGAACGCCGCCCGGGGCTTGCTGCAGGAGGGCGGAGCGGTCGGACGGCGGCTCGACTTTCTCGCCCAGGAGTTCGGGCGCGAGGCGAATACCTTGTGCGCGAAGGCCAATGATGTGTCCTTGTCGCGGATAGGCCTTGAATTGAAGGCCGTGATCGAGCAATTCCGCGAGCAGGTTCAGAATGTGGAGTGATGCGGTGAGCCAAGATTCGAAGCCCCCGGTCGGCCGTCGAGGCCTCATCCTCATCCTGTCCTCGCCCTCCGGCGCAGGGAAAACCACGCTCACCCGCAATCTCGTGGAGGAGCAGGCGGGCGTTCTCTCGGTTTCCGTTACCACGCGCCCCAAGCGCCCGTCCGAGATCGAAGGCCGGCACTATCACTTCATCGACGTGGATGAGTTCAAGGCGATGCGCGAGCGCGACGACCTCCTGGAATGGGCCGAGGTGCACGGCAACTTCTACGGCACGCCGCGCAAGCCCGTGGAGAAGACCCTTGCCGCCGGCCAGGACATGGTCTTCGACATCGATTACCAGGGCACCCGCCAGGTGCGAGAGAAGCTGCCCAACGATGTGGTGACCGTGTTCGTCCTGCCGCCGAGCTTCAGGGAGCTGAAGGCGCGCCTGGAGCGTCGGGCGGAGGATGCGCCGGAGGTGATTGCCAAGCGTCTCGCCAACGCCCGCGTCGAGATGGAGCGCTGGGTCGAGTACGATTACTTGATCGTCAACGAGGACCTCGACCGCTCCTTCCAGAGCCTCAAGGCCATCCAAGCAGCGGAGCGCCTCAAGCGCGAACGGCTCGTCGGCCTCTCAGCGTTCGTCGAGGGGCTGCTTTCGGAAAAGATCGACTGAGCGTGTTGCCTGAGCCGGACAGATCTCTTTTACGCCCGAAGGGCGAGCTGACCGCATTCGGCCGCTGAGGGGCCATGGATCACGATTCCACGCCCAGCAAAGTACTTGTCAAAAACCTCCATGGAGAGTGTGACATGGGCCTGCGTGGCGGGGATGTGGCCTGATGGATTGTGGAAAGTAATCTCCTTGTGGGATGCCGCCAGGACCAGAACGAGGTGCCCACCTCTCGCGGACGGCTCCTGATCCGCCCAGCGGATCGATGGGTGAACGGACGCCATGAAAAATGCGGACGTTTCGAGAATGCCCGGAACATCCTGTGCTTCGATCCGCGTGACGACGTCTGCCTTCAGTCCAAACTCACGATTGATGAATTCCACGAAGGGCGCATAGATCAGGCCCTTGATGCCGCCGGTTTCGCTGATCGTAGAGCCGCCATACTCCGTACAGCGGCGAGCCAGCTCAAGGGTCGGCACGATACGGCCCGTTTGGGCTGCAAGCACCATCTTGAGACAGGCCATGCCACACACGTTGTTGGCCCAGGCGACGTATTCCTCAAGGCTGGGAGCGCCTGACGATGGCCAGTTCGGATCTTTGGCCAATGCGACGTCCGCACCCTCCTTAAGGACAGCGCTCGTCAATCCAGGGGTTTCCCACTGGCTGAAGAACGGAACGATGCCGGGGCCGGCCTTCATTTCAGAGCAAGCCTATTCCGACGCTCGTGGCGCGCGATGGCGTGACCGATCAGGATCTCCATCAACTCGCTTTGCGGCAGGCCGCCTGCCTCCCAGAGCTTCGGATACATGCTGATCGCCGTGAAGCCAGGCAGGGTGTTCACTTCGTTGATGAACAGGCTGCCCTCCTGCTTCGGATCGACGAAGAAGTCGACCCGGGCCAGCCCCTCGCAGCCCAGCACCCGGAAGGTCTCGACCGCAAGCTCCTGGATTTGGCCTGCCTGATCGGATGGGAGTTCGGCGGGGATGCGCAGGAGAGCGCCGTCCGCATCGATGTACTTGGCGTCATAGCTGTAGAAGCCGTGGCTGCCGGCGGGCACGATCTCGCCCAAGGGAGAGGCACAAACCCTGCCGGAGGCATCCTCCAGCACAGAGCATTCGATCTCCCGCGCTCCCGTGACGCTGCGCTCCACGAGCACCTTGCCGTCATAGCGGAAGGCGCGCTCGCAGGCCGTCTCGAACTCCTCGGCGGAGGTGGCGCGCGAGACGCCCACCGACGAGCCCATATTGGCCGGCTTTATGAATAGATCCCGCGTGCCGAGCGCGTCGGCCGCTGCCCGGTAGTCTGCGCGGCTGCGGGCAGTGAGGGTCAGGAACGGCACCACGGGTAGGCCGCTGTCGCGCAGCAGGCGCTTGGCCACATCCTTGTCCATGCTGGCTGCGGAGCCCAGCACGCCTGAGCCGACGAAGGGAACGTTGGCCAGCTCGAGAAATCCCTGAACCGTCCCGTCCTCCCCGTTGGGCCCGTGCAGAACAGGCACGACCGCGTCGAGACGGAGCGGGTCCGGAGACGCATTTCCGTTCATGACGATCATCTCGCCGCCGCCGCCCGGAAGCAGGGCGACCTGCGGGGCCTGTTCCGGAATCTCCAGGGCCTGCGCGCCTCTTCCTCCACCATTGCCGCTGTCGCAGAGCAGCCAGCGCCCGTCCCGGCCGATTCCGATGAGAACAATGTCGTAGCGGCCGGGATCGAGGGCGCGAAGGACATTGGCCGCCGACAGTTTCGAGACCTCATGCTCCGCAGAGCGTCCGCCAAACAGAAGCCCGATCCTCTTGCGCGCCTGCGTCATTCCTCATTCCTCTATCTCGAACGGCTCGGGCCGCTCATCGGACGTCGATCATGTCGAGGCGCGGTTAAGGCCCCATGAAGAGAGGTTGCCCGCGCCCTTTCCGCCGTTCTATATAGGTATGCTTGCCTATGAGGCGAGCGATGATCTCAGGGCGGGGTGGAAGTCCCCACCGGCGGTGAGCAGGCGAAAGCCTGTCAGCCCGCGAGCGCCTCCCATCCCCGATGGGAGGGTCAGCAGATTCGGTGCAAATCCGAAGCCGACGGTCATAGTCCGGATGAAAGAGATCGGTTGTTGCGATGCCGCGGGACACCGCGGGCCATCGCCGCTTCCGCTTGCCCTGGTTCATGTCCAGGCCATGAAAGGAAGCCCACATGAATCAGTTCGTACAACCCCATAAATCCCCTGCTGAGGCTCATGCCTCCCAGATCCAGGTCGCCTTCATTCAGTCGTGCTGGCACAAGGACATCGTCGACCGTTGCCGGGACGCTTTCCTGGCTGCCATGAAGGAGGGGAACGTTCCTTCCTCGGCGATCGACCTTTACGAGGTGCCGGGAGCCTTCGAGATCCCGCTGCTGGCTCAAAGATTGGCCAAGGGCGGGCGCTACAGCGCCATCGTGGCGTCAGGCCTCGTGGTGAATGGGGGGATCTACCGGCACGAATTCGTCGCTGAGGCGGTGATTTCGGGCTTGATGCGCGTTCAGCTCGATACGAACGTTCCCGTCCTGTCCGCCGTGCTCACGCCCCATCATTTCCACGAGCACGAAACGCACCGCAGCTTCTTCGCCAGTCATTTCGACACCAAGGGACGCGAAGCTGCGGTCGCATGTCTGGCCGTCACACGGGCCTTCTACGAACAGCCTGTCAACCGCTGACCGCCAGGGGACCGCCACATATCAGATGGCGGTCCCCTGACCTGAGAGCAAAGATCGAAACTCGAGATCCCGCTTTATGTGCCTCGGGTTTTATCAAAGGCGTTGGCCAGTGCCACGAAGCCTTCCACCGAGATGTTCTCAGCCCTGGTGGTTTCTTCCAAACCGGCCGCCACGATGATGGCGGCGGGATCCGGAGCGATGGATTTCAGGCTCTGGCGCAGCATCTTGCGCCGTTGCCCGAAGGCCGCGCGGGTAACAGCCTCCAGGGCGCCGATGCGGCAGGGCAGGGGCTTGGCCCGTGGGGTCAGGTGGACCACGCTTGAGGTGATCTTCGGGGGCGGCACGAAGGCGGAGGGCGGCACGTCGAACAGAATGCGCGATTCGGCTCGCCAGCCGCACAGCACCCCGAGCCGGCCGTAATTCTTCGGGTCGTCCTCATCGGCGACGATGCGCTCGGCGACCTCGCGCTGGAACATGAGGGTGAGCGAAGCCCACCAGGGCGGCCAGGCCTCGCCCGTGAGCCAGCCCGTCAGCAAGGCCGTGCCCACGTTATAGGGCAGGTTGGCGATGATCCGCACGAGCCCGTCTCCGACCAGGGGGCGCGGGTCGAACGCCAGGGCATCGGCCTCGATCACCTCCAGCCGACCGGGGTAACGGCTCGCGATTTCGGCCAGCGCCGGCATGCACCGGGTGTCTCGCTCGATGGCGATCACCTTCCGGGCTCCGGCTGCAAGGATCGCCCGTGTCAGGCCGCCTGGGCCGGGGCCGACCTCAATGACTGTTGCGTTCTCCAGGGAGCCTGCGGAACGGGCGATCCGGCTCGTGAGGTTGAGATCGAAGAGAAAATTCTGCCCAAGGGATTTTTTCGCCATGAGCCCATGGGTGCGGACCACGTCGCGCAGAGGGGGTAGGTCGTCGATCTGGCTCATGGGATTTCAGCCCTGGTCCCTAGGCGAGCGGCGAGCTTGATGGCAGCGATGAGGCTGTCGGGCCGGGCGATGCCTTTGCCGGCGATGTCGAAGGCCGTGCCGTGGTCCGGCGAGGTGCGCACGAAGGGGAGCCCGAGCGTCACGTTCACTGCCTCGTCGAAGGCGATCGTCTTGATCGGGATGAGAGCCTGATCATGATACATGGCAAGGGCTGCATCGTAGCGGCTCCGGGCGCGGGCATGGAACATGGTATCCGCCGGAAGAGGGCCTGACACCTCGATGCCCTCCTTGCGCAGGATCTCGACTGCTGGAGCAATGATGGTGCCGTCTTCCGCCCCCATGGCTCCGTTCTCCCCCGCATGGGGGTTAAGACCTGCCAGGACGAGCCTCGGATCGGCGAGGCCGAACCTTTCCTTCAGCTCCCGTGCGACGATCCTGCCGGTCAGGACGATCAGATCCGTCGTCAGGGCCGATGGCACTTTCGAGAGAGGGATGTGGACGGTGACCGGTACCACCGCCAGCTGCTCGCTCCACAGCATCATAACCGGGTGGCAGGCTTCGCTCCTGCCTTCGGACGCCAGAGCGGCCAGAAATTCCGTATGCCCCGGATGCGGAAACCCGGCATCGTAGAGAACGTGCTTGGCAATGGGATTGGTGACGACCGCGCAGGCGGATCCGGCCTCGACCAGCCGCACCGCCGTCTCGATCGACTCGATCACCGACGTTGCATAGGCCGCATCGGGCTTGCCCGGTTGGGCCGAGACGGTTGTGTTCAAAGGAATGACAGGGAGTGCCTGCGGAAAAACCGCCGGAATCTGTGCCGGCTTCACAGGTATCACGGGGACGTCCCAGCCATAACCTTGAGCAATGCGGCCGAGATAAGCTGGATCGCCGACGACCGCAAAAGGCGGCAGGGATCGCTCGTCCCGCTGGAGCCAGGCCCTCAGAGTAAGTTCCGGCCCAATTCCGGCCGGATCACCTTGGGTCAGGAGGAGCGGGCGCTGCGTCAAGCCTGTCACCGGGCTGCTGCACCGTCATTCATCATCGGTGCCGCTGAGATTCTGGCTGTATCCGACCTCGCCGAGCGACCGAAACTCAAGCCGGAATGCGACGGTATGGTTCTGATCCTTCTCCCCGGAGTTCCGGGCCACTTCACGAGGGGTCACGCTGTAGCTGACCGAGAAGGTCGTGCATTCGTCCATGTAGCCAACTCCGAGGGACATGCCGCTGACATAGGCAACGTTCTCGCGGTTGTAGACTGCATTCGCCGGATCGACCTCATACTGGGTCCAATAGGTCTCACGGGCGAGAAGATAACGGTCGAGATCGAGCAGAACGGAGCCCGTCACGTACCAGTTCGGCGAGATGTCCCACCTGGCGGATCCCAGCAGGCCCTCGCGGCGCAGCGGGAAGCCGATCGCCGGCTGGGCCTCGTAACGGGCATAGGTCAGCGAGGCCGAGACGGGCAGGTAAGGATTGAAGTTCGCGCTGACGGTGGCTTCGAGCCGGTTCAGGTCGAAATTGTCCTGATCGAACCGTGCCCGTGTCACGAAGGCGAAGTTCTGGTTCGGCGCGATCTGGAACCGGCCGACATAATCGGAGGCTCGGGAATCGAGACCCGAATCCAGCCCGACATTGGCGAGATCCCCCTGCCGGAACGAGTTGCGGCCCGCAATCTGATAGGACTGCCCGAACAGCACATTGGCGTAGAAGTTGTCGGCGCCCGTTACCGTGTATTGCACGCCCACATTGGCCCGAACGCCGCCCTCTGCCCGGTCATAGCCAGAGAACTTGTCCCAATCGAACAGGGAGGTGTCGTCGAAAACGAGGCTTTGAGCGTCCTCGTTGGGAAGGTTGCCGATTCTGGTCTCGTTGGGGCGGGCGACGATCTGCGCAATCGGCTCGAGGATCTGCTGCCCCGAGGTGCCGAGGCTGGCAATGAAGGGATAGCGGTACTCGAGGCCGATGGCAGGGGTCGCGCGGAACAGATACTCGTCGTCCGCGTCGAAGAAGTTGGAAAGCTGCTGGTTCTGATAGCCGCTGAAATTCGGCGCGATCCAGAAGTTGTCAGCCCGCACATAGGCGAACGGCGTCCAGACCTGCCCTGCCGGGTCGACGAATTCGCGGCGCCACGAGGCCGTCGCCGAGGCCCGGGATGTGGAGCCGCTGATGCCGCGCACGAGGCAGGACGCAGGGTCGAAAACGGAACAGGTCTGGGCGATGCCATAGTAGGCGATGTTGTTGCGCGACAGCGGCTCGAACTGCGCGGCCTCCCGGGAGAGGCTCGTGACGTTCACGTCGAGGGCGAACTCGCCACCGATAGTCGAGGGGGTGAAGCGCTTGTTGTAGTCGACAACCGGGGCAACGATCGGCTGCTGCTTCTGCCATTCGTTGCTGGACAGGGTCTGGAAGTAGTAGCCCCGCGCGTCGAAGAAGGAGCGGTCTCCCTGCCCCTGCAGGAACACGGTCGAGGTCGCTTCCTTGATGTAGTACGAGCTGAGGCTTTCGCTGCGGATGCGATAGTTCGTGAGGAACCACTTGTCCGACACGAGCGCAATGTCCCAGCCCCAGCGCCAGTTCTGGTTGATGTGGAACTCGCCGGACGTCTCGAGCGAGCCGCGCAGGTCGCGGTCTCCGGCGCCATAGGGCGGCAGGAGGAAGGCTTCAGGCTCCTGCTGCGAGATGCCGGTCGCCCGGATGTTGTAGGCGCCGGTCTCGAGGCGGTGCCGCCACTCCACCTGTCCCAGAAGGCCCTGGCGGCTCAAGAAGGTGGGGCTGATCGTCAGGTCGTAGTTGGGCGCAATGGCCCAGAAGAACGGAACCGATGCCCCGTAGCCGAGATTGGTCGAGTAGACGTAGCGCGGCGACAGGAAGCCGGTCTTCCGTTTGACTGTCGGGTCCGGCGTCCAGAAATAGGGCATGTAGGCGACCGGAATGCCAAGCAGTTCAAGCGTGGCATCCTCGTAGTAGATCGTCCGCTCGCTGTTGTTGTGGATGATCTTGGCCGCCTTGACCTGCCACAGGGGCGGCCGCTCCGGATTGTCCTTGCAGGGCTCGCAGGCCGTGTAGGTGCCGCGTTCGAAAACCGTGGTCTCGCCCTCGGCGCGCTCGGCACGGGGAGCGGAGAAGCGGGTGGTGAGCGGGCGGCCTCCCTCGATCGTGGTTTGAACGACGCGCAGCGAATCGATGAAGCCGCTTCTGAAATCGTCCGTAAGCTCGAATCGGTCGCCGGTTGCAACCGTGCCGCTGGCGTCGGTGAGGCGGGCATTGCCCTCGGCAAAGACGCGGCCGGTGTTCCGGTCATAGATGACCCGGTCGGCCTGGAGGGTGCGGCCCTGGTAGTTCATCTGCACGTCGCCGGAGGCCGCGATCGTGTTCCGGTCGTTGTCGTAGACGATTTCCTTGGCGTCGACGAGAAGCCGATCCTCGCCGGACCCGGATTGGGCACGGGCGCCGATAGCCTCGTTCAGGGTGGCTTGAGCAAGCGCAGGCGTCGACCCAGCGGCGTAAAACATACCCGCTGCGACCGCAGACATAGCGATCGTTGTCGTGAGCCGCCGCATCCCCACTCCTCTGCAACCCTTCTCGTCGAGAACGGTCAGCCGTCCTCTTGGTACAATAGGGCCAAGGTCCCTAACAGACTGCCTACTACAGCAGGGAACCAGGCCGCAACAAGGGAGCTGATGATCCCTGAAGCTCCAAGCTCCGCCATAAGCTCCGTGGCGACATAAAGCATGAACCCGGCCGCGACGCCACCGAGAACCATCGTGGCTACACCGCCGAATCGAAAGAATCTTAACGATACGGATGCGGCCACGAAAACCATGGCAATGAACAGCAGGGGGCGGGCGAGGAGCAGGTCGTAATGGAGCTGGTACGTGGTGGTGTTGATGTCCGCCTGCTCCATGCGGTTGATCGTCTCCTTCAGATCCCAGAAGGGCACGGCATCCGGGTCGATGAAGCTCTGTCGAACCTCCGAAGGCTGGAGCGTCGAGGCGATGAGGTAGCGCTCGTGGGATTGAGGCTCCTCGGTCGCCGACAGGACCCTGGCGTCCTTGAGATCCCAGAAGCCCTCATGCAGGGTGGCTTCCCTGGCCTCGACCCGATGGCTGAAAGATCCTGTCTGATCAAAGGCATAGACCGTCACGCCGATCAGCGTCGCCGTATCCGTCGCCGAGCCGACGGCCCGGAAGATGGCCTGCCCGTCCAGGCTACGCTGGCGGATCCAGATCGGCTTGTCCCTGTTTTGCACAGGCCGCGAGAAGACCTGCGTTTCCAAGGTCGAGGCGCGCTGCTTCAGGATCGCCGAGACAGGATTGTAGACGGTGACCGAAACGACCCCGATCATCAGGGCGATCAGAAGGCCGGGCTGCAGGAACTGCCATGCGGAAATGCCCGCGGCCCGCGCCACCACCAGCTCCAGCTTGCGGCTCAACTGCAGAAGGGCCGCCATGCTGCCGAAAAGCACCGCGAAGGGCATGACCTGCTCGGCAATCGCCGGCGTGCGGAAGAGGGCCAGCTGCGCGATGACCCCGGTGGTTGCCCCTGGGGCATCGCCGGCCCGGCGCATGAGTTCCACGAAGTCCAGGGTGTAGACGAGGGTGAAGACCGTCGCGAAAACCAGGAAAATGGTCTTGATGAACTGGCGCGAGAAATAGAAGCCAAGGGTCCGGCCGAGCAGCATGGTCAGGCCTTCTGCGTTGCGGCTGCGCGCGAGGGGAGCAGTCCGCGAAGCCCGGAGTGAAGCCTTGCCTGGGCAGACCTCATGGCCGGCCCCTGGAAGATCAGCAGCAGGCAAATCAGGATGGCGCCTAAGGGAACGGCATAGATCGCCACAACGGCGGCCGGGGTCCGGGCCACCGCGCTGGACGCGGCAAAACCAAGGATTCTCAGCAGCACCACGGCAACGACCGCGGTTGCTATGGCAAGGCCGCGCCCTTGGCGGGTCGTGCGCGCCTCACCCAGGGCCACGAAGGCGATGGCCATCATGGCGAGCGGGTAGAGCCAGGACGACAGGCGGTCGTGCAGCTCAGCCCGGAAACGCCCTCCCTGCTCCTGGTAGAGAGGTTCGCTCTTGTCCGGAAAGAGAAGCTGGGTGGTGCTTCGCTCGCGCGGCTTGTAGACGATCTCCCCGCCTTCCTGGTTGAAGGCGGACAGGTCGACCGCATAGCGCTCGAAGGCCACGATCGACGTGTCGCGGCTGTTAGGCTCCTTGCGCTGAACGCTGCCCTTCTGGAGCACAAGATAGGCGTTGCCGCCCTGTTCGACGGTCTGGCCGCGCTCTGCCAGATAGACGATGGCCTTATCCTTTTCCCGCAGATCCTCCATGAAAATCCCGAGCAGGGCATCCCCTGAACGTTCCCGGTAATGGAACGTGATGCCGTTCTCGAGGCTGATGAACTGACCTTCCTTGGCCATGGTCCCCACGAAATCGGCGCGGATCTTCGTGAACAGGTGGCGCAGCTCCTGGAAGCTGGCGGGCATGAGGTAAACGGAGATGATGCCCACCACGACGCAGATGAAGGCCGCCAGGGCCATGAAGGGGCGCAGGAGGCGATGCGGGGGCATGCCTCCCGCGCTCATGACGATGAGTTCCGAGTCGCCGTTCAGCTTGTTCAGGGTATAGAGGGTCGCGAGAAAAAGGGCCACGGGCGCGATGACGTTGATCAGGGCGGGCAGGGACAGCCCGGTGACGGTCATGAAGATCAGGAAGGTCTGGCCCTTGCCGGTCAGCAGGTCGAGCTCGCGCAGGGCCTGCGTGATCCAGATGACGCCCGTGAGGGCGACCAGGCATGCGGCAAAGGCGCTGAACGAGATTTTGAGGATGTAGCGTTCGAGAAGTGTCATGAAGCCCTTCGCCCCCGGGCGGTGGAGCCCTGGGTACCTTGTCACATGCTCTCAGGCAAGACGGCCGTTCTCAACAGCCTGAGATTGCGCCGATTTAACGGCAGCTTCCCCGTGCCCCCGGGCGCAATATGATATATGTCCCGCCTACCATGGTCGCTGCCGGCTCATTGGCCAGGCACCCTGCAGTCAAACAAAGAGGATTTCATGGCCGACAGCTTCAAGATCGACTTCCTGGCCCACGGCAAAGCGGAATCCGGAGATCTCATCGTCTTCGTCGGAGACGACCTCCAGCCTTCAGCAGCCGTCGCCAAGCAAATCGGCCCCAAGACCGTCGAGCTCATTGCCAGGGCTGCGTCTGCCGAGAATTTCAAGGGCAAAGCCAAGTCGGTCATGACCCTGGTCGTTCCCGCAGGCCTCCCGGTGGACAGGCTGATCGTGGTCGGCGTTGGGGGCGAGAAGGACCGGGCGAGCCTGGATTTTGCGCAGCTGGGCGGCCTCATCGCCGGCAAGGTGAACGGCAAGCTCGCCACCGCCGTGCTGGATCTGCCTGGAATCGATGTGACGCCCGAGGCGGTTGCCGATGTGGCGCTGGGCGCTCAGCTGCGCCGCTATCGCTTCGACCGGTACAAGACCAAGAAGGACGAGAACGGCGCCAAGGGCGCCAGCCGCCTTGTCCTCACCGTGGCGGATCCGGCCGCCGTCAAGAAGGTGGCCAAGGCCCGCGAGGGCATCCAGCAGGGCGTCATCATCGCGCGCGATCTTGTCAACGAGCCGCCGAATGTGCTCGGACCGCAGGAGTTCGCCGCCCGCGCCGAAGCGCTTGCCAAGCTTGGCGTCGAGGTGGAGATCCTCGACGATAAGGCCATGCGCAAGCTGGGCATGGGAGCGCTGCTCGGCGTGGCGCAGGGCTCCGTGCGCGGCGGCCGGGTGGCGATCATGCGCTGGAACGGCGGCAAGCCCAAGGACAGCCCCGTGGCCTTCATCGGCAAGGGCGTGGTCTTCGACACCGGCGGCATCTCCATCAAGCCCGGTGCCGGCATGGAAGACATGAAGGGCGACATGGCGGGCGCAGCCTGCGTGGTCGGCCTCATGCATGCGCTGGCGAGCCGCAAGGCCAAGGCCAACGTGGTCGGGGCCATCGGCCTCGTCGAGAACATGCCGGACGGCAACGCCCAGCGCCCCGGCGACATCGTCACCACCATGTCCGGCCAGACCATCGAGATCATCAACACGGATGCCGAGGGCCGCCTCGTGCTGGCCGATGTGCTCTGGTACGTTCAGGATCGCTTCAAGCCGAAGTTCATGATCGATCTTGCGACTCTCACCGGCGCGATCATGGTGGCCTTGGCGCAGGAATATGCCGGCCTGTTCTCGAACAATGACGAGTTGGCCGAGCGCCTGACGGCAGCCGGCCAGGCGACGGGCGAGCGGGTCTGGCGCATGCCGCTGGGTCCTGAATTCGACAAGATGATCGATTCCAAGTTCGCCGACATGAAGAATTCGGCCGGCCGCTTCGGCGGTTCGAGCACGGCGGCGGCGCTGCTCCAGCGCTTCGTCAACGACGTGCCCTGGGCTCATCTGGACATCGCCGGCACCGCCATGGGGTCTCCGCAGAACGAGATCAACAAGGGCTGGGCCTCCGGCTGGGGCGTGCGCCTCCTCGACCGGCTCGTCCGCGATCACTACGAGGCTTGAGGATGAGGCGGAACAAGGGCCTCACGCGGCCTGCAACCCTTCGCGGCCGCGGCGGATTGTAGGCATCGATGGCCGAGGTCCTTTTCTATCACCTTCAGCACCAGCCGCTCGAAGCCGTGCTGCCCACGCTCCTGCAGAAGACGCTGGAGCGGGGGTGGCGCGCGGTGGTGCAGGTGACGACCGAGGAGCGGATGTCCGCCCTCGACGATCACCTGTGGACCTTTGCCGACGAGAGCTTCCTGCCCCACGGCACCGACCGCGAGGCCCATGCGGCCGATCAGCCCATCCTTATCACGTTGTCCGGGGACAATCCCAACGGCGCCTCGATCCGCTTTCTCGTGGAGGGCGCCGATCTGCCGGGGGACATCGCCGCCTACGAGAGGCTGGCTGTCCTCTTCGACGGCAACGACATCCAAGCCCTTGCCTTCGCCCGCGACCAATGGCGGGCCGTGAAGGAGGGCGGCCATGACGCAACCTACTGGCAGCAGGACGAGCGGGGACGCTGGCAGCGGAAAGCGTGAGCGGCCAGATCGCCGATTGCTGGATCTGGCTGACTGAGACGAATTCTATGGGCCCTCTTTAACAGCGCTCAAATTGCGTTGCAATTGCTGCGCGCGAAGGATTGCTTCTGCATGCATGTCAATTTGAGCTTCGCGCTCAGCAAACAGAGCTGCCGCTGCCCTCTTGCGGTTCGCAAGATATCCTTGGTAACCCAGCCAAGTGAATCCCAGGGCATACACAAAGCAGCCAATTGTGCCCAACCACGGCAAAAGGCTACCTGTGGATAGTGCCCGTTGAGCCTCTGCAAAGAGGGTAGCTCCATACAGGAGCGCGACAAGAAATACGAAGTTTTGGCAGTGGGCGCCTATGCGGTGCAGTAATGCATAGAGGCTAATATAAAGAGCAGGTAGCGCGACGCCGCCAAGAACGATCTTGCCAGTTTCCTGAATAGCAGAAGGAAGCAAGGCCTCAATCCACCCCATTTCTATGATCGGTCCCATCATCAGCGCTAGATAAAGAATGGTGCGACCCGCCCAAACCATCCAAAGCGGGTACAAGGTGAGCGTAATTTGGTCAGTCTTGAGCATGGCTTCCTGTCACGGCGAAGAATTTTGTCTTACCAAATGAAACATAGTTCAAATGATATGTGAAGCTTTTGGGCTATCAGGTGGCCTGCGTTCCTAACAAAGATGTGTGCTGCGGATAGAGCCGGAAAGTCTTGGAACAGAGGTCAAGCTCTCCAGTTTCAGGAAGGCCATAAGGGAACCCGCCATGCTCCGAGCCTTCCGCTTTGTCGCTTCAGCCGCCCTTTGCCTATCGTTCGCGTTGCCACTTGGCGTCGCAGCGCAAGAGCAGGCAGGCAACCGGGAGCAGCAGCCGCAAGGACAGCAGCAGGAGCAGCGCAGGCCTCGCCCGGAAGGCCGAGACCCGCAGGCGCTTCCGCCGGAATCGGTGACCCGCCACACCCTGCAGCTCCCCGGACGCACGATGCAGTTCACTGCAACGGCCGGGCACCTGACGCTGGCCGATCCGCAAGGCGCGCCGCAGGCGGAGATCGGCTTCGTGGCCTATACCCGGGACGACGCCGACCCGGCCACGCGGCCCGTGACCTTTGCGGTGAACGGAGGCCCGGGGGCATCTTCCGCCTATCTCCACCTGCTTGCCGTCGGCCCGTGGCTGCTGCCGATGGATGGCGCGGCGATCAGCCCTTCGGTTCAGCCTGCTCTCGTTCCCAATGCCGAAACCTGGCTCGATTTCACGGATCTGGTCTTCATCGACCCGCCCGGCACCGGCTACAGCCGCGTGGTCGGCGGCGATCAGGTGAGGGAGCGGTTCTACTCGGTCCAGGGTGACATCGACGGGCTGGCGGCCTTCGTCATGCGCTGGCTCAAGGAGAAAAACCGGCTGATGTCGCCGAAATTTTTCACCGGTGAGAGCTATGGCGGCTTTCGAGGACCCTTGCTGGCGCAGAAGCTCCAGAGCGACCAGGGCATCGGCTTCAGCGGATTGGTTCTCGTCTCGCCCGTCTTCGATTTCGACTGGCTCGACCAGGGCGCAGGCGCGCCCTGGAGCACGGCAGCGCTCCTGCCGTCGCTTGCGGCGGCAAACCTGTCCCGCAAAGGGCCTGTGTCGAGGGATGCGCTCCGGGAGGCAGAGGCTTACGCTTCGGGCGAGTACCTGGTCGATCTGATGCGCGGCCTCCAGGACAAGGAGGCGGTGGAGCGGGTGAGCCGGCGTGTTGCGGAACTGAGCGGCCTTGCCCCGGAGGTCAGCCGACGCCTTGCCGGACGGATCGACATGCGGGCAGCGCAGCGGGAGCTGCGCCGCGGCTCATCCGAGATCGTCAGCGCCTATGACACCAATGTCGCCATCGCGGATCCCAATCCGAACGCTCAAGTCTCGCGCTTCGAGGATCCGGTGCTCGACGGCATGACGGCTCCGTTGACGAGCGCCATGATCCAGCACCTGACCCACACCCTGAACTACAAGCCGGAGGGGCGATACAACCTGCTGAACGGGGCCATCAACGGCGCATGGCGCTGGGGCGGCGGGCGCAGCGGGCCTGAGAACCTCGAGGAGCTGCGGCAGGCCCTTGCCCTCGACGGCAAGCTGCGGGTGCTCGTCACCCACGGCTTCACCGATCTGGTGACGCCGTATTACACCTCGCAGCTCCTCCTGAACCAGCTCCCCGATCTCGGACCGCAGAAGCGCGTGGGCTTAAGTGTTTACGAGGGCGGCCACATGTTCTATTCGCGGCAAGCGTCGCGGCAGGCCTTCAAGGCCGACGTGCAGCGGCTTTTCGATGAAGCCTTGCAGGCGAGGGCTGCCGACAACAGGGATTGATGGTGATGCGTATGAAGGTTCTGCCCTGCGTGGTTCTTACGGGTCTTGCGCTGTCCGCCTGCACGAGCACCGGATCGGCGCCCCCGCCGGCTGGGGTGTCCGCAACGCCCGCTCCGATGGCCTCGCTTGCTGCGGGGCCCACCTTCGATGGCCCCGTGCTCGGGCCCGACGGCCGCTGCAACGGGGCTTTCAGCGGCACGGCAACCGCCATCGAGCCCGGCATCGCGGAATGCGATCTCGTTCGCCTGAAAGGAAAGCCTGCCACGGATGTGCTCGTGGGCGAAAGCGGCAAAGGACAGCGTGAGGTGCAGGTGCTCTATTCCGAGCCTGGCGGTCGCGAACTCTACTTTTTCGTGAACAACAGGCTCGACCGGGTCGTAAAGCCTTAACTCAGCCCGTCGAGGCCGGGCGCCGGCCTTTGCTAGGTCAACAGGCTCGAGCCGTAATTGGCGGCCCAGACGCACAGCCCGATGCCCACGACCAGGGCGAGCCAGTTCAAGGACCGGTCCAGCAGGGAATGGGGCAGGACGGTAACGGGTTGAGAAGGTTTCTTGGGAGGCTGCAGGTCGACTGGCATGACTGGTTCTCCAAAGCCGGTAAGCTTCGAGACGCTCATACGCCCAAAAGGGCAGCGGCCGACTAAGGAACCGCTGATCGCGCCATTCTACAGGATGATCCGAGCTCATGACAGCATTAATGCTGTCTTCCCGGCTAAGACGGGGAGCCGCCGATATCGCCCCGCACGACTACGGGCGCGTTCTTCTCATGCAGTCTCGGACATAGGCTCTGCGGTGCTCTCTCGTGCGCTCCCGATCCGCTACTGTCGGGCCATAGGCTTTCAGCGCTCGCCGTGATTCCTCCCGGCAGATTTCATGCTGTGCCTCCCGCTCAGGTGACCTCTCCCTGGTCCGCTGCTGTGCGAAGGCCTCCTGAGCGACAAGGGCTGTTGCGGCGAGGGCGATCAGAGACAAGACACGCATTGCTCCGCTCCGTCTTAGGGAAGGGCATGCCATGCCCTTCGACTGATGCCCCTATAGGCCGGAGAAGGGCAGGAAGGTTCCAAGGCTGCGGCGTAAGCCTTTATCCTTGGGCAATCCGCCCTCATTCCCTGGATCAGTAGACCTCGTAGGCACGGGGCGGTCGGCCATAGCCCTCATCGTAATCCCTGAAGCCGCGATCGTAGCCACGGGGCGGTCGACGATAGTCGTCATCGTACCCACGCTCACGGGGCGCTCTGTCGTAATACCCGCGGGGGCCTCTGTCGGATCCACGGGACACGAACGCGCACCGCTTGGCGACGCCCGGGGCAGGATCGCCGAATGTCCTGTTGGAGCAGGGAACACCGCCGCCTCTGACGAAGAGTTCGATGCCGCTGCCAGGAACGCCATAGATGACCCGGGTCGGGTAGGGAACGCGGCAGAATCCACCCTCCCGCGCACAAGGCACCAAGTTCTGTGCCTGGGCGCCCGACAGGGTCCCAAGCATGGCGCCGCCGGCGATCACCGTTGCTGCCAATACCGCACGAAGCATGTTCATTCTCCGACATGAGCGCATCAATGTACCGCTCTTAGGATGAACGCTGCACTAACGGCCTTGGATCCTGGCAGGTTGACCTGCAAGCTTCAGCGAAAGACCCGCATGGACCCGACGCCAAACATCCGGCATTCGACGCCCTATGCGCTCGCCTCTTCGATCTCGCCGCTGACCATCAGCCATTCTTCCTCAACGGAAGCCAATGTCGCGGCAGCCTCGGCACGCATCCTGGACAACTCGGTGGCTTTGGCGGGATCCTTCTGGAAGGCCGTGCCATCGGCGAGGGCGGCGTCCACCTTGCCGATCACGTCCCCAAGCTTCGCCATCCGGGTCTCGAGGGCCTCCAGCTTCTTGCGCAGGGGCGCGAGCGCGACGCGGCGTTCTGCTGCGGCGCGGCGCTCGTCGACCTTGGAGGTGCTGGGAGCCTGCGGCCTGTCTAAGGTCTTCTGCGGATCGAGGTCGCCGGAGAGCACGAGTTGCCGGTAGTCGTCCATGTCGCCATCGAAGGGCTTCACGCTGCCGTTGCCGACGATCCAGAGCCGGTCGGCGCAGGCCTCGATGAGGAAGCGGTCGTGGCTCACCAGGATGACCGCGCCCGTATAGTCGTTGATCGCTTCCATCAGGGCCTGGCGGCTGTCGATGTCCAGGTGGTTCGTGGGCTCGTCGAGGATGAGCAGGTGAGGGCCGTTGAAGGCGGCCAATCCCATGAGCAGGCGGGCCTTCTCGCCGCCCGACAGGGACGAGACGGGCGTATCGGCCTTCGTGCCCGGAAAGCCGATCTGCGCCGTGCGGGCGCGAATCCTGGCGACGGGCGTATCGGGCATGCGTTCCGCCACGTGATCGTAGGCCGTGGCCTTGGGGTTGAGCTCGTCGAGCTGGTGCTGCGCGAAATAGGCCACGTCCATCCGCGTGGGCGTTCGCATGTCGCCCTTCATGGGCGCGAGCCTGCCGCCGATGAGCTTGCAGAAGGTGGACTTGCCGTTGCCGTTGGAGCCCAGAAGCGCGATCCGGTCGTCGGGCGAAATCGTCAGGTTCAGGCGGTCGAGAACGACGCGCTCGCCGTAGCCGACGGCGCCACCCTCGATGGTGATCAGGGGCGGCGCAGCCGGGCGTTCGGGTCCCGGCAGGTTGAACGGCAGCACGTTGTCTTCCACGATGGCCGCGATCGGCTCCATCTTGGCGAGCCGCTTGACGCGGGACTGCGCCTGCCGGGCCTTCGAGGCCTTGGCCTTGAAGCGGTCGACGAAGGCCTGAAGGTGCTTGCGCTCGGCCTCCTGCTTCACCTGCATCTTGGCGGTCAGCTCGCGCATTTCAGCGTATTGCTTGGCAAACGAGGTGTAGCCGCCGCGATAGATCGCGAGCTTGCCCCGGTCGAGATGCAGGATGTGGTTGACGCAGGTGTCGAGCAGTTCCCGGTCGTGGCTGATCACCAGGACCGTGTGCGGGTAGCGCCCGAGATAATCGTAGAGCCAGAGGGTGCCTTCGAGGTCGAGGTAGTTGGTGGGCTCGTCGAGGAGCAGGAGGTCGGGTTCGGTGAACAGCACGGCGGCCAGCGCCACGCGCATGCGCCATCCCCCGGAAAAGTCCGAGCAGGGCCGGTTCTGCGCCGCTTCGTCGAAGCCGAGGCCATGGAGAATGGCGGCAGCGCGGGCCGGCGCCGAGTGGGCGCCGATATCCGTGAGACGCGTCTCGATTTCGGCCCGGCGGATCCCGTCCGCGGTTTCGGCTTCCGCCAGAAGGGCGTTGCGCTCCTTGTCGGCTGCGAGAACCACCTCGATCAATGTCTCGGGCCCGCCGGGCGCCTCCTGGGCGACCGCGCCGATGCGCATGCCGCGGGGCAGGGTGATGCTGCCGCTCTCCGAGGACACATCGCCCTGGATGATCTTGAACAGAGTTGTCTTGCCCGCGCCGTTGCGCCCGACGAGCCCCACCTTGCTGCCTGTAGGCAGGTTGAAGGAGGCATGGTCGAGGATCAGCCGGTCGCCGATGCGGTAGGTCAGGTCGTTGACGTGGAGCATGCCGCCTTTTGGCCTGTGATCGCGGCGCTGGCAAGATCCTGGATGGTTTCGAAGAGGGCAGGGGAGGCAGCCCTGTCGTCGCTCCCGGCAGCAACATGGCCGATAGCCGGAATCGTCAGTGACAAAACCGAGGGCTTGAGGGAGGGATAGGCTTCACGCCCTACTGAATGCGTGAAATCTGTGCTATAGCCAAGATAACCTATAGGGGGAGGAGACCGATGGCACGGCTCGCCGGGATCAAGCTGTTCAAGGGGCTGGAGATCGACCTTGCGCCTTTCGAAGCCCGAGCCAACTGGCGCCGCTTCGACCCCGATGAGGTCCTGGTCGACTTCGACGAGCCTTCCACGGACGTCTATTTTCTCCTGTCGGGCGAGGTTCGCGTGCTCATGCGCACCGCCTCGGGCAAGGAGGTCATCCTCTACGAGATGAAGCCAGGCGATCTGTTCGGCGAGCTGGCGGCGCTCGACGGCGTTCCGCGCTCCGCGAACGTCACGGCCCTTACCCGCGGCGAAGCCTGCGTGATGCCGGCCTCCGTGTTCAAGGAACTGCTCTTCTCCCACCAGTCGATAGCCGAGCGCCTCTTCTGCCTCATGGCCTCGCGCATCCGCGAGCTGAACGCCCGCTTCATGGAGCAGACCGTTCTCGACCTGCGGCACAGGCTCTATTCCGAGCTGCTGCGGCTTTCGATCCCGCGCCAGGACCGGGCCGGGGAGCGCGTGATCACGCCGCCGCCGTTCCATCACATTGTGGCGGCCCGCATCGGTTGTCGTCGCGAGCAGATCACGCGGGAATTCACCATGCTGACCCAGGAAGGGCTAATCGAGCGCACGCGGGGGGCACTGATCCTCCGCCAGCCCGATGTGCTCAAGGCCCGTGTGGCGGAGGCTTTCCGGACGGATCATTGAAACGCCTGCCTCAAGCGTCAGACCAGGAGCTTTTATTATCGCCCGGCACCCGGTCCGTAGGCTGCGAAGAAGACTCGGATCGCATGCTCCACGTTTTTGCTGATCTGGCTCTCGGTGGGCTGTTCGCCGACAGCGAAGAGCAGGCGGCGCATCAGGCCTGAGACGCATAGATCGAGATAATGCTGGGCCGCCACGCCCGTATCGTCGATCAGCAGGCGGCCCGCTTCCACCTGACGATCCAGGTAGGCCTTCAGCCGGGCGCTGCCCTGGCAGGGGCCTGCCTCATAGAAGGCTTGCCCCAAGCGCGGAAACTTCTCTGCTGCGCCGATCACCATCCTGATGGACGAGATATGCTCGGGCGTGCCCATGCGGCGCAGGTAGCTCAGGCCCAGCTTGGTCAGCACGGCGCGAACGTCGGGGTCCTCGGCATCGAGCTGGAACAGCACCTCGGCTAGGCCTCTTTTTTCTTCCGTCGTCAGAGCTTCGAACAGGCTCTCCTTGCTGTCGAAGTAGACGTAAAGGGTGCCCTTGGAAACCCCGGCAACCTTGGCGATCTCGCCCATGCTGGCTCCATCGAAGCCCTGCGCGAGGAAGACCTTGCGCGCGCCCTCTAGAATCTGGCGGCGCTTGGCGCTTTCAGGGCTCTCCTCCGCCTGTGGGGAAAGGTCCTGATCCCGGACGCTGTCATGCAGGGCGCTCATGGCTTCCATAACTTCCTTTTCGACTATTGACCGAACGGTTCGGTCAACTCATATATGGCAGGCGATCAATGGAGATCAAGGCCTTTCCGGGCTGTTCGAGCCGAGCGACCCGAACAAATTCACGAGGCCTTGCAGAGGTTTAAGATGGCTTATCGGGAAGAGTTTCAGCAAGGCGCGAAGAGCGGCTCCGAAGGCGGCGTGGACGTGCCGGTTCGCGCGCCGGAACCCGCGCCTGCGGATGTGGCTGCGCCAAAGGCCAAGAAGGGCTTCGGCAAGAAGCCCGTGCTCCTGGCCGTCGTGGCGGCCGCGCTCGGCTTTGGTTCCTATGAGGGGCACGAGTGGTGGACGAATGGGCGCTTCCTGGTGTCCACCGAGGACGCTTATGTGCAGGCCGATATCACCATCCTGTCGGCCAAGGTCTCCGGCTATGTGTCCTCCGTGGCCGTGACGAACAATCAGAGCGTCAAGGCAGGCGATCTGATCGCCAAGATAGACGACGGCGATTACCGTTTCGCCCTGCAATCGGCCAGGGACAAGCTTGCGACCCAGCAGAGTGCCATCGCGCGCATCGGCCGCCAGATCGAGGCCAGCCGCGCGTCCGTCTCCCAAGCCGAGGCACAGATTGCCGCCGCGCGGGCAGAGGCCGAGCGCGCCGAGAGCGACTATGCCCGCCAGCAGCAGCTTGCCCGCTCCGACTACACCAGCCGGGCCGCGCTCGAGACCGCCAAGGCCAATCGCGACCGGGCTGATGCGAATGTTAAGAGCGCCCAGGCGGCCTTTGCCGCCGCCCAGGCGAATGTGGAGGTTTTCTCCGCCCAGCGGACAGAGGGACAGCGCCTCGCCGCCGAGTTGCAGACCTCCGTCGAGAAGGCGGAGCGCGACCTGACATTCACCGAAATCCATGCCCCTGTCGACGGCGTCATCGGCAACAAGGCCATGGAGGTTGGCACCTTCGTTCAGCCTGGAGCCCGCCTAGCTGCGCTCGTTCCGATGAGCAGCGTCCACGTGGACGCCAATTTCAAGGAGACGCAGCTCGCCTCCCTGAAAGTTGGCCAGAAGGTCCACATCGAGGTGGATGCGTTCCCCGACACCGACGTCGTCGGCACGGTGGAGAGCGTCTCGCCGGCCTCCGGCTCCGTGTTCAGCCTGCTGCCGCCTGAGAACGCCACCGGCAACTTCACCAAGATCGTTCAGCGCGTGCCCGTGCGCGTCTCCGTCCATCCGGAGATCGTCCAGCAGGGCATTCTTCGTCCAGGCCTCTCCGTGGTCGTCGACGTGGATACGCGCACCTCGGCCGAGCCCGAAAAGACGGCCAGCATCAAAGAGTAAGAGCCCATGGCCGCATCAGCCGCCATCCCGAACAAGCAAGGCACCCTGCCAGCCGCAAAGTCCGCGCCGCTCGACCGGCGCCGGACCTTTGCGTTCTTCTGCATGGTCTTCGGCATGTTCATGGCGATCCTGGACATCCAGATCGTCTCGGCATCGCTTGCCGAAATTCAGGCCGGTCTTTCTGCCTCCTCCGAGGAAATCTCCTGGGTGCAGACGAGCTACCTGATCGCCGAGGTGATCATGATCCCGCTCTCGGGAACCCTTTCGCGGGTGCTCTCCACCCGCTGGATGTTCGTGATCGCGGCCGGCGGCTTCACGTTCATGAGCTTCATGTGCGCGACGGCCACGAACATCGAGCAGATGATCGTCTACCGCGCGCTCCAGGGCTTCATCGGCGGCGGCATGATCCCCACCGTCTTCGCTTCGGCCTTCACGATCTTTCCGCCCGAGAAGCGGCCCGTGATCTCGCCTATCATCGGCCTCGTGGCAACGCTCGCGCCGACCATCGGCCCGACGCTTGGTGGTTATCTGACGGATCTCTTCTCTTGGCACTGGTTGTTCCTGGTAAACATCGTGCCGGGCATCCTGGTGACGGTCTCAACCTATCTGCTGGTCGATTTCGACGAGCCGGATTTCAGCCTGTTCAAGTCCTTCGACTGGGCGGGCCTCGGCTTCATGGCGGCCTTCCTCGGCTCGCTCGAATACGTGCTGGAGGAGGGGCCTCTCAATGACTGGTTCCAGGACGAGGCCGTGCTGATCCTGACGGTCGTCTGCTTCATCGGCGGCTTCGGCTTCTTCTACCGGGCGTTCACGGCAAAGCAGCCCATCGTGGATCTGCGCGCCTTTACCGACCGCAACTTCCTCGCGGGCTCGTCCTTCAGCTTCGTCATGGGCATCGGCCTCTATGGCCTGACCTATCTCTACCCGCTGTATCTCGGCCGGGTGCGGGGCTATTCGTCCCTGCAGATCGGCGAGACCATGTTCGTCTCCGGCGTCTGCATGTTCCTCATGGCGCCGGTGGCCGGCATCCTGTCCCGCAGGCTCGATCCCCGGGTCATGATGGCGATCGGCTTTGCCGCCTTTGCCTACGGCACATGGCTGATCACGGGTCTGACCAAGGACTGGGATTTCTGGGAGCTGTTCGTGCCCCAGATCTTCCGCGGCGTAGGCCTGATGATCTGCATGGTGCCGATCAACAACATCGCGCTGGGCACGCTGCCGCCGGACCGGATCAAGAATGCGTCGGGCCTCTACAACCTCACCCGCAACCTCGGCGGCGCGGTGGGCCTGGCCGTGATCAACACCCTGGTGAACGACCGCCTGGACCTGCACCTCCAGCGTCTGCGGGAGAGCGTGAACTGGAGCCATTCCGCGGCGGTCGAGACCCTCAACGCCATGACCATGAGGTTTCAGGCGCTCGGCACGGATGCCAATGCGGCGGCGCTCAGGACCATCTCAAACATGGTCAGGCGCGAGGCCCTGGTGATGTCGTTTGCGGATGTGTTCCTGCTCCTGACCTTCCTGTTCCTGGGGCTCGTCTGCGCCTTGCCCTTCATCGACAAACCCCGGGCGGCTCCTGCCGGGGGCGGAGGGCACTAGGGCGCAAGCTTGAGGGTGAAGTTCGGGTTTTAAACTGTTGTTCTCGAAGCCCGAACATCATAGCTTGCCGGCAGTTTTCCTCGTTCAGGTCAAAGTCCAAGCATCTTGCCTCCTCCGTCCCGACAATCCGCCTCCGTGGGCGCCGTGCGCCGCGCCTTCGCGCCCTGGTCCGATCCTGACGCCAAGCCGCTCATCCGCTTCGAGAACGTCACCAAGCGGTTCGGCGAGGCCATGGCCGTCGACCACCTGTCGCTCGACATCTTCGAGGGCGAGTTCTTCTGCCTGCTCGGCCCCTCCGGCTGCGGCAAGACCACCCTGATGCGCATGCTCGCCGGGTTCGAGACGCCGAGCGAGGGCGCGATCACCCTGGGGAACCAGAGCCTCGCCGGCGTGCCGCCCTATCGCCGGCCCGTGAACATGATGTTCCAGTCCTATGCGCTGTTTCCGCATATGAGCGTGGAAAAGAACATCGCGTTCGGCCTCAAGCAGGACGGCATGCCCAAGGACCAGATCGCGGAGCGGGTCGGGGAGATGCTGCGCCTCGTCCAGCTGGAGAAGCTGGCGCGGCGCTATCCCAGCCAGCTCTCCGGCGGCCAGCGCCAGCGCGTGGCGCTGGCCCGGGCGCTCGCCAAGAAGCCCAAGGTGCTTCTGCTCGACGAACCCCTCGGCGCCCTCGACAAGAAGCTGAGGGAGGAAACCCAGTTCGAGCTGATGGACATCCAGCACGACCTGCACATGACCTTCGTGGTCGTCACCCACGATCAGGAGGAGGCCATGACCATGGCCGACCGCATCGCGGTCATGGACCACGGCCGGATCGTGCAGGTGGCCACCCCCGGCGAGATCTACGAGCAGCCCAAGACCCGCTTCATCGCCGAGTTCGTCGGCGACGTGAACATCCTGGAGGGCCACGTGCAGGGGCAGGAGAACGGTCTCTGGCGCGTAAAGACCCCGACGGCGGAGGTGCCGCTTACCATCGACGATCCGGACGAGGTGCTGCATTCAGGCCAAGCGGTGGCGATTGCCGTTCGCCCCGAGAAGATGGTGATCCAGCGGGACCCGCCGGGGCCGGACGCCACCAACGTGCTCACCGGCGAGGTCTGGGACATCGGCTATCTCGGCGACTGGACCGTCTACCGGGTGAAGCTCGCCACCGGCGAGATCCTGCGCGTCACCCGCGCCAACGCCTCCCGCTTCGTGGAAAACCCCATCGACTGGGACGAGCAGGTCTACGTTACCTTCGCGCCGGGTGCGGCGGTGATCCTGGCCGAATAGCCATGACCGGACGCACCCTCACGAGACGGTTGACCGAAGGCCTCGTGCCCGCCGTGCCCTATCTCTGGCTCGGCGTGCTGTTCCTCGTGCCGTTCCTGATTGTCCTCAAGATCAGCCTGTCGGATCCGGCGGTCGCCCAGCCGCCCTACAGGCCGGTGTTCGAGTGGGGCGACATCGCGGGCTTCTTCGGCGGGCTCGACCTGGAGAATTTCGAGCTCCTGACGCAGGACGACCTGTATCTTACGGCAACCCTGTCGTCCGTGCGCATCGCAGCGGTCTCGACCCTGTTGCTGCTCCTGGTGGGATTTCCGGTGGCCTACGGCATGGCCCGCGCGCCGGAGCGCTACCGCTCCCTGCTGGTGGCGCTCGTGATCCTGCCGTTCTGGACGAGCTTTCTCATCCGCATCTATGCCTGGGTCGCCATCCTGAAGCCCGAGGGCTTCCTCACGCAGGCGCTCATGGGCCTCGGCCTGATCTCGGAGCCGATCGAGATCCTCAATACAGAGACGGCGGTCTATATCGGCATCGTCTATGCCTATCTGCCGTTCATGGTGCTGCCGCTCTACGCCACCCTCGAGAAGATGGACGATACGCTGCTGGAGGCGGCCCTCGATCTCGGCTCGCCGCCGTGGCGGTCCTTCTGGACCATCACCGTGCCCCTCGCCATGCCGGGCATCGTGGCGGGCTCGCTCCTGTGCTTCATTCCGGCCGTGGGAGAATTCGTGATCCCCGACCTGCTCGGCGGCTCGGAGACGCTGATGATCGGCCGCCAGCTCTGGAGCGAGTTCTTCTCGAACCGGGATTGGCCGCTGGCATCCTCGGTCGCCATCCTGCTGCTCATCGTTCTGGTCGTGCCCATCGTGATCTATCGCGACGTCGAAGCGCGGCGGGTGGAGACGCGGCCATGACCCGGCGGCTGAGCCTCTTCAACGTCACCGCGCTGGTCCTGGGCTTCGCCTTCCTGTACCTGCCGATCCTGCTGCTGGTGGTCTATTCCTTCAATGCCTCGCGGCTCGTCACGGTGTGGGGCGGCTTCTCGACCCAATGGTATGGGGCGCTGTTCCGCAATCAGGCGCTCATGGAAGCGGCCTGGGTGACGCTGCGCATCGCGCTTTTGTCCGCAAGCCTCGCCACCGTTCTGGGCACCCTCGCGGCGCTCGCGCTCACCCGCTACGGGCGCTTTCCGGGACGCACGCTGTTCACCGGCATGGTCTATGCGCCCATGGTCATGCCGGAGGTGATCACCGGGTTGTCGCTGCTGCTGTTCTTCGTGGCGATCGATCTCGACCGGGGCTTCTGGACCATCACGCTGGCCCACACCACCCTCACCCTATGCTTCGTGACAGTGGTGGTGCAATCGCGGCTGATGACCTTCGACCGCTCGCTGGAAGAGGCTGCCATGGATCTTGGCGCGCCGCCGCTGCGCACGTTCTTTTCCGTGACCCTGCCGCTGATCGCCCCGTCCATCGTGGCGGGCTTCCTGCTGGCCTTCACCCTGTCCCTGGACGATCTGGTGATTGCGAGCTTCAACACGGGGCCTGGTGCCACGACCCTGCCGATCCGCATCTACAGCCAGGTCCGGCTCGGGCTGTCACCCGAGGTCAACGCGGCCTCGACCATCCTGATCGGCATCGTGACACTTGGGGTCGTCTCTGCCACCCTGCTGAGCAAGCGCTCGGTCCTGCGGTCCCGCCGCAACGCTCACTGAGCGACGGCTTGAGGCCCCTGCTCGTTGGCAGGCACCCGGGCGGGCAGAAGCGGCTTGGCTGCGCCGGAGCGCTCGATTAGGGAGCGGATCTGGGGGCTGACCGCCACGCTGTCCCATTCCCCCGTGACGTCGAAGACGAGGGCGGGCAGCTGGCCGCTCGGCGACCCTGCGGCGGAGACATCGGCCGTGACGTCGAGGGTACGGTCGACCAGCAGAACCTTTCCGCGAAGATCGGCCCTGACGTCCGGGCCTCTGAGATGGCCCTCGACGAGCTCTCCGACGCCGTTCTTCATGACGATCTGCGCCTGAGCCTCGGTGAACGGCGTGCGGCCGCCCTTCCAGTTCAGGGATGCGAGGAGCGGACGCTTCTCCACGCGGCGCAGGGCATCGTGCAGCGCGATCCCTACGAGTTCACCCTCCATCACCTCGATGGAGGAGCGGCCTTGCGCCTGCCGGATCACGTCCGCCGGGTTCCGGCCGGTTCCCTCGAAGCTGAACTGCCCCTGGGCATGGCCCGTAATCCAGCGCGGCTCGCCGACGGAAGCCAGGAAGGGCGCAATCTTCACCCCGTTGAAGCTGCCCTGGCTCTTGAACTCGACCACACCGTTCTGCGCCGCCAGGGACAGGCGGCCCTTCAGGGTGCCGTCATGGAAATCGGCGCGCCCGATGGAGGCCTCGATCCGGCCGGGCTGGACAAGAACGCTGGCGGCCATGTCGTCCAGGCTGAGCCGTCCCACGCTGGCCGTGGATGCCGAAAGGCGAAGGTCGAGATCGGCTCCGGTGGCGCGGGCCAGGTCGATGGTTTCCTCGCTCCAGGAGCCGGAGGAGGTTCGGGTCTGGGAGAAGGGGGCAAACAGATCGGACAGGTTGAGAGCGTCGGCGGCGAGCGTTCCGGTGATCACGGGCCGGTCCGTGTCGAAGCGCAGCCCCATGGTCCCCTCGAGCTTGTCGGCGCCCAGCACCACCGAAACGGCCGGCCAGGAGAGGCGCCGGCGGTCCATGGAGAACTCGCCGCTGATGGAGACGGCCCGAAGCAGGGAGCCGAAGGGCAGGTCGACCCCGCTCCAGCGGGTGAAGTCGCGCAAGGAGCTCGCCTGTATCGTGCTTTCGCCAGTGACCCGAGGGCCATCCCCCAGCTGTGCCTCGCCATGGGCGGCAATGCGCGCGGCAGGAGCCGAGAGGGTCAAGGAGAACGGGCTGATATGGTCCGACGCAAGGAGATCCGGGAAGAGGGATGCTTCCTCGAGCGTGACCGCCTCATCCCGCCAAACAGCGTTTCCCTCGGCGGTGAGCGGCGCGGATGTATCGGCCCAGCGAAGGATGACGTTGAGCTGCTCGAGATCCGCGTCCTTCAGATCGGTCCAGTGCATCGAGGACTTGGTCACCACCAGGCGGCGGGCATAGCGGTCAACCGACCGGTTCCTGAAGACCTCGGCCCAATCGACCGATTGCAGCGCCTGAAACGATCCCGTGATGCGGGTCCCGGTCAGGTCGAAATCCGAGAGCTCGATCCGCCCGAGAAGCAGCGGAAGAAGGCGCAGCTCGCCACGCAAGGTGCCGCCCTCCGCCGTGAGCGCCTGATCGGGGAAGCGGAGCGCCACGTTCTCGAACTTCACCCGGGGGATCGGCAGGATGGCGAATGTGCTGCGGCCCCTGACCGTGAGATCCAGGCCGTAGCGGTCCTTCACGTGCTTCGTCAGCTCAGCGGACAATCCGCCTCCCGGAAGGGTCCAGGGGGATGCCGCCGTTCCCAGAACGGCAAGCGAAATCAACGCAATGAGCAGGACGATGCGGCGGGACATGAGATAATGTTGTAAACCTTGGATCCTGCCTCGCAAGCGGGGGTGAGGGGATATCCCTCGGCAAGATCGAATTCGTGAATCGCTTCCATATATCCATACGAAGGGATTGTCTAAATTGAGGCCAGGTTGCAGGGTGGCCGCCATTCGAACTGTCGCGGTTTGCGTCCACGAGGCTGCAGGCCGCTCCAGATTTCTTCTTGGACGCATTTTCGCGTGGAAAACCGGTTCCAACCTTTCCTGAAAATGCTCCAGGACGCTCGAAGCGGGCGGAATCTGCTCATAAGGAGAGGATTTGATGGATAAGGTTTACAGCGATGCGCATTCTGCGCTGGCTGGTGCCGTCAAGGACGGCATGACGATCATGGCCGGAGGCTTCGGCCTGTGCGGCATTCCGGAGACCCTGATCGAGGCCATTCGTGATTCGGGAGCGAAGGACCTGACCTTCATCTCCAACAATGCGGGCGTGGACGGCGTGGGCCTCGGCCGCCTGCTCGAAACCCGCCAGATCCGCAAGATGATCAGTTCCTATGTGGGCGAGAACAAGCTGTTTGCTCAGCAGTACCTCTCCGGCGAGCTCGAGCTCGAGTTCAACCCGCAAGGGACGCTGGCCGAGCGCATCCGCGCCGGCGGCGCCGGCATCCCGGCCTTCTACACCAAGACCGGCGTGGGCACCCTCATCGCCGAGGGCAAGGAAGTGCGCGAGTTCAACGGCGAGAAATACGTCATGGAGACGGGCCTGTTTGCCGACATCTCGGTGGTGCATGCCTTCAAGGGCGACACTGAAGGCAACCTCGTCTACCGCAAGACCGCCCGCAACTTTAACCCCATGATGGCCACCGCCTCGCGGATGACCATCGCGGAGGTCGAGCATCTGGTGCCGGCGGGCGAGATCGACCCGGACAGCATCCACACCCCGGGCATCTTCGTGAAGCGCATGGTGCATGTGCCCAACCCGGTCAAACACATCGAGCAACGCACGACCCGCAAGCGCGCCGACGCCGCCGTTCCTGCGGGCGCAGGGGAGGAAGTCTGATGGCCTGGACCCGTGAACAGATGGCCGCCCGCGCGGCCAAGGAGCTGCGCGACGGCTTCTACGTGAACCTCGGCATCGGCATTCCGACGCTGGTGTCCAACTTCATTCCCAAGGGTATGCGCGTGCAGCTCCAGTCGGAGAACGGCATGCTCGGCATGGGCCCGTTCCCCTTCGAGGGCGAGGAGGATCCGGACCTGATCAATGCCGGCAAGCAGACGATCACCGAGCTGCCGACCACGAGCTATTTCTCCAGCTCGGACTCCTTCGGCATGATCCGCGGCGGCCATATCGACCTGTCGATCCTGGGTGCCATGCAGGTGGCGAGCAACGGCGATCTGGCCAACTGGATGATCCCCGGCAAGATGGTGAAGGGCATGGGCGGCGCCATGGACCTGGTGGCGGGCGTCAAGCGCGTCGTCGTGGTCATGGAGCACGTGGCGAAAGCCAAGGACGGCTCGGAGGATCCCAAGCTCCTGCCCGCGTGCACCCTGCCGCTCACGGGCGCCGGCGTGGTCGATCTGGTGATCACGGATCTTGGCGTGTTTGCCATCGACAAGAAGGGCTGCTCCGGCATGACCCTGATCGAGCTCGCCGACGGCGTCACCGTCGAGGAGATCAAGGCCAAGACGGCGGCGGAGTTCAAGGTCGACCTGAACGGCACGCAATCGAACGCGGCTTGACCTGAATTACCTTCGACGATGAAAGCGGCCCTCCTGGGCCGCTTTATTCTATGTGGCAGGGGCGTCTTCCACCCTCGGCCGCGCCTCGGCGCTGCGCACCAGCTGGATCACGGGCACAAGCCCGACCAGGACGATGACGAGGGCCGCGAGGGATCCGTCCTCGAAGCGCCCCCGCGACGCATAGGTATAGACCAGGGTCGACAGCGTTTCCGTGTTCAGGGGTCGCAGCAGCAGGGTCGCCGGCAATTCCTTGATGCAGTCCACGAAGATCAGAAGGGCCGCGCTGGCGAGCGCCGGCCGCATGAGCGGAATCTGGATTCTCCAGACCATCTCCCGCCGCGAGGAGCCCAGCGTGCGGGCTGCGTCCTCCAGGCTAGGCGACACCCGGTCCAGTCCGGCAGACAAAGAGCCCGTGGCGATCGACAGGAAGCGGATCACATAGGCGATGACGATGCCGCCCGCGGCTCCCATCAGGACGAGGCCGATGCGCTCGCCGGTCAATGTCCGCCACAGGGTGCCGATCGCGTTGTCGATCCCGACCAGCGGCGTCATAAGCCCCAGGGCCAGAACCGTTCCGGGAACCGCGTAGCCGAGTCCTGCCACGAAGAGCGCGCCCTTCGTCATGGAGGTTTTGGCGATCCGGGCGGCCGATACCAGCAGAATGGCCAGCATGAGCACCGCAGCGGTGGCGGCCACGGAGAGGCCGATGGTGGTCATGAAATGCGCCATGAAGTCTGCGTCGAACTGATCGAACAGCCCGCCGCGCAGGGTTTCCCGCAGCAGAAAGCCTGTGGGCAGGACGAAGCCCAGGAGCACCGGCGTGGCGCACAGCGCCGAGGCGACCCAGGCGCGCGCGCCGGTGAGAGGAACGGGCTGCACGATGCGGTGCCGCTTAGGCGAGAGGGCGTAGCGCCTGTTGCGCCGTCCGTAGCGCTCGATCAGGATCAGGCCCACCACGAAGGCCAGCATCACGCAGGCGATCTGCGCTGCGCCCGCGAGGCTGCCGCGGTTGAGCCAGGTGGTGTAGACCGACACGGTGAGGGTGCGCACGCCCAGATATTCGCTCGCGCCGATGTCGTTCAAGGCCTCGAGAAGCGCTAGCGACAGGCCCACGGCCAAGGCCGGCCGGGCCAGCGGAAGCGCGATGATGCGAAACAGCTTGAGGCGGCTCGCGCCAAGGGTGCGCGCCACCTCCATCATGCTCGCGCTCTGGGTGAGAAACATCGCCCGCGCCGCGATGTAGATGTAGGGATAGAGTACGGCGGACATCACCAGGATGCAGCCGGGGAGCGAGCGGATCTGGGGAAACCAGTATTCGGACCGTGACTTCCAGCCCACGAGATCGCGCAGGGCCATCTGCACGAGACCGGCGGAGTCGAAGAGCTCCACGTAGATATAGGCCGTGATGTAGGTTGGAACGGCCAGCGGCAGGGGCAGCAGCCATACCAGGATGTTGCGGCCCGGAAAGCGATGGGCGGTCACGAGCCAGGCCGTCGTGATGCCCATGGAGCCTGCCAGCACGGCGATCCCCAAGAGCAGGGCCAAGGTGTCGACCGTGCTTGCCGGCAGCACGTTGGCGATCAGGTGCGGCCAGATCTCCGCATCGCCCTCGGCCGCGATGACGAGCAGGGCGGCCAGCGGCATGAGCACGAGCAGGCCCGCCGCAGCCACGGCGGCCGACAGCCACCACGGGATGCGCTTTGCCTTTCGCCATGGAAAGGAACGGAATGCGGTCTGGGCTTCTGCGATCACGGTCAAATGGAAACGGCGCCACCGTCGCCGGCAGCGCCTCTCTTGAGCAGGAGAGGGCGGCTTCTCAGCCGCCCCTCGGTCTTATTGGTCGAAGCCGACCTTGTCGACCAGCTCGCTGGCCTTCTTGCGGTGCTTGGCGATCTCGGCGATCGGGATGGTGTCGGCCTTGAGCTCGCCGAAGGACGCGATGGTCGGGTGGATCTTGATGCCGGCCTTCACGGGATACTCGGAATTGGCGTCTGCGTGAATGCGCTGGGACTCGTCAGAGACCATGTATTCCATGAACTTCTGGGCATTGGCCTTGTTGGGAGCATGCTTTGCCAGCGCAAGGCCCGAGACGTTCACGTGGGTGCCGCCGCCCTCGAAGGTCGGGAGGATTACGTTGATGGCCTCGCCCCACTTCTTCTGCTCGGCGTCCTTGCCGTTGAGCATGAGCGAAACGTAGTAGGTGTTGCCCACGGCAATGTCGCAGACGCCGGCAAGGATGTCCTTGGCCTGCTCGCGGTCGCCGCCGGAGGGCTTCTTGGCGAGGTTCGCCTTCACGCCCTTCAGCCATTCCTCGGCCTTGGCCTCACCCTTATGGGCGATCATGGCGGCGATCAGGCTGATGTTGTAGAGATGCTGGCCGGAGCGGATGCAGACCTTGCCCTTCCACTTGGGATCGGCAAGCTCCTCGTAAGAGATCTTGTCCTGCTTCACGCGCTCCTTCGAGGCGTAGACGACGCGCCCGCGCAGGGCGATGCCGAACCAGTGGCCTTCCGGATCGCGGAAAGCCGCCGGAATGACCTTCTCGAGCGCTTCGGACTTCACGGCTTGCGTCACGCCGTAATCCTTGGCCGCGGCCAGGCGGCCGATGTCGACGGTGATGATCACGTCGGCCGGGCTGTTCTCGCCCTCGGTGCGGATGCGCTCCTCGAGGCCGTTGTTGATGAAGATCGTGTTGACCTTGACGCCGGTCTCTTTGGTGAACTCGTCGAGAACGGGCTTGATCAGGCCGGGCTCGCGGGTGGTGTAGATGTTCAGCACTTCCTCGGCGGAGGCGGAAACGCCTGATCCTGCCAGGGCGCCGAAGGCGGCCGCACCGAGAAGCAGGCCGCGCGCAAACGTGTTGGTCGCCATCGTGAATTCCTTCAGCAACGATTACGGGCAGGCGTTTCACCGCGCCCAATGGGGCTGCAAGAACCACGTCCGGGATCGAGGGTCAATAAAATTCCAAGCTAAATCAATAACTTATAGGAATTCTAAACTGGCTATTCCTTATAAGTGTTCTAAGCTGAAGCAGCCTTCTGCACCGTCTCGACCCCTGGCATGGCGGCCCGCAGGCGGGTGATCTCCTCTTCCATCCTCTCCATGTTGTGGAAGAGGCGCTCGCTCGTGAGGCGCAGGAAGTAGAAGCCGAACTGGGGGTTCTGGAAGTAGAGCTGGCGGACCTCGTCATAGGAGATGCTCAGCACTTCGCCCGCCTCCATGCACTCCAGGGTCAGCGTGCGCGTGTTGTTCGGGGACATGAAGCCCATCTCGCCGACAACCTGCCCCTGCACGAGCTCGATGCCCATCTCCTTCAGGCGGTAGCGTCCGGAAATCGTGTAGAACATGCAGGTGGCCACGTCGCCCTTGGCGAACAGGACTTCTCCGGCCTCGGTCTTGCGGCGGGTCATGAAAGGCTTGAGCCAGTCCATGGACAGGTCGCTCTTGGAGGCGTTCTTCACGCGCCTGATCAGGCCCAGCATCTGATAGAGCCGCACGCTGTTGATCGGCAGCAGGATCAGATTGGCCACGACGCCGGGAATGTTGTGCAGGTAGGCGGAGACGATCAGAGAGCAGATATTCGCCGCGATTCCGATGCAGCGCAGCGGGATGATCGTCTTCATCGCGCTGCCCATGATGGCAAGGGCCGCCCCAAGCCAGCCGACCGCCTCAACCCATGTCATGAGCCTTCACCCCGCATTTTCTTGTGCCGTTGCGTCATATACCATCAAGCCGGGAAGACGCACCAGCTTTGCTCCCGGTCGAATCCCCTTTGTAGCCTCTTGGCGAACCCGGAGCAAAACGATTGCGCCACCATCCGGCGCGTGACATCGATGGATCCGGACCGCAGGCGAGGGCCAGGCATGGCGGCAGGCCAGTTCAGAATGCTCAGGTGCGGAATGGCCGGTGTGGAGGCCGTGACGGCCGAGTCGCGCCACGCGTTCCCACGGCACATCCACGACCGGTTCGGGATCGGCGTGATCAAACGGGGCGCTCAGAAATCCTTGAGCGGGCGAGGCGTGGTGGAGGCGGGACCCGGCAACACGATCACCGTCAATCCGGGCGAGGTTCATGACGGCACGCCGCTCGACGACGCCGGCCGCATGTGGCGGATGCTCTATCTCGATCCCCGGCTCGTGGCAGAGGCCGTCTGCGACATGAGCGAGGGCCGGGCGGGCGGCCTCGAACTGCCCCGCCCGGTTCTGACCGATAGCTGTCTTGCCCGACGTTTTCGAAATCTGTTCACCGCCTTGACGGCGGCGCCCACGCGCGAAAGCGCTCTGCTCGCCGAGGAGCAGTTGCTGTTGCTGTTGGCTTCGATGATGCGAGAGCAGGGTGCTTGCGCTGCGGGCCGGGGGATCCCGCAATCCATCGCCAGGGCGCGCAGCCGCATCGACGAGGATCCGGCAGCGGCCCTTTCCCTGTCCGATCTGGCGCAAACCTGCGGCCTGAGCCGATTTCAGCTCCTTCGCGGCTTTGGGCGGGCAACCGGGCTGACACCGCATGCCTATCTCCTGCAGCGCCGGATCCAACTCGCGCGGCGCCTCATCGCAACCGGAGCCTCCCTTGCGGATGCGGCCCTCGGCAGCGGCTTTGCCGATCAAAGCCATATGACGCGCGTCTTCGTGCGCACCTATGGGGTCTCGCCGGCCGCCTATGCGGGCGCGGTCCTGCGATAGCTCGGGCTTGCGGCTGCAATTTCGTTCAAGACGGCTCCGCTCACAGGCGCTCATTCTCCGGCAAACGACCGATCGGCCGGAGGGAAAAAGATGAGCATGGAATTTCTGATCACGTCGCTGATCATGATCGCGTCGCCTGGAACCGGCGCGCTTTATACGCTGGCGGCGGGCCTCTCGCGCGGGGCACGGGCCAGCGCGATTGCCGCCTTCGGGTGCACGCTAGGGATCGTCCCGCACATGGTGGCGGCCATCATGGGGCTGGCGGCGCTCATTCATACGAGCGCCGTCGCATTCGAAGCTCTGAAGTACTTAGGCGTCCTCTACCTCCTCTACATGGCCTGGAACGCCTTGAAGGAGCGGGGCGCATTGCGGGTGGACAGGGCGGTGGACGCCCGCTCGGCCCTCCAGGTCATCGGCACGGCTGTGCTGATCAACATCCTCAATCCGAAGCTGTCGATCTTCTTCCTGGCCTTTCTGCCGCAGTTCGTCAGCCTCGACGAGCCGTCGCCGCTCCGGCGCATGCTCCTGCTCAGCGCCGTGTTCATGCTGCTGACCTTCATGGTCTTTGCGGTCTACGGGCTGTTCGCGGCCTCGGTCCGTGAGCATGTCGTCTCGAGGCCCAAGTTCTTGATGTGGATGCGCCGCAGTTTCGCGGCGGCTTTCGTGGCTCTCGGGGCGAAGCTCGCGCTCGCAGAACGCTAGGAGCGGCCAGGCACGCTCAAGGTGCGGCGCGGGGTTGCCGTTCCGGCCCGTGCGTCGGCTGCGGCCCGGGGCGCGGTCCTGCCGGAGACGGAAGGCGGGGGCGGAACGGGGTCGCGCGGCAGAACGCCCACAGCTTCGGTGGACGCTGTGCAGCCGCTCAGGGCCAAGCCCGCGAGAATGGCAGGGACCGCCAGGAAATTGCGCATGGTCTTACTCCACAAATAGAGGGGACAAGCTAGACCATGGGAGGCGGATGTCGAGTCTTTGCCGCACCGCATGAAAATAGCCCCCTGGGGCTCCTCTCATGAGGGTTGGAACCTACCTAAGAACAGGGTAGCCTTGAGAAGTCCTTGGGAGGGCCCAGGCCTTTGAGAAGTCCATAAAGGAACGTTGCTGCGTGCGGGTTCGAGCGCCATTGATGAGAGCATGGGACAAGAGACCTCTTGCGGGGGCTCTGATGGGCTTTTTTCTCTGCGCGGGCGGTGCGGCCGCCAAGTGCCAGGATGCGCCGGGGGCGAGGGTCGACTGGTCCGGCTGCTCGAAGGCGCGGCTCATGCTGACCGGGGAGGATCTGACCGGAACGATCTTCCACCGCTCCCTTCTGACCTTGAGCGATTTTGCGTCCTCGAAGATGGCGGGGGCAAATCTCAGCGAGACGGAGATCAGCCGGACCCGATTCGAGGGAGCCGACCTGTCCAAGGCGGATTTCACCAAGGCGCTCGGATGGCGGGCCAATTTCGGGCAGGCCAACCTCACCGGCGCCGTCTTCAGCTCGGCGGATATGAGCCGCTCCAACTTCGCCCAGGTCAAAGCGGCCGGGGCGAATTTCGGCAAGGCGGAGCTGAACCGGTCGGATTTCAGCGGCGCGGACCTGACGGGGGCGAACCTTTCGAAGGCCGAGCTCGCCCGCGTCCTGTTCCAGAGCGCCAAGCTCATCAAGACCGATTTCAGCTATTCCAATCTCTCGCGAGCCAGGCTGGACGGGCTTGATCTCCAGGGCGCCAACTTCACAGGCTCCTACATGTATCTCACGCAGCTTGGCGGCGCGAACCTGAGGGAGGTGACGGGCCTCACCCAGGCGCAGATCGACATTGCCTGCGGCACCCCTCAAACGCAGCTTCCGGCCGGGCTGACGCCGCCGAAATCCTGGCCCTGCAAGGAAGAGGAGGATTGAGGGGCTTAGCTTGAGGGTGAAACAAAGCCTCAGCGTAGCCGTTGAACCCTTTGAATGGGGTGTGCCGAAAGGTCGTACGTTCCATTCCTTTGGAGGAGTGCACTCGATTTGACCACGCTCAAGGAATTCGAGGACGCCCTGCGGGAGCAGGGAATGCACATGGCCCTGGCGATCCTGCAGAAACTGCGGGACAGGGACCGGACCAAGCGTTCGGTTGCTCCCGCCCGCCGCATCGCAGGGCGGAAGATGACGCCGGAGCTGGCCAAGCGGATCCTGGAGCTTCACGCGACGACCGAGATGACGCAGCAGGAGATCGCCTTCCAGCTCGGCGTCAACCAGGGGCGCGTCAACGAGGTGATCAAGCGCGGAAAGTGGCTGGACGACAATCCGGCCGCGCCCGAGGCCATCGCCCGTGACAAGGCTAAGGCCCGAATGGCTAACCCGAGCAATCGCAAGCGAACCGACAACCGCGAGATCCGGGCGGCCTCATCCCCTGACAAGAAGCGCCCGAGCCCGAAGGCCGGCAGCCAAGCGCAGCTGCTCCTGGGCGATCTTTAGTTTTTGTGGATCGCCAGAGAGAATTCCAGAAAAAACCCTGCCCGGAAGGGCAGGGTTGAGTGATCTCCTCGCCTTCGGGTGTCAAGCCGAAAACAAGTACATTAGGGCATGGGCAGAAATTGACGTCAAATTAAGGCGTGTGGACATTCAGGTGACCTGAGGGATTCCCGCTTCAGTCGAAATTTGATCCAAGGCTGCAAACTGGAGG
>NZ_JAEQMY010000029.1 GCF_016743775.1 Microvirga aerilata | reverse complement strand
CATTTCAAGCCTCCATAGCAGGCTCAACCTGATTGTCGCGCCAGCCCTCCTCAACCAAGATTGCTTATCAATGTTCCGGTAAGACCAGCTTCTTAACCTGCGTGCGGTTCACCTGATGACGCAGGGGCATGTTCGCAGAAGGCCGCTTTATGGTCCAGAAGGCTGGGGTGTTACAAAAAGGCTTGTGAGCAGACCTCCACGATTATTCTCTAGCTTCCGCTAGTGACCTATGAAAGACGTTCGCCAGTCCCTGGGCAACATACCGATCAATGACATCTTACTTTTGAGCGGCGGGAGGCTGTTCAATTGGAGGACCCAGGGTACGACTAATTGTTGAGCAGGCGAGCCGCCGAGGCATTGGCGCAGCCCCCGTTCCAAGCTGTAAAAGACTTTCCTGTTTCAGGTGTTTGCCTGCCATGAGAAACAATGCCCTCTCGGCTAGGAGTTGAATGCGTCAATGGCCACCCTCTCCACCAACGAGACTGTCCCAAATCCTTCACTCGTCAATCAGGCAGAACTCCAGAACCCAGAGCATGGTTTCCCTGAGAACTTCGGCGCTGGGCCGCTAGGCCGCCTCCTATTCTGGATTGCCGTCTCCTTCTCCACCTTCCAGATTATCACGTCCTTTGGCATCCCACTGGACCGCCCGCTCATTGCAGGCCTGACCCTGGCCCATTTTTTCGCAACGGCGCTCGTGGTGTGGGGAGCATGGCTGGCCCTTGCCTTTAGCCGCGGCCGCTCTGCCGTCGATGATGCCATGGCCTTGGTGGCGATCCTGGTCGCATTCGGCCTTGCCATCAGGTTCGGCGGCGGCGTGCCGTCCCAAGTCGTCCGAGCCCTCCACGTCGGCTTCCTGTCCTTGGTAGCGGGAGCAATGATTGCCAACCACCGAGCAACGACCCCTTCTCTGCGCGCAGTTGGTTGGGTGATCGGCCTCGTTGGCTTCGTGGTAGGCCTTTATCATTGGGGGCTCTACTACGAACTTGTGAACCGGGCTGGCGAATTAACGCTAGTGGACCGTGTCATCGGTATAGCTGCGCTAGCCGTGCTTTTTTTCCTTGTCTGGCAAGTCATGGGCATCGCCCTTCCCATTGTTGCCGGGATTTTTCTTCTTTACTGTCTGTTTGGTCACCTGCTACCCGCACCACTCGACCATCGCGGGTACTCACTCGATCAAGTGATCGAACACATGGCGTTTGGAACAGAGGGCATCTACGCCACCCCTACTCTAGTCTCGGCCACCTACATCTTCTTGTTTATCCTGTTTGGCGCCTTCATGGAGAAGGCCGGCGTCATTGACTTCTTCAATGATATCTCGATGGCAGTCTTTGGCGACAAGCAGGGCGGACCCGGGAAAGTATGTGTCGCCTCGTCTGCTCTGATGGGGACTGTTTCCGGCTCTGGGGTCGCGAATGTGGTTGCATCGGGCCAGTTCACCATTCCCCTGATGAAGCGCTTCGGATTCCCTGCGGCCTTCGCCGGCGGCGTTGAAGCGACGTCGTCTATGGGCGGACAGATCATGCCACCAGTGATGGGTGCCGTCGCCTTCATCATGGCCGAGACTATTGACGTGCCGTACAGCAAGATCGTCGAGGCCGCCATCGTCCCAGCTCTCCTGTACTTTGGAGCCTGTTACTTTGCCGTGCATCTGGAGGCCGGAAAGCGACAGCTCCGCGGGCTGCCGAAAAGCGAGCTGCCCAGCGCCCGTGAGGAGTTGCGCAAGAAGTGGTTCCTGATCGCCCCGCTGGGAGTGCTGGTTTACCTGCTTTTTGCCGGGTACACACCGCTCTTTGCAGGAGCCATTGGCCTGTCGCTGACTGCAGCGCTCATTCTTGGCACAGCCATCTCTGCTGGCCTGGCCGTGCCGGCGCTGCGAGTGGCGTTCTGGGTGGGACTGGCGCTCGTCTCCGCCGCCTCGCTTGCGGCCAGCGTGACGCTGGTTCTTGTCGTACTTGCGGCACTCGCCGTGTGGAGCAGTCTCTCGGGAAGAGGGCGCCTGACGCTGGAACAGTGTGTCGAAGCCCTCGCGGACGGCGCCCGTCAGGCACTGCCCGTCGGGCTGGCCTGTGCCATCGTCGGCATCGTGATCGGCACCATGACCCTCACGGGGCTTGGCACCATCGTCGGCACCTGGATGATTTCCATCGGCAAGGACAACATCTTCGCTGCCTTGGTGCTCACCATGATCTTCAGTCTGATCCTGGGTATGGGCATTCCAACAATCCCCAACTACATCATCACTTCCTCGCTGGCGGCCCCGATCCTGTTGCAGCTCGATGTGCCGCTTATCGTTTCGCACATGTTCGTCTTCTATTTCGGCATCATGGCCGACCTGACGCCGCCGGTCGCGCTGGCAGCCTTCGCCGCAGCTCCAATGGCGAAGGAGTCCGGCATGAAGATCGGCGTTCAGGCGGTAAGGATTGCCCTTCCTGGGTTCATCGTCCCGTATATGGCCGTCTACGATCCAACATTGATGCTCCAACCGGTGCCGGGTCTTGAGGGCGCCGCCTATTGGTTGGCGGTGGTGTACATCGTCTTCAAGACCTCGCTCGCGCTGCTGCTCTGGGGCGCAGCGGCGGCTGGGTATTTCCGCGGCCCGCTTGTTTGGTGGGAGCGCGTCCTCGCCATAGGGGCGGCGGCCCTGCTTATCCTCGCAGTTCCAATTACGGACGAGCTTGGACTGGCGCTGGCCGCAATAGTGGCAGGCATTCACCTGTGGCGGACGAGGCACAAGCCGCAGGTAACGTGAGGAGCTGCCGCAAATGGCGAGGGTTCATCTTGACGACACGTCAAAGTTGGTCGTGTGTCGGTTTGGGTTGAAGCTCGCCATAGTTTTGTTTCTGGTCGGCTTGACCCACCAGCACCTGCCGACGGTGCTGTTTGGAGCGTCCGCCATCCTGTGCCTTCACGCCGCCAGGTCAGCCCTTATTCTGAAGGAACGCCCGCTGATGGCCGTACTTGGCTACTGGGACGAGGCAGTTTGGTTCCTCACCCTCGCGATGGCGGCTAATCTCGTCCTATGATATTGGAATACCGCCTGACATGGGTTTAGGACAAGAGCAGGATCAAGCCTGCTGCACCCAAAATGAGGAACATCATTGGAATGAGGGGATAGAGATCCGAGATGAGATTGCCTCGAAGAAACCGGGGGCTCTCTCCCTGTGCGTTTGGCATGGCGATCCGGATTAGGAAGACGCCCATTCCGAAGCCGACGGCGGCAAGGATAAGTTCTTGGACCATTGCATCGCTCTTACAGTACCGACACCAGAAATACATGGCAGCGCATTTACCCAACGGAAGTAGCGAGGCGGTTTAGCTATCTTGCCGCTTCGGATCACGCCTGCCGTTCTGCATAGAGGCAGCCAGATCAACCTCATCGCCATGCTCAACAACTTATTCAATCATGGCCATAACCCAAGGCGGTGGCGGGTACCGCCACCCGTTCAATCAAGAGCTGCATAGAGCAGTAACATAATGCCTATTGTACAACAAAGTAACACTACGAAGGTATAGAGTTGCTCAGCGATACCGACGGCTAAGAAGGACCTCATCTGACCATTTCGTGGCCTTGCGAAATACAAAAGCGCTGCCCCAAAAGCGAACATGGCGAGACCTGCGAGAAACAGTAAGCCTGACATAGACCACCTTCAGACGAGTGACACTCAGCGGTTATTGTAGAGCCTGAGGCGTGAATACAGCCAGACCGCCCTTAGGTTTAGAAAAGACACCTCACGGCAGGTCCAATGGAGGCCCACCGGTTGACCTTCACAGCCCTATGCACACGTGATCCCCCATGTCACTTTATGGAACTGGGGCTAGGCCCGATCCAGAGCGCTTAAGACAGCGCACGGATTAGCCAGGCACCTCCAATTGTGAGGGAGAGCAAGGGGAGAACAGGGTAGACAATCAGCCAACCGCTGGTCCGCAGAAAACGGGGGTTGCCGTCTTTGCCGCGGATCACGAGAACCAAAGCAACGCCGATGATGATGCCTGCAATCCCGATGAGAAGATCGGTGGCCATTGTATTTCCCCAATAATGATCACGTGGCTCTTGGCAGGTACACAGGCTCAGTTCAAGCGAATTCTACAGGTGCCGTTGACGTCACCAAGCACCAGGCGCACGATCAAGACCTGTGATGGTCGAGCGCGGCATTGTGCTCCCAAGCTGAGACGTCGCTGCTGGGCAGCCGCAATGCCACATGGTATGATTTTGAGACGGTTCTTAACGCCATGCGGGACGGCAAGGTGCCGGTCGCCGCGCTTGCCAGCCACCGTAGCAGCCTTGATGAGGCTCCACGCCGTGTCCCTGCGTGGTCGACGCCCGAGGCGGGAGTAATCAAGGCACTTGTCGAGTTATAGCGGGCTCTGGCCTCAACTCTGCCCAGCCTTAGTTGATGGCGCATAGGTAGAGGGCATTTGCCTTGAGGCTCTTGCACACGCTTTGCCAAGGATCATCCAAGATTGATCAACCAGCGGATCGAAATCGGGAGGTTCACCTTCAGGGAACCTGCGAAGACTAGGTCCAATCCAATCTTCGGCTCATCCGCTGGGCTGCTCTGGTCCGGGTTTGATCCGCGGAAGAGCGCGTTCTACATCCTGGTCCGCCGTCGCCTGCAGCCTTGCATCAGGTGCTCGCGCAGCGTCGTGCTCGCGCAGCACTTCGGCGACAACTTCAGGTTCAATCTCTTGGGCCTGCATGAGCAAGCGATCGGCCTCCTCGTTGTGGCCGATCGCTTGTTCATGCAGGCCCTCTTCCGCTAGTCTTCGAGCCTGCGCTGCTGAGCTTAGGTCCTCACTGGCCTGAACTTGCTTGCGATCTGCCACATTGCCCTCCACTCACTAGGCACAGTGCCCGATAATCACACGGTCACGCCAAGCGGCCACGGTGCGAACTCGGCGGAGCCAAAATCGTACAACTCGCTCTTCGTGCGCTCGCCGGAGGCAACCCGTAGGAGCAGGTCAAAGATGCGCTGCCCAGCCTCTTGCACGGTCTCCCCACCATCGACGATCGTGCCGCAATTGACATCCATATCCTCTTCCATGCGTCGGTACAGAGGGGTGTTGGTCGCGATCTTGATCGATGGCGATGGCTTGCACCCGAACACGCTGCCGCGTCCGGTAGTGAAACAGACCACGTTGGCGCCACCGGCCACCTGACCCGTGGCGGAGACGGGGTCAAAACCGGGGGTGTCCATAAACACAAACCCGCGCGCTGTCACAGGTTCGGCATACCTGATCACGTCAACGAGATTGGTGCTGCCCGCCTTGGCCATGGCGCCGAGCGACTTTTCCAGGATTGTGGTCAGCCCACCAGCTTTGTTGCCAGGCGACGGGTTAGCATTAATCTCCGCTCCGTGCTTATGCGTGTACTCTTCCCACCAGCGCATCAGCTCGACCAGCTTCTCCCCGACCTCGCGGCTGACCGCCCGACGGGTGAAGATGTGCTCCGCACCATATGTCTCGGTTGTCTCAGACAGGATCACCGTGCCACCGTGGCGCACAACAAGGTCACTTGCGATCCCCAGAGCCGGATTGGCAGAAACGCCGGAATATCCGTCCGAGCCGCCACATTGCAGCGCCACCTTCAACTCGCTTGCAGGCACCGTCTGGCGCTGCACATTGTTCGACTCGGCCAAGACCTCTCTCACGAAGGCTATGCCAGCCTCGACGGTCTTACGGGTGCCGCCCATGCTCTGGATATCCATGTTGCGGATCCGGTCGGTGAGCTTGTGCTCCTTTAGCATCCCGCTGATCTGGTTCACCTCGCAGCCGAGGCCGAGCACCACGATGTGGGAAAAGTTGGGATGGCGAGCATAGCCAGCGAGCGTGCGGCGCAGTAATTGAAGCGGCTCGCCCTCCGGCATGCCGCAGCCCGTTTTGTGCGTCAATGCAACTACGCCATCGACATTCGGAAATTCGGCGAGGGGATCAAAGCCCGTGAAAGGGTGGCGCTTGAAGGCATCCGACACCAAGCTGGCCGCATGGGCGCTGCAGTTTACCGAGGTTAAAATGCCGATGTAGTTGCGGGTCGCCACACGCCCGTCCGGGCGACGGATGCCTTCGAAGGTGGCTGGGCTGTCGACATATTCCGTCGGCTTTACATCCTGGCCATAGGCATAGTCTTTGGTGAATTCACCCATGCCAAGGTTATGGACATGCACGTGCTGGCCGGGGGTGATTGGCGCTGTGGCGAAGCCAATGATCTGGTTGTAGCGCCGTACCGCCTCGCCTGCAGCGATCGGGCGCACGGCAATTTTGTGCCCAGCCGGGATCCGGTCATAGGCTGCGATACCATCTGCAACTTGCGCACCTGGCAACAGTGTCGCACGCGCTATTACCACATGATCGTGAGGGTGAAGGCAAATCACAGGATGTGACGTGGCAGCATGCATTGTCATAGAAGATACTTCCTCACCGCTCACGAAGAGCATCTCTGGTCGGCAGCTTTGCATCGCAACTGGTATCAAACCTCTTGCGCCGCTTTATTTGTAGACACACCGCATGAATGTGAACCTTACAATGTGAGACATGTAAAAGTCAGGTCTCAGCATCAAAAATGGAAAACTCAACCCAGGGATTATCGTCTCGCCTTGCGCAGCGCTTTATGAATCGCTAACTTGTCGACTAGTTGACCGCACAGTTCATAGCAAAGTGCGCATAAGCAATCAAGGCGGAAGCTTCTAAAATGCTCCGCACCGGCGCGCACGGAAAGATGTTGAGAGACGAAACTGCGACGCTTAAAACAAGTCACGTGCGCTAGACCTGCTATCCTATAAAGTCATCAATGTTATTAGTAAAATACTTGGAATTAATCAAGATACGCTAGCTTAGGTCAGACTATAGAACAGAGTATTACACCAAGTCAGCTTAGACGATTATATCAGTTTAGACAAATCTACGCAACATAGGTCACTATTTATGAAACGGTCTACTCTCGACGCCTTCAAATTGCCTACAAGCACTTCTACGTCGCTTCCGTCTACGACAGTGCGGAGCATCCATGCGCAAATCAGGCATGACATCGTAACTCTCAGGCTCCGTCCAGGGTGCCGCCTCTCGGAAAACGAACTCGCCCTTCGCTTCGGGACCAGCCGGGCTCCGGTGCGCGAGGCGCTCATCCGCTTAGTTGAGGAAGGGTTGATTGAGGTATTGCCGCAGCGCGGCAGTTTCGTAAGCCCAATTTCCCTCGCGGCTATGCAGCGGGCCCGCTTCGTGAGGGAAGTGCTAGAGGTAGCTATCGTTCGGCGGGCGGCCGAACGTGGCCTTTCACACGAGGCTTACGACAAAGCCGCTGCCATCTTGGCTGAGCAAGAGCGGGTTCAGGATGATCCAGAGCGTTTCACCATGGCAGACGATGCATTCCACCAGACTCTTGCAGATGATATCGGCATCGCTCAGATCTGGGCAGTGATCGAACGGGAGAAATCCCAGTTCGATCGCATCCGGTTCCTCAGTCTGCCTGTGGTGACACCGGTCGCTTCTCTGATCATTCAACACCGCGATATTCTCGCCGCCATCGTCCGCCGGGATGCTGACGCGGCCGAAGGAGCTATGCGGCTGCACTTCTCGGAAGTTTTTAAGAGTGCCGAAATCCTAGCACCTGAGTATCCTGACCTGATCGTAAGCGACGCTTGTGTTTGAAATTAATGGCAATCACTCCCACTCGCCTGCCGGTTTCCGCAATGACCACTGCGTGTGTCGGCATGCATCAGCCAGCATACAATAGGAGCGGCTTGCATCTTGGAGGCGTGCATCTTGCGATGGTACCCTCGTGCACGCTCATCAGCCCCTCTACACGGATGATCTGCTGGCCACTGAGGCAGGCGTTTGGGCAATGACAGGTGTCATCCTCCAGCGCCCTGATCAGGGCGACCGTCTCATACCGCAGGGGGCACTACCCTTCAAACGAGAGCCTGGTCGCATTGCTCGTCAGCAATCTTACCGCCTTTCGTGAGCACGGGCTCGCCACCAGATGAGCCGGCTCAAGAAGCTATAAGCATGACTTTAACGCTCTGTGACCGGTCTAGAGCTACACTAAAGCCTTCTGTGGCTCTTGAGAGCGGGTACTCTGACGTGACAATCGAAAGCACATCGATTTTTTTGTTGTCAATGAGCCGGACAGCTTGTTCGAACTCGTCGCCAAAGCGAAACGAGCCTTTGAGGTCTATCTCCTTAGCCATAACAGCGTTGGCAGGGATCGGGATCTGCCCCCCGGGTAAATTCCCGACTTGAACGACTGTACCGCCGCGACGCACGTACGATATCGCCGAAGCCAGACCGGAGGCCGTTCCAGAGACCTCAAAGGCTAAGTCAAAGGATTTCGCTGCAGCAAGCTCCTTCAGAGCATCTTCGCCACCAGAGAGATCAACGGTATAATCAGCGCCTAGACGCTGCGCAAAGGCGAGCGGAGCGGCGGCTATATCGACCACCGCGACCTCCGATACTCCGGCCAACCGGGCGGCCAGGACTGTCAGAAGACCAATGGGACCCGCACCAAACACAATAACTTTCCGGCCCTCCACCTGGCCGGCCCGACTTACCGCATGAAGACAAACAGCAAGGGGCTCTGCCAACGCTGCAGCAGCCATCGACGTATTGTCTGAAACTTTGACACACTGAGTCGGGATGGCATCAAAGTATGTGGCAAAGCCCCCCTGCATGTGCGGTGTCTTTGACGCCGATCCCATGAAATAGATGTTTTCGCACAGGTTCGGACGGCCTTCCTGACATCTCGCGCAGTGACCGCACCACCGTGATGGATTGACTGCGACGCGATCGCCGATCTTGAGATCTCCGTTATCAGCCGCGATATCCACGATCTCGCCAGCGATCTCGTGGCCGAGGATCAAAGGGGATTTTACGACGAAATCCCCTGTTCGACCATGTCGGTAGTAGTGCATGTCTGACCCGCAGATCCCGCCTGCACCGAAGTGCACTCGGACCATGCCACGGGCTAAAGGACTGAGCGGCGCTTCTACCAGCCGAAGATCTTCGGCTCCAAAGAGCGTTGCAGCAAGAGCAGTTTCGGTCACTTTGCCACTCCCATCGTTCGCGGCAGCCAGAGAGTTAACTCAGGAATGTAGGTGATCGCGACAAGCGCCAGCATCAGTGGAATTAGCCAAGGCAGAATTGCCACGGTCGTACGCTCAACCGAGAGCTTCGCCACGCGAGCTAGTACGAACAGAACCATCCCAAGAGGCGGATGGAGTAGCCCGATCATAAGGTTGAGGGTGATGATCAAGCCGAAGTGAATGGGATCAATGCCGAGCTTGAGTACGATCGGAAGAAGGATCGGTACAAGGATAGTAATCGCCGCGATCGTGTCGATGAAACAGCCAACAAACAGCATCAACAGATTGGCTAGCAGCAGGAAGACCCATTTGTTCTGGGTAATACTGAGGATCGCGTCTGATAGGATCTGGGCAGCCTGACTTACTGTGAGGAGCCACGCAAAGATTGACGCAGCTGTTACGATGAACAGAACCGAGGCTGTGGTCTCAATGGTGTCAAAGGTTGCTTTGATCAGCGTCTTCAAGGTCATCGAGCGATAGCGCACGAGACCGAGGAAGAGTGACCACAGCACTGCGGCGACGGCAGCCTCAGTTGGTGTGAACAAACCGAGAGTCATGCCGCCGATCAGGATCACAGGCGCCATAAGGGCCATAACGGCCGAGAAATCGAAGTACCAATCGAGTGCAAGCAGGACCGCAAGCGCAATGCCAATTGCAACGTTGGTCGACAGCCCGAACTGGACCATGGCCCAGACAGCGACCGGGAACATCAGGACAACGATGACCTCGACTGTCGCATTACCGAGCTGGCGCCAAGAGAATGGACTGTCACTGCCCCAACCATTCTTATGGGCAAAGTATGCCACTGTCCCCATCATCATGAGTGTCATGACAACGCCAGGGATTAATCCTCCAAGGAAAAGCGCCCCAATAGAAACGTTGGCCATCATGCCGTAGATCACGAATGGCAAGGACGGCGGTATGATCGGCCCAAGTGTCGCAGAAGCCGCGGTCACGCCGACTGCAAACTCAGTCGAGTAGCCATGGTCCTTCATAGCCTTGATTTCGATTGTACCAAGGCCAGCGGCGTCAGCGATCGCGGTTCCCGACATTCCGGAAAAAATCACTGAACCAATAATGTTGACTTGACCCAACCCACCTTTCATCCAGCCGACCAATGCAACCGCGAAGCTGTAGATCCGCCCCGTGACGCCAGCAGTATTCATCAGGTTGCCGGCGAGAATGAAAAACGGCACGGCAAGCAGCGGAAAGCTCTCCACCCCGGCGATCATGCGCTGAGCCAGAACGACGTCGGGCGCGGTTCCCGTGGCAAGGATGTAAATCAGGGACGACACAGCCATCGCTATCGCGACTGGTAGGCCGAGAAGCATCAAAGCGAGAAACGAACCGATCAGGATAAGCATGGGCGAGCTCCGACCAATCTTAGGACAAAGGATTATTGAAGTTGTTAGATCGGGGCTGCGTCAAAAGCCTCTGGTTTCTCCAGAATCGAGTAGCCGCGGCGCCAGTTATCAATTGACACCTGAACTGATCGGAGGAACATAAGGATGAACCCGACGAAGACGCTGCCATAAACCCAGTTCTTCGGCAGCATGATTGTGGTCATCGTCTCGCCTTCGACAATTGCCATGAAGTTCCAAACCAGATAGGCGGCATAAGCGAAAAAGAGCGTACGTACGGCATCAATCATAGTTGCCAACGCCCGTGCTACCCTTGCTGGTAGGTAGCGGAAGAGCAGATCAACGTGGATATGGCGGCCCAATCGAACGCACATCGCAGCCCCGAGAAACACCACTGCTACCAGGCAGTAGGTTGCAATTTCCTCGGTCCACGCGAAGGAGTCATTGAGCACGTACCGCGTGAAGAATTGCAGAAAGACCGCAAATGCCATTAGCCAGAAGATCGCTAATGTTGCCCAGTCCTCAATACCATACTGCTTGAGATCGACCTCAGGAGCGGGTTCCTCGAAAGCGTGGGCCAGTTCCTCAGCCGTGATCTCAGTATGAACCTCGGGCTTCATCCCGCTCACTCCAGAATTAATGTTGAATAGTGGATATGGTCGACATTTCTCGGCCAGGAAGCTGCCAGGAGAGTTGATATCCCCTGGCAGAGCAAACACGAGCTTTACAACGCAGGCTCGCTCTTGATGGCTTGGATCTTGTCGTAGTCTGCCTTGCGATATCCAAAGGACTCGAATGTGACGTTCTTCAAGACGTTCTGCTTGAAGTCTTCCTTGTCGACTTCAGACACAGTCAGTCCCTTATCCTTGAAAAAGCCGACGAGTTCCTTCTCCTTGGCCTGAATTTCGGCGGTGGCGCGGGCTGCAGCTTCCTGAGCAACCTCTGAGAAGATCTTCTTGTCTTCGTCAGAAAGCTTCTTCCACAGATTGGCGGACACCACCGTGTTGAGATGGTCGACGATATGCCCGGTCAGGGCGATGTGCTTCTGCACCTCGTAGAACTTCTTGGCCTCGATCGTCGTCAGAGGGTTCTCCTGAGCCTCGACAGTCCCGTTCTGAAGCGCGAGGTACACTTCTGCGAATGCGATCGGAGCAGTGTTGGCACCACACGCGCGGGGCATAGCGAGGTAGGCTGGCACATCCGGAACGCGGATCTTCAATCCCTTCATGTCAGCACATGTCTTAATGGGCTTGTTCGACGATGTGTGGCGCGCGCCATAATAGGTCACCGAAAGGATCTGGTGCCCGGTCTTGTCCGTATAGCCCTTGGCAAGCTCCTTAAATACATCGCTCTTTGTGTAAGCCAGGAGGTGGTTCGCATCTCGGAAAACGTATGGGTAATACGTGACGCCAATGGGCGGATAGCTTCGTGCGGCAAAGCTGGACCCCGAAATGATCATGTCAACGGAACCAAGGGATAGACCCTGATTGATGTCAGTTTCCTTGCCAAGCTGCGAGGAAGGATAGACGTCAACTGTGTAGCGCCCGTTGGTACGCTTGGCGACTTCGCCGGCGGCCCACACTGACTGCGTGTGGAATGGCTCGCTAGGCTCGTAAACGTGAGCCCACTTCAGCTTCGTTTGGGCCTGAGCAGCCCCTCCTGTAATCGCGAGGCCAAGTACAGCTGCTGCAACCGCCGACCATTTCATTGTCTTCATATTTTCCTCCTGCTGGTTTTCGTTTGCAGCTCACGGGGGCTTTCCGCTCGGCTGCGAAGTACGGGCGTGACCTTGCCCGATCGGTGTGACGGCACTGCAGTTTCGCCGAAACCCCTTGAGAAACGCTCCTGAGAGAGTCGTAAGTGCTGCCTCATCGCCTGCCGCGCTGCTTCTGGATCCCCCGCTGCAATGGCATCGCGGATGACCCTATGCTCAGCGAGCGCTTGGCTCCAAGTGCTCGCATCCTCGAAATAACTTGCGAGGCGCCGGAAGTAGGGATTCATCCGTAGATCAAAGAGCTGGCCGATGAAGCGGGCTAACGTGCCGTTCGAAAGAGACGCTGCAATTGCCACGTGGAATTCGCGATCAAGTGAGATCCACTTATCACTGCCTCCAGATTGCTCCATCTGGGCGAGAATTTGATCAAGGGTACCGACCTGCTCGGGATCGGCAAGAACAGCCGCTTCTGCGGCGACGGGCGGCTCTAAGATCTCGCGTGCATGCAGAATTTCGAACGGGCCTTCGATCGAAGCATCGCCAGAAGGTATTGCCAACCTCAATGCTGACGGTCCAAGAACGTAGATGCCGGAGCCGACGTTGATGCGAACAAGGCCTTCGACTTCTAGAGCAATGAGCGCTTCGCGTACACTTGTGCGAGAGACCTGGAAGCGATCCGCAAGCTCGCGCTCAGAAGGCAGCCGCCCGCCGATCGGGTACTCACCGCTATCGATTAGATCGCGCAAGTGCTTGGCAATTTGTCGGTAAAGCCGCCGTGACTCATCGACCTTGAATGACAAGGCCTCCCTCCTGCGATCGCGTCCCGCCCCAAACTGGTTATTTGCGGCCGTTTATCTAGATTGGTCCGGCCAATTTTCTTAAAAAAGATAGCAATGTCTGTAGTGTGTCAAGTGAGATTAGTTCAGCGGAAGGGATTGGTAACACGTCTGCTCTATCGACTTTAGGCGACTAGGGTCGTTATGATTTGCCCTCCCCAGTTTGTCGGCAATGGACAACGGGTTATTGGAATTTGGTAACTCCAACAAGCTTCAGACCACGAAGGAAGCCGCAATTTCCTCCTTAGACTTTCGGCTGATTGGTAGTCTAGATCCAGCACCCTCATCTACAGTCAAGCATATAAGTTTCATCCCGGATTTTTAGCCCTTGTGCGAGCAGGGATTAGGCCTAGTCGGCGTACGATGTCGATCTGATCCTCAAGACAGCTTATCAATCACAAACGACATAAATACTCTGCCCTGCTTTCTAAACTTTGGAGAATAGGTTGCAAGCATCACCGTCTTTATCAGACTATGGCGTCGGAAGTATGTAACTGTTAAAAATCCCGCACCATGCAAGCGCCCGACAAGAACAGAAAATATATGTTCCTTGCTCGTCTTGAGCATCGACCCCGTGGAAGTACTTTGGAACAGGTGGAGCAGTCACTGCGAACTGCAGTTCTTTCCTTGGACTTCGCTCCGGGCGAATTTATCGACAAAAGAGCCGTCTGTGCTAGACTTGGCGTATCGATGTTTCCTGTTTCGGAGGCGCTAGCGCGCTTAGCCGTAGAAGGCCTCGTTGAGGTTCTGCCACAACGCGGCACCCACGTAACCCGAATACGTCTGCCCGTAATTAAGGAGTTCATGTTGATCCGCCAAGCTTTAGAGGAGCTGGTGGCTGCGACAGCCGCTCAGCGCCTATCGCCATCTACGTTGGACGTGCTCCGGGATAATCTGCAGGCTCAAGAGCACGCTGTTGCGCGAAAGGATCCATCGGAGTTTCACAGCCTTGATGTAGTGTTTCATAACACTCTGGTAGAGTCGCTGGAGCTTCCGCGGATTGCAGCGATGATCGCGGTGTCACGTGCTAACGTTGATCGAGCTCGTCGCCTTCTCTCTTCGCCGCGTCGGCACATGGCTACCCTTATTGAACATCGCGAGGTGCTCCATTCCCTTGAAGCTCGTGACGCTGAGGCAGCACGGCGCGCTATGAAGACCCATTTGGAAGCTGTCATAGAGGAGTTAGAACGTGTGTCAGGTCAGAACCCTGAGATCTTCACGCCGGAATAAAAAACAGTCCGATTGCTGCGGCTGTTGTCGCTTGTCTGGCATCTGACGTTGCCTCGTATGTGACAGTTCCGACACTTTATGCTTGCGCCGGATTAATCCTTTCGCCGATATTAAGATTAACTGAGCATCATAGACGTGCGGAAACTTCGAACGGGTAGAACCGAAAGAAAATGATGGGACAGACCTTGTCATTGCTCCACTAGATCAGCTTGGAATCCAAACTTTTTCCGCGCTTCAGAACGCCGGTGCCGACGAAACATCAGCCGGTGCAGCCACTGGCACCGTTGCATGAACCTCGGCCGTATAGCGAGGAGCGGTTCATCAAGGATCCGCTCCCGTGTATCTGTTCAAGCGCCGTCGCTTCCCGGTTGAGATCATCCTGATATGTGTGCGCTGGTACTGCAAGTACGGCATCAGCTACCGCGATCTCGCCGAGATGATGTCCGAGCGCGGTATCGCCGTTGATCCATCCACGATCTTCCGTTTCCTCTGCCCTACAGTTTCCTGAGACACCCTGTAAGTGGACGAGATCCGCAGAAGGGTGATGACGATGACAGAGACGATGAAGGATGCAGCGGGTCCGGGCCGCGGTGGGCGCATGTCGCGCCAGCGCAAACGCGAGGCGGTTCTGCGCCTGTTGCGGGGTGAGGATCTCGACACGGTCTCGCGCTCCCTGGGCGTGACGGCTGCAACGCTGAGCACCTGGCGCGACGCCTTCGTGACCGCCGGCGAAGCCAGTCTCGCCACCCGGCCGGCGTCTGGATCATGGACATGGATCATGTGTTGGCTATGTGAGACTGCCAAGGGGCTGTATTCCTGCCGCTGACCATCCAATCCTGGAGACATGACCGTGATCAGAACAACCCGACGCCAAGCTCTCCTCGCCGCCGGCGCACTGCTGGCTGGGACCGCTCTGAGCCTTGCACCCGGCGCCGCTCAGACATTTCCCACCCGTCCAATCACTATGGTGGTGCCGTTTGCCGCCGGCGGCTCGACCGACGTGGTCGCGCGCATCATCGCCCAGAAGATGTCTGAGGGCTTAGGGCAGCAGGTGATCGTGGAGAACGTCGCTGGCGCCGGCGGTAGCACCGGTGCGGCCCGCGTCGCCAAGGCGGAGCCTGACGGCTACTCCATTCTGATGGGCACCGTTGCCACGCACGCGCTCAACCCCCTCATGCTCAAGCGTAAACCCTACGATGCAGTGACGGACTTCACTCCGGTGTCACTGCTGGTCATCGTGCCCAACGTGCTGGTGGTCCACCCCAGCCTGCCAGCCAAGACAGTGCCGGAGCTGATCGCGCTGCTGAAAGCTGATCCGTCCAAGTACAACTACGCCTCGTCAGGCGTCGGTACGCCGCTTCACCTATCGGGCGAACTGTTCAAGAGCATGGCGAAGGTCACAATGCAGCACATCGCGTATCGCGGCTCCGGACCGGCCCTGAACGATGTCGTGGCCAATCAAGTGCCGATCATGTTCGACAACCTGCCCTCAGCCTCCGAGTTCATCCGGGCCGGTACGCTGCGCGGCATTGCCGTAACCACAAAGGAGCGGGCGCCGTCCTTTCCAGACATGCCAACCATCGCCGAGGGTGGCCTGGCCGGGTATGAGACCTACACCTGGAATGCTCTGTTTGCCCCGCCGAACACTCCCAAGGCAGTGGTGGACCGTCTGAACGCGGAGGCGCTCAAGGCCGTCAAGGACCCGGCTGTGCAGGAGCGGCTCAAGACCTTCAGCGCCACGGTAGTCGGCTCAACGCCGGAGGCTCTGGGCGAGCACGTCAAAACCGAGATCGCCAAGTGGACCCCGGTGGTGAAGGAGGCCGGGGTTCAGATCGACTGATCCGTCTCTAGGACCAGTTTCATCACAAGCACATCTCTGGGCGAAGGATCCTTCGCCCAAAGATCATCAGTAACAGCGTTGTTCAATGGTACGGGAGTTTAGGCAGGGGAAGCAGGTCAAGACCTGGCGACCTATGCCAATAACACCCACACCATAAGGGCGATGTACCCTCCATAGAGCCCCAGAAACAAAGCAACGAACCTCGGCCCGAGCTCCTGTCCGCGTCGTTTGTGGTTGAAGATCGCGTAGAGGCTCAGAACGACGATGAGGAACCCAACATTGACGACGTAAACCGCATAGTTGCCGACCGTTGCTCCGATAAACGCCGCGGGAAGCAGCGCGATACTCAAGGACACGATCCCATCTGCGGTGGCACCCGAAACCGCCAAAGTCGGCTTGCCGTCTCGAGCGAACCGAAAAGCGGAGTAGGACTCCGGCAGCGCGCAGAGAAACCCGATGGCAAACAACCCCACCACCAGATCGGACCAGCCAAGTGCACTGCCAGCCTTCTGCGCGGCATATACGCTGGCGAGCGCACCCAAAGCGACGGCAGGAAGCCCAAGCAGAACGGCCTTTCTGGCCACAAGCGGAGCCGAGGAGCGCTCCTGTTGTCGCCAGGGCTTGCGCCAGACGGCACGGTCAAAGAAGGCCACCCATGCGAGGAACAGGATAACGCCGTCGATTGGCTGGAGGCCAGCCCAAGCCGGGGGCAAAGTCAGCAAGGCAAGAAGCAGAACAATGCCGAGATACGGGAGAACCTGGACCGGCACTGCTTGAGGCTTGACGGTCGGTGTTCCGTCCTCGCTGATGGTGGATGGTCTGTTCGCCCCCCGGTCGGCATAGCGGCCTCCAAGATATGCGAGACCGAAAACAAGGGGCAAAGCAGGTACATTGGACCCAAGAGCTGCGCCAAGACCTAGGTCAGGCCAGCCGAATGCCACGCTCGCAACGTTGACAGCTGTTTCGGGAGACGCGGTGGCAAGGCCCATCAGCGCGCCGCCTGCTGTCGCGGGCAAAGCAAAGCGGTCGCGTATGCGCTCCAGAAGATCGGCAGCGGACGACGCCCCCATTGCATGACCGCAATTCCGACTGGGATGACGGCGAGCCATAGGACGAGTGCAAGCATGATGAGAGCTGAATTCCCGTTGAACAAGGGTGATTAACGGCACCAAGGAACGTGACGAGAGCTATGGCTCATAGCAAACGTCCCATCAGAACAACCAAGAGAACGAGGGCAAGCATGCCTGCGATGTTCACGAGCGTCCGTGTGACAACCGTCTCCATAGCTATCCCCACGCTTAAGGCTTTGACGCTCAGAAAGGTTCTCCGGAAGGAAGGAAATAGCAGAGAAAGGTCCTTTTGGTATGCTGCTGGCTCCTTGCAATGTGCGGGATCAACTCTGGTGCGTCGATCCATCTGGAGGCTCGGCTCTTTGTATCCTTGTGGTACTTTCGGAGGTCGGAAGGTCTGATCTGGGTCAAACTGAGTAGAAGCGGATTTCCGTGGGAAGGTCCGCTCATCCTAGCTAGACGGAAGTACGGCTAAGGTCAGCCCCGTGCCATTACGAGACGTTCCGAGACAGAGCGGCCATCGCGAGCAACCATTTCAATGAGGGGCCCATTGGCTCTCCTATGCTGCTCCCCCGCCTTTTCCTATCCCGCTGGACCTGAACCGCATCAGCGCTCCTCCGGCGGCTTGATGCTTGAGAACCGCCGCAGCAGCGTGAGGTCGTAGGCGGCCTTCAGGGTACCAGCGAGGACGAGCGGCCAGCCGAACGGCGACACGGTCAGCAGCCATCCGGACAGCAGCGGGGCGAGCGCCGACGCGAGGCTCCGCGGCACCGCCGTCACACTCGCGGCGGCGGGCCTCTCTTCTGGCGTGACCACCGCCATGACGTAGGAGGACCGCGTTGGCACGTCCATCTGCGACAGCAGGCTCCGCAGGATCAGGAGCCCGAACGCTATCCAGATGGTCGGTGCGAAGGCGGTCAGGATCAGGAAGACGCTCGACGGCAGGTGCGTGAACACCATGGTGTTGATCAAGCCGAACCGTCGCGCCAACGGCACCGCCGCAAAATAAGAAACCGCCGAGCACAGGCTGGTGACGAAGAAGATCGCGCCGATGGTGGCGATGCTGATACCGAACCTCTCGCTGAGCCAGAGCGCCAGCAGGGCATTGATGACGAGCCCACCACCGAAGGCGTCGACCGAGAACAGGGCCGCCAAGCGGTAGACGATCCCGCGCGAGGGACCAAGTGGTACCGGTGGGTTGTCGGTGCTGGCCTCGACCTGCGGCGACAGCCGCCGGTAGAGCAGGAACGTGAGCAGCCCGATGGCTGCGTAAAGTCCGAACAAGGCAGTCACCGTAACCGACGGTGCGACGACTGGGCAAGCCAATCGACCACGCCGACGGAGAGAGCTCCGAGAGCACCGAAGAAGGCGCCGACGAAACTGTAGCGGGCGAATGCCGCCGTCCGGTCCTGGTCCGCGACGACATGGGAGAGGACTGTGTGTTCGAGGGGCAAAAAGACGCTGACGTCGCCACCGGATGGATTGAGGGTTCCGACGAAGGCGATCACCAGCAGCGGCCAGAAGCCGTCGATCCCGGCAAAGCCCAATCTGGTTGCCAGCATGAGAAGGGCTGCGGCCAGCAGGGCTCGGCGCCGCGGGATCCGATAAGCAACGAGCCCGAGCGCGAGCGTCAGCAGGGCGGAACTCAGCAATGACGCGGTTGCGATGAAACCGACACCGAAGGCGTCGTAGCCCAGCCGAGACAGATGCACCGGCAGCAGGATCGCCACGTAGCCATCGCCGAAGGCCCGCAGCGACCGGGCCACGAGGACGAGACTGATGTCGGGCCGCAGGCTTTTGGCCTGTATCTCCTCGATTGTTCCTGTCGCACTTTGACCCTGGAGCAACTGCCCTCTCCCTCACATCAGGAGATCGCTCCCACGAGGTACAGGACGACCCCGATGGCAGAGCAGGCGGCGAGCGTCGGGATCATGCCGACCTTGAACCGGAACATGGCGATCACCGCCGCCGCCGACAGCAGCAGCGCCCAGACGTCGACGCTCGCGAGCACGGGGGCGTCGAAGGACAGGCCGAAACTCCGCACGGCCCATGTCTCACGGAACACCGTATGGATCGCGAACCAGATCGCGAGGTTCAGCACCACGCCGACCACGGCTGCCGTGATCGCCGATAGCGCCCCGTGCAGGGCTCGGTTGCCGCGCAGCGCCTCGATGAACGGCGCACCCAGGAAGATGAACAGGAAGCAGGGCACGAAGGTGACCCAGGTGGCGAGCAGGCCTCCGAGCACGCCCGCCATCAGGGGAGACAGCGCGCCGGGGTCGCGGAACGCGCCCATGAATCCCACGAATTGGAGGACCATGATCAGCGGTCCTGGCGTGGTCTCGGCCATGCCGAGCCCGTCGAGCATCTCGCCGGGCTGGAGCCAGCCGTAGCTCTCGACCGCCTGCTGGGCCACGTAGGCCAAGACCGCGTACGCGCCGCCGAAGGTCACGACCGCCATGGTGGAGAAGAAGGTGGCGATCCGGCTGAACACGTTGTCGGGCCCGAGCGTCATCAGCAGGAGGGCGACAGGCACGAGCCACAGCGCGAGACTGATCGCCGATACCCACAGAGCCCGAGCCACAGTCGGGCGGGCATGCTCGGGCAGGTCCTCGCCCAGCAAGGCCTCGGCATCAGCAACCTGCTTGCCGTCCTTGGCGGCACCGTGCCCGCCTCCCACCTGGAAGGCCGGAACACCCGCGCGTCCGCCGAAGAACCCGATGACTCCGGCGGTGAGCACGATGATCGGGAACGGCACCCCGAAGAAGAAGATCGCGATGAAGGCGGCGGCCGCGAGGCCGATCATAATTCGGTTCTTGAGCGCCTTGCCCCCGATGCGCACCACCGCTTGCAGCACGACAGCAAGCACCGCGGCCTTGAGGCCGAAGAACAGGGCCGAGACGATGCCAACCTTGCCGAACAGGGCGTAGATGATGCTGAGCGCCATAATCGAGATCACACCCGGTAGCACGAACAGCACCCCGGCAATGACACCGCCGAGCGTGCGGTGCATGAGCCAGCCGATGTAGGTGGCGAGTTGCTGCGCCTCAGGACCCGGCAGGAGCATGCAGTAGTTCAGGGCATGCAGGAAGCGGTTCTCGCCGATCCATCGCTTCTCCTCGACGATGATGCGGTGCATGACCGCGATCTGGCCGGCAGGGCCGCCGAAGCTGAGGGCGGCGACGCGGGCCCAGACGCGGAAGGCCTCGCCGAGGCTGACGCCATGGGATGCTTCCCCAGCGCCTGCGCGCACCTTCGTGATGGTCGTTGTGTCCGTCATGTCAAACACCCGGCTTTCTCATGGGCCAGTTGTGGATTTCGTCGGTGGCATCCCGGCACCAACGGTAGAAGGCGTCGTAGAGCGCCATCCCGGCCTCGAGCTGCTCGAGGTCGTCGGCATACATGCGCGAGAGCCCGAGCGAGGCGGCGAGCAGGCCTGGTGCCTCGGGCGCCAGATCGGGACGGGCTGTGTCGGCACCGCGCACGATGGTGGCGAGGCGCAGCAGAGGCTCCGTCGCGAGGCCGAACTCCTCGACCATGGTGTCGAATGTGCACTTCTCGCCGCGATGGCTCCAGAACAAGTCCTCGCCTTCAATGTCGAACGGGGCTGCCCCGAAGCGCTGCGCGACGGCGGGGACTTCCGATGCGACCACGAACAGGAAGACGGCCTGCGGGTCAACGAAGCGGCGGATGAGCCAGGGACAGGCGATGCGGTCGACCTTGGGACGGGCGCGGGTTACCCAGACGGTGCGGCCCTGGGCATCCCGGGGAGGCAGCACGGCCTCCGGCACCATGGGCAGACCCGCCCGCGCCCACGCCAACGCGCCACCCTCGAGAGAGTCCGCAGGAACACCCTCGTGCCGAAGCCAGGCGGCCACGCCCTGGCTGATCTTGAGACCCTTCTGGCAGATGACAATGACGGAGCGGCCCGTGAACTCATGAGCCCACTGGGAGACGAGGGACCAAGGGCGGCGGACGGCTCCCGGGACCAGGCGCGGGTCAGTGGCGAAGTCGTCATCGGTCTGGACATCGATGAGGACCGGGCACTTGGGCGTGCCGACCAGGCGGGCGAGCTTGTCAGCGGAGATGGCGTTGATTGACGGCATGAAGACGCGTCCTTGCTGAAGGAGAGCTGGACGCGATACTTGGGCATGGCGCCTCGTGAGGGGATCGCAGCCCCCATGGGCTCAATAGATGTGATCCGAAGATGCGTTGTCAACAAGCTCAATCAGAAGGCAAGAAGCGGATGATGATGGCGCTTCCTGACCGCCTCTGTCGCTCGCATGCCCAATGGCCAGCGTGCCGAAGGTCCGGAACGGGTCACGAACTGCCTTTAAGCGTGGCCTTATGAGTGTCCGCTCGTCGCGCATTTGCGGACGTTTTGATGTCCAGCGCGAAGTGAGGCAGGGCTGGCGCAGACTGCTCGGAGTTCGTCTGCTGTTACCCGTGCCGTTACCCGGGATAAAAATAGCTGCAGGGCTGCAGACGCAAGAAATTGTTAGAACCCTTGCCGGTTAAGGGTTTAGGGTGGTGAGCGCGCTGGGACTCGAACCCAGGACCCTCTGATTAAAAGTCAGATGCTCTACCGGCTGAGCTACGCGCTCCCAGGGGTGAGCCCGAGATAGGGGCTCTTGAGCCTTGGGTCAATCGAAAAGCCCCACTTGGAGGCCTGAATCCTCATTTCCAAAGCCAAGCAGGCTGTTTTCAGGATATTACCCCTGCGGATCGGAGGCTTGAAACCAGGAGGCTCAGCCTTCCTCCACCATGGCTATGTTGTTGGCATGCTGGCCCTGCTCGGCCTTGCTGTCCCGCTCGCCTTTGGCCCACCCCTCTTTGACCTCGCCGATATAATCCTCAAGCCGGCTATCGGCGATAGCCTTTCGCAGGCCGGCCGTAAGTTCCTGATAATAGGCAAGGTTATTCCAAGTGAGCAGCATCATCCCCAAAATCTCGTTGGAGCGAACGAGATGGTGAAGATAGGCTCGGGAATAGGTATTGGAGGCCGTGCACTTCGACTCAGGGTCAAGGGGGCTCTTATCTTCCGCGAAGCGTGCATTGCGGAGGTTCATGCGGCCATGGCGGGTGAAGACCTGCCCGTGGCGTCCGGCACGGGTCGGCATGACGCAATCGAACATGTCGACGCCCCGGCGCACTGCCTCGACGATGTCGTCCGGTGTGCCGACGCCCATGAGATAGCGGGGTTTTTCCTTGGGCATATGCGGCTCGACCGTCTCGATCATGCGCAGCATCACCTCCTGCGGCTCACCCACGGCGAGGCCGCCGATGGCGTATCCCTTCAAATCCAGAGCAGCGAGCTCCCTGGCGCTCTCGATGCGCAGCCGCTCGACCGCGCCGCCCTGGACGATGCCGAACATGGCCTTGCCCAGCTGCTCGCCGAAGGCAACCCGGCAGCGCTCGGCCCAGCGCAAGGATAGACGCATGGCCTTCTCGGCCACATCGTCCGGGCATGGGAGCTTCACGCATTCGTCGAGCTGCATCTGGATGTCGGATCCGAGCAGGCCTTGAATTTCGATGGAGCGCTCCGGCGTAAGGACGTGGGTTGATCCGTCGATATGGGACTGGAACGTGACGCCCGTCTCGTCGATCTTGCGCAGGGCCGACAGGGACATGACCTGGAAACCGCCGGAATCGGTGAGGATCGGGTAGGGCCAGTTCATGAAATGATGCAGCCCGCCGAGCCGGGCCACCCGTTCCGCGCCGGGGCGGAGCATGAGGTGATAGGTATTGCCGAGAACCACGTCCGCTCCGAGCGCCTTTACCTGATCAGGGTACATGGCCTTCACGGTGGCGGCCGTGCCGACAGGCATGAAGGCAGGCGTGCGGATGACGCCGCGGGGCATTCGGATCTCACCGGTGCGGGCCGCCCCGTCGGTTTTGTTGACCGTAAAGGTGAAGTTGTCGGTGGTCATACAAACCTCGCGAGGTGTTTCAAACCGCCGGTCACGGGCGGGAACGTACTGTGATGGATCATCAACGCCGAAACAGCAAACTCGCATCGCCATAGGAGTAGAAGCGATAGCCTGTTTCAATAGCGTGGGCATAGGCCGCCCTCATGCAATCCAGCCCTGAAAAGGCAGACACCAGCATGAACAGGGTCGAGCGTGGCAGGTGGAAATTGGTCATCAGCACGTCCACCGCCTTGAAGCGGTAGCCGGGGGTGATGAAGATGGCGGTGTCGCCGGAAAACGGCACGATGGAGCCATCATCCTGAGCGGCGCTCTCCAGGAGCCGGAGCGACGTGGTGCCCACGGCGACGATGCGCCCTCCCCTGGCCCGCGCTTCGTTAAGCGCCCGCGCGGTCTCCTCGGAGACGGAGCCCCATTCCGCATGCATCCGGTGCTCGGCGGTATCCTCCGCCTTCACGGGCAGGAACGTGCCCGCGCCCACATGGAGGGTGACGAACTGACGGGTGATGCCGCGCTCGTCAAGGCGCCGAAACAGGTCGTCCGTGAAGTGTAGGCCGGCCGTGGGTGCAGCGACGGCACCCTCGTCCTTGGCGTAAACGGTCTGGTAATCGGACCGGTCCTTATCGTCAGTTGGGCGCTTGCCCGCGATGTAGGGCGGCAGGGGCAGCTCCCCGAGGCGAGCGATAGCCTCATCGAGATATGCACCGGCAAAGGAGAAGCGCAGGGCCACGTCGCCCCCCTCGCCTTTTTCCTCCACCTCGGCATCGAGCCGCACGAGCTCGCAGGCGGTGCTCTCGGCAGCTTCGCCGAAGCGGATACGGTCGCCCACATTGAGCTTCTTGGCCGGCCGGGCGAAGGCGCGCCAGCGGTCAGCGCCCTCCCGCTTGTGGAGCATGATCTCGACGCGAGCGGCCGTCTCCTCCCGCACGCGAAGGCCGAAGAGCCGGGATGGAATCACTTTGGTGTCGTTGAGCACCAGCACATCGCCTGGCTGCAGCAGGTCGGGCAGGTCGCTAACGGTGTGGTCCTCAAGCCTATCTTCAGGCCTGACCACGAGCATGCGCGCGCCATCCCGCGGCTCCACCGGGCGGAGCGCGATGCTGGTTTCAGGCAGATCGAAATCGAACAAGTCGACGCGCATGATCTCTCCACTCCGGAGACGGTTTACGGGTCCGAATGGCACAAGGTCAACAGCAGGAGAGAGCTGCCGGACCCCAGCGGGAACCTTATAATGCTATAGCGTTTTGTAGCTTAGGAAAATCTTGAAGGAGGCGATTATGCTGCTGAACATCCTCTGTCCGGACACCGGTACGGAGAAAGGCCGCAAGATTGCCATTCTGTACGGGACCATAAGCTTGGCTATCATTGGTCTGGCCATGATGTACAAGGCTTTCAAACAATTCTTTCCGGAATGGAGCATCGGCGGCGTCAATGCTACGGTGGACCAGCGTGTGATCGTCTTCATCATCACGATGATGTTCGCGATGGTCTTTGTCGTCTCGGCCCTGCGCCTGTGGCGCAAGCACAGCCTTGGGGCCGCAGCCTTCGGACTCATCCTGCGCACGTACGACGCCGTTTTTGCCCTGCGTGATGACTCCACCGTAGCATTTGCCGCCTGGCTTCTAATGCTCCTGTTGAGCATTCATGGCGTTCGCGGGGTTCAGGGGATGCAGCAGCATAAGGCACGCCTCCAGGAAGACCGGGAACTCAAGCGTCTACAATCCGCTAGAAACGCAATAGCCGGCCTCAAGTAAGGCCGGCTATCGGACCCTTCGAAGACAGGCGGCTGATCAGGCCGCGTCCGCCGCGACCTTCATGGAGACAATGCTGTCGGGATCGCGCACGGGCTCGCCGCGCTTGATCTTGTCCACGTTCTCCATGCCTTCGGTCACTTTGCCCCACACGGTGTACTGCTTGTCGAGGAAGCGGGCATCGTCGAAGCAGATGAAGAACTGCGAGTTGGCGGAATGCGGCGCATTCGTGCGCGCCATGGAGCAGGTGCCGCGCACATGCGGCTCAGCGTTGAACTCGGCCCTGAGGTCCGGCAGGTCGGAGCCGCCTGTGCCGGTCCCGGTCGGGTCGCCGGTCTGGGCCATGAAGCCGTCGATCACCCGGTGAAAGACAACGCCGTCATAAAATCCCTTGCGGGCCAGGGTCTTGATCCGCTCCACGTGACCCGGCGCGAGATCGGGGCGCAGCTCGATGACCACGCGGCCCTTGGTGGTTTCCAGGATGAGGGTGTTTTCCGGATCTGCCATCGAAGTCTCCTGTATTGGCTCTGTTCGGTTGGAATCGGCCGCCTGCCCGCTCACATAGGCCGGGCATCGACAAAACGAAAGGCGAAGATACGCCCGGCAATGGCACGTCCGAAGCTTTCCGTAAAGGGAAGCGGTGTGCAGCGCTCGAAGGCCTCGCGAACAGCGCGGGTGAAAGGCTCGCGCTGGTCGGCCTCGGTGCCGGCCTTGTAATAGGTGATGCGAGGCTGGCCCAGAACCTCGCCACTGCGTTTGAAGCTGATGCGCAGGGTGATCTCCTGGCCCGAAAAGCCGCTGCCCGCAGGAGGACGCCAGCAGGCTTGGATCGCCTGAAAAATCTGGGCGATGCGGTCGATCCGCTCGACCTGAGGTGCATCGGCCCGCGGCCGCACGGTCCCTCGGAGGCCCTCAGGCAGCGGCGGAGGCCGCTCGAACTGGCGCTGCCGCTCGTCCGGATCGTCGAAATGCGGCAAGCCCTGAGCAGCAACCGGTGAAGCCAGGGTTGCCGCAAGAAGAAGCACGGCAGTACAGCGCCGCGCTCCCGCTATGTGGCCAAGCCGCATTACTTAGCGTCGGCCGCGAGCTGCATCTTCACGATCTTGTCGGGGTTCGACACCATGCCATTGGCGGCGGCATCCCCCTTCTTGATCTTGTCGACCACATCCATGCCGGACACGACCTCACCGAAGATGGTGTACTGGCCAGTCAACGGGCCGCAGCCCTCGTAGCAGATGAAGAACTGGCTGTTGGCGGAATCGGGGCTCTGGGAGCGCGCCATGCCGACGGAGCCGCGCTTGTACTGGGTCTTGGTGAACTCGGCCGGAATGTTGGGCAGGCTGGACTTGCCGGTGCCGGTGCCGGTGGGATCGCCGGCCTGGGCCATGAAGCCATCGATCACCCGGTGGAAGACGACGCCATTATAGAAGCCCTGCTTCGTGAGCGTCTTGATCTGCTCCACGTGCTTGGGAGCCAGGTCCGGGCGCAGGCGGATGGTGATGCGGCCGTCCTTGGTGTCCAGGAGGACGGTGTTCTGCGGATCGTTAGCCTGTTGGGCAGTTGCCGGAACGAGGCCGGCGAGCACAAGCGCTCCGGCTGCGAGCAAACGCTTCATGGGTGTAGGTCTCCTTTCGAGAACGTGAAACTTTATGGCCGCTTGAATTTGGCCTGCAAGCGCTCGGCGACAAGACCCGGCACGAAGGCCGAGACATCGCCGCCCATGCCGGCGATCTGCCGCACAAGCGTGGCGGTAATCGGGCGAACGGGAGGAGAAGCTGGGAAGAAGAGGGTCTGGACCTCCGGTGCAATGGCGGCGTTCATGGAGGCCATCTGGATCTCGTAATCGAAATCCGATCCGTCACGCAGGCCACGCACGATAAGGCTTGCCCCATGGCGGCGGGCCGCCTCGACCGCCAAATCCTTGAAGGTCGCCACCTCGAGCGCCACACCCTTTTCCTGCAGGATAGGTCCGCAGGCGGCGCGGAGCATGTCGGCCCGCTCCTCGGCGGAAAAGATCGGCGCCTTGGAGGAGTGAACGCCGATGGCCACCACAATCCTGTCGGCTACGCTGCAGGCCTGGCGCAGAACGTCCAGATGGCCGTTGGTGACGGGGTCAAAGGTGCCGGTATAGAGGGCGGTGCGTGTCATAAGGCTAAGGCGTAGCGGGATTGGCGCCGCTGAGCAAGCCGTGCGTTGGCGCACGGCAGGCATGGCATGGAGGTGAGAGATATGGCTAACCTTAGGTCAGGAGAAAGCTATGATCTTCCGTCTCTTCATCGTCGCCATCACGGCTGTTGCGGTTCTAAGCCCGGCAGCGCTCGCGAGTCTCGGCTGAGTTCCGCAAACCCATCTTGCGCTCTGGCTGTCATTCCGCGGCTGCGCAGCGGAACCCCGTCTGAGAGGCCGCTCGGCAATCCATAATCTGGCATAACAAGGTTTCAATTCTGGCCAGAACCAACTTTTCATGGATTGCAGGTTGGCCTTTGGCCGCCCGGGAACGACACTGGCAAATCAAAGCCATACGAAGAGACTCGCTGTATTGATCTTACCTACTCTATGAAAATGGCCGGGACAAACCCGGCCATTATTCTCAACTGGGAAACGGGAGGAGATTATTCTTCCGCAGCCTCACCGCCCTCGGTCGCAGCGTCATCCACGCCCTCGACCTCTTCGCCGTCTTCACCCTCGATGTGTTCCACCGAGACCACCTTCTCCTTGTCTCGGGTGGAGAAGATGGTGACGCCTTGCGAGTTGCGGCCCACGACGCGGATGCCTTCCACCGGTACGCGGATCAGCTGGCCGCCATCGGTGACGAGCATGATCTGGTCCGAAGCCTCGACCGGGAACGAGGCCACCAGCTTGCCGTTGCGGCTGTTCACCGCCATGGCCGTGATACCTTTGCCGCCGCGTCCGGTGATGCGGTACTCGTAGGAAAGCGTGCGCTTGCCGTAGCCCTTTTCGGAGAGCGTCAGGATGCACTGTTCCTGCGCGCTCATCTCCGCGTAGCGCTCCTGGGAGAGCGTGGCATCGGCGCTTGCCTCCTCCGCATCGTCCGCGGCATCGGCGTCCGAGCCCATCTGCTCGCCGGTGACGGCGCGGCGCATCTTGAGATAGGCCGCCCGCTCTTCGCCGGTCGCTTCCACGTGGCGCAGGATCGCCATCGAGATGATGTCGTCGCCCTCGGCCAGGTTGATGCCGCGCACGCCCATGGAGTCGCGCCCCTTGAAGACGCGCACGTCCGTGACCGGGAAGCGGATGCACTGTCCCTTGGCCGTGGTGAGCAGCACGTCGTCGTTTTCCGAGCAGATCTGCACGTCGACGATGTGCTCGCCCTCACCCAGCTTCATGGCGATCTTGCCGCCGCGATTGACCTGGACGAAGTCCGAAAGCTTGTTGCGGCGAACCGTGCCGCGGGAGGTGGCGAACATCACGTCCAGCTTGTCCCAGGACGCCTCGTCCTCAGGCAGCGGCATGATCGTGGTGATGCGCTCGCCCTGCTTGATGGGCAGCATGTTCACCAGGGCCTTGCCCTTGGCGTTGGGAGCAGCCAGCGGCAGGCGCCACACCTTCTCCTTGTAGGCTTGGCCCTCGGACGAGAAGAAGATCACCGGCGTGTGGGTGTTCGCCACGAACAGGCGGGTGACGAAATCCTCGTCCCGTGTCGTCATGGCGGAGCGGCCCTTGCCCCCGCGGCGCTGCGCCCGGTAGGTCGAGAGCGGCACGCGCTTGATATAGCCGGCGTGCGACACGGTCACGACCATGTCCTCGCGGGCGATGAGATCCTCGTCGTCCAGGTCCGAATCCCAGTCCACGATCTGGGTCTTGCGGGGGGTCGCAAAGGTTTGGCGAACCTCGGTCAGCTCGTCCCTGATGATGCCCATGATGCGAACACGGGAGCGCAGGATCTCGAGATAGTCCGAGATCTCGGCCGCAAGCTTCGACAGCTCGTCGCCGATCTCGTCCCGGCCGAGAGCCGTGAGGCGCTGCAGGCGCAGGTCGAGGATGGCGCGGGCCTGGGTCTCGGAGAGACGGTAGGTGCCGTCCTCGTTGATCTTGTGGCGCGGATCGTCCACGAGGGCAATCAGCGGCGCGATGTCATGAGCCGGCCAGTCGCGGCCCATGAGGGACTCGCGGGCGGCGTTCGGATCGGGCGCCGTGCGGATGAGGCGGATCACCTCGTCGATGTTGGCGACAGCAATCGCCAAGCCGCACAATACGTGGGCGCGCTCGCGCGCCTTGTTCAGCAGGTACTTGGTCCGGCGGGAGACGACCTCCTCACGGAAGTCGACGAAGGCGCGGATCAGGTCCTTCAGGTTCATCAGCTCGGGACGGCCGCCGTTGAGCGCCACCATGTTGGCGCCGAAGCTCGTCTGGAGCGGGGTGTAGCGGTAGAGCTGATTGAGCACCACGTCCGCCATGGCGTCGCGCTTGATCTCGACCACGATGCGCATGCCGTCGCGGTCGGACTCGTCGCGAAGATCCGCGATGCCCTCGATCTTCTTCTCGCGCACCAGCTCGGCAATCTTCTCGATCAGCGAGGCCTTGTTCACCTGATAGGGAATCTCGGTGAAGATGATCGCCTCGCGGTCCTTGCGAACCTCCTCGATCTCCGACTTGGCCCGCATGATGATGGAGCCGCGGCCCGTGGTGTAGGCCGAGCGCGCGCCGGAGCGGCCGAGGATCAGGGCGCCGGTCGGAAAGTCCGGGCCGGGGATGATCTCGATCAGCTCCTCGGCCGAGATGGCAGGGTTGTCGATGAGCGCCAGGCAGCCGTCGATGACCTCGCCCAGGTTATGGGGAGGCATGTTGGTGGCCATGCCGACCGCGATGCCGCCGGCGCCGTTGACGAGCAGATTCGGGAAGCGCGCGGGCAGGACCGCAGGCTCGTATTTCGACTCGTCGTAGTTGGGCGTGAAATCGACCGTGTCCTTGTCGATGTCGTCGAGAAGCGGCATCGCCGCCTTGGCAAGACGGGACTCGGTGTAGCGCATGGCCGCCGGCGGATCGCCGTCCACGGAGCCGAAGTTGCCCTGCCCGTCCACGAGCATCAGCCGCAGAGAGAAGTCCTGCGCCATGCGCACCAAGGCGTCGTAGATCGCGCTGTCGCCATGCGGGTGGTACTGACCCATCACGTCGCCGACGATGCGGGCGGACTTCACGTACTTCTTGTCGGGCGTATAGCCGTTCTCGTGCATCGAGTAGAGGATGCGCCGGTGCACGGGCTTGAGGCCGTCGCGCGCATCGGGCAGAGCGCGGCTCACGATCACGCTCATGGCGTAATCGAGATAGGAGCGCTTCATCTCGTCGACGATGGAAATCAACTTGATGTCGCTGGCCGGCTGGTCCCCGCCGGGGCCGCCGGAGCGGATATCGTTCGGATCGGTCAAGGTTGGTCTTTCTTAAAACGGTCTGCCCTTTCGCGAGAGGCGGCTTTCGATGCCGCTTCGTCAAGTCGTTCGGCAGCCCCGCGAATCCAATTGAAATCAAGTCTTTAGATGGGCGATTGCAAGCCTTTTTTCAAGGTATTTCGGGGGTTTTCCAAAGCCCACGACCACCCTGAAGGGACACATACTGACGCATGGCTTAAGCCTAGGTTTATAGTTCACGGCTGAGATAACCCAGCTTGCCGAAAGGTAAGGCTCGTGGCATGGCAATTTCTGTCGCCGCTAAAGGAAAAAGAACATGGATTGGGTGGTCTGGGGAATCGTCGCCCTCTTCGTGCTCTATGGAATATCCACCTATAACAGCCTCGTCACCCTGCGGACGCGGGTGGCTCAAGCCTTTGCGGATATCGACGTTCAGCTGAAGCAGCGTCACGACCTGATCCCCAACCTGATCGAGACGGTAAAGGGCTATGTGGCCCATGAGCGCGAGACGCTCCAGGCGGTTGTCGAAACGCGCAACGCAGCCCTGAAGGCTCAGACCCCCGGCGAGCAGGCTGCCAGCGAAGGCGCCTTGTCCGGGGCCTTGGGGCGGCTCATGGCCCTCGGGGAAGCCTACCCGGACCTCAAGGCTAGCGCCAATTTCCAGCAGCTGCAGACGGATCTGGCAGACATCGAAGACAAGCTCGCGGCTGCCCGCCGCTTCTTCAACAACGGGGTTGGCGAGTACAACGCTGCCATCGGGCATTTCCCGGCCGTGCTTTTTGCAGGGCTGATGGGGTTCAGGCAGCAGGTCTTCTTCGACGTTGGAGAGATCCAGCGGCAAGCCCTTGAGGCGCCGCCCAAAGTTGCTTTCTGAAGACCTGCCCCGTGTTTCCCGCTTTCGGCCTCTATACGCACATTCAAGCCAATCGTCGGCGTTCGATGCTCCTGATCGCCGGCCTTTTCCTGATGTTCTACCTCATGACCTTCGGGCTGGCCCTCTTGTGGCAGATCGGCCCGCAGGCTGCGAGCAGCGAGACTTCGCTCCAACCCCTGCTTCGAGCAGGCCTTCGGGACACCCTCTGGGTTTCACCTCTTGTGACCGCTCTTGCGGGGATCTGGATCTGGTGCGGCCTGCGCCTCAATACCTTTATTCTCAACCTGACCACCGGCTCCGCGAGCCTTGAACGTGCCGAGGCCCCTCGCGTCTACAACCTGCTCCAGAATCTGTGCATCTCCCGGGGCCTCTCCATGCCCAAGCTGAGAGTTCTGGAAACTGAAGCACTCAATGCCTTTGCGTCAGGCATCCGGCCGGATCAGTACACGATCACGGTGACCCGCGGCCTGCTCGATCTGCTGGATGACCGGGAGCTGGAAGCCGTGCTCGCTCATGAGCTGACCCACATCCGCAACGAGGACGTCAGGACCATGACCATTGCCGTCCTGGTGGTGGGGATCGTCTCATTTCTGGGCGAATATGCCTATCGCTGGCTGCGTGACAGTTCCGGCTATTGGGGCTTCTGGACGCTTTCGACCAAGCGAAAGACAAGCCGCTACGACACCGGAAAGAAGGATAAGGAAACAAAGGTGAAGGGCGGCCGCCTCGCCGCCATCGTCATTGCTGCGCTCTGCATTGCGGTCGCCTGGCAGCTCTCGCTCATCATCCGCTTTACCCTGTCCCGCCGACGCGAATACCTTGCGGACGCTGGCGCGGTCGAGCTGACGAAAGATCCGGATGCCATGATCTCGGCTCTCGTGAAGATCCAAGGCAACACCGACCTCCATGACGTGCCGTCCGGCGTCATGGAGCTCTGCCTCGACAATCCGCGCTCCGGGTTCATGGATCTCTACGCCTCCCACCCACCTATCGAGAAGCGGATCGATGCCTTGGTGCGCTATGCGGGCGCGCATCCTGTGGCGTTGCCGGATCCTGACCAGGGCAACGTCATGCCGGAGGCTCCGGCGGCCTAGACCCGGACGAGCAGGGCCGTCGCGTCGTCGCTGACCTTGAAGCGCGGGTAGAGCCTCCCGTCCGGATCGATTTGCGTTTCGATCTCCCGCGCCTTCTGCGCCAAGGGCTCCAGACCTGACGACAGCGCAGCCGCCATCATGCTTTCCGCATTCATCACCCCATAGAGGTCGACAAGGGCCGAAAAGCCGTCGCTGGTCAGGAGGATGGTTGAGCCTTCCTCGCACGGCACCGTCCCGTGCCGCAGACGGTCGGCCGCACTGGGATCGAGACCGAGCAGGGAGGGCCCTCTGCTCTGCCGCTGCCGCTGGCGGCGCTCGGCGAGCCAAGCCTGGAACTCGGGTGTCCGGTTGATGGTCTCCGGCGTTGCCCTACTTGCCTGGAGGAGCCTTTCGGCGGCCGCAACCTCGAACTGCCTCATGCCGGGCGCCTCCCCCACGGTGAGGACGGAGCCGTCAGGCCTTCGGACAAAGGCGGTCGTATCGGCAAAGGTCCAGACATCGAGGCTCCCGCCCCTGTGGCGTACGAGGGTCATGGCCCCGACCGGCCAAGTGAGGAAATCTTGACGCTCCTTCGGTGCCGCAGCCATGAAGGCCGTGCGCGCCTCCTCCATCACATGACGGATCAAAGCAGAGCCGTCCTGAGCTTCCGGCGCGAGATCCGACAAGCGCCGGCTTGCGAAGCCGGCAAGCCAAGCGGCATCGCTCCTCTCGTGCATGATGGCCGGAGTGCCGGGGAAGATGGAGGTGTCGATTACCCAGGCCCAAGCCCCTGAGGCGCCGAAGGCATCCTCGTTGGCCCTGTCGGGAGAACCCGGCCAGCTGATCCGGTCCAAAATCGTGAACATCGTCGCCCTGCCCCTCGCCAAACGCACCCGACGACGCCATAACGCAAAGCTTAGGATAAGGTCCAGCGATGCTCCTCGACTATATTTCAGCCGCCCTCGTCACCCTGCTCGTCACCCTCGATCCGGTAGCGCTGGCTCCGATCTTCGTGTCGCTGACCCGGGGCATGAACGCGTCGGAGCGACGCCGGGTGGCCCTGCGGGCGAGCCTGATCGCCTTCGGCATTCTGGCCTTCTTCGGCCTTGGCGGCGAGGTGCTGCTGCGTCTGCTTGGCGTGGGCATTCCGGCTTTCCGCATCTCGGGCGGCCTTCTGCTGTTCTGGATCGCCTTCGAGATGGTGTTCGAGCGCCGCAACGAGCGCAAGCAGCACACGGCGGATATCGCGATCACCGAGGATCACATCCGCAACGTCGCCGCCTTCCCGCTCGCGATCCCGCTCATGGCGGGCCCCGGCGCCATTACGGCCGTGATCCTGCTGGCGGGCCGCGCCGACGGCAACCTTGTCTACCTGGCCTCGCTGCTGATCCTGATTGCGCTCGGAATCCTGAGCTGCTTCTTGGTGTTCTCCACCGCGGACCGGGTATCCCGCTGGCTTGGAGTTACCGGAAACGTGGTGCTGACCCGCCTTCTTGGCGTGATCCTGGCCGGCCTCGCCGTGCAGTTCATCATCGATGGGGTCGTGGCCCTGCTCAATCAGCAGCCGTAACCGCAAAAGGCTGGAATTCGCGTGCGACCTGCTCGTAGACGTGACGCTTGAAGGGAACCACCAGTTCAGGCAGGCGCTCGAGACACTCCCACCGCCACTCGCCGAATTCCGGCTCGGCGCCACCTCTTGTTCCGGCCACCTCGATCTCGCGCTCGTCCCCGACGAACCGAAAGGCGAACCAGCGCTGACGCTGCCCGCGAAATTGGGACAGCCGGTGCGGCGGGCCCTCATAAGGCGGAAAGTCGTACGTTACCCAGGTGGGCGTTTGCCCGAGATGGGCAGGGCTTGTGACACCTGTCTCCTCCCAGAGCTCCCGCTTGGCCGCCGCCAGAAGCTCCTCGCCCTCGTCGACGCCACCCTGGGGCATCTGCCACTCATGCCCAGGCGCGATTGTCTCCGGTCCATCGTCGCGCAAGCGCCGTGCAATCAGCACCTGCCCTTCCCGGTTGAAGAGCGCAATGCCCACATTAGGGCGATAGAGAGGTTCGGGCGCCGGACTCATCCCAGGGCCGCGCCGTCCGCGCTCATGGTAAGAATGAACATCCCATCCTCCGGCGCATCCGCCTCGAGGACGCTCCACCCCAACCCTTCATAGAACGCACGCCGGTGGGCACGTGACAGAAGATATACCCGCTCCGCTCCCGTACTGAAGCCGTAAGAGGCAGCCTTTTCCACCAGTGCCGCTCCGATTCCCTTTCGCCGCTGCTCGGGCTCAACCCAGAGAGCCGCAACCCAGGGGGTGTATTGCGGCCTCGTCTCCTCGTCCCAAGCGATGATGGAGACGGTACCCAGGAATCTGCCGTCCTCATGCGCCACCAGCGCTGTTGGTATGGGGCCAGGCGCAAAACTCCCCTGCACGAGGCCGCTGAGCAGTTCCAACGGATGGCCATCCTTCTTCCAGAACGCGCGCCAGACCCGATCGGCGACGGTATCCGCAAAATCCGGACGATCGCGCAGGTCACTGATCGCCAGCATAGTCATCGAAGCGTTTCCAGAAGGCGCGTCATGAGCTTCTGGCGCGGTGCGATGGAAGAGATAAGGCCGTATTCCTGAAGCGTATGCGCCCCGTCGCCGTCGATACCGAGGCCGTCGAGGGTCGGGATGTCGAGCGCCGCCGTAAAATTGCCGTCAGAGCCGCCGCCGACCCGCGGCGCGGACACGAGGTCGAATCCGATCTCGGCCGCGAGCGACTTGGCATGGTCGAACAGTCTGGAGGTCGCCTCCGTCCGCTCGTAAGGCGGCCGGTTCATGCCCCCCGTGACCGTAACCTTGAAATCGGAATTCTGAGGCTTCAGACCCAGGATCGCCGCCGTTACGGCCTCCCCGTCCGCCACGGTCTCGACCCGCAGGTCCACGGGGAAGCGGCAATGCTGCGGAATGGTGTTCATCGCCGTGCCGCCGGACACCATGCCGACTGTGGTGGTGATCCCCCGCGCATAATCCGTCATGGCCTCGATGGCGAGGATCTGGCGCGCGGCCTCGTAGATGGCGTTGCGACCGTCCTTGTGGCGCGAGCCCGCATGGGCGGGCCGGCCCTCCACATGCACGTCGAAGCGTCCCACGCCTTTGCGGGCGGTGACGATCTGGCCGCCGTCCCGGGCGGGCTCTGTGACCAGGGCATAAGCCGAGCGGCGACCGAGAGCCTCGATGATCGGCCGGGTGGTGGGCGAGCCGATCTCCTCATCCGGCGTCACCAGGAACACCATGGGGCGCACGGCAGTGCCTTTCCGTGCCACGTCCTTGAAGGCCTCAAGGCAGAACCAGGCGCCGCCCTTCATGTCGTAGATGCCCGGCCCATAGAGCCGGTCACCCTCGATCCGCAGGGGCAGGTCGCGCTCGATGGTGCCCAAGGGGTGCACCGTGTCCAGGTGCGACATGACCAGAATGCTCGGCTCTGTGGTCTGCGGCCCCGCGCGCAGGACGAGCGTATCGCCCAGACCCTGCTCCCCCGGGACACGCTCTATGGCTACGGGCGCGTCCTGCATCTGCGCGACCACGAGGTCCATCATCAGGTTCACCCCGGCCCTGTCATGGGTCGGGCTCTCGGTGCGGATCCAGGTGAAGAGCGTGTCGAGGGAGGGCAAGGAGCGGCTCATGAATTCTCGGTTCCGGGGCAATGATGCCTTCTGGGTAAACACTCATCGCCGCAAACATCAAGTTCGGAGACGAGGCCCTGCGCTACAAAACTACGTCCTTATGACGCAGCCACGCTTTAAGGATACTCTATCACCTGCAAATAGGATAAGTGCCCTAAGGTTATAGCTTCAACCGGAATCAAAATAACAATGGCACGCACAATCGGTTCGCTTCGCAATGACTTCCTCGAAGGCTCCAGTGTTTCCGACAGCATCTATGGGGACAGCAGCGGAACGCGCATCTCCGGCTCGACAACGGGTGACCGAATCCACAGCTACAACGGGGCAGATTTCCTTTACGGCGACGCAAGAGCCCTGAAGTCCAAAGCCCGCGGCGGAGCCGACTCGATCTGGGCCGGTCTCGATGGCGACACCGCCTACGGCGATTCTTACACGATGAGCCAGTACTCTGCCGGAGGAAACGACAAGATCTGGGGCGAATCCGGCTACGACACACTCTACGGCGATGCCCGGACCATGTCAGGCTACGCCCGTGGCGGATCCGACAAGCTTTATGCCGGCCATGATGACGACAGGCTCTATGGCGATGCCTATTCGATGTCGACAAGGACCACTGGTGGCAGGGACAGCCTCTACGGAGAGAACGGCAACGATCGCCTTTTCGGCGACGCTCACTCCATGACCAGCCTCGCTCAAGGCGGCGCGGACGCCCTGTCCGGGGGCAGCCACGATGATACCCTTTATGGGGATGCCTACACCCTGAGCCACAGCGCCAAGGGCGGAGCTGACACGCTCAACGGCGATAGCGGGCGGGATGTGCTGTATGGCGACGCGCGCACGCTCACGTCCTATGTGCTGGGTGGACATGACATCCTCAAGGGCGGCACCTCCGATGACATCCTTTATGGCGATGGCTACCAGATGCGTAACTTTGCAGTGGGTGGGTCGGATATCCTCTATGGGGGGTCGAGCAGCGATAAGCTTTATGGCGACGCCCTCGGGTTCTACGACAATGTCGTAGGCGGATCAGACACGCTTTACGGCGAAAGCGGCAACAATACCCTCTTCGGTGACGCCGACACCATGAACGCCTTCTCCCTTGGCGGGAACGACACGCTCTATGGAAGCAGCGGCAACGACAAGCTTTATGGCGATGCCCTGTCGTTAAACGATCAGAGCCGCGGCGGCCACGATTACTTGAGCGGCAGCTCGGGCAATGACGTGATCTATGGCGACGCGCAGGTCACCAGCCCCCTTGCCGGTTATGGCAACGATACCCTCCTTGGAGGCGCGGGCAACGACCGGCTGGTCGGCGACTCGTCCTATGGCGGAACGGGCCTCGATTATCTCAACGGCGGCAGCGGAAACGACACCATGGACGGCGGCGGCGGCCGCGATATCTTTGCCTTCGATCTCTCGTCCGGCCGGGACACCATCCAATACTTCCGTCCGGGCGAGGACCAGATCGACCTGCGGGCTTGGCGCTTCGCGTCTTTCGAGAGCATCAGCATCACCCAGAAGACGGGCTATTCCGTTGTGTATCTTTCCGGAACGAGCCACTACATCAAGCTTGAGAACGTCTTGAAGACCCAGCTCTTGACGAGTGACTTCATCCTCTAAAGGCAAGAGGCCCGGATACACTCCGGGCCTCTTTTATTCTCCACAACCTTTTCACTCCATATGACGATGCAGCGCCGACAAGGGCCGGAATCTTCATATGGACGAAGAGGGAATTCGATATAATCCACGGAAAATTGCCTCAATTCCTACGAAGCACTACAGCATCTGCAGCGTAGCCTGAAGACTTCGCTTGCCTACTCGCCACCTTCGTCTTGCACTCACTTGATCAAGATGGATCATAGATCTTGGCAGGTATGCAAATGCTTGAAGGAAATCTCTAGAGAGGAGCGTCAGTGCTGTGCTGTAGCAAGCGGGATCGACAACAGGATGTTGCCTGCCTCGTCCACAACCTCCAGGTGCCAGTCACGCCAATCGATCTCACCGGCCTCAGTCTCCTCCCGCAGTTCCTGGATAGCTTTGAGGGCCTGATAATGCGCAGCCTCCAGGTTTGAGACTTCGATCCCCGTCTCATCCAGAATGCGTTCATGCGCATGCACAAGGTGAAAGTAGCAATGCACTCTACAATGGCCCTGATTGCTTTAATCAACCACCGGGTCATCGGATGACCACAGAAGATGATCTTACATGAACAGCTTCTATGCACATACGCAAGGTATGTTTTCAAATTTGCGGAAGCTTTACAGCGGTTTCACAATAACGACGCGCCGTCTACTGCAGGCTACTCTAGGTCAGCATCGTTTTCTATCATGACCTGGCAACTTGGGCGATCTCACAACTGCTGATCCTCTAGGCGGGCTCTCACGTCTGGCGCACGGAAAGAAAAGGCCGCCAGCGAGGGCGGCCTTTCTGCGAGATATCGGGCCACTAGAACGGAATATCGTCGTCCAGATCGTTGTAGCGGGACCCGCCACCTCCGCCGCCGCTGTTGCCACCGCCGCTGTTGCCGCCGCCGCTGTTGCCGCCGCCGAAGGACGGTGCCGGCCGCCGGTCCTGCTGGGAAGACCGCCCTCCGAATTCGCCGCCTCTTGCGACCTGACCCGGCTCCTCGTCGCCGAACTCCGAGGCTCCGCCGCCGCGGCTGTCCAGGATCGTCAGCTCACCGCGGAAGCGCTGCAGCACCACCTCCGTGCTGTACTTCTCCTGACCCTGCTGGTCCGTCCACTTGCGCGTCTGCAGCTGGCCCTCGATGTACACCTTGGAGCCCTTCTTCAGGTACTGCTCCGCCACCCGGCCCAGGTTCTCGTTGAAGATCACCACCGAGTGCCACTCGGTCTTCTCCTTGCGCTCGCCCGTGCCCTTGTCCTTCCAGGTTTCGGACGTGGCAATCCGCAGGTTCACCACCGGCTCCCCGTTGCCCAGACGCCGAACCTCAGGGTCACGCCCCAGATTGCCCACCAAGATCACCTTGTTCACACTGCCTGCCATCAGGGCCTCTCCTCGCTCACATGAGGCTGTTCTGGGGCCGGGTCGCCCCGAGAGCAAGCTGAGCAGCGGGTTCTGCACAGGCCTGTCCCCAGAAAGGGTGAGGAAGGGGCTCGCGATACCCCTCCCGCTTTTTCATTGAGCAGGCACCGGCTCAGATGACAAAAAAGTCCTTGTAGGTCATGGGGAGCTTCTTCGTCAGTGTTGCGATCTCCACCGCCTTGCCGGCTCCAGACCCATCAGCGTCATAGTAAAGCACGCCCTTGTTCTTATCGTAGACGAGGTAGTCATTCTTATCTTTGGCTTTCTCGCCAATGGTGAAAAACGCTTTGCTGAGTTTCGCAGGGCTGGCATCCGTGCCTTTTTTGCCGAGCTTGGAGAGCACCGAATTGTCCAGCCAGATCGAATCATCCCTCGTCTTGAAGTCGACGATCTTATCCTTGTTGAGTTTTGCCGCCTCCGACCGGAAGATGAAGACATCTTTGCCCGTACCACCCGTGAAAGTGTCCTTGCCTAGGCCACCTTCCAGGCGATCATCGCCGGCAGCGCCCTTGAGGCTATCGTTGAAGCGCGTGCCCACATAATGGTCGTTGAAGGCTGACCCCTCCAATTTAACCGCCTTCTGCCGCGGATCGATGATCTGCCCATGTATGCCATTGCGATTGTTATCGAAGTCGCTGACATAGTTGCTCCACGACACGACAAGCCGGCCATCGTCAAGGCTTGCCAAGCTCGCCGAATACTCGGCTCCGCCCGAGGGATATACGCGTTCCACGAACAGGTCTGACTGGCTTCGCTCCCCATTGTTTTTGAATGTTGCGATGTAGAGGTCTTTTGAGTTGAAGCCGTCCTCTTGAGCGAAATAGGCGATGGCGAAGCCGCCATCCGCCAGCTGAGTGATCGCTGGCTTTTGCAGAGAGCCATCCAGGCCGCTCGATTTGACAATGAGTTCACCGCCGAGTTTCGAACCATCGGCATTGAGCATTTGCGCTTTGATCAAGGCGGTGGACTTGCCTTGCGCGTCACGGGTCTCTTCGACCCAAGCAATAACGGTCTGGCCGCCGACCAACATTGTCGCGATCGGTTTGGAGACATCCTTGTTAGTGGCTGAAGCAGCAATGACAACGGGCTCGGTTGCACCTGTCCCGTCGTTGTTGAAGATCTGGGCACGGATGACACCATCTTGATCACCCCACCCCTCGAAGAACACGGCATACCGCCCTTGCATGGCAACAATGATAGGCGCGTTCGAATCATTGTCCGCGTCAGCTTTCACAGGCACTTCGCCTCCGAGCCGTTCTAAGGAAGCGCCGAAGGCTTGCACGACAACTGAGTAGTTCTCCGTCTCGTATGCGACAGCGAACCCTCCGTTGGACAGGGCCGTGACGGAAGGGCTCGGGCTTCCGTTGACGGAAGTGGTGTTAACCTGGAACTCATCCCCAAGGGCAACGCCGTCGGCACTGAAGGCACGGGCGCCGATTTGATCCCGGGCGGCATCCTCCCACACGACAACAAAGCGGCCGTCACTTAAAACGGTTACCTGAGGGTCTCTTTGGATATTGTCCGCAACTGTATTGATAAGGAATTCCACTCCTCGCTTGGTCCCGTCGGCATTGAATATTTGCCCGCGGATTGCCCAGCTGGATGTATCTCCCCCAGTTTGGCTGTCATCCTCCCATACGGCCAAAAATGCCCCGCCCTTCAGGGCATGAAGAGCCGCATTTTGCTGGTGCCGGTTATGGTAGTATTGACAAGGAACTTTGTTCCCCAAAGCGCTGGCGTCGCCATAATAAATCCCCAAAGGTTGCAAACTACAGCTAAACAGTACCGTTATTACGTTGGAGCTTCAATCCCGCCTCAAGAAAAAATACCTGAAAGAACAATTGTAAACGGTCGAGCTATGGGCAGGCGCACAAGCAACGTTGAGGAAGACATAGATTGAAGCACCTACCCTCACCGTTCAGAACCCATTGCCCTGCGTACCCTGTTTGTTCTAGGATCACATCCTGGAATCATCCGCCGCATTGCGTCGGCGGCAGGGACATCACATATGCGGGGACCGGCCGGGCAAGGTCGGTACCTCTCAGAAGGCTAAGCGGGCCATGGCTAAACTCGACGAACTGTTCAACCGCGCCAAGGCGGGCGATAAGGATGCGCGCGTGATCTCCGTGCGCGGGGCGCGGGAGCACAACCTCAAGAACGTCGACCTCATGGTCCCACGGGACCAGCTCGTGGTGTTCACGGGCCTGTCCGGCTCCGGCAAGTCGTCGCTGGCCTTCGATACCATCTATGCCGAGGGGCAGCGGCGCTATGTGGAGTCGCTCTCCGCTTACGCTCGCCAGTTCCTGGAGATGATGCAGAAGCCGGACGTGGACCAGATCGACGGTCTCTCGCCCGCCATCTCCATCGAGCAGAAGACCACCTCCAAGAACCCGCGCTCGACGGTGGGCACCGTCACCGAGATTTACGACTACATGCGCCTGCTCTGGGCACGCGTCGGCATCCCCTACTCTCCCGCCACCGGCCTGCCCATCGAAAGCCAGACCGTCTCCCAAATGGTCGACCGGGTGCTGGAACTGCCGGAGAAGACCCGCCTGTTCCTGCTCGCCCCCGTGGTGCGCGGCCGCAAGGGCGAGTACCGAAAGGAAATCGCCGAGTTCCAGAAAAAGGGGTTCCAGCGCCTCAAGGTAGACGGCGAATACTACGCCATCGACGAAACCCCTGCCCTCGACAAGAAGTTCAAGCACGACATCGACGTGGTGGTGGATCGGATCGTGGTGCGCGCCGACATCGCCGCGCGCCTGTCGGAGTCCTTTGAGACGGCGCTCGAGCTGACCGATGGCATCGCCATCATCGAATATGCCGACGAAAAGGACGAAAAGGGTCAGCCGAAGCGCATCGTCTTCTCGTCCAAGTTCGCCTGCCCGGTCTCCGGCTTCACGATCCCGGAGATCGAGCCCCGCCTGTTCTCGTTCAACAATCCCTTCGGCGCCTGCCCCACCTGCAGCGGCATCGGTCACGAGATGCGGATCGACCCGGATCTGGTGGTTGACGAGACCCTGTCCCTGAAGCGCGGGGCCATCATGCCCTGGGCGAAGTCGACCTCTCCTTATTACGGCCAGACCCTGGAGGCGATCACCAAGCACTTCAAGGCGTCCATGACGAAGCCCTGGACCGAATTGCCGGAGCAGGTGCGCGAGGTGATCCTCTACGGTTCCGATGGGGAATCCATCCGCATGGCCTATGACGACGGCCTGCGCGCGTACGAGGTGAAGAAGCCCTTCGAAGGGGTGATCCCCAACCTCGAGCGCCGCTACAAGGAAACCGAGAGCGACTGGGCGCGCGAGGAAATCGGCCGCTTCATGGGCGAGACGCCCTGCGAGGCCTGCGGCGGCAAGCGTCTGAAGCCTGAAGCGCTGGCGGTCAAGATTGCCGGCTCCGACATTGGCGATGCCACTGCCCTGTCGGTCAAGGATGCGCATATCTGGTTCAGCGATCTGTCCAAGAAGCTCACCAAGAAGCAGAATGAGATCGCAGGCCGCATTCTCAAGGAAATCCGCGAGCGTCTGACCTTCCTGGTCGATGTGGGCTTGGAATACCTGACCCTTGCCCGCGCCTCCGGCACCCTGTCCGGCGGCGAGAGTCAGCGCATCCGCCTCGCCTCCCAGATCGGCTCCGGCCTCACGGGCGTTCTCTACGTGCTCGACGAGCCGTCCATCGGCCTGCATCAGCGCGACAACGAGCGCCTGCTCGGCACCCTGAAGCGCCTGCGCGACCTCGGCAACACGGTGATCGTCGTGGAGCATGACGAGGACGCGATCCTGCAGGCCGACTATGTGTTCGACATCGGCCCGGGCGCCGGCATTCATGGCGGCCAGATCGTGGCCGAGGGCACTCCCGACGAACTCCTGGCAAACCCGAAGTCGCTCACCGGCAAGTACCTTACGGGCGCTATGTCCGTGAAGGTGCCGGCCAAGCGCCGCAAGCCCGATCGCAAGCGCATGATCAAGGTGGTGGGCGCCAGGGGCAACAACCTGCAGGATGTGACGGCGGAGATCCCGCTCGGCACCTTCACCTGTATCACCGGCGTGTCCGGCGGCGGCAAGTCCACGCTGGTCATCGACACGCTCTACAAGGCAGTGGCACGCAAGCTCAACGGCGCGCTGGAGCACCCGGCGCCCTTCGACCGCATCGAGGGCCTGGAGCATCTCGACAAGGTCATCGACATCGACCAGTCGCCCATCGGCCGCACGCCGCGCTCGAACCCGGCCACCTATGTCGGCGCTTTCACGCCGATTCGCGAATGGTTCGCAGGGCTCCCGGAAGCGAAGGCGCGCGGCTATCAAGCCGGTCGCTTTTCGTTCAACGTGAAGGGCGGACGCTGCGAGGCCTGCTCTGGCGACGGCGTGATCAAGATCGAAATGCACTTCCTGCCCGACGTCTACGTCACCTGCGACGTGTGCAAGGGCAAGCGCTACGACCGCGAGACCTTGGAGGTGAAGTATCGCGAGAAGTCCATCGCCGACGTGCTCGACATGACGGTGGAGGAAGCCCGCGAGTTGTTCAAGGCGGTGCCGTCGATCCGCGAAAAGATGCAGACGCTGGCCCGCGTCGGCCTCGACTACGTGCATGTGGGCCAGCAGGCCACCACTCTTTCGGGCGGCGAGGCACAGCGCGTCAAGCTCTCCAAGGAGCTCTCCAAGCGCGCCACCGGACGCACCCTCTATATCCTGGACGAGCCCACCACCGGCCTGCATTTCCACGATGTGGCGAAGCTCCTTGAAGTGCTGCACGAATTGGTTGACCAGGGCAACAGCGTGGTCGTGATCGAGCATAACCTCGAGGTCATCAAGACGGCCGACTGGGTGATCGACATGGGTCCCGAAGGTGGCAGCGGCGGCGGACGGATCGTGGCTCAGGGCACGCCGGAGGACATCGCCCAATCCAAGGAAAGCCATACCGGCCGCTTTCTGAAGGAGGTGCTGGAGCGCAGGCCCTTGAAGAACGAAGCGGCTCCGAAGGATGCCCCCAAGAAGGCGCCTGCGAAGAAGGACAAGAAGGTGACGCGGCAAGAGGCGGCCGAATAGCCGCCCCCGTTACTGGAGCTTCTGCAGCTGGCGATCCAGCATCCTGTTCAGGTTCTCGATAGTCCCCTGGGGGATCGTGCCGGGTGGCGTACTCAGAAACCGGGATCGGCCTGGAGCCTCTCGCGAGATAGCGCCCCTTCCAATCTGCCCCGGGGGAGCCGCACCTCTCGGTGCCGCAGGCGCAGCACCTCCGACAACCCTGACATGGTAGATCGTCGGCCCTGCCTGCTCAGCCAACGCAACCGTCAATGTGTGGGTGTCGCTGCGCTTTCGCGCAGCGTTGAGGCTGAGAGATGCCGGAGCCACGGCGAAGGCAATCCCTCCGCTCATGTCGCTCGTTGCCGTGAACACGATCGTCCGGCCCAGTTGCCTGAACTCCGTCCTGTTGCCGGGCCCAAATGCGTTCAGGCTCTCTCCTAGCCAACTTGCCAGTCCCAGATTGTTGCCGGGTGTGGGCTCGACGCTTCCGTTCGGGCAAGTCGGATTGCCCATCGTATCGAGATCGTCGGTGAAGGTGATTTCGCTTGTCTCCGTAAAGCCTTCGCCGCTCCCGAAGGCGAGATTGAAGCTTGGAGCCGGTGCAAGGGGCGTCACGCCGAATGATCCGCCAGCCGATGCAAGTTGATCCCCCTTCAGTTGCAGGGCGCTCTTGGCCGCCCAACCCTTTACCCGCCGTCGAGCCTCGGCTCCAGGCCCTGCTGTCCGAATGCCGGCGGCAATCTCGCATTTAACCTGAGAAACGATCTCTCTGACGGTGACGTGTCGTATCGTGTCCGGAGCCGGCACGCTGGCACACGCAGCGCATCCCAATGCAAGCGCAAGCACTGGTGCGCGCCCGAGGATGATTGCACTCATGACGAAAGCCCCTCGCACATTCCACCCCGATACACGGTAGAGGCATTCTGTCACTTCAACTCTAACGTGCAAGACATCTTAAGAGCTACCTACAATTGTCAAGCTTGGTATGAGGCCGATGCTTCATGTCTCTGAACACCGGCACCGGGGGCTTGAACGGATCCGCCGATAATCCAGACGGCCGGTAGACCGTCACAGCAGCCAGACGGTGCAGCGGCAGGGGACCGAGCATATGAAGAGTGCCCCGAAGGTCAGACACCGATACGCCCGCGACAGTGGCTCGGCGCGGCCTTGATCCACCGGGATGGGCGAAGAAAGCTGGAGCAGGTCAACGCCCAGGCTTGAATCCAGCCGGCGCCACTATATCTGCTCGGCCATGGCTTTCCTCGCGATAGCCTGCGAAGCCGTGTCTGCACCTCCCTAGCCTCATCAATGCGCAAGAACGAGACAACCCTCGATAGGCAATGCAAGGAAGGTCCTCGGTCGTGGGGCTCGTAATGCCGAAAAGCCGTAACATCCTCTGGCCTCTGCAATTCCTGGCGATTGCAAGTCTGGTCGGGCCTGTCCTGTTCTTCACCTATACGGCTTGGGACAGCCATCGGCGGATCTCGCAGCAAGCCGACGAGCGGATCGAGCGCGCTCTTGACGTGGTTCAGGAGCATACTCTCAAGGCCTTTCAGACCATCGAACGGACGATGGCCGAAACGAACGAAGTTGTGCGCGATCTCCCGCCCGAGCAGATCCAGGCGGACGAGGCCAGAATTCAGCGTCGGCTCAAAAGAACACAGGACACCCTGTCCCAGATCGAGGCGATCTGGCTTTTCGACAAAGCCGGCCATCCGCTCGTCTCGAGCACGGTCCTGCCTGTCCCGCGCGACCTCGACAATTCGGAACGGGACTACTTCAAAGCCCAGGCCGAGCAGGATGCCGGCACCTTCATCGGCGGCTCGATCACCTCCAAGATCGGCGGCATCCGCTTCTTCGTGGTCAGCCAGCGCCGCCCCACTTCCGATGGAGGCTTCGACGGAATCGTGGCGGTTTCTGTCCGGCCCGAGCATTTCCATAATTTCTATGGCCGCATCTCCCGCGGCATCGCCGATTCCTTTGGCCTGATCCGGGCGGATGGCGAATTTCTGGCGCGTTATCCATCCCGAGGCGAGGAGGCCATGCGGCTCAACCCGCAGAGCGGCTTCCTGCAGGCGATCCGTTACAACCAGGAGGCAGGACTCTTCACGGCGGTTTCCCAGATAGACGGCATCCAGCGCCGGATCGGATACCGCAAGGTGCCTGGCTATCCCCTATACGTGCAAGTTGGCATCGAGACGGCGGCCTTGTCGCGGAATCTATGGTCGAGCATGAGCGGTCTTCTCGGCTTCGGCATTCCGGCGACCCTGCTTCTTTTCGGTGTAAGCCTCTATGCCCTTCAGCGAACCAGAAGCTTTCATGTGGAAGTGGAGCGGCGCGAGGTTGCGGAGGCCGCCCTTAAGCAGGCTCAGCGTCTGGAGGCGGTGGGCCACCTCACCGGCGGCGTGGCCCATGACTTCAACAACCTTCTGATGGTGGTCAAAGGCAACATCGACCGCCTTCGCCGCTATCCAGCCGAGGAGCGCCAGAAACGTTCCCTCGATGCGATTGAGACGGCGGCGGTACGAGGCGCGAGCCTCGTGCGCCAGCTCCTGTCTTTTTCCCGCCAGCAGACGCACGAGCCGGCTGTGATCGGCCTGTCCCGATACTTGCCGGATCTGCAGGACATGCTGCGCTCGTCGCTGCGCGGCGATATCGCCATCGATATGCGGGTGCCGCCGGATCTGTGGAACACAAAGGTCGATCTCAACGAACTCGAACTTGCCATCCTCAACATCGCCGTCAATGCCAGAGACGCGATGCCCGACGGCGGTCGTCTGCTGATCGAGGCGTGGAATGTCATCCTGCGCGATCCGGACATCATCGGCCTCAAAGGCGAGTTCGTGGCTTTGAGCCTCACGGATACCGGCAGCGGCATCCCGGAACACGTGCTGCCCCACGTGTTCGAGCCCTTCTACACCACAAAGGAAGTTGGGAAAGGCACCGGCCTGGGCCTGAGCCAGGTTTACGGCTTTGCCCGGCAGTCGGGCGGCACGGCAACCGCATTGGCCGAGTCCGGGCGTGGCACCACCATCACCCTCTACCTGCCGCGGACGCTGGAAGCGGCAGACGGTGAAAGCGCTGCGGCAACCGAGCCCCTGCGCCGGAGTGGACAGGGCCGCATTCTCCTTGTGGAGGACAACGCCGACATCGCGGAAGTCACCCGCGCCAATCTAGAGGAGATAGGCTTCCAGGTGACCCATGTGGCCGATGCTCGTTCGGCGCTCGCCGCCTTGTCTCCCGGTGCGAAGTTCGAACTGGTGTTCAGCGACATCGTGATGCCGGGAGATCTGAACGGGGTAGACTTGGCGCGTATCCTGCGCAAGGAACACCCATCCCTTCCCGTCCTGCTTGCCACCGGCTACAGCACCGTTGCCCAGTCTGCCATGAATGAAGGCTTCACGATCCTCCGCAAGCCTTATGACACCGCGGAGCTGAGCGCCTGCATCAACAGAACCTTGGGTGTGGCGCCGCTGAAGGCGAGCGCCTGACGATGGTTTCAAGAGCCAGCGGGCACACCCATGGCTCGCACCGACTCCGGCTCCTCTACCCCCTAGCGGTCAGAATCGCCCCTCCGCTGCGCTCTCCTCGGGCGGCAGCCGGTTGCCCGAGTAGGCAGGAGACCAGCAAAAAGCCGAGCCATGGATGGCAGCGTCGCGACCAAAGCCTCTCAACCTTCCATGCACACCCTCCTCCATCAGCTTCTCTATTTAAGTCTGTTCTTCGCACAGGAATTTATCCGGTGTCTCATATTCGCCTGCTTGGGCAAGCGAATGCCATCAGCAACGTTGAAGGGTGAGCGATGCTGCTATCTGAGACTTTTGCTTGCGGCACCAGAGCCTGATCTCTGGTCATGAGCACCGATTTGAGCAGCGCGGGGCGGCTGAACTCTAGGGTGCTTTCCGGCAGCCAGACGGAGAGCCGGAGAATTATGGGTCAGGAAAGCACAGAGCTAAGGTTCGTCAGAATGGCTTCTGCCTTAATGAAGTGTGCTCTTAAGCGGGATGGAGTGGAGAAGCGTTCCTTGAGGGCAAACGATTTCGAGCCGCCAGCCGCTCCAATCCTCAGCTTCACCGCCAATTTCTATCTGCAGCTCCGAGATGGCCTTGAGCGCCTCGACCTTGGCGTGATTGAGGTCAGGCACCTCTACTCCGACTTCATCCAAGATCTCTTCCTGGTCGCTGAAGAGATGAAAGTAGCAGCGCATGGTAATACCTTCCCAGATAGGCGCAATGATATTTAATAGCGCGCGCCTTCAAGAAGTGAACAGGTCTATTATCCTATGCGACTATTCCTCTTTGGCCATGGCCCCAGTGTTCAAGGGCTGAAGATTATCCAGGGAGACCCAACCGACATCCGGTCGGGAGCACGGGACCAGATAGGCGCGTCCCTGCTCCAGTTGATCGATCCGGCAGGTAATTGCCCTCTGGTCTCCAGGAGGACGATACACGACGATGGAACCAATCTGGATCCGCTCGTCAGGTCCTTTCGCAGGGTTTTGCCATGATAGGATTGCTCCTGCCTGCGAGGCCTGATGTTCCGGAACGCTGTTTTTGTTTGCCCGCAGGCGGTCCAAGGCCGCGATAGCTACCTTGGCTCGGTCCCGGTAGCGCTCGGTTACAGGCCGCAGAAGAGCGCCGCGCGTCCGGCCCGGATACCATGAGATCCCCCCAACCTTCGCAAGCTCCTCTGCAACAGCCTCGATCTCTTCTTCCGTCACGATAGCCCCCTGCGCCAACCTTCCCCAACTAGGAAAGATTGCATGAACCGCTTGATGAGACATTAACGTAGGGTAATACTTCAAAATGCCCAGCCATGATGGGCTTCTTCTTGGACTCGGCTCTTTATTTCGAAGCCTCGGACATGGATGAGCCGCTCAGCGATCCAAGGCTGAACCTGGTGTCATGGGCTGGCTTGCCGATCCGGGGTACCGCGTCCAGGCACCCTGGAGCGCATCATTCCGCGTGGTCAGATGACGAACATGGAGGTCATAGGGCGGATCAAGCAATAAAAACGATGTTCGATTTTTTCGCAATTAATTCCGGTTGATTACCCCTGAATTTGTCTTCTGATCAAGAATAACCAAAGAAGCTTCTTAGGAATTCCCTTAAGCAACTAGCCTCTTATTCATGGACCAGGGGATCTTCCGTATGGCTTTGACCATTAACGCCGCGAATTTCGGCGCTACTGCGAACGACGCGACCGACGATACTGCCGCTATCAATAATGCGGTCAAAGCGGCTAACGATGCATATCTCAAGAATCCTGCTGCGGGGCGAGTTAGCGTCATCCTGCCGACCGGCACCCTGATCGTCTCAGGAAGCACCGATAAGAGCGAGGGTGCGATTCAGTTGCTCAGCGGCACGGCTCTTCAAGGCGCAGGCCTGGGGCGGACCGTCCTCAAAGTGGCAGACCAATGGTCGGGCGACATCACCGGCGTGGTAAGAACCCCCTTCAATGAGGTCACCAACAATGCCGGTGTGTTCGACCTCACCATTGACGGCAACCGCGATCAGGCCAAAGGCAAGGTCGATGGCTTCTACACCGGCGTCCGGCCCGGAAGCACGCAGCAGGACACCGACATTCATGTGGCTCGGGTCGAGATCATGGATTGTTCGGGCTATGGGTTCGACCCACATGAGCAAACCCTGCGCTTGATCATCGAGAGCAGCTCCGCCCATGGAAACGGGCTCGACGGTTTCGTGGCCGATTACATCGTGAACGGCATCTACCGGAACAATGTTGCCTATAACAACGATCGTCACGGCTTCAACATCACCACGACCACCAACGGACTTCTGCTTCAGAACAATGAGGCGTACGGCAACGGATCCACGGGTCTCGTCGTGCAGCGGGGATCTGAGGCGATCCCGTGGCCGAGCAACATCAACATTGTTGGCGGTTGGTACCACGACAATGTCAAAGAGGGCGTTCTGCTCAACATGGCAGACAACGTCACCATCAACGGCGCTACGATTAGCGGCAACAAGTCCAGCGGCGTCAGGATTGAAGGCTCCGCCGATACGATCGTTCAGAACAGCCTGATCTTCAACAATGCACAGGCGGCGGACAACCAATTCGATGAAATCAACATCCGCATGCGTGTCGATGCGACGACCGGCGCAACCTACTACTCCACGAATACGCAGATCCTGAACAATACGATCTACTCCGACACCGCAATCGACGCCCGCTATGCCATCCGTGAGGAGGCCACGAACCTTCAGGGCGGACCCACCGCCATCCGTATCCTAGGCAACACGATCTCAGGAACGGAATCAGGTGCGATTTTCACCTTCGCGCAGAGATGGGTCGGAACGGCCGGAAGCAACTCCCGCTCGGGCACCGCGGATGACGACGACATGAGCGGACGCGCCGGCAACGACACCATCAAGGGCAAAGCTGGCAACGACCATCTTTTTGGAGAGAGCGGAAGCGACCGGCTTTATGGCGATTCCGGTAACGACAACATCTATGGCGGGTCGGGCAACGACAGGATCTATGGCGGTTCCAGCAATGACAAGCTTTCCGGAGACTTGGGCCGGGATGTTTTCGCATTTAACACCAAGCTTGGAACGGCGGCCACGGATCGGCGGGTGAACTTCGACACCATCACCGACTATTCGGTTCGAAACGACTCGATATGGCTCGACAACGCGATCTTCCGGAAGATCGGTTCGGGCTCCTCCACCAAGCCCGGCAAGCTCCAGGCAGATTTCTTCAATGTCGGGAGCAGAGCGCAGGACGCAAACGACTATATCGTTTACAACAAAAAGACAGGCGTCCTGTCCTATGATGCCGATGGCTCGGGCCGTGGCAAAGCGGTGGAATTCGCTCTGCTCGACAAGGGGCTTGCGATGACCTCCAAGGAGTTCTTCGTCATCTGAGAACCGGACACCCGAAGGGAGACAGGTTGCTCCTGATCTCCTGCCAGGCTTCCACCCCTGGCAGCCTATTCCATGCCCAAGCTGAAACTCTCTACCGCGCGCCCCGTTAAGCCGGAGAGTTGAAGCGAGGAGTCACGCGATGGGTTTGCTTGATCAAGTGCTCGGCAACGTTCTCGGTGGACGGCCGGGTGGCGGAATGATGGGCGGCGGCCTTGGCGGCGGTATTGGAGGTCGCTCCGGCGGGGGTGGCATGTCCCCGATCATGATGGCCGTACTTGCTCTGCTGGCCCAGAAGGCCATGAGCGGCCGTGGCTCATCCGGCGGTGGCGGCGGGCTTGGCGATCTGCTGGGAGGTGGTGGACTTGGTGGGTTGCTGGGTGGCGGCTCCGGCGGCCTTGGGGGCGGAGGCGGCGGCCTGGGTGGCGCCCTTGGTGGCTTGCTCGGCGGCGGATCGGGTGGCGGCCTCAATGGAGGCATCCTGGCGAGCGGCCTAGGGGGCTTGCTCGACAGCTTCAACAGCTCCGGCCACGGGGACATCGCCAATTCCTGGGTTAGCCCCGGCGAGAACAGGCAGATCGCACCCGACCAGCTGGCCCAGGCAATAGGCCCGGATACGGTCAATGAGCTGTCGCAGCAGACCGGCATGCCGCAGCAGGACCTCCTGTCGGAACTGTCCCATGTGCTGCCGGGAGTCGTCGATCAGCTGACGCCGCAGGGCCGCCTCCCCAAAGAGGACGAGCTGCATCATTACTGATCGGAAGCGTCAGGCCGCGATGACGATGTTGCGGCCGCTCCTCTTCGCCCGGTAGAGCGCCGAATCCGCCTTCTGGAGAAGGGCCGTGGCCTCGATCCGGGCTCCCGTGGCGCAGCCTGCGCTGACGGTGACCTCGGCTTGGCCTCCCAAGGCAGCCTTTCCGGCTGCCGAGAAGGCATGGCGGATCTTGTCTGCCAGGGCCGCTGCCTCGTGGGCACTCATGGGGAGCACGGCGGCAAACTCCTCTCCGCCTAAACGGCCGAAGGTGCGCTTCGGCAGATGCCCTGCCAGCACCTGCCCGAAGACGGTCAGGATCCGATCGCCGGCATCGTGGCCGTAGCTGTCGTTGATGGCCTTGAAGTTATCGAGGTCGAAGAGCAGGCAACTCGCCGGCTTGTCGCCGAGCTGGCCCAGGAGCTTGGCGGCGTTCTGCAGGAAAGCTCGCCGGTTGGGCACACTGGTCAGGGGATCGACGAGCGCCGCCTGCTTGTATTCAAACTTCAGGCGCTCTTTGGCCATGGACAGGAACATGAAGGCCAGGGTGGGCGTGAAGATCACCAGGAACAGCGCCATCTCCGAAGACCACCGTCTGGCAAAGGCCGCAATCCAAGGAACGCTGACCCAGGAGAACCCGAGCATTCCACGGGAGAAATTGAAGAGAGCCAGGCCCAGCACGAGAACCACTACCACGCGCTGCGATGCCAGGCGCTCGACCTGATGCCGTCCGAGTTCCCAGGCGGAGAGCATTGCATAGCCGCCGGTGAGCAGCGAGGCGAGCATCAGCCTATAGCCCTGCGAGTCGTAGATGAACGGAAAGGCGCAGGTCCATATGACCACGCCGGCCAGGCTCCCGGCGATGGGCGCAGAGCGGCCATTGAAGATCCTGCAGCCTCCATAGAGAACGCCATAAGCCAGCATGCCCAAGGCATTAGCAGTCACAAGCACCAGAAGGCTCGGTTGACCCTGCCCGAGATTGGCCGACGCAATGGCAATGCCGATCAGCAGAAAGGCACTTCCCCACCAGGCAAGAGCGCTCACCCCGGGGCTGAGGATCCACGAGAAGATGAGCAGGGTGCCAAGCACCGCCGACAGCAGCACGAAGGCTACGGTAAGGGTGGCAGGATCTAGGACCATGAGAGCGGCTGCCATGCGTTCGATCAAACGGCCGCAGAAAGCTACCCTGCGGATCATTCCGTAGGGGAATGCATGCCTACGCTATCTCTCATCGTCCCCGCGATGTCCAGCGCTCCCATGTGCGGCGGATCGGACCACCTGCTCGGAACGAGGGCTTGCCGGAACGAAGGCTTGGCCGCAGCATTTTCCTTGAAGCCACCTCACGGAGGGAGAGATTCATGGGCCGGTACCATCGCCACGGGGTTCAAAGCACCGCTGCCATTGCAGGCCACCCGATTCATCCTATGCTCATCGTCTTTCCGGTCGCGTTCCTGATCGGGGCGTTTGGAACCGACATCGCCTTTCTCGTCACGCAGGATCCGTTCTGGGCCCAAGGCTCCTACTGGCTTCTGATCGCAGGCATCGTCACCGCCCTCGTTGCGGCTGTTCCTGGCATGATCGACTTCATAACCATCGACCGGGTGCGCAATGTCTGGGTGTCATGGACCCACATGGTCGCCAATCTGGTGGTGGTCGGCTTGGCTCTCGTCAATGTCGGCGTTCGCTTGGACGATCCAGCCGCCGGCGTGCAGGGCTGGGGCATCTGGCTGTCGGGAATTCAAACGGCGCTGCTGATGTTCAGCGGATGGCTCGGCGGCGAACTTGCCTATCGATACGGCATCGGAGCGATTCAAGATTACAGCCCCAAGGCGGAGCAGTTCCATGTCGAAGTGGACCGGCCGGACGTGGCTCCATCGTATGGACGCCGGAATAGTTCGGGAAGCCTCTAGGCTCCCTATCGGCGCAACCCGGCAACCGATGGCCTGCCGTGTTCGGCAGGCCATGATCTTGCGCCGCTTCGATCATAACGGCTAGTGTTCGGCCCATGATGAAGTTGCATCTTCTGGCCACTGCTCTTTTCAGCTGCATGTTGCTGGGGATTGAGGCTCATGCATCCTCGTCCTGCCCACCGGGGTTCGCGCAACTCCAAGCATCGGACACCTGCGTGCGGATCAGCGGCCGGGTGCGGGCGGACGCCCTGGCCGGCTCACCCCGACTACGTCAGTCCAATAAGCTGCAAACTCAGACGAGCGGACGCGTTCAGCTCGATGTGAGGAAGCAGACGGAATACGGTCCGCTCCGCGCCGTCATCCGTGTTGACGGCATGCGGCACTGATCCAAGCATCAAAAAAGGCGCCCGAGGGCGCCTTTCCTAACGAAATCAATATTCATCGTCGTAATATTCTTCGCGATAGTAGGTCCGGCGCGGTGCATCATAGGTTCTGTAGGTAGGCCTGTCATAAGCACGATAGGCTGGCCGCGCGCCTGCTGCGAGCGCACCACCGAGAATCGCGCCTGTCACGCCTGCTGCGATGGCAGCATTGTTGTTGTTGCGTCGAGGCGCAGCATAGCGCTGCGCTTTGTGCTGCTTGTAATGCCCATAAGCTTGGCCTTTTCCTTTGCCCGGCCGCGCGTCTGCCGCACCGCCAAAGGAAGCAGCGGCCAGAAGGGCTACGCTGATCGTCGCTAAAAGCTTTTTCATCGCCATACTCCAGAAGAAGTTTGAATAATTAAGCTATAGCCCCAGCGGTGGTTCCATTTGGTGATGCATGAATGGAAGTGCTCATGAAATTGCAGGGCGCGTCCCGATGGATTCCTTTGTTGATCTTCCACAAGTTTAATTTTCCGTAGCTTATAGCCTCCGTAACTGGCCAGGAACCAACAAAAAGGGGCCGGTTGCCCGACCCCTCATGCGTCTAAACGTTTATTGCGTATTAGTCAGTCGTGCTGCTGCTGCCCGAAGAGCCGCCCTGCTGCGGCAGGCGCGTATTGCCGGAGCCGCTTGCACCGCTGTTCGAGGTGTTGCCGCTGGTGTTGCTGTTCACATCCGTGCGGCTGCTGCCCGAAACGGTTCCCGTCGTATCGGGCGAGGTCGAGCGGGAACGTGTGGTCGAGACATTCACATCGTTCGAGCGGCGCTGCTCCACCGATACGCCAACGCTTGGCGAGGTGTCCTGAGTCCGGCGAATGGTCGTGCGGCGGTTGACGGAGACGCTCGGCTCGTTGACCTCCTCGTAGCGACGCACGGTCCGGCGACGAACCTCCACCGGCTCATCGACCACCTGATAGCGGCGCTTCTTGGCAACAACCTTGTTGGTGCGTTTGGTCTTCTTGACCGCGACTTTCTTCGTGGGCTTCTTCTTCACCACCGTACGGCGGACCTCGGTCTCCGGCTCCTCATAGGTGGTCACGCTGCGGCGGCGGGTGACGGAAACGCTCGGTTCCTCGACCTCAGTGCGCGAGCGAACGGAGACTCCCGTGCGTTCGCGGGTTTCGACCCCGACACCGACCCGCGTGCTGCCTTCCTCACGGGTGCGAACATTCGTCTGCGTACCCGAGGTCTCGCTGCGCGTTGCGCCTGTTGTTTCGGTGTTCGTCCTGCTCTCGCTGCCGGACTGATTGCGCAGGATCGTGTTCGACTGCGACGACTGCGAGGTCGTATTGGTATTCGACTGACTGGATGTCTGGGCATAAGCCGTGCTGCTCAACAGCAGAAGGGCCGCCCCTAGAACGATTTTCTTCACGGAACCATCTCCAACAAAGTAAAGGTTGCGAGATGAACGCGAAGCGCCGCAGACTGTTCCAACAACTTCAAGTAAGTCGGCTTGCCCTTGCCCAAAACCTCGAAGATGAACGTTTGTTCAAGTTTCAGCGCTTTCTTGGGAGGCGGAATCGATTAGGCAGGGCCCGGCCCGAAAAGTCTGAACGGTCAGGCGACAACAACCTGAACGCCGGTCAATAGGGGTATACAGCTTAAGTTCACGTTTATCCTTTTAGCTTAAGCCTATCGGTCGTTCATTGGGAATGGCATCGCCATGGCAATTTTTCAGGCATTCAACGCAGCAGGTTCCGGGTTCAACATGTCGAGCACCGGCAGTTCGGGCTGGGCTTTCGTGGGAGCGAACCCCTACATCACGACCGAACTCGACTGGGATAACGGGTCATATGCAGAATACTACATCTACGGCAGCCCGGAGGTAGACAGGTTCGGCGCAGCCTACTGGACCGACGGTTACGAGATCATCATCGATGACTTGTATTATGAGAACGATGGCTTCGACATCCTCACCATCAAAGACCTCGAACTTCATACCACCGTCGACGAGCTTCAGGGCTACGCCTGGTATGTGACCCTCAACGGCGGCCACGACACCTTCTATGGCAACGATTATGTAGACATCATTCGTGCTGGCGTCGGCAACGACATCATCGAAGCTTATGGCGGCGATGATATCATTCATGGCGATGCAGGAGCGGACACGCTCTTCGGCCTGCAGGGCGACGACGATCTTTATGGCGGCAACGACCGCGATGTACTGAAAGGTGGATCGGGCAGCGATTACCTGAGCGGGGGCGCCGGAAGCGACACGTTGACCGGAAACTCCGGCAAGGACTACTTCGTCTTCGACGTCAGAGCCTCCAGATCCAATGTCGATCGGATCTTGGATTTCCGGCCAAGCGACGACACGATCATGCTGGACAACCAGTTCTTCACCAAGGCTGGGCGCGATGGATGGCTTGCCGGCAAGGCTTTCACCACAGGCTCTGGGGCCAAGGATGCCTCGGACCGGATCATCTACAACAAACAGAACGGCGCACTGCTTTACGATGCAGATGGGATTGGCGGAGCGGCAGCCGTCAAGTTCGCGCAACTTTCATCGGGCTTGTCCCTGACGAAGAGCGATTTCTTCATGCTCTGATACAGAGCCTGCCACGCGCTCAATCGGCACCTACGGCCAAGTTTCGGCTGGTTTGTCCAAGCCGAGGCTTGGCCGTAGGCCTGTTGGGCCGCCGAGCAGGGCGCCGGGTCTCAGGCCGAAGCCATGCCAGGGCCGCATCATGGTTAACTTGGCATTAGGCCAGTATGCTACTAAAGCATAACAGGCCTACATTATTACCGCTCCTCTTGCGCGGTGCACGGGTCTATATACTGCACTGCAAACGCAAGAAAAAAAGCTGCCGGTCAACGGGACCGGTCAACTGCTAAGGAGTCTCCTATGTTCGTGTCTTATATTCTCTCTAAGTTCCGCGCATATCTGCGTTATCGCGATACGGTCCGCGAGCTTTCGCTGCTGTCCGACCGCGAACTCGACGATCTCGGCATCTCCCGTTTCCAGATCGAGAACATCGCGCGCGAGAACGCTGTCGCGTAATTATCTGCTGCACTGCAGCAACTGGCCCTCGCCCGCCCCTTCCGGCGGGCGTTCGCTTTTCTGGAGGGTGCGTGAACCCGCTCAACGCCCTCCTGAGACGGGGATGTTCGCCCCGGTGATATATGACGCGGCTTCCGACATCAGAAACAGCACGGCTTCGGCGATCTCATCCGGTTCGCCAATTCTGTTGAGCGGAATATGGGGACGCAGGCGCTCCAGGCGGCCTGCATCCCCGGTGCTGCGCTCGTGAATATCCGTTCGCGTCATGCCGGGAGAGACCGCATTGACCCGGATGCCTTCCCCCGCAAGCTCTTTTGCCAGCCCGACCGTGAGTGAATCGACGGCGCCCTTCGAGGCGGCATACCAGACATATTCGTTGGGGCTGCCTAGGGATGCAGCAACCGACGAGATGTTGACGATGGTACCGCCGGCGCCGCCCCGGCTCACGGAGAGCCGCCGCGCCGCCTCGCGGGCGACCCAGAGAGCTCCCAGCACATTGATGTCGATGCATGCCCGGATCGTCTCCGCCGATGCCTGCTCCAGCCGGCTCGATCTTCCCGTGATCCCGGCATTGTTGACCACGTGCGAGACGGCCCCCAAGGCGGCCTCGGCCTCGTCGAAGAGGCGCAGCACATCCGCTTCAACCGCAACATCGCCCCGGCAAGCCACGGCTCTTGCGCTGGCAGCCCGGCAGCTTGAGAGCACCCGCTCGGACGCCTCCCGCTCGGACCTGTAGGTGATCGCGACGTCATAGCCGCGCGCTGCCGCAAGCTGCGCCACCGCAGCCCCTATGCCGCGGCTTCCTCCTGTAATAAGGACGACGGGTCGCCTGGATTGCACGGCGTTCAAAGCCCTTTTCGAAATTGACCGGCTCAACTTGACCAGGGCTCCCAGGGGAGTCAATCAAGACCGCTCGGGAGAATGACCATGAGCACAATCGAACCCATCCACGTCATCGGCGGCGGCCTCGCCGGGTCGGAGGCTGCCTGGCAGATCGCCCAGGCGGGTGTTCCTGTCGTCCTGCACGAGATGCGGCCCGTGCGCGGCACCGACGCCCATAAGACGGAGGGGCTTGCCGAGCTCGTCTGCTCCAACTCGTTCCGCTCCGACGATGCCGAAACGAACGCCGTTGGTTTGCTCCACCAGGAGATGCGCAGCCTCGGCTCGCTCATCATGGCCAAGGGCGATGCCCATCAGGTTCCTGCCGGAGGCGCGCTTGCGGTGGACCGGGACGGCTTCTCCGATGCCGTGACGGCCACGCTCGAGGCGCATCCCCTCGTCACCATCGAGCGGGGCGAAGTGGCAGGCCTTCCGCCGGAGGACTGGTCCTCCGTGATCGTGGCCACCGGCCCTCTCACCTCGCCTGCCCTCGCGGAGGCGGTCCTGTCCCTGACGGGAGAGACCTCGCTTGCCTTCTTCGACGCCATCGCGCCCATCGTCTACCGGGAGTCGATCAACATGGACGTGGCCTGGTTCCAGTCCCGCTACGACAAGGTTGGACCGGGAGGCACCGGCAAGGACTACATCAACTGCCCCATGACCAAGGAGCAGTATGAAGCCTTCGTGGATGCGCTGATCGCCGGCGACAAGACCGAGTTCAAGGAATGGGAGGCCAACACCCCCTATTTCGACGGCTGCCTGCCCATCGAGGTGATGGCCGAGCGCGGCCGCGAGACCCTGCGGCATGGACCCATGAAGCCCGTTGGTCTCACCGATCCGCGCAATCCGGACAAGAAGCCCTATGCTATCGTGCAGCTGCGCCAGGACAATGCCCTCGGCACCCTGTTCAACATGGTGGGTTTCCAGACCAAGCTCAAATACGGCGCTCAGGCCGCGATCCTGCGCATGATCCCAGGCCTGGAGAATGCCGAGTTCGCACGCCTCGGCGGCATTCACCGCAACACCTATCTCAACTCGCCCAAGCTCCTCGACCCGACCCTGCGCCTCAAGGCGATGCCGCGCCTGCGCTTTGCCGGCCAGATCACCGGCTGCGAAGGTTATGTGGAAAGCGCGGCGGTGGGCCTGATGACCGGCCGCTTCGCCGCTGCCGAGCGCCTCGGCCGTCCGATGCAGCCCCTGCCGCACACCACGGCGCTGGGCGCGCTCATCAACCACATCACGGGCGGCCACATCGAGACGATCGATGAGGGCCCGCGTTCCTTCCAGCCGATGAACGTCAATTTCGGCCTCTTCCCGCCGCTGGACTACACGCCGAAGGCCGAGGACGGGAAGCGCCTGCGCGGGCCCGCCAAGGCCGTTGCGAGAAAGAAGGCGCTGACGGACCGGGCACGGATGGATCTGGCGGCTTGGATGTCGGATGGTGTGCTGCCTCAGGCAGCGGAGTAATCGCCCGTAGTCATTCTTGACGCCATATGCGATCCGAGATCGCTTTCAGCATCTGGTACTCGAACCTCGACGCTGTCATCCCCGCGCAGGCGGGGAGGTGAATTCACGGTTGAGGTGCAACACGGTTGATGATTGTTGAGAAGATCTCGTGCGGGGTGCGAAAGGCAAGGCACTTTCGTGGCGTTGTGTTGTAGCTCTCGACCAGAGCCACCAACTCCAACTGCGCTAGGGTGGCCAGATCAGCCTTGCGCGGCAGGCGCCGCCGCAAACGGCCGATGGCATTCCCGATCCCGCCCTTCTGCCAGGGGGCATGCGGATCACAAAAGAAGGTCGGCAGGCCCAAGTGCTCGGTGAGCCGATAG
>NZ_JAEQMY010000299.1 GCF_016743775.1 Microvirga aerilata | reverse complement strand
GCTGGGGCTGGTTTTACCTCTCGACGGTGCTGGACGACTTCTCGCGCTACATCCTTGCCTGGAAGCTGTGCCCCACGGTGAAGGCCGAAGACGTCACCGATGCGCCTCAGAATAGAGTCGACCCACACGAGATAACGTTTTGCATATTAAAGACTTTGACAAGAAGTGTGCGCACCAGGAAATTCAATGGATGTGAGCTTGAGCCATCAGCCGACCTATCGCGCCATCGTATCTTAACGGTTCAGCCACCATGATTGACCTATCGTCAGGCACATAGGCGCCGGTCTCGTAAGCGCCGCCAGTCATCTATTCTGATCCAGATGGTTGTCTCGACCCATGGTCTTACTGCTCCAGGAGCTTCGATGTTTCAGGCCTTCACGCGAACTCTCCCCAGCCGGTACCAAGCCGCTGTGGTGGTCTTGGGATTGGGCGCTGTCGCCGGATGGGGCCTGCTTTCTGAAACACGCGGCTTGACGGCGGAGCCTGAACGTCAGTCATCGACAGCGGCTGCCGAAGTTCCAGCAGGTCAGAGGCCGACACTGCCCGAACGGGATAGAGCCCAAAGTCCAGCGACCGAAGCCCCAAGTCCTAGCATGTCATCGGGTTTTGGCCAGAAGGAGATCGCTCGCTTGGCCTCAGAGAAGGTCCTGGTTCAGCCCAAGCCAGTTATGGCTCGCGCTGTGCCTCAACCTGTCTCATCTACAGGTCGTCAGCCGCCGACCGGAGCTCCTCAGCCTGGCTTGATTGCGCGCAAGCCGCCAACTCCGCCACAGGCACCGGCACGTCGCGTCAGCACAGCACAGGCGAAGGCTGCACCCGGTGAGAGCAAGCGCTGAGTGAAGCCGAAGGCGCGGTGCGAACCCGGAGTGAATGCCCTGCTCGCTTGGCTTGTGGCCTTGCACTGGTCCAAGCACCCTAGACATGCGTTCATTCCGGCTCACCTTGCGCACTACTGGCGGCGCCTCGTCATCGGTCCAGTACTTAGGTGTGAGGAAGGCCTGAATTGCGACCGGCTACCCCGTCTAGAGCATCGGACGAGAAGTCGGATCCGATGAGTTCTGCATCTCATGCGATCTTAGAACCAACCTCAAAGCCGCTGGTGGTGCGTCCACTTAACGGTCCGATGCTTGTCTTATGATTTTTGCGTCCTGATCGAGCAAGATGAGGACACCGCCAGCGGGTCGCGAGCTCGCTG
>NZ_JAEQMY010000298.1 GCF_016743775.1 Microvirga aerilata | reverse complement strand
TGGTGCATCCGGTAAGTCATGCCGCCCTCGGTACCAGGGCGATGCCAGGCGAACGGCGTGGCCGGTGTCGGCGGCGCTTGCCCCAGACAAAGGGATGGCGATGTGCAATCCAGTAGACCGTTGAGTGGTGGATCGCGTCGATGATCTCGTCCCAGGTCTCGAAGCGCCGGCCCGCTAACGCCAGCGAGCGCAGGATCTTCCACCAGGGCTCGATCAGGTTGAGGTAAGCGGCGTACTTGGGCTGGAACACCATCTCCCAGCGTGGATGGGCGAGCAGGAACAGCAGCACGTCCGTGGTGTGGTGGGAGCTTAGGTTATCCATGATGGCGTAGACCCGCTCGGTCGTGCGCGGGATCCAGGTCTCAACCTGGTCGAGGAAGTCGACCCAGTACGCGCCGCTGCGTCCGGGATAGGGATGGGTGAAGGCCTCGCCCGTTGCAGGACAGAAGGCTCCGAAGATGTAGCCCTTGGCGCGCCGGCCGTAGTCGATCTCCTGCTTCGCGCGCTCGGCCGGTCGCGTTCGGCTCTGCACCAGGGCATGACCGGCATAGCTCTTGGCGCTCACCGGTCCCATTTCATCCAGACAGATCACACAACTGCCCGCAGGTGGCTTGGTATAGAGCGTTTCGATCGCCCCCTTTTTTCCGCGAAGGCCGGATCCACCCGCTCGCCGAACCAGGTCTCGTGCTTGCGCCAGCGCAGGCCCTCGTGGAGCAGGATCTCGTCGATGCGACTGCGCTGCATCGCGATGCCTTTCTGCTCATGCAGGTAGGCGGCCAGACGGTCGAGCGTCCAGGCGGCAAACGGCAGCCCGAGCGCCTGCGGCTTGGTCAGCGCGATGCCGATCACGGTGGCGGTTTGCTCGGGCGGATAGGTGGGCGGGCGGCCCGACCGATGCCGGTCCTTGAGGGCGTCCAGTCCCTCAGCATTGAAGCGGCGAATGCGCTTGCGCACGGTCTCGCCATCAAGACCCACGCGAGCTGCAATCGCCGAGGCGCTCCCGCCGCAGCTGGCGCGCCAGATGATTTGGGCGCGTTGCACGCGTTGAGCCGGAGCGGTGTGGGAGTGAGCCAGGCGCTTTACGGTCGCGAACTCGTCAGCGGTTAAGTCCCGTAAGCAGACTGGTGCCATGGGTCGCCTCCGCCAGCAGGTCAGAAGGGGCCGCCATTATACCCCGCAACCTACCGGATGCACCA
>NZ_JAEQMY010000297.1 GCF_016743775.1 Microvirga aerilata | reverse complement strand
CCTTTCCTCACTCATCGAGGCAAAGCCACGCTTCGGCGAACTCTCGTTAGTGCCCATGGTCATTCTCCAGACGAGCCCCACGCCCTAGGCTCAGAACGGACAAGCAGGGTTGAAGTTCGAGGCCTCATACAACTTGCTTGGAAACAGCTAAGTTGAGACAAGTAGGCAAGCTGCTCACGCTACTCTTTCTGTGTGATGCTAGCCTCAGCAAACAGGATCTTGATGAGGCGCGCCACACCTCCGCAAATGCCTCGGCCTGTCATCGCCGCGGAAAGTTAAGATAAGCTATCTCGGCTCAATGACCCTCGCTGGCTCACGGAGCTCCCGGAGTCCGGGCCAACCCGACCCCAGCGAGTTCGGACCGGTGGCGAGCAGAGGATCGATCTCGGCGCACTTCAGCTTAGATTTTCACCTCTTCCTAGGGTGACTGTGGGCCGGTAGCGTTCGCACATCTGGGGGTCAGGACTGACCGACGGCACTGTAGGAAAGATGAAGGCCAAGGATTTCTCCCTGGCCCTCATGCGTTGCGTCGACTTGCCTTGCGCTGCTTGGCAATGACGGTGAGCCACTGAGTTCGTCCTGGGCATCCGGTCCTGGGTCCTGACCTCTGGCTCTGGCCGCGTAGGGCGCTCGCACTCGGTTCTCACCACTCACCACTCGCCGCTGACCATCTGCGGGGCTCACCGGTTCCCGAAGGAACTAGGGGAGTCTACATTGCCTGATTCTCACGACACAACCTGCGAAAAGGGGTTAATTTCTCCTGCCTTGCCTGGTGCCATCATGAGCCTGCCGCGCCAGCTCGCATTCCTCGGACGCTCCTGGGCCCTGGCCAGGACTGAGGCAGTTGAGGAGATCAATGATCTTGGCATCGAGGATGGGATCATTCGTCAGCTGGCGCGGCCTCTGCAGTCCAGGATCGCTGACATACTGCCAATCCTTGTGCCGAGAACATCAGTCAGATTGTGGCGCTCCCAGATAGACTTTTCAGTCTCGCGTGAGCCGCCGCTCCAGACCATCTGGAGGTACCAGCTGCAGAAGATGCGTGTCAGCTATTCAGCTGGCTCGTCGTGGGCCTAATCGGCAATGGGCGTTGGACGTCTACCACTCCACTGGGATCTTCGGCACAATGGAGGCAGGCATCATCAACTGGGCTGACCTGGACCTGCAGACAACGCAGCATTTTGCACAAAGGCAAGCAGGTCCGCCACGAAGT
>NZ_JAEQMY010000296.1 GCF_016743775.1 Microvirga aerilata | reverse complement strand
CGATCATAGGCTGTGTGATCAGGCAGATGCCGCTCTCGGTGCGCCGGAAGCGTTGCAGGTCCAGGTCAGGATCCTCTCCCACCACCAACCCCTCCGGGATCCGAACACCACGATCAACGATGACCTTGGTCAGGTGAGCCGAGCGGGCGATCTCGACCCCGGGCAGCACCACCGCATCCTCCAGGTGCGCACCGGGATGAACCCGGGTGCCGGTGAACAGAAGCGAGCGCCGAACGGTGGCTCCTGAGATAATGCAGCCGCCCGACAGGATAGCATTGACGGCCTCACCCCTACCCGCCTCATCCGGGATCAACTTTGCTGGAGGGGTGATCTCGGAGTAGGTCCAGATCGGCCAAGAGGTGTCGTAGAGATCCAGGCCTGGCGTGGCTTCGGTGAGGTCGATGTTTGCTGCCCAGTAAGCATCCAGTGTACCGGCATCCCGCCAGTAAGCTTCAGCCTCATTCGATGATCGTACACAGGAGCTTGTAAAACGATGGGCCACCGCTTTGCCGTGGGTGACAAGGTAAGGGATGAGGTCCTTGCCGAAGTCACGGCTGGAGCCAGGGTCGGCCGCATCGCGTCTGAGCTGATCCAGCAGAAAGCGGGTGGTGAAGACGTAGATGCCCATGCTGGCCAGCGCCATCTCAGGCTTGTCGGGCATGCCGGGCGGGTCCTTCGGCTTTTCCAGAAACGAGATGATGCGGTCCTCGTCATCCACCGCCATGACCCCGAAGCCGCTCGCCTCACCTCGGGGTACCTCAATGCACCCGACGGTAACATCTGCCCCCTGGCTCACATGCTGCTGGAGCATGATCTCATAGTCCATCTTGTAGATGTGATCGCCAGCCAGGATCACGATGTACTCAGGGCCATAGCTCTCGATGATGTCGAGGTTCTGGTAGACGGCGTCCGCGGTGCCCTCATACCACATCATCTCGGAGACGCGCTGGCTGGCGGGCAGGATGTCAAAGCTCTCGTTGCGCTCGTGTCGGAAGAAGTTCCAGCCCCGCTGCAGGTGCCGGATGAGGCTATGAGCCTTGTACTGAGTGGCAACAGCGATGTGGCGGATGCCCGAGTTGAGGGCGTTCGAAAGGGCGAAGTCGATAATGCGTGACTTGCAGCCGAAGTACACCGCTGGCTTGACCCGCTTGTCGGTGAGTTCCAGGAGGCGACTGCCGCGGCCGCCGGCCAGAACAAAGGCCATGGTGCAGCG
>NZ_JAEQMY010000295.1 GCF_016743775.1 Microvirga aerilata | reverse complement strand
CTTGCCAAGCGTGTCAGCGGCCATTTCAGGCATTGTGATCATCGCTGTCGATCCTTGATCCCTGAACGTACTGCTCCGCTTTGAAGCATAGCATCATGCGGGCGCGACCACGACCCTGGCAGATGTACCCAGCCCTATGAAATCATGCGGCCCCCTGCACCCATGCCTGGGGAGAAACAGCACAGCTAGAGCGCTGATCGCTACACCTATGCCTGCTGGCCAAGTACAGCGGCAAGACCACCCAGTCCAACCTGTGAGGGAGTAACGGCGTGAGCACCGCTGAAGGGTCGGGCTGACACGCGGTTACTTAGGGATGCAGCATAATAGGCTCCTCCAACCTCAAGGGTCGTAGGCATTCTGACCGGAACGTCGGTTCAAAAGTGAGCCTGCCTCTATTCGGTTCGGAGCCTGACCCGGGAGAAGTCGGATATCACGCGGAAGGTGGCCAGCGTTGGCACTGCGAGAAGCACGCCGGTAATCCCGGCCAGCGATCCGCCTGCCAAGACACCGAGGAAAACCAGGACTGAGGGTACCTTGATGGTCTGCGCCTGGATGCGGGGCGTCAGAACATTGCCCTCCAACTGCTGGATCGCCAGGAAGAGAACTCCTGTTAGCACGGCCGCGGTTGGCGAGATGGAGAACGCCACCAGCAGTGCTGGAATCGCCCCAATCCAGGCGCCAAGGTAGGGAATGACTGCCGTGATCGACATCCAGGCGCCAAGCGCCAGCGGGTAGGGCACTCCAATCAGGAACAGCGCCACCGCGGAGAGACTTCCCTGGATGGCAAGCACCACAGCGAGGCCGCCAAGGTAGCACGAGAGAGCATGGCCGAGTGCCTCCCAGAACTCCTGGGCGTCGTGGCGGTAGTGGCCCGACACGCTAGTCAGGTAAGCCGCCTTGAATGAGCGCACGTTGGCCAGCAGCGACGCGGCGATGAAGACCACCGCAAACAGGGTCAGCGCCCAACTAAATGTCCCGAAGATGATCCCGACCGTGCGACCGAGCACGTTGTTGGCAATCACGCCCAGGCTGTCCTTGATGTCTGTGATCAGGCGCCCCGCCACCGCTTCCGGCGTGTCGGGCAGCAGATCACGGGCATCCAGCGCCCTGAGCGCCCGCACCAGGTACTGCTCCAGGTTCTGGACTAGCACTACAGTTGCACCCTTCGTTTGCGATGTGAGGCTTGCGCCATGGCCTGATGCGCTCGTCTCCAGGCGGACC
>NZ_JAEQMY010000294.1 GCF_016743775.1 Microvirga aerilata | reverse complement strand
GCCTCCGCAAATCGGCGCCAACCAGTGAATCACAAGTCATTGCTCGGATTCAAATTTCACTCGGACAGGCTCTTAGCCAAACGCCGCCGGATAAGGCAAACGAGCTCTTCGAGAGGCTCCTCGCCACCTCTGACAATGCCGCCAAAACCCGTGAGCGCCTGCTCTCGGATCTGAAAGAGGAGTTGGACCTCTTGGCCAATCTCCAGGAACAGTATCTGTTTCCCGTCTTGAGCAAGCACAGGATGCAGGACCTGGTTCAAGAGGCCATTCAGGACAACCAGGAAACGAGTGCCCTCCTGGCAGAATTGGACGGTATGCCGAAGAACAACGGTGAGTTCCTCAGCAAGGTTGCTGAGCTGAAGAAAGCATTCCAGCAGCATATTCGCGACGACAAGAAAGAGCTGCTTCCGGCGGTGCTCAAGGTCTTGAGCGACGAGGAGGCCGAAGCGGTGGCCGAGCAAGTAAAGGATGAAATGGCGAGTGTGGAAGAGGCAAAACAGGCCGAGACCAAGCGTGCCCGCGAGCAGGTCGAAAGTGTGCACCAGGTCGCAGAAAACCTGACTGACACGGTGCAGACCGGAGTGGAGGGCGCCCAAACGGCGGTTCGGACCATGCAGGAAGCCGTGCAGACCGGCCTGAGCACGGCATCGGAGCTGGCCCGCCTGACCACTGATCAGGCGATGCAGTTGTTCAATCCCGGCAAACGGGACGCTCAGAGCCTTGGTGACGAGACCGCGCGAAACCTGCAAGCCGTCGCACAAGCCGGCACGGTTCTGGCCCGCGGTGTCCAGGATGTTTCCCGCGAATGGTTTGAATTGAGCCAGAAGCGGCTGCAGATGAACCTTGATGGCTTGCGCAGTCTGGCACAGTGCCGGTCGGTTCCGGACTTTATGGCGGCCCAGACCTCGCTCATTCGCGATAACCTGGAGCAGACCCTCGACAACAGCCGGCGCATGGCGCAACTCACGCAACAGCTTGCCGATGAGGCAAGTCGGACCGTGACGATTCAGGCAGAGAGGTCGCTCCAGCGCGTCAGCCGGGCCGCTTGATCGAACTCACTTTGGCGTTTGGTTTCAATGAGATCATGCCCCGGGGTTCCAAGCCCGCGGCTGACCACGATCAGCAAAGTAGTAAGCTTCACTTTGGGGGTGGCGTCCGCCTTGGTCTGCTGCCGGGAACCTATCGGTCCGGCATGCATCCAATCCATGTCGCTCACAGAGGTTTTCA
>NZ_JAEQMY010000293.1 GCF_016743775.1 Microvirga aerilata | reverse complement strand
GCGTGCTCGGCCGCGTCAGAGTGGATCTGGTCGGTGTTCTCTTCCTCAATCAGGGTCTCCTGAATAAGCCCTTCGGCCTCAGAGAGGCCAAGCTGCTTGGCCCAAGCCAGCAAAGTGCCGTAGCGGGTGATCTCATAGTGCTCCACTGCCTGGGCAGCCGCGATCAGCCCGGCATCCAGAGCTTCGCCGCCACTGAACTCCTGCAGGATCTCCTGGCCTTCCTCGATGATGCCCTGAATGGCTTTGCACTCGACACCCTCCGACTTCTCGCCCAATAGCTGAAATACCTGCTCAAGGCGTTTCACCTGCCCCTCGGTCTCCTTCAGGTGGACGGCGAAGGCACCCTTGAGCTCCTCAGCCTGCGCGGCCTCCGCCAGCTGCGGCAGCGCTTTGAGGATAGCATTCTCGGCAAAGTACGTGTCCTTCAGGTGATGCAAAAAGAGTGCTTTCAGATACTTGTCGGCCATTCTCAGTCTCCTGTTGGCTTGGGCAGCGACCCAAGCAACCTCGGAAGTGGCTGAGCGTTCCGAAGCCGATAGCCAGCCTGAACAGAAGGATTACTTTTGGTGCACCGGAGCGGGCAACGCTCGTGACGGCCCTGCGTTACACCGAGCACCCAACGCGCAGGAGGCCCATGATGGCGTTCGACTACCGCTCCGAAATCAAGCGGCCCGTGTCCCTGGCGCTGGCTGGGGCTGCCATCCTGGGCTGGCTTCTGGCCCTCGGCATTGGGCTCTCTTCCTCTGACCAGCGTCAGGAGGCCCAAACCGAAATAACCCGCCTGCAGCAGGCCGAAGCCACCCAGCGACAGCAGCTTAATGAGCAGCAGCGCACAGGAGGAACTCTGGTAGACCTGCAGGCCAGGGTAGCTGGTGCGGAGCAGCAGTTGGTCCAGATCACACAGGCGCGCGAGCAGGCCCAGGCGCAGCTTACAACCCTGCAGCAAACGGCACAGACGTCTCAGCAGCAGCTTACCCAGACAGCTCAGTCTCGTGAACAGCTTCAAGCTCAGCTCGGGACCTTGCAGCAGTCGCTCCAGACAACCCAGCAACAGCTGGCCCAGGTCACTCAGGCGCGTGAGCAAGCTCAAGCGCAGCTCACCGCTACTCTGCAGGACCTACAGGCGCAACAACAGCAGCTGACGCAGCTCACCCAAGCTCGAACCGAGGTTCAGACCCAGACCTCCACTGCTCAACAAGCCCTGCAGACTAATGAGCAGCGAGCCGCTGAGCTGAA
>NZ_JAEQMY010000292.1 GCF_016743775.1 Microvirga aerilata | reverse complement strand
GAAACCGGAGGTACAACCAGACCGCATGGGCGATGATCTCAGGCGGGAAGCGATGGTGTTTGTAGCTGACGGACTTGATCATGCCAGCCCATCTACACCGCTCGTTCCCATGACCAGGTTAGCGTAACAACGCCCCTTTGTGGCTCTGTCACCTATGTATAAAGAACTAAGTATTGGTCCAGCAGAACGTCGCTGCGACCTCCAGAACAGACTTGAGACAGGACGTATAACTATCAGCTACGAGGCATTTCCCGAAGGCTGTTGCAGTGCGGCTTGCGTCAGCCGATCCAAACCGATGTCGTGCCGGTCGTCCATCTGTAGCAACTCGACAAGCTGGGTACGCGCCCGATTGACACGGCTCTTCATCGTGCCCACGGCCACCCCACAGATTGCAGCCGCATCCTCGTAGCTCTCGCCTTGGCACCCAATCAGGAGGATCGCCTCACGTTGCTCCAGGGGCAGGCGCATGAGTGCCTGTTGAACGTCATCCAGCATCACTCTGGACTCTTGCTCGGATTGAACCATCAGGCGTCTGGCGTAGGCACTGTCCGGGTCCTCAACCTCCCGTCTACGCTTGCGGTACTCTGAGTGAAAGCTGTTGCGCAGGATGGTGAACAGCCACGCTTCAAGGTTGGTGTCTGGCTGGAAGCGATCCAGGTTTGTCCAGGCGCGCAGGACGGTCGTCTGCACAAGGTCATCGCTTCTGACAGCATCGTGGGTCAGATGCAGGGCAAACGCTCTCAGGTGCGGGAGAAAGGCGAGTATCTGGTTGCGCAGATGCTTGAGGCGGCGGCTTACGCGAGCCTCTTCAACGAGGGCGAGTTGCTGCGTGTGTGGTATGCGATGGATATGGCGCAGCCGCCTCAGTCTATGCCGTGCATGCCGGTTGCAATCCTTGACTTGAGAGGAAGGAGGGGTGTGTCTGCGAGCGGCGATTGTCATGGCATCGCTCCACCTGAACCACAGCCTGACCATACACCTGGGGGTGCCCGTCAGCCAGCTTATTCGACTGGGGATGGAACGGAGCCTGCCGATGACATTCCTGCCCCGATCTGCCGGTGGGTCTAAGGGCTTCAAAACTGCGCCCACGTAATGGGCTCGATAGGCTCTGGACTATCTTGGGCGGAAGACATAGTCACTCCAGTTCATTTGTACTTGGCGGCGGAACTCGCCCGATCTAAGTCGGGTTAGTTCTATAGATCGTTCTGCGCAGGAGGTTTGTCATGACCCAGGCAGCA
>NZ_JAEQMY010000291.1 GCF_016743775.1 Microvirga aerilata | reverse complement strand
CTCAAGCAGCAGGCCACCGATGCCCAGATCGAGCGCGTGCCGATGATGCGCGGCCGCCTCGTGACCCTCGGCGGGCGGCCCGCGGCCGACGTTAAGGCGCCTGAGGATGTGTCCTGGGTTCTGGAGGGCGACCGCGGCATCACCTACGCCAAGGCGCCGCCCGAGGGTTCCAAGGTGGTCCAGGGCGAGTGGTGGCCAGAGGATTACCGCGGCAGGCCGCTCGTCTCCTTCGACCGCAGGATCGCCGAAGGGCTGGGCCTCAAGATCGGCGACGAGATCACCGTGAACGTGCTCGGGCGCAACATCTCGGCCACCATCGCCAACCTGCGCGAGGTGGAATGGCGCTCCATGGGCATCAACTTCGTCATGGTGTTCTCGCCCAACGCCTTTGCGGGCGCGCCGCACACGCATCTGGCCACCGTCACCTTCCCGAACGGCTCGAGTGCCGACCTCGATGCCCGCATCCTGCGCAGCTCCGCTCAGGCCTACCCCATGGTCACGAGCGTGCGGGTGAAGGATGCGCTGGAGGCCGTGAACGACGTGGTGTCCCAGCTCGTCATGGCGATTCGCGGGGCGAGCTCCATCGCCCTCATCGCGAGCCTCTTGGTGCTGGCCGGTGCGCTGGCGGCCGGCCAGCGCGCCCGCCTCTACGACGCGGTGGTGCTGAAAACCCTCGGCGCCACCCGCGCCCGGCTGCTCTCCGCCTATGCTCTGGAATACGGCGTCTTAGGTCTGGCGACGGCCGTGTTCGGCCTGTTGGCCGGAACTCTCGCGGCCTATTTCATCATCACCCGGGTCATGAACCTAAGCTTTACCTTAGACTTGTCGGGAGCCCTTCTGGCTTCTGCGCTCGCGGTTCTGGTGAGCGTTGGATTAGGGCTGCTGGGAACCTGGCGGATCCTCAGTCAAAAGCCGGCACAATACTTAAGAAACCTTTAAGGCTCCCGCAGCCTGACGGCGTTATAGAGAAGCGTGCGAGGTCCGGTGAAGAGCAGCTTCAACTCTGCTCCTCATTCTTCTTTTTCACGAAGCGTTGAAGCTTGACGCTCCCCCTTGCGGAAAGGCCGGCGACATCTCATATTTTGAGTGTCGCCGAAAAACGGCGGCCAAGGGCTGACGTCTCAGCCCTTCGAGGGAACACGGAACACCGCGAGAAAGGACTCCGATGCAACCGTATGAGCAAAACCAAACCGCCTATGGCACCGGCTTTGCCCGGACGGCAGCACAGGTCGACCAGGGC
>NZ_JAEQMY010000290.1 GCF_016743775.1 Microvirga aerilata | reverse complement strand
CTCTCGTAAAACGGGTCTTCGGCATGGAGATCCTCCTGCTTCATACAGAGCTCTCCACTTTCTCGATGCAAGTCCAGATTAGGCTACCGTCACAAAGGGGCCTCATCATGCTCAGTGGCATCCGGGTCCTGATCGGCGAGGACGAAGTGCTCATTGCCGCAGCACTCTCCCAAGCGTTGGAGGATGCCGAAGGCGAGGTTGTGGGCGTTGCCTGCAGCGTCAGGGAGGCGCGGCAGATGATCAAACAACTCCCCTTCGACGCGGCCGTACTCGATCTTCATCTCACCGATAGCGAGGTCACGCCTGTTCTGGAAGCGCTCCACGCCCGCAAGGCGCCGACGGTGGTCTACAGTGGCAGCGAGTTGCCGGAGAAGGTCAGGGTACGCCACCCTGAGCTGGTGGCGCTTCGGAAGCCTGTCCTGCCAGGACGGATTGTGGCAGAGATCCTTAGAGCGCGCCGGAAGGGTGCTTGATCACGCATGTCCTGCTCTTCGTCGCCGAACAGTCAGTCACGCATGTGGGCTGCCAGTTCGAGCGTCTGTACCAAGAGTTGCTTGGCAGTGTGATTGTCCTGACTAGCCACGGCCACATAGTGCATCACCTGAGTCCGGACGCGGTCGCCGCTGCCATCAACTGCACCTCGCAGCGATCCAGCCCCGTGCCTGCAATACGATCGGCGCGGGCTTCTGGCGAGATCATCCTGGTCGTGGAAGCCGAGCCCGGCCTGCGCACGTATGCCGTTGAGGCCTTGTGATCTCACCTAGGGCGCCCTTAATGGGCGGAACGGAGCCTCAATTTGGTTCTGCTGAGCCAAGCGCCCGCGACATCGAGACCATCGAGGCGCCTCCGGCATTCCGCAAGGCTATTGTTCTCTCTGGCGGAGGCACTCATGAGTGCGAGGTTCCCGAACGCCATAAAGGTTCGCATGCCGTTCTGGCAGTAGGAAGCGTTTGGCCCCATCCCACTCATCTGAACTCGACGATTGCCCAAAGGGGGCTTTCCAAATCAAGCTTGCGAGCTGCTCATCACCCACTGGCGTCGGCAACCCTCAACCCAGCGTCGATGGGAACGGCGCTGCGCCTGAGACGTCTTCGGTGAGCATCTGTTGCCGCTCAAACATCTTTCGATGGAGTTTGCCACCTTGGAAGCCCCTCCACTTGAACGCAAGCTCGTCGCCATACTCGCTGCCGATGTGGCAGGCTACAGCCGCATGATGCACCAGGACGAGGACGCCACCCTCGCAACCCTCACCACGCACCGCACCAT
>NZ_JAEQMY010000028.1 GCF_016743775.1 Microvirga aerilata | reverse complement strand
AAAAAAACAGAACAAAAAGAAGGAAATAATACAAGAAATCCAACAATACTTTTACCCGGGAGGGGCCAAGAAGAGAAAAAGAAAACCAAATTCCCCCCACGACCCGCTCATGAACGCAGCGGCCGTCATTGCCGACGCGGCGGCTCTCTACCACATCGGGCCTCAGCTTAAAACGGAATTTCGCTCGGGGTTCCTTTTGGCTCGAAGCCCCTTGGCCGCCTCATTCGGCGGCATCGCGCCCGGGCTGGCCGAAATTTCTCTCGATGTAGTCGAGAACGATCTTCTGGAAGTCCTGGGCGAGCGTCGGGCCGCGCAGGGTCATGGCCTTCCTGCCGTCGATGAAGACCGGGGCCGCCGGCTGCTCGCCGGTGCCGGGGAGCGAGATGCCGATATGGGCATGCTTGGACTCGCCGGGCCCGTTCACGATGCAGCCCATCACCGCCACGTTCAGGTTCTCGACGCCCGGATAGGTGCGGCGCCACTCGGGCATGGAGGTGGAAATCCAGTTCTGGATGTCCCGCGCCAGCTCCTGGAAGACCGAGGAGGTGGTGCGTCCGCAGCCCGGGCAGGCGGCCACCAGCGGCACGAAGGTGCGAAAGCCCATGGTCTGGAGCAGCTCCTGGGCGGTTTTTACCTCCACCGTCCGGTCGCCGCCGGGCTCCGGGGTCAGGGAATAGCGGATCGTGTCGCCGATGCCCTGCTGGAGCAGGATGCCCATGGCGGCCGACGACGCCACGATGCCCTTGGTGCCCATGCCGGCCTCGGTGAGGCCCAGGTGAATGGCGTAGTCGGAGCGGCGGGCGAGATCCTGATAGACGGCGATCAGATCCTGCACGGCGGAAACCTTGGCCGACAGGATGATCCGGTCCCGGCCCAGGCCGATCTCCTCGGCGCGGGCGGCCGACAGCAGGGCCGACTGGATCATGGCCTCGCGGGTCACCCAGCGCATGTCCCGGGGATGGGCCGAGGCCGCGTTCTGGTTCATGAGATGGGTGAGCAGCTCCTGGTCGAGGGAGCCCCAGTTGGCGCCGATGCGCACGGCCTTGCCGTGCCGGATCGCCTGCTCGACGATGGCCCCGAACTGCCGGTCCTTCTTTTCCCGGAAGCCCACATTGCCGGGATTGATGCGGTACTTGGCAAGCGCCTCGGCGCAGGCCAGGTGATCGGCCAGAAGCTGGTGGCCGATATAGTGGAAGTCGCCCACCAGCGGCACGCTCACGCCCAGCCGGTCGAGCCGCTCGCGGATCCTGGGAACGGCGGCTGCCGCCTCGTCCCGGTCGACGGTGATGCGGACGATCTCGGAGCCTGCCCGGGCGAGGGCCGCCACCTGGGCCACGGTCGCGTCCACGTCCGCCGTATCCGTGTTGGTCATGGACTGGACCACGATCGGGGCGCCGCCGCCGACCATGACGGCCCCGACCCGAACGCCCACGGTCCGGTGGCGCGGGGCGGGGCCTGCGGGGCTCTCAGGTGCGGTGACGGCCTCAGGAGACGAGATGAAAGACATGCTGCGATCCACGATCGGCAGCTCCGGGCTGCCGCCTTTTAGCTGATGCCAAAACCCCTCTTCGTCAAGCGCGGCTTAATGGAGCGGGCGGAAACGGCCTAATGGATGTCTCAGTGGATATCCTGGCAGCCGGCACAGCGCCCGGTGATCTCCAGGGCTCGGGCACGGGGCTGGTAGCCCTGCTCCTTCAGAACCTTGAGCACGGTATCGGCAACGGCGGGCGACGTGATCTCCGTGGCCTCGCCGCAGGATTCGCAGATCAGGAAGGCGGTGGTTTGCCGACCGGTCGAGACATCGGAGCTGGCCAGATAAGCGTTGCGGCTTGCAAGCCGATGCGCCAAGCCGTGCTCGATGAGGAAGTCGAGGGCGCGATAGACCGTGATGGGAGCCATGCGGCGCCCCTGGGACCCGAGCCTGTCCACGAGATCGTAGGCTCCGAGCGGCTTGGGCGAGGCAAGAAGCACCTCGAGCACCCGGCGGCGGATCGGCGTCAGCCGCGCGCCCTTGGCCCGGCAGAGGGCCTCCGATTGGGCAATGGCCTGTTTCGCCGTCTCGGAGCGCCATGGAGCATGGATATGAGCGCCCTCGTTCGGGAGCCGGTGCTGTAGAGACGGGGTATGAACCATCGGGGTCACTTTCCGGTTTGAACGTCAAAATCTTTGGCTGCGCCATCCAGGACCGGCGGCGCAATTCCACCCTTTTCGTATAGGTTATATCACTACATATTTGGGGAGGAAAGATGCTTTTCGATAAAAATCGAGCGTCCTGCAGGTTGCCCCTATGCGCAAAAGCGCCGCTTAGGGTTGCCGAAACCGCCAGACGCTGGACTTCTTGACGTCGGCATCCTCGAGGGTGCGGGTGACCGGCACCTCGTAGACGGCGAGGTTGTCCAGCCGTTCCTTCGGCAGATAGCTGCGCCCCGGATCGCCGATCAGAACGGTGGCGCCCCGCCGGCTCAAGGCGAAGAGCCAGTCGATGACCCGGGCCGCCAGGTCGCGTTCGTAGCAGATGTCGCCGGCAAGCACCGTCTCCCAGCCCTGATCCTTGCCGACGATATCGGCCTGGAGAGGCGATACGGCGACCCCGTTGGCGCCCGCATTGATGCCGATGGCCGCGATGGCAAAGGGGTCGATGTCGCAGGCCGTCACCTCGGCGGCGCCGGCCTTCATGGCCGCGATGGCCACGAGGCCGGACCCGGACGCAAAATCCAGAACGCGCCGGCCCCGCACCGTTTCCGGGTGATCGAGGATGTAGCGGGCAAGCGCCTGCCCGCCGGCCCAGGCAAAGGCCCAGAAGGGCGGCGGCAGGCCGATCCGGCCCAACTCGTCCTCGGTCTTCTGCCAAAGCTCTGTCGCTTCGTCGGCCACATGGAGAGAGATCTCCGGCGCGTAGGGAACGGGACGAAGGCGGGTCTCGGCATGGATGAAGGCGCCAGGGTCGGTGATCATGAGGCCAACATGGAGCGGTAAAGCCGTTTGACGTCGTCCATCACGTCCCGTTCCGTGAAGCCGTCGAGAACCCGCGCCCGGGCGGCCTCGCCCATGCGGGCGACGAGATCCGGCCGGGCGAGCAGGGCGAGCAGGGCCTCCGTCAGGCCTGCCGCCTCGCCGGGATATACGAGCCGCCCCTCCACCCCGTCGCGCACCAGGGTGCGGCAGCCGGGAACGTCCGTGGTGACGATGGCGCGTCCGCAGGCCGCCGCCTCCAGAAGGGTGCGCGGCAGGCCCTCTCCCCCGCGGGAGGGGAGGCAGGCCACATGATGGTCCCGCCAGACGGCCGCGATGTCCTGCGTCACCCCATGCCAGGCGATCCCGGGCTCCGCGCTCCAGGCCCTCAAGGTTTCCTCCGGGATCGCCTTGGGGTTCGAGGGATCGGGGGCGCCGTAGAGGGAGAGCTCGACGGCCGCGCCCTTGGCGCGGGCGGCCCGCACCGCCTCGACCGCCACATCGATCCCCTTGGACCAGAGCATGCGGGCGACCACCGCGACCTTCAGGGACGGCCCGGGGGGCAGCGGCGCGGGCCGCAGGGCCTCGGGGTCGATGCCGGCTCCGCCGAGAACCGTGACCTGCGGGCCTGCCGGATCGAGGCCGAGCAGCTTGGGATCGTCCGTGTTTTCGAACAGGTAGCGGGTTCGGCCCGTCTCCAGCCCCCGCACCAGCAGGCGCACGGCCCTTTGCGACAGCCGGGAAAGGGTATCGGTCCGCGCCCCCAGAAGGCCCGAGCCCGTCAGAGCATAGACCCGGCGGCCCACGCCCGCCATGGCGGCCGCAAAGCCGCCGACCAGGATGCTCTTGAGCGCGATGCAGTGCACGAGATCGGCCTTCTCGGCCTTGAGAATGGCGGCCAGCTGCCCGGCCGCGTAGCCCGCCGCCATGGGGTTCAGGCTGCGCCGCTCCGCCTCGAGCGGGATGACCTTTGCGCCCGTGGCCTCGATGGCCTCCCGGTGGGAGCGCACCCGCGTGACCACGGCGACCGCGAGCCCCAGCTCGCGGGCGGCCCGGGCCATGGGGAGGAAATGCGAGGCGAAGAACCAGTCCTCGGTGACCACGAAGACGAGCTTGCGGCCTTGGACATCGGGAACGGCAAGGGATGACAAGGGACGATCCGGTTGAAACGGTTGCGCCCTTCTAGCCGCAGCGGGCGCGCGAGGGAACTCCCCCCGTCGGGGGTCGTTGCCGTCGACTTGGGCAACAGGGAACATGAATATGGCGGATTGGCTACCGACCGTCCTGGCCACCATCGCGGGCATCCTCTCCACCTCGAGCTTCGTGCCCCAGGTGGTGAAGGCCTGGCGGGAGCGCGACACGGCGGCGATTTCCAAGCACATGTACTTGGTCACCGTCACGGCCTTCGTGCTGTGGTCCGTCTACGGCTTTCTCATCGGCAGCTGGCCCATCGTGGTCTTCAACCTGCTCAGCTTGGTTCTGAGCGGCATCATTCTCGTTCTGAAAATCCGCAACGACCGGGAGAAATCCCGTAAAGACCCCCATGCGTCGGCATCGCGCAGGGAACCCGGCATGGCGCGGCCCGGTTGACGTCTTGCGCTTCACTCAAGGCAAGACATGCTGCTGGATCAAACCCCGACCGAAAACATCGTCGACCCGCGCGATGCCGCCGAGACCGCGGGGCTGCTTTACGTCTCCGACGAGGAGCCCGGCATAAGGCGCCGGAAATCCGGCAAGGGCTTCACCTATACCGGCCCCGGCGGCAAGAAGATCGACGACAAGGCAACGCTTGATCGCATCAAGTCGCTCGCCATTCCGCCCGCCTATACGGATGTGTGGATCTGCGCGAGGGCCAACGGCCACATCCAGGCCACCGGCCGCGACGCCAAGGGCCGCAAGCAGTACCGCTATCATCCGGCGTTTCGCGAGGTTCGCGAGAGCACCAAGTACGAGCACATGCTCGAATTCGCCAAGAGCCTTCCGGCGATCCGCAAGACCATCGACGAGCATATGAGCCTGCGCGGCCTGCCGCGCGAAAAGGTTCTGGCGACCGTGGTTCATCTGCTCGAGAACACGCTCATCCGCGTCGGCAACTCCGATTACGTCAAGCAGAACAAGAGCTACGGCCTCACCACCCTTCGCGATCCGCACGTGAAGGTGGAGGGCGGCGCGCTGCGCTTCCAGTTCAAGGGCAAGAGCGGCAAGACCTGGAAGCTGCAGGTCAAGGACAGGCGCATCGCCAAGATCGTGAAGGCCTGCCAGGACCTGCCCGGACAGGACCTGTTCCAGTACCTGGACGAGAGCGGCGAGCGCCAGTCGATCACGTCGGCCGACGTGAACGCCTATCTGAAGGAGATCACCGGACGCGACATCACCGCGAAGGATTTTCGCACCTGGGCCGGAACGGTGCTGGCGGCCCTGGCTCTTGCCGAGTTCGAGGAGTTCGACAACCAGGCCATGGCCAAGAAGAACATCCGTTCGGCCATCGAGAAGGTGTCGTCCCGGCTCGGCAACACGCCGAGCATCTGCCGCAAGTGCTATGTGCATCCGGAGGTGTTCTCCTCCTATCTCGACGGGGGGCTGCTCCTGGAGATCAAGGACGAGATCGAGACGGAGCTGCGCGAGGAGCTGCCTTCCCTCAAGCCGGAGGAGGCCGCCGTCCTGACGCTGCTGCAGGAGCGCATCTCCCGCGAGGTCAAGCAGGAGGCTGAGAAGAAGCCCGCCAAGCGCAAGCGTGCGCCCGCCGGCAAGGGGCAGCCGGAGATGCGGGTCTAACGCTCGAACGTTTTCATGCCTCCTGGCGTTAGGGCTTCGCCATATTTCATCAGCGAGGATCGTCCATGCGCGTCCATCATCTCAACTGCGGTTGCATGTGCCCCATCGGCGGCAAGCTCTGGGATGGGGTCAGCCGAGGGATGACCGCGCAGCTCGTATGCCATTGCCTTCTCGTGGAGACGGACAGCAGCGGCCTCGTTCTGGTCGACACCGGCTTCGGCTCGCGGGATGTGGAGGATCCTTATGGGCGCTTGAGCCCGCTCTTCATCCACACCAACCGCATTCAGTTCGACCATCGCCACACGGCCCTGGAGCAGGTGCGACGCCACGGCTTCTCGCCCCGCGATGTGCGCCACATCGTGCTCACCCACCTCGATTTCGACCATGCCGGCGGCCTGGAGGATTTTCCGGAGGCGAGGGTTCACGTGCTGCAGGCGGAAGCGGATGTTGCGGAGGACCGGCAAGGCATGATCCAGAGCCGCCGCTACCGGCCCGAGCAATGGGACGAGGTTCGCAACTGGCGCTTCTACAATCCCGGCGGCGAACGGTGGTTCGGCTTCGATGCGGTGCGCGATCTCGACGGACTGCCGCCCGAGATCCTGATGGTTCCCCTGCCTGGGCATACGGTGGGTCACGCGGGCGTTGCCATCGATACGCCGGACGGATGGCTGCTCAACGCGGGCGACGCCTATTTCCACCGCCACGAAATGGATCCCGAGCCCCATTGCACGCCCGGCCTTGCGGCCTATCAGCGGATGATGGAGATGAACCGGCCGACCCGGCTCCATAACCAGGAGCGCCTGCGCGAACTGGCCAATGACGGGCGCAGCGATGTCAGGATCTTCTGCAGCCACGACCCCGTGGAGCTCGAAGCCCTCTCGCGGTTGAGCACCGGATGGCGGCCGACGGCGGCAGGATCAGGCTCCGGTCGACGGGCGCATTAGCGCACTCCCTCTGGTCCCGGCCTGCCGCTGCCCTAAAAGCAGGCATGACCGTTGATGAGGGGAAAGTGGACATGGAATTCGATGCCCTGATGCTCTCGCGCATCCAGTTCGCGTTCACGATTGCCTTCCACATCATCTTCCCGGCCTTCACCATCGGTCTTGCCAGCTGGCTCGCGGCGCTCGAATTCAACTGGCTGCGCACGGGCAACCCGCTCTACCGCAATCTTTTCCGCTTCTGGGTGAAGGTGTTCGCGGTGTCCTTCGGCCTCGGCGTCGTGTCGGGCATCGTCATGAGCTATCAGTTCGGCACGAACTGGTCGCGCTACTCGGAATTCACCGGCAACGTGCTGGGGCCGCTCATCGCCTACGAGGTCTTCACGGCCTTCTTTCTCGAAGCGGCGTTTCTCGGCATCATGCTCTTCGGCTGGGAGCGCGTGGGCGACCGCCTGCATTTCTTCGCCACCTGCATGGTGGCCCTGGGCACGCTGCTCTCCGCCTTCTGGATTCTCTCGGCCAATTCCTGGATGCAGACGCCCGCCGGTTACGCCATCGAGAACGGCAAGGCGATTCCGGTCGATTGGTTCAGCATCGTCTTCAACCCGTCCTTCCCCTTGCGCTACGCGCACATGGTCCTGGGCTGCTATCTGACGACGGCTTTTGCGGTTGCCGGCATGTCCGCCTGGATGCTCCTGCGCCATCCGCACGATGCGCCCGAGGCAAAGCTCGCGGGCTCGCGGCGCTCCATGTCCATGGCCCTGTGGTTCGCCACCATCTTCGTGCCGGTCCAGATCATCATCGGCGACCTGCATGGGCTCGGCGTGCTCAAGTACCAGCCGACCAAGCTTGCCGCCATCGAAGGCAATTGGAACCGCATGGACAACATGCCGCTTCGCCTCTTCGCCATTCCCGACGAGGTGGCGGAGACGAACCATTACGAGATTGGCATCCCGAAGATCGGAAGCTGGATCCTCACCCATGCCTATGACGGCGTCGTGCCGGGCCTGAAGGATGTGCCGCCCGAGGAGCGCCCGCCCGTGTGGCCCGTCTTCTTCTCCTTCCGCATCATGGTGGCCATCGGGTTCGCCATGCTGGGGATCGGCCTCTGGAGCCTGTATCTGCGCTGGAAGGGCACGCTGTTCACCAACAGGCTGTTCCTGACCGCCGCCATGATCATGACGCCGTCGGGCTTCGGCGCCGTGCTGTTCGGCTGGTTCACCGCCGAGATCGGCCGCCAGCCCTATGTGGTCTATGGGCTTCTGCGCACGGCGGATGCGGTGTCGCCCGTGTCGGCCGGCGCCGTCACCGCATCGCTCCTGACCTTCGTGGTCGTCTACGCCTTCGTGTTCGGCTTCGGCTCCTATTATCTCGCCAAGCTCCTGCGCCGCGGCCCCGATCCGGTCGAGGACATTCGCGGCGAGGATCTGGGCAAGAAGCCCAAGCGGCCGTTCTCGGTGCCGGACGAAGGCCTCGAAGGCAAGCCCGGCGACAAACCCCTGCCAGCGCGATAGGAGGCGGCACCATGTTCGGTTTCGGAACGGAATATGAAGGCCTCGCCTTCTGGCTGCCCCTGATCTGGGCCGGGCTCATTGCGGTCGCGGTCGCCATGTATGTGATCGTCGACGGCTTCGATCTCGGCGTGGGCATCCTCTTCAAGGCCGCCCGCGACGAGAACTGGCGCGACCGGATGATGTTTTCCGTGGCGCCCATCTGGGACGGGAACGAGACCTGGCTCATTCTCGGCGGCGGCGGCCTCTTTGCCGTGTTCCATGTGGCCTATGCGGTGCTCATGCCGGCGCTCTACGTGCCGATCATCCTCATGCTGATCGCCTTGATCTTCCGGGGCGTCGCCTTCGAGTTCCGCTTCAAGGCGGACCGGTCGAAATTCCTGTGGGACAACGCGTTCTTCTTCGGGTCCCTGTTCGCCACATTCTTTCAAGGGATGGTGCTGGGCGCCTTCGTGCAGGGCTTTGCCAATGACGGGCGGCAGTTCACCGGGGGCACCTGGGATTTCCTGACCCCCTTCAGCCTGCTCACCGGCGTGGGCCTGATCTGCGGCTACGGGCTTCTCGGCTCGACCTGGTGCGTGATGAAGACCACGGGCGAGCTGGAAATCTGGGCCCGCCGCGTGGCGGTGCGGTTTCTCATCGCCACGATCATCGCCATGGGGGCGGTGTCCCTGTGGGTGCCGTTCCTCGGCAGGGAGATCGAGACGCGCTGGTTCACCTGGCCCAACATCGCCTTCCTGGCGCCGATCCCGCTGATCACGGCCTATCTCGCCTACCGGCTCTTCCGCGACCTGGAGGAGGGGCGCCACTACCGGCCGTTCTTTCTGGCCATCGGCATGTTCCTGCTCGGCTATCTGGGTCTCGGCGTCAGCCTATTCCCCTATAACGTGCCGCCGAACCTCACGGTGTGGGACACGGCGAACACGGTGGATTCCCAGCTCTTCGCCCTTGTGGGCTTCAGCATCGCCATGCCCATGACCTTCGCCTACACGGCCTATGCCTATTACGTGTTCCGCGGCAAGGTGGCCGAAGAGATCTCGGGCGGCGGCTACGGGTATCATTGATGCGCACGCAATCGCGCGAAGACCCGGTGAGCCATGGCCGGCCGCAGGGGCGCATGAAGCGCCTGCTCTGGTTCGTATCGATCTATGCGGCGAGCCTCGCCGGATTCACCGCGCTGGTCTATGGCCTGCGAGGCCTGGTTCCCCATTAAGGCTCGCCGCATTGAGACTTGCCCCACGGCGGCTTGGCCGATGCCGGCCTTTCGTCGGGCCGGCATCCGTTCGCGTCGGGGTTTACCGGTACGTGCCGATGAAGCCCTTGTCCGTGAGCACCACCCAGCGGGTGCCGCGGCGCTGGATCGCCTCGACGCGGCCCACGCCCGGCAGGATGCCGCCCGGCATGACCTCGTAGAGGCGCCGGTTCCGGCTCTCCACGAGCGCCGCGCCGTTATAGACCTCCCGCAGCACCCAGCCATCCACAGGCTCGGCCTTGGCCGGCGGCTCCATCTTGGCAGGAGACTCGGTCTTGACGGGAAGCTCGACCTTGGCCGGCTTGGGGGCCGGAGCATCGTCGCGGGCGGCCGTCTCGGCAGCGGGAGGCGCCGCAGGAGCGGCGGCCGGTGCCGGCTTCGCGTTCAGTCCCGCGAGCGTGGTCATGATCTGGCTCTCCATCCGGTCGAGCCTGCCTTCGAGGGCCGTGAGCTTCCTGCCGGGCTCCTGAACCGCAATGGCAAGACGCTCCACCTTGTCGGCGAGCTTGGCCTGTCCGGAGGCGGAGGCCGTGGATGCGGTATGCTCCACGTCCTTGGCCGCGGCCATCGCGTTCCTCAACGCATCCAGATCGCTGCTGAGCCGCGCCAGGATCTCCTGGCTGCGGGCCGTCTCGATCTCGAGCTTGCGGATGGCGCCCTCATTGGCCAGGGTTCCCATGTAGGACGCGGACCATCCGGCCCCGACCAGGAGCAGGGCCACGGCGGCCTGAGCTGCGAGCATCGCCGGAAAGGGGCGTCCGCCGGCCGGTTTGCCGGAGCTGTTCGAGGGCAGGGAGGCTTCGGGCTTCAGGCCCTGCTTGGCGCTCTTGATGGCTTCGGCCAAGGCGGCGCTGGCCGTCGGGTCGATCTGGACGGCTTTGGCAGATGATTCGCGCTGATCTTTGGAATGGTTCTTGGCGTCCATAATCCGACCTCATTTCCAGGTCAGAGACGATTAACCACGAAAGTTTACCAAAGCGTTACGTTTTGGTTAGGTGCTTACGTTGCATCCATGCCCGGACACAGGGCGATGTAACATCGCGCACAGACGAACAAATCTTTTTATTGACATAGTTACATGGAATAGGGTTACAAAAGGTGGCTTAACGGAAGGCGACACCTTTGGGGGCACCTCCATAGCCGTAAGAGTAAGAGAAAAAGGGGCGTCAGCCCCTAAAATCAATAAGATTGCTCTTTCGGCTCAGAGCCCGACATCACAGCCATCGCGGGATGGCAAACATTGTGCTAGGGTATATCCTTGCATGATGGGACTGCAAACAGGATGGCGCCGGGTCACTGGTCTGCCTATGGAAAGAACACATGAAGCAGGCATCGAGAAATCGGGAAGAAAGCACAGAGGTCCAAGACGCTCTGAGGTCCTGCCTTCCCTCATTCACGGGGGTTGCCGTATTTTCGGCAGTCGTCAACCTTCTGGCCCTGACGGGCTCGGTCTACATGCTCCAAGTCTATGACCGGGTGCTGTCGAGCCGGAGCATCCCGACCCTGATCGGCCTCTCCCTGATCACCCTGGCGGCCTTTGCGCTCTCCGGCGGCCTCGACATGCTGCGCAGCCGGATGCTGGCGCGCATCGGCGCCCGCTTCGACGAGCTCCTGTCGCACCGGGTCTTCGACCTTGTGGCCACGATGCCGCTCAAGGGCGCCAAGCAGGCCGAGAGCATGCAGCCCATCCGCGATCTCGATACGATCCGCGGCTTCCTGTCGAGCTTGGGTCCCACGGCCCTGTTCGACATGCCCTTCCTGCCGATCTTCCTCATCGGCTGCTTCATGATCCATCCGGGCATCGGCGTCATGTCGGTCTTCGGCGGCGTGGTCATCGTGATCCTGACGATCTATACGGACGCCAAGAGCAAGGGCCCGTCCTACGAGGTGACGAGGAGCGGCGCGGAGCGGCACGTCCTGGCCGAGTCCAGCCGCCGCAACGCGGAGACCATCCGGGCCAACGGCATGCTGGGCTTCCTGGCCAAGCGCTACGACGAGGTGCATGTGCGCCACGTCAACGACGGACTGGCCGCAAGCGAGTCCTCGGCCGGCATCAGCGCCTTCGCCAAGGTCTTCCGCATGGTGCTCCAGTCGGCCATCCTGGGTCTTGGCGCCTATTACGTGATCCAGGGCGAGATGTCGGGCGGTCTCATGATCGCCGGCTCGATCCTGATGTCGCGTGCTCTGGCTCCCATCGAGATCGCGGTCGCGCACTGGAAGGGCTTCACCGCCTCCCGCCAGGCCTACCGCCGCCTCCAGCACATCATGTCGATCGTGCCGGCTCAGGGCCAGCGCATGCCGCTGCCCGCCCCGAAGTCGACCCTGACGGTGGAAGAGGTGTATGTGGGCGCCCCGGGCGCTTCGCTCCCGATCGTCCAGGCCGCCTCCCTTCAGCTTCAGGCCGGCCAGGGCCTGGGCCTCATCGGCCCGAGCGCCTCGGGCAAGTCGACCCTTGCCCGCGCCCTCGTCGGCGTGTGGCCGACCTTGCGCGGCGAGATCCGCCTCGACGGCGCGGCCCTCGACCAGTGGGAGGCCGATCCGCTCGGCCGCAACATCGGCTACCTGCCCCAGGATGTGGAGCTGTTCGAAGGCACCGTCGCCGAGAACATCTCCCGCTTCCAGCCGGACGCCAAGCCCGACGACGTGATCGCGGCAGCCCAAAGCGCCGGCGCCCATGAGCTGATCCTCAACCTCCCCGACGGCTACGACACCCGCCTCGGCGAAGGCGGAGCCTCCCTGTCGGGCGGCCAGCGCCAGCGCGTCGCCCTGGCTCGCGCCCTCTACGGCAACCCGTTCCTGGTCGTGCTCGACGAGCCGAACGCCAGCCTCGACGGCGCCGGCGACGAAGCCCTGAACCAGGCTATCCTGTCGGTGAGAAAGCGCGGCGGCGTCGTCGTGGTCATCACCCACCGCCCGGCCGCTCTCGGCCAGGTCGATCAGGTCGCCATCATGGAAGAGGGCCGGATCAAGGCCATGGGGCCGCGGGACGAGGTTCTGCAGTCCGTCATGAAACGCAATGCGGCGCCGGCACCCGTGCGGCCGCAGCAGGCCCCGGCAGCCCAGGCTGCGAACCTGCGAGAGGTTGGTTAAATGTTGGTCATTCAAGCTCCACAAAAGAAGCCCTCCGCCCACCAGCGGGTCCTGCGCCAGTCGGCAATCGCAGGCGTGGCCATGATCGGCCTCTTCGGCGGAACGATCGGCCTATGGGCTGCCACCTCGACCCTGTCGGGCGCCGTCGTCGCGGGCGGCCAGTTCGTGGTCGACACCAGCGTCAAGAAGATCCAGCACTCGACCGGCGGCATCGTCGGCGAGCTGAAGGTCAAGGAAGGCGACCGGGTTTCGCAAGGCGACCTCCTGGTGCGCCTCGACGAGACGATGACCCGCGCCAACATGCAGGTCGTGTCGAAGCAGCTCGACGAGTATATCGGCCGCCAGGCCCGCCTCGAGGCTGAGCGCGACGGCGCCTCCTCCGTTCCCATGCCCGAGGAATTCGCCCATCGCCTCAAGGATCCGGCGGTTCAGAAGATCATGTCGTCCGAGCGGACCCTGTTCGATGCCCGTCGCGCCTCGCGCGATGCGCAGAAGGACCAGCTCAAGAAGCGCATCACCCAGTCCCGGGACGAGATCACGGGCCTGAGGGCGCAGCAGCAGGCGAAGGTCCGCGAGGCCGAGCTGATCGTGGACGAGCTGAAGGGCGTCCGCGAGCTCTACCAGAAGAACCTGGTGCAGCTCCCGCGCCTGAACGCCCTCGAGCGCGATGCCGCGAGCATCGAAGGCCAGCGCGGCCAGCTCATCGCTTCGGTGGCCCAGGCTGAGAGCCGGATCGCCGAGACCGAGTTCCAGATCATCCAGATCGACGAGCAGATGCGCGCGGAAGCCATGCAGGAGCTGCGCGACATCCAGGGCAAGGTGGCGGAGTACACCGAGCGGAAGGTGGCGGCCGAGGATCAGCTGAAGCGCATCGACATCCGGGCGCCCAGCGACGGCTATGTCCACCAGCTCAACGTTCACACCATCGGCGGCGTGATCTCGCCGGCCGAGCCGGTGATGAACATCGTTCCCGTGAACGACAAGCTCGAGCTCGAAGCCCGCGTTCTCCCCAACGAGATCGATCAGGTGAGGATCGGCCAGAAGGCGACGGTGAAGGTCCATGCCTCCAACGCGCGCAACATGCCGGACCTGCACGGCTCCGTCAGCCGCATCTCGGCCGACGTGACCCGGGATCAGCAGACCGGCACCACCTTCTACACGATCCGGATCGAGCTTCCGCAGAACGAACTCAAGAAGCTTGAGAACCTGCACCTCATCGCAGGCATGCAGGCCGAGGTCTTCGTCGAGGTGAACGAGCGCACCCCGTTCGAGTACTTCTTCAAGCCCATGCAGGAGCAGATCGCCCGCGCCTTCCGCGAGCACTGATCTCCTTCCGACCGGAACGAAGCAAAACGCGGCCGATGCAGGAGCATCGGCCGCGTTTTTATTGAATTCGGCCACAGGCGCCTGTCCTAAGGCTCGTTTTAAGCCTGGAAAGTTCGGCACGCGAGCCCATAACAGGGACGAGCGCCGCAATTCCTTGCGGCATTCCGTCGGGGGCAGGATTCAGGGGCCGGCCGCCAGGCTTCACGCCCGAGCCCTTGGCGAAGGTGTTGGCTTTCGTGAGGAAACAAGCGTCTTGAGGATCATCTTCCGCTTTGGCGGTATCGCAATGCTCGTGGCGGCCATCGTCATCCTGGCCGTCCTGCCCTTCGCGACATCGTTCGTGGAACAATGGTCGCGCCGGGACGTGGAGCTGCGCTCCCGGCTCGTGTTCAACTCCGTTCGGGACCAGGTGAGCGGGCTGCTGGCGCAAAACGACGCCCAGCGGGTGACCGGCCTGTTCGAGCGCATCGCCTCCGACGAGCGCGTGCTGGCCATCGGCTACTGCGACGGGCAGAATCTGCGCTTTCCGTCCGCCAACATGCCCAAGACCTTCTCCTGCGAGGAGGCCGCCCGGTCCGACGCGGAGAGCTTTTCCACCGTCAGGAACCAGGACCACAACATCCTGGTCAGCTCCTTCCCCCTGAATGCGGGCGGGCGCGCAGGGCACCTCGTCGTCCTGCACGACCTGAGCTACGCGGACCAAAGGGGCGGGGAGGCGCGAAACTATCTCTTCCTGGCACTTGCCGGCGTCGCCTTCGGGGCGGCGGCCCTTGCCGCCATGATCGCGGCCCTGATCATGCGGCGGTGGCTCGCCTCCATCCGGCAGGCCCTCGACAGCGCGCGCGCCGGCAGCGCCAACCCGCCGGCGGAAGAGAACATCATTCCCCTGGGCCAGGAAATCCGCGACGTGCTCCAGGAACTGGAGGCCTCCCGGCGAACCATCGATGCGGCGCATACGGACTGGAGCCCGGACACCCTGAGGGCGGCCCTGGCCAACGAGCTGTCGGGCTCGGAGGTGATCGTGGTCTCGAACCGCGAGCCCTATATCCACAACCGCACGGACGGCGGCGACATTTCCCTGCAGATCCCCGCAAGCGGCCTCGTCTCGGCGCTGGAGCCGGTGGTGCGCGCCTGCGGCGGCACCTGGGTGGCCCATGGCAGCGGAACGGCGGACCGGGACACGGTCGACGCCAACGACCGGGTACCCGTTCCCCCGAGCAACCCGTCCTATACGCTTCGCCGCGTCTGGCTCTCGGAGGAGGAGCAGGACGGGTATTATTACGGCGCCGCCAACGAGGGCCTCTGGCCCCTGTGCCATATCGCCTTCGTGCGGCCGATCTTCCGCGAGCCCGACTGGCAGCTGTACCGCTCGGTCAACGAGAAGTTCGCGGACGCCATCGTGGCCGAGGCCAAGCGCGAGGATCCGATCATTCTCGTGCAGGACTACCACTTCGCGCTCCTGCCGCGCATGATCCGTGACCGGCTCCCCCGGGCCACCATCGTGACCTTCTGGCACATCCCGTGGCCGAACGCCGAAACCTTCGGCATCTGCCCCTGGCGGGAGGAGATCATCGACGGGCTTCTGGGCTCCTCGATCCTGGGCTTCCACACCCAGGCCCATTGCAACAATTTCATGGATGCGGTCGATTCTTATGTGGAAAGCCGAATCGACCGGGAAAAGGATTCCGTGACCTTCGGCGGCGAGGAAACCCTGATCCGGCCCTATCCCATCTCCATCGAATGGCCGCCCACCGCCATGGAGGGCCAGAAGCCCGTGGAGGAATGCCGCCGCATCGTGCGGGAGCGCCTGGGGTTGCCGCAGGACATGCGCATCGGCGTCGGCATCGAACGGTTCGACTACACGAAAGGCATCCTCGACCGCATGCAGGCCATCGATGCGCTGATCGGCGAGCATCCCGAATGGCGCGGAAACTTCACCTTCGTCCAGGTGGCCGCCCCGACGCGCAGCAAGCTGGCCAATTACCGCCTGCTCCAGGAGGAGGCCGAGGCCCTGGCCCGCGAGATCAACGAGAAGCATGGCGGGGACGGCTACGAGCCCATCCGGCTCCTCATCCGCCACCACGAGCCCGATGAGGTCTTCGAGCTCTTCCGCGCCGCGGACCTCTGCATCGTGTCGAGCCTGCACGACGGCATGAACCTGGTGGCCAAGGAATTCGTGGCCGCCCGCGACGACGAGCAGGGCGTGCTCATCCTCTCGGCATTCGCCGGAGCCTCCCGTGAGCTGTCGGAGGCCCTGATCGTCAACCCCTACAACGCCCACGCCATGGGCGAGGCCATCAACCGTTCGCTCACCATGCCGGAGCCCGAACAGCGCGAGCGGATGCGGCTCATGCGCGACCAGGTCAAGGAGCGCAACGTTTATCGCTGGGCAGGGCAGATGCTGCTCGCCGCCTCCCGCCTGCGCAAGCAGCAGCGGATCCGGCGCCTGATCGCCAAGGGACGGAGGCCCGCGCCGGCCGATGCATGATGCTCCTGCTGGACAAGGTCCCATGCCCGACATGAACCAAGACTACGCCCTATTCCTCGATTTCGACGGTACGCTGGTGGATATCGTCGAGCGTCCGGACGCGGTGGTGGTGGACCCGGCCCTGCCGCGGATCCTCACCACCCTGCAGGACCGGCTCGGCGGCGCCCTCGCCATGATCAGCGGGCGTCCCATCACGTTCCTCGACGGGCGATTCGTGCCCCACCAATTCGACATGGCGGGGCTGCACGGGCTCGAGCACCGGATCGCCGGGCGTCTGTCCATGTGCGATCCCGATGAGCATCCGGCCCTGCGCGAGGCGGCCGAGCGCCTGAGCGAGATCGTCGCCGACAAGGCCGGCGTCCTCATCGAGGACAAGGGCTGCTCCGTGGCCATCCACTGGCGGCTGGCTCCCCATGAGAAAGAGTTCGCCCTGGCGACCGCCCATGCCGCCGTCGAGGCGCTCGGGAGCGACTACCGCCTTCAGCACGGCAAGGCCGTGGCCGAGATCCTTCCTTCCGCCGCCGGCAAGGGAAAGGTGATCGAGCGGTTCCTGCACGAGCCTCCCTACATGGGACGGCGGCCGATCTTCATCGGGGACGACTTGACCGACGAGAACGGATTCAAGACGGTGAACGCCCATGGCGGCTTGTCCATCCGCATCGGTGCGGGCGAGACCGTCGCCAAGGTGCGTCTTGGAACGCCTGCGGACTTGCGACATTGCCTGTCCACATGGGCTTTCGAGGGTTCGCTTCCTTTCATACGGGATGATCGTTGACATGAGTTCGCTAGACCTTGCCGTTATCGGCAATTGCACAATCTCGGCCCTGGTGGATCGCCGCGCGCAAATCGTCTGGAGCTGCTTTCCGCGCTTCGACGCGGATCCGGTCTTTTCCGCCCTGCTCGACTGCCCCGAAGGGCAGTCGGATGCGGACCAGAAGGGCGTCTTCGCCATCGACATGGTCGGCATGGTCACCTGCGAGCAGAGCTATCTCGAAAACACTGCGGTTCTCGTCTCGCGCATGACGGATTCCTTCGGCAACGTCCTCGAAGTCACGGATTTCGCGCCGCGCTTCAAGCATTACGACCGCACCTTCCGGCCTCCGATGCTGATCCGCAGGGTTCACGCCGTGAAGGGCCGTCCCCGGATCCGGGTGCGCTTGCGGCCCCATTACGATTGGGGCGGCTGCCCGCCGAACCTCACCCGCGGCAGCAATCACCTGCGCTTCGTGGGGCCGGCCTATTCGCTCCGGCTGACCACCGATGCATCGGTCTCCTACATCAACGACGAGCGGCCCTTCGTGGTGGACCGGCCCCTGTCGTTCTTCTTCGGCGAGGACGAGCCGCTCCGGTCCGAGACGGATTCCACCGCCAGGGCCTTTCTCGACAGCACGGTGGATTTCTGGCGCGACTGGGTGCGCTCCCTGTCCATCCCCTTCGACTGGCAGGAGGCGGTGATCCGCGCCGCCATCACGCTCAAGCTGTGCAACTACGAGGAGACGGGCGCCATCGTGGCGGCGCTCACCACCTCGGTGCCGGAGGCGCCGCACACCCAGCGCAACTGGGACTACCGCTACTGCTGGCTGCGCGATGCTTATTTCGTCATCCAGGCCCTCAACCGCCTCGGCACCACCAAGACGATGGAGGAGTATCTTACCTACATCACCAACATCGTCGACGACATGGAGGCCATCCCCGAGCAGAAGGACATGCCGCCGCTCTTCAGCATCACCCGCTCGCCCGATCTGGAAGAACGCGAGGCGACGGCTCTGGCAGGCTACCGGGGCATGGGCCCGGTGCGCGTGGGCAACGCGGCCTATACGCAGATCCAGAACGACGCCTATGGCAGCATCGTGCTCGCCTCGGTTCACGCCTTCCTGGACAAGCGCCTGATCCGCAGCGGCAACCGGGCCCTGTTCTCCCACCTGGAGAAGCTGGGGCAGCGGGCCATCGAGGTCTTCGACCAGCCCGACGCGGGCCCCTGGGAGCTGCGCACCAAGGCGGCCGTGCATACCTTTCCGAGCGTGATGTGCTGGGCGGCCTGCGACCGGCTCATCAAAATCGCCGAGGCCATGGGCCGCGAGGACCGGGCGGCCTTCTGGCGCGAGAACGCCGACCACATGCACCGGGTCATCAACGAGCGCGCCTACAACCCGGAAAAGGGCACCTTCGTGTCCTCCTTCGACGGCGCGGACCTGGATGCGACGCTGCTTCTTCTCGCCGAGCTCGACTTCGTGAAGCCGGATGACCCGCGCTTCATCGCCACCGTCAAGGCCGTGGGTACGAAGCTGCGCCGGGGCGACCTGCTTCTGCGTTATGATGTGGAAGACGATTTCGGCCTCATGCATACGGCTTTCATGATCTGCGGCTTCTGGTACGTGGATGCCCTGAGCGCCATCGGCCGCAAGGACGAAGCCAAGGAATTGTTCGAGCACATCTTGAGCCTGCGCAACTCCTTCGGCCTCTTCTCCGAGGATGCGGACTTCACCACCGGGGAGCTGTGGGGCAACTTTCCGCAGACCTATTCCATGGTGGGCCTCATCAACTCCGCCGTGCGCCTGAGCCGGAGCTGGGAAGAGGCGGTCTAGCCGTGATGGTCGGGTGCGCGAGGCGGAAAGGACGATAGGCTTCGATGTTCGCATTTCCTGTTCTGCTCGGCGATATCGGCGGCACCAACGCCCGCTTCGCCGTTCTGCCCGCGCCCGGAGAGGCGGTTCAGCTGCTGCCGCGGACGCTCACGTCGCAGACGCCCGATCCGGTCGGCGCCATCAGGATCGCCCTCGAAGGCTATCGGGGCCCCGCGCCCCGCTCGGCCATCATCGCGGTGGCGACCCGGGTGGACGCGCCTGCGATCCGCCTCACCAACGCCCATTGGGTGATCGATGCGGCGGCGATCGGCACGGCGCTCAACCTGGAGCGGGTGACCCTCGTCAACGACTACACCCCCGTTGCCGCGTCAGTCACGGTGCTCGACGAGGCCAAGGGCGACCTGGCTCCCCTTGGGAGCTTCCCGCCGGCCGGCTCCGGGGCCCGCGTGGTGCTGGGGCCCGGCACGGGTCTCGGCGCGGGCGCCCTGGTGCCCGTGGAGGACCGCTTCGCCATCCTGGCGACGGAGGCGGGCCATATGGAGTTCGGCCCCACCACCGAGGAGGAGACCGCCCTCTGGCCCCATCTGGAGCGGGTGGGCGGGCGCGTGACGGCGGAGGTCGTCCTGTCCGGCCCCGGCCTGTTCCGCATCGCCAAGGCGCTGGCGGCCCATCGCTGCGTGGAATGCTCCTTCACCCTGCCCAACGACGTTCTGGCCGCCGCCCGCGCGGGCGACGCCTTGGCCAAGGACGCCCTCGACATCTTCGCCCGGTGGCTCGGGCGCTTTGCGGGCGACCTGGCGCTCACCTTCGAGTCGTCCGGCGGCGTCTTCATCGCCGGCGGCATCGCGCCCCGCATGATCGACTTCCTGCAGGCCGGCGGCTTCCGGGAGGATTTCGACCGAAAAGCGCCCCACGATGCCTGGGCCCGGAAGGTGCCGGTCTACGCCATCATCAACCTGGAGCCGGCCCTTCAAGGGCTCGCCGCCATCGTGACGCATCCGCAGCGCTTCGTGTTTCAGTCCCAAGGGTGGCAGGCGGCCTGACATATTCCGCAAAGGAATGTAGACGTTCCCATCCCTGGCGGGGCCGCAGCCCCGAACCCATTCGATCGGCCCCATGAGAACAGAACAGATCCCCCTTTCGCCGCTTGCCCCCGGGGCGAGCCTCTCGCTAACCGTCCAGCGCTTCGGCGAGGCCGGCGCCCGCCCGCGCATCTATGTTCAGGCCTCGCTCCATGCGGACGAGATCCCCGGCATGATCGCGGCCCACCACCTGCGCCAGCGCCTGATCGCCCTCGAGGCCGAGGGCCGGATTCGCGGCGAGATCGTTCTCGTGCCGTCGGCCAACCCCATCGGCCTCGCCCAGCGGGTGCTGGGCGACCATATCGGGCGCTTCAATCTGAGCGATGGGTTCAACTTCAACCGGGGCTATCCGCACCTCGTCCCGAAGGTGGCCGAGCGCATCGAGGGCAAGCTGACGGCGGACGGGGAGGCGAATGTCCGCCTTATCCGCGAGGCCCTGCGCGCCGAGCTCGAAGCCTGGGAGACCGCCAATCCGGCCGAGGCGATGAAGAAGGCTCTCCTGGGACTGGCTCTGGAAGCCGACGTGGTGCTGGACATGCACTGCGATGCCGAGGCTGCCGTGCATCTCTACACCCATACCCGCTCGGAGGAGGAGTTCGCGCGCCTCTCGGCCCTCATCGGCGCCCATGCTTACCTGCTGGCCGAGGAATCGGGCGACGAGCCTTTCGACGAAGCCTGCAGCCGCCCCTGGGCGGAGCTGGCGGACCGTTTCCCAGACCATCCCGTTCCCTTCGGCTGCCATTCCACCACCCTGGAGTTCCGGGGCGAGCGGGACGTGAGCCACGACCTGGCGCAACAGGATGCGGCGGCGCTTGTCGATTACATGATCCTGCGGGGCGCCATCGCGGGCGATGCGCCGAGGGTGCCGGAGCCCCTCTGCGGGGCGACGCCGCTCGCCGCCTCCGAGCCGGTGCCGGCTCCGGCCTCCGGCATCCTGGTGTTCAGGGCGGATGTGGGCAGCCGGGTAAAGGCCGGCGACGTGATCGCCGATGTGGTCGATCCGCATACGGGCAGCGTGGTTCAGGCCCCGGCCCCTTGCGACGGCGTGATGTTCGCCCGCATCTCCCAACGCTTCGTCACGCAAGGCATGCGGATCGCCAAGGTGGCCGGCACCGAAGCCAAGCGCACCGGCAAACTGCTCAGCGCCTGATGCCGCACAGGCAAAAAGAAAGGCCGTCCCGGGGGACGGCCTTTCCATTGTCGGTTCCACGGCCCCGAAGAGCCGCCCTTAAAGGTGCGTTACGCACAAATCTCGGCAGAGGCCAAGATCCAGGTCGCGGCAACCGGGGAACGTAGGGTATGACAATGAGACACTGGATCACCTCCTTTCGTTATTGACGGGAAACCCCCATATGGGGTGAGAAGAGACATGCGAAAGGGCCGGGCGCTGCGGCGTTCTGTCCCTTACCCTCGATCCCAGAGAATTCTTAAAGCCATGACCGACCTTCCGGCCCCTGTGGGCCGCCGCCGAACCTTTGCGATCATCTCCCACCCGGACGCGGGCAAGACCACGCTCACCGAAAAGCTGCTGCTGTTCGGAGGCGCGATCCAGCTCGCCGGCGAGGTGAAGGCCAAGAAGAACCGCGTCTCCACCCGCTCCGACTGGATGGGGATCGAGAAGGAGCGCGGCATCTCCGTCGTAACCTCGGTCATGACCTTCGAGTACGGCGATTGCGTCTTCAACCTGCTCGACACGCCGGGCCACGAGGACTTCTCGGAGGACACCTACCGGACGCTCACCGCCGTCGACTCCGCCATCATGGTGATCGACGCCGCCAAGGGCATCGAGGCGCGCACCCGCAAGCTCTTCGAGGTGTGCCGCATGCGCGACATCCCCATCGTTACCTTCATCAACAAGATGGACCGGGAGGCGCGCAGCCCCTTCGACCTCCTCGACGAGATCGAGAAGACGCTGGCCCTCGACACGGCGCCCGTCACCTGGCCGATCAGCCAGGGCAAGAGCTTTGCCGGCACCTTCGATCTTCGCCGCAACATGGTGCGCCGCATCGACACGGACGAGGAGCCGACAGAGGTTTCCGGCCCCGAGGACGGCAAGCTCATGAGCCTGCTGCCGCCGGAAGAGGCGGATGCCTGGCAGGAGGAGGTGATGCTCGCCCAAGAGGCCTGCAAGCCCTTCGACCTGGAGGCCTTCCGCGAGGGCCATCTCACGCCCGTGTTCTTCGGCTCCGCTTTGCGCAATTTCGGCGTGCGCGACCTCATCGACGCGCTGGCGGCCTACGCGCCGCCGCCGCGCGGCCAGGAGGCGGACAAGCGCCTCGTGGAGGCGGGCGAAGGCCGCATGACCGGCTTCGTGTTCAAGATCCAGGCCAACATGGACCCGAACCACCGCGACCGCATCGCGTTCATGCGCATCTGCTCCGGCAGGCTCCAGCGCGGCATGAAGGCCAAGCTCGTGCGCACGGGCAAGCCCATGAGCCTGAACACGCCGCAGTTCTTCTTCGCGCAGGACCGTGCCATCGCGGACGAGGCCTGGGCCGGCGACGTGGTGGGCATTCCCAACCACGGGACGCTGCGCATCGGCGATACGCTCACCGAGGGCGAGGACATCGTGTTCCGCGGGGTGCCGAGCTTCGCGCCGGAAATCCTGCGCCGCATCAAGCTGCAGGATGCCATGAAGGCCAAGAAGCTGCGCGAGGCCCTGCAGCAGATGGCGGAGGAGGGCGTCGTTCAGCTCTTCGTGCCGCAGGACGGCTCCGGCGCCATCGTGGGCGTGGTGGGGGCGCTGCAGCTCGACGTGCTGAAAGAGCGCCTGAGCGCCGAATACGGCCTGCCCATCGATTACGAGCCCACGCGCTTTACCATCTGCCGCTGGATCACGGCGGACGACCGGGTGGAGCTCGACCGCTTCATCGACAGCCACCTGTCGTCCATGGCCCGCGATCTCGACGATGCGCCGGTGTTCATGGCGGCCAACACCTTCAACCTGCAATACGAGATGGACCGCTACAAGGCGATCCGGTTCTCGGACGTGAAGGACTACCAGTAGAAGGCCGCGTGACGCTCGGGCGTCGTTGAGCGACCGATGCTCCCGTCATCGCCGGCCTTGTGCCGGTGATGACGTTCCGCTGAGGCGCAGCGCTTCCGTGCATCGGGATGGCCGGGACGTGGAAGGTGTCTTCCCCGGCGGCCGTGAGGCCGGGAAGGGGATCCATGGTGCTGAGCCCGTGCGTGGATTCCCTTCCCCTCCAGCGGCTCTGCCGCTTCCGGCCGGGAATGACACTGAAGGTGGTGCCCCTGTCATCCTAAGGCCAAGCGTAGCGAGGGAAGGGGATCCACGATCAGGCTCAACCCTATGGATCCTCTCCGCTTTCGCATCCTTCCGGGAAGACACCTCCGGATCAGGCGTTCAACTGGCTGAGCGGCAGGTCGATGCGCACCTGCAGGCCCTCCGGGCGCCAGTCATAGGCGATGGCGCCGCCCAGCTGGTCCGTGACGCTCCTGCGCGCGAGCTGCGAGCCGAAGCCCTCCGCCTTCGGAGGCCCGGAAATCGTGGGCCCCTTTTCCTCCTGCCACAGCAGGGTGAGCATGGCGCCCTTGATCCAGGTGATCCGCAGATGGCCGTCGGGCACCGAGAGGGCGCCGTATTTCGAGGCGTTGGTGGCAAGCTCGTGCAGCACCAGGGTCAGGATCGTCGCGGCTTTCGGGCCGATGCGCAGCGACGGGCCCTCGAAGGTCATCTGCGAGGGCGAGCCCTGGTTGACGTGAGGCGCCAGGATGGCCTCGACGATCCCGGCGACCGAGGTCTCCCCGTCGCTCGGCTCGCTGCCGGTGATCGCGGGGCGGATCAGCTCATGGGCCCGGGCCAGGGCTTCGATGCGCCCGCGCAGGGCCGCCGCCATCTGCTTCGGCGTTTCCGCCGTGCGCGCCGTCAGCGCCACCATGCCGCTCGTCATGGCGAAGAGGTTCTTGACCCGGTGATTGAGCTCCTGCACCAGAAGCTGCCGGACTTCCTCGTCCCTGCGCCGATCCGTGATGTCGATGATCGTGCCGAGCAGCCGGGAGGGCCTCAGCTCCCCGTCGACAACCTCGTAGAGCATGCGGCCGCGGCTCACGATCCAGCGGACGTCGCCATTGCGGTGAACCACGCGATGCTCGGCGTGCAATCCCCCGCCCGAGCGGGGATCGCTCAAGGCGCCCACGCCGCCCACGACCCGCTCGCGATCCTCGGGGTGAATGGCCGAGAGCCAGAATTCATAGGTTGCCGGCTCGTTCTTCGGCAGGCCGAAGATCTCCTTCTGCCGCTCCGACCAGAAGATCTCCCCGGTGCGGGCATTCCATTCCCACAGCCCCAGTTCGGTGGCCTCGACCGCAAGCGCCAGGCGCTCGTTGTGAAGGGCGGCCTCCCGGGCCTGAAGGTCGGCCTCGCTGCGGGCCCTGACCCGCTCCGTCACATTGGCCGCAAGCGCCAGGATCCCGCTGATCTGGTCCTCCCCGCCCCGGACCGGCAGCAGCTTGATGTCCCAGTAGGTGGTCGTGCCCGGGGTCAGCATGAGGGAGGCGTCCTTCAGCTCCTGCGGCTCGCCCGTCTCGAAGACCCTCTGGCGCAGGGCCCGGATCTCAGGGGTGTAGCGATCGCCCATGACGTCGGACACGGTCCTGCCGATGAGGTCCTCGTCGGCCATGCCCATGGCCGACCGGAACAGCCGGTTGGCGAAGGCGAAGATCTGCTGCGGCCCCAGCGTGACCGCAATCGCCAGAGGCACGTTCTCCAGGAGCTCGGACAGCGCCTCCCGGCTGAATCCTTCCGCTCCTCCCTGAAACCGGATCTCATTGAGTCCATGGGCCCAGGGCTGAAAGGGACTCACGCGGGTATCCTTCTGGTAAGAGCGATGGTGGCAGGCGGAGAAGCCGGTAAATGTAATGTTAAAGCTTTAGCCGGCTTTTGCCAGATCTGTTTTCTCGGAGGAACCCGAGGCAGAGGGCGCCTTTTCGGGGAACAGCGCCTGCACCCGGGCGATATCGTCGGCGGTCGGCAGGCTCGCCTCGTTGCCGAGGTGCTGAATGGCGTGGGAGGAGGCCCCGCGGGCGAAGATGAAGTGCTCGCGCCAGGGCAACTCGGGCCGCGCCATGGCGGAGTAGACATAGGATCCGTGGAAGATGTCGCCGGCGCCGTTGGTGTCCACCACCTTCTCGAACGGAACGTCGAGGGCCGGCAGAACGCCCTCCTGGCCGGTCTCGTCGTACCAGACGAGGCCGCGCTCGCCCAAGGTCACGCCGCCGATCTTGCAGCCGCGGCTCTTGAGGTAGGCGAGCATCCCGGCCGGCGTCAGGTTCATCTGCTCGCACAGGCGTTCGGCCACGATGGCCACATCGATGAACTCCAGGAGCTCATGGGTGTTGGAGCGCAGGCCCCCGCCGTCGAGGGAGGTGAGGATGCCGGCCTCGCGGCAGGCCTTGGCGTAGTGCATGGCGGCGTCCGCCTGGTGGCCGTCGAGGTGCAGGGCCTTGCAGCCCTGAAGGTTCAGGGGCGGCACCGGATGCAGGTAATGATCGTCGCGGCAGCGCACGATGGCGCGCTTGCCCCCATGCGGCATGATGAAGGACAGGGAGGACTCGGCCACTTTCCGGTGGTGCACCGAGATGCCGTACTTCGCCGCCATGTCGATGAACATGCGGCCGAGCCAGTCGTCGGCGATCGAGGTCAGAAGATCCGGGGGCAGACCCAGCTTGGCGCAGGCGAAGGCGGCCGTCACCGCGTTTCCGCCGAACGAGATCGCATAGTCCCGCGCCACGGTCTTCTCGTCGCCGGTCGGAATCTCGTCCGTCAGGAACGTCACGTCGATATAGGTCTGGCCTACGAAGAGAGCATGCATCGCTAAAACTATCGTCTTGGATCTGGTTTCGCCGCTGAAGTCTTGGACGAGAGGGGCCGATTGCGCAAGTCATTCCCGGCCCGGTTTCGGGATCTGCCAAGCTTGACGAAAGGTCAAGCCCTATGGAGCGTGGCGGCGAGGCGCGCGGCGGTCAGCGCCGCGTCCAGATCGGTGGCGATGAACTCGACCGGCGCCGCCAGATCCTGCCGGAAACCGTTGGACAGGACCGGATGCAGGCGCGTGCTCCCGCCCACCAGCGCAACGGGCCGGGGGCCGAGGCGCTTGATGAGGGAATTGGCGAGGCGGGCAAGCTCTCCCCCGGCTTCCCGCAAGATCCGAAGGGCGGTCTTGTCGTCGGCTCCCGCGGCCTCGCCCACGGCGCGGGCCAGCGAGCCGATCTTGCCCCGGTCGCCGCCATAGACGAAGGAGCGCACCACGTTCCAGTCCGTGCCGCCGAGCGCACCCGCCAGGCAGGTGCCAAGGGTGGTGGTCCAGCCCTCGCCGGGGCTTTCCTCCTCCGCCCGCAGAACGGCCTTCAGGGCCTCCCGGGCGATCCAGAAGCCGGAACCGCCGTCGTCGATGAGGTTGCCGCGCCCGCCGACCCGGATCACGTCCTTGGTCTCGGACAGATAATAGCCGATGGAGCCCGTGCCGCTGTAGACGAGGATGCCCTCGCCGAGGGCGAAATAGGCGAGATAGGCGATCCACATGTCTTCCGCCACGAAGACCCGGTCCTGGGGCAGCTCGAAGGTTTGCGCGAACAGGGCCCGCATGGTCGCCTCGGCGGGGGTGTCGCGGGTGAGCCCCGTGATGCCGGCGACGATGCCGAGCGGCCTGCCGGTCTTGAGCACCGCTTGAGCCATCTCGATGACGATCTGCCGGGCCCGCTCTTCCGCCGCGGCCGAGAAAAGATGGCCCGTCAGGGGAGCCACGGAGCCCTGGGCGATGCAGTGGCCGCTCCCATCCGCCAGCCGCCAGCGCGTGGCGGTTCCGCCCGCGTCGATGCCAAGCCCCAGCCCCATGACATCCTGCCTTCTTGTTTCTAGCCAGCTGCCTGGCCGCTGCTCTTATTCCGACTTGGAGAAGTCCGCCAGGGCTTTGCGCAGATTGCCGTCGCTGCGCTCGAGCGCGCCTTGCGCCTCCGATGGGATTGCGCCCATGGCGATGAGAACGGCGGTCTTCAGGTCGCCGCCGGCCTGCAGGATCGCGTCCGCTGCCGTGCCCTCGTCGCAATCGGTGATCTGCATCACCATGATCTCGCTGCGGTTGCGCAGCTTGGCGTTCGTGGCCCGCATATTGACCATGAGACCGCGATAGACCCGGTCCAGGCGCACCATGATCAGGCTGGAGAGCAGATTGAGGATGATCTTCTGCGCCGTGCCCGCCTTCATGCGGGTCGAGCCGGCAATGACCTCCTCGCCCGTATCGGCCAGGATCGGATGGGAGCAGGCCTCGAGGATCGGCGCGTCCGGATTGTTGGAGATGCCGATGGTCTGCGCGCCTCGGGCCGCCGCTTCCTTCAGGGCCGCAATCGTGAACGGAGTCCGGCCGCTGGCCGCAACGCCGATCACCACGTCGTTGGGCCCGATATCGTTCTTGCGAATGCCCTCGACGCCTTCCTCTACGGAATCCTCGGCGTTTTCGACCGCCTGCATGATGGCGCCCACGCCGCCGGCGATGAGATAGACCACCCGGTCGTCGGGCCAGTTGAAGGTGGGCGGCAGCTCGGTGCCGTCCTGAACGCCGATGCGGCCCGATGTGCCGGCTCCCGCATAGACGAGCCGTCCGCCGCGGCGCAGGCGCCCGACCGCTTCTTCGGCCGCCGCCGCGATGGCGGGAAGCGAGGGCCTCACGGCCGCAACGGCGGAGAGCTGTCCCTCATAGAAGGCGGACAGGACGTCGAGGCTCGGCCATGTGTCGAGGTCCTGGAAGCGGGTACTGAAATGTTCTGTCGCCATTATGCCAACTTTCTTCCAGACCAATATAGGACCAGTTCTCAACCTCAACAATGGCCGACAGAAGAGCGAAAGCAGCCCGCGGACGAGTTTTCCTCGGCATTCTTAGAGTTGCGCATGCTCATCGAACAACGCGATCACCCGCTCGCCCGTTGCACGGCGCAGCCCCAGGATCCCGCTGTCCTTATGCCTGCTCGGATGAACGCGATTCGTCAGGAGGGACCAGGCAAGCCCACGCTCGAAATCGACCCATAATCCGGTGCCGGTAAAGCCCGTATGGCCGATGGCATCCGGAGAGCAGGCATCGCCGCCGTGCCAGCCGGCATGGCAGGCTTCCCAGCCGACCGTGCGCTTGTCCGACTCGCGCGTGCGGATGGCTTTGATGGATTCGGGCGAGAGAGCCGAGCCGTCGAGGAGCGAGCGGGCAAAGTCGAGCACGCCGTCGATCGTGCCGAACAGCCCCGCATGGCCCGAGGCGCCGCCGAGCGCAAAGGCGTTTTCGTCATGCACCTCGCCGCGGATCACGCGGCCGCGCCATGTGTCCCTCTCGGTTGCGGCGCACAGCTTCGGATCGGGACGAAACGATAGTTCTTCAGGCAAAGGCTGGTCGATCAGCGCCTGCCCCGTGATGCGCTCGATGGCGATGCCGAGCAGCATGTAGTTGATGTCGGAATAAACGGGCGGTCCTGCCTGCCACACGCGCTGCAGGATGAAGGCGCGCAGCGTGCCGGGGTCCTGGCCGTAGGTGTAGAGCGGCTCGACGGCGGGCAGATGCGTCTGATGGGCCAGGCACTGGCGGAAGGTGAGGCGCCGCTCGGCGGCGTTCATGTCGTACTGGCGCAGATCCGGGATCGCTTTCACCAGGGGATCGTCGAGCGAGATCCTCCCTTCCTCCACCAGCTGCAGAACGCACGTCGTGGTGAAGATGACCTTGGTGAGAGACGCCAGATCGAACCAGGTCGTGCGGGAAACGGGCTCGCGCTGGGGGTCGATCTGTGCCGCGCCCGCCCATTGCACGGCACGGTCGCCATCGGACGTGACGACGCCGAGGACCGCGCCCGGGATGTTGCCGGCCTCGATGGAAGCCGCAGCCGGCGCAAAAGCCTGCTCGATCAAACCTGTCGGAGGCATGGCAGGCTCACGCCGCGCGGTGCAGTTCGCCGCCGGGCATGGGATGGGGCACGCCGGTGGTTGTCGGAAGGCTCAAAGGCAGCCCCAGGGTGGACCGCACGGCCAGATAGCCGAAGGCCTGCGCCTCCAGGAAGTCGCCGTCCCAGCCCACCGCTTCGACCGAATCGACGGCGACGCCGAGCTCCTCGTGCAGGCGCCTCATGAAATGCCCGTTGCGCCGCCCGCCGCCGGTAACGAGCCAGCGCTGAGGCGCGCGCGGAACATGGCGCAGCGAAGCGATGACGGACTGGACCGTGAACTCCGCCAAGGTCGCAGCGCCATCGTGGTCGGACAGAGCCTCCACGCCCTTGGCCCGCGCATGAAAATCCTGGCGGTCGAGAGATTTGGGGGCAGGGCGGTCGAAGAAGGGATTGCCCATGAACGCGGCGACGAGTGTCTGGTCCGCCGTGCCGGATGCGGCCAGCTGCCCGTTCTCGTCGAAGCCGAGGCCGCGCCGGCGGGAGACGAAATCGTCGAGAAGCGCGCTCGCCGGGCCGGTATCGAAGGCGATCACCACGTCGCCGTCGATATAGGTGACGTTTCCGACGCCGCCGAGATTGAGGATCATGATCGGCTGCGAAAGCTCGCTTGCGAGAGCCCGATGATAAAGGGGAACGAAGGGCGCCCCTTCGCCGCCCGAGGCCACATCCGCATGGCGGAAGCGGTAGACGGTGTCGATGCCGAGGGCCTCGGCAACCCGGGAGCCGAGACCGAGCTGACGCGTGAACCGGGCTTCCGGCCGGTGATACACGGTCTGCCCGTGAAAGCCGATCAGGCTCACATCCTTTGCCTGAATGCGGGCTTCCGCCATGAAGCGGCGCACGGCGTCGATATGCGCGTCCGTCACCGCCTGCTCCAGTTCCTCCAGCGGCTCGCTCTGGGCGCGAGCGGGCTCGGCAATCAGGGCTTGCAGGGTCTTTCTGAGATCGTCCGGATAGGAGAAGGTCCGGCCCGGTCCCGGCCGGACGACGGTGTCCCCGTCCGTTTCCACGATGGAGACGTCGATGCCGTCCATGGATGTGCCGCTGATCACGCCGATGGCTTTGACGGGGGGACGCTGCGACATCGTTCTCTCCAGAATGCTCCGACTCTTTCGAGGACCATAGCACAGGCGATGAACTGGTCCAGAGTGGTATGAGATTGGACCATGACAGGTCCGCGGCGATGGCCTATAAATCCCCTGCGGCTTCCAAGGGAGAAATGACGCATGGTCAGGTCAGCACTGCGCAGTGCAATGGGCGCAGGTTTCATGGTGGCGGCAATGGCCTCCGCCTCGGCTCAGGTTCTGGAGATCGGGGCGGATGCAAGCCCCACCGGACTCGATCCGCATCTCATCACCGCTTTCCCGAGCTTCATGGTGGTGAACGGCAATATCTACGAGGGCCTCACCGCCATCGACAAGGATCTCAAGACCGTTCCCAGTCTCGCGGAGTCCTGGTCCATTTCGCAGGATGGCAAGACCTATACGTTCAAGCTGCGCTCAGGCGTGAAATTCCATGACGGCTCGGACATGAATGCCGAGGATGTGGTGTCCTCGATCAAGCGCCTGCAGAGCAAGGACATCGCCTCACCGCTGGCAAGCCGCCTCTCGGCCGTGGAGAGCGCCAGCGCGGTCGATCCCCAGACCGTCGAGCTGAAGCTCAAGGAGCCGTCCGCGGCCCTTCTGAGTTCCCTTGCCACCATCGCCATCGTGCCGAGCGCCATGGAGGCGAACAAGGACGCCCTGCAGAAGACGCCGGTCGGCACGGGCCCGTTCAAGTTCCAGGAATGGCAGCCGAACGGCTTCATTCTTCTCACCAAGAACGAAGCTTATTGGGAGAAGGGCCTGCCGAAGCTGTCGGGCCTCAAGTTCAACATCGTGCCTGAATCGGCCACCCGTCAGGTGGGCCTGAGCAACGGGCAGTACGCAATGCTGCCCAACATCGACGCGGCCACGGCCTTGCAGCTCAAGGGCAAGCCGAACGTGAAGCTCGCCGAGACCATGGACCTCGCCTACACGCTCATCGGCATGAACGTGTCGAAGCCCCCCTTCGACAACCCGAAGGTGCGCGAGGCGGTCAACTACGCGATCAACCGCCAGGAGATCGTGGACGCCGCCCTCTTCGGCGCCGGCGTGCCGGGCGGCCCGCTCTCGCCGGCTCTGAAATCCTGGGCGCTCGATGTGAAGCAGTTCGCCTGCTACACGCACGACCCCGCCAAGGCCCAAGCCCTGTTGAAGGAAGCGGGCGTCTCCACCCCGGTTGCCGTCTCCATGAAGGTTCTGCCGCGCCAGGACATCAAGGACATCGCCCAGGTGGTGCAGGAGCAGCTGAACAAGGCTGGCTTCAAGGTCGAGCTGGTCAACCAGGAGCAGGGCCAGTTCATCCAGGATTGGCGCAACAGCAACTTCGACATGTTCGCCTCCCTCAATGCGGGCCAGCCCGATCCGGACGAGTATTTCTACCGCACCTTCCGCACCGGCGGCTCGACCAACGTGTTCAAGTATTCGGACCCGGAGGTCGATGGTCTTCTCGACCAGGCGCGCACCCTGCAGGACCAAGCCGCCCGCAAGGCGGCCTATGACAAGGTGCAGCAGAAGCTCGCCTGCTCGGGTCCCGCCGCGCACCTGACCTACGGCACCCTGTTTTCGGCCATGAACAGCAAGCTGCAGGGTTACGAGGTCATGCCGAACCGCTCGCTTCGGGCCCTGCGCAACGCATCCTACTAACCGACGCCCGCCGCCTCGGCGCTGTTCTCGCAGCGCCGGGGCTTTTCATTTCGGAGAGCCTGTTTCGCATGAACCGAGTCCTGCTCGCGCGCCTCATCGATCTGGTCATCGTCCTCTTCGGCGTATCGGTCATCGTGTTCCTGATGATCCGGCTGATCCCCGGCGATGCGGTGGCGATCATGCTGGGGGCGAATACGGAGATCACGCCCGAGCGCATGGCGGAGCTCAACCGCCGCGTCGGGCTCGACCGGCCCATCGTCGAGCAATACCTGCTCTGGGCAGGCTCGGCCCTGCGCGGCGATTTCGGCACGTCCCTCTGGACGGGACGGCCCGTTGCAGCCGAGATCCTCCTGCACCTGTGGCCGACCTTGGAACTGACGTTCCTGTCCCTCCTTATCGGCGCGGTTCTGGCGGTTCCCGTCGGCTGCCTCATGGCGCAGACACGCGGCGGCGCTGCGGATGTGGCGATGCGCGTGACCGCCATCGCGGGCCTGACGATCCCGTCGTTCTGGCTCGGGATCGTGCTGATCCTTCTTCTCTCCGCATGGGCGCCGGGCTTTGCTTCCCTGGGCTACGTGCCGTTCTCGGACGACCCCCTCGGCAATCTGCAGCGCATGATGCTGCCCGCCTTCGCCTTGGCGCTGCCGATCCTCGCCAATCTCTCGCGCCTCGTGCGCTCGGCCATGCTCGATGCCCTGGGCCAGGATTACATCCGCACCGCGCGGGCCAAGGGTCTGGCCGAGCGGAAGGTCGTCTACAAGCATGCCCTGCGCAATGCTTTGATCCCGTTTCTCACCAGCGTCGGCATCATGACAGGCTATCTTCTCGGCGGCGCCATCGTGGTCGAGCAGGTTTTCGCCATCCCGGGTCTCGGCCGCCTGATCCTCGGCGCCATCGCCGAGCGCAACTACCCCCTGATCCAAGCCACCATCCTGGTCGTGACGGCAGGCTTCGTGGTCGTGAACTTTCTGGTCGACTTCCTCTACATCATCGTCGACCCCCGCGTGAGAGCCTGAACCGTGCAGCGTCTCGCCAAGAACAAGCTTCTGACCTTCGCGGTCGTCCTGGTGGCCGTCCAACTGATCCTTGCCCTCGGTGCGCCCCTGTTCGCACCCTACGATCCCATGGCGCAGAGCGTCGCGAGGCGCCTGCGCGGACCGACCGAGCTGAACTGGTTCGGAACCGATCAGCTGGGCCGCGATGTGCTCACCCGCATTCTGTACGGCTACCGCACCTCGCTCATCGCCTGCCTGCTCGCCGTCGGGATCGCTCTGCTCGCGGGAGGGGCGCTCGGCCTCGTCGCTGCCTACTATCGCGGCTGGCTCGACCGGATCATCATGCGGATCATGGATGTGCTCTTCGCCTTTCCGGTCATGCTGCTCGCCATCGGCATCATCGCGGTTCTGGGGCCGCATACCTACAGCGCGGCCGCCGCCATCGCGGTGGTCTACACCCCGATCTTCGCCCGGCTTCTCCGCGGCCCCGCGCTCGTGCTGTGCGAGAGCGAGTATGTGGCCGGCGCCCGCGCCATCGGGGCGTCCGATGCCCGCATCATCTTCCTGCACATCCTGCCGAACCTCGCCTCCGTGATCCTGGTTCAAACAAGCCTTCTGCTCTCGGCCGCCATTCTGGTGGAGGCCTCGTTGTCGTTCCTCGGCCTCGGCACCCAGCCGCCCACGCCGTCGCTCGGCCTGATGCTGTCGGAAGGCCGCAACTTCCTTATGCTCTCCCCCTGGAGCGCGGTCTTCGCCGGGTTTGCGATCCTGTTCCTGTCCTTCGGGTTCAACCTTTTAGGGGATGCCCTGCGCGACACCCTCGATCCGCGCCTCAGAGGACAGCCGTGAACGTGCGGGCTGCCAGGGCCGAAGACGTGCCGGAACTGGCGGCGATTGCCGAACGGTCCTACCGGGCAGCCTTTGCGGGCATCCTGGAAGCGGATCTGCTTGAGAGCCGGAACGCCGCTTTCTTCGCCGGGCGCTTCGCCGCTTCATGGGAGCGGATGCTGGTTGCCTTCTCGAATGACGAGCCTGTCGGGTTCCTCCTCATGACCCGGGATCACATCGACATGCTGTTCATGGACCCTGCCGCGAGCGGCAAGGGCGGCGGAGCGGTGCTGCTGAAGCGGGCGGAGGCCCTTGGAGTCCGGAGTCTCGAATGCTTTCGCGACAACTGGGGCGCACGCCGCTTCTACGAACGCCATGGCTGGCTGGCCGACCGCGAGTATGAACGCGAGTTCGCCGGTCGAAACCGAAGCTTCGTGCTTTGCGTGAAGCGCTGACGGTTCAGAGCGTCACCACCTTGCCGGTCCGAACCGCCTCGTCCGCCGCGAGCACGATGCGCAAGGAACGGACGGCGTCGTTCATATGATCCGTCAGATCGACATCTTCCTGGATCGCGCGCAAGAGGAAGCGCTGCTCCCGCTCGCAGAGCCCGTCGTGATCCGGCTCGTCCGTGGTGCTGATCCGCTCGTCCGCCTTCGCGAAGGATCCGTCGTCCTTTAAAGCGGCATGGTGGAGCAGGATCTGGTTGGTCTTGGTGTGGGCATTGATGTCGTCGGAGCGGATGTCGCCCACGGTCTCGGCCATGACGATGCTGACGCTGCCCTTCGGACCGATCACGTCCTTCACGAAATAAGCCGTCTCGCTCATCATCGGGCCCCATCCGGCCTCATACCAGCCGACCGACCCGTCATCGAAGGTCACGTGGAGATGGCCGTAATTGTACATGCCCTCCGGCATGTCCTCGGTCAGCCGCGCTCCCACGCCGTGAACCTGCACGGGCTTGGCCTTCGTGATCTGGCACATCACGTCCACATAATGAACGCCGCAATCGACGATGGGCGACAGGGATTGCAGCAGGCGCTTGTGGGCGTCCCAGGCTGTGCCGCTCGATTGCTGATTGAGGTTCATGCGGAACACGTGAGGCGCACCCAGCGTCCTGGCAATCTCGATGAACTTGATCCAGGACGGATGGTGGCGAAGGATATAGCCGATGACGAGCTTGCGCCCGGTGCGCATGGCCGTATCCACCACGCGCTGCGCATCGTCGACCGTATCGGCAAGGGGCTTTTCCACGAACACATGGGCGCCCGCCTCCATGGCCCGAATGGCGTAGGGCGCGTGGGTGTCCGACCAGGTGTTGATGGAGACCACGTCCGGCCTCGTGGCCGCCAGGGCCTCATCGAAATCGGTGAAGCGTGACGCATCGCGCAGAGCCGCCGGGAGATCCATTGCGTCGATGTTGCGCGTGCAAAGGCCGGCAATCTCGTAGCCCTCGATCCGCGTATAGGCGAGGGCGTGGGACAGGCCCATATTGCCGAGCCCGACAACCAGAACTCTTTGTGCGTTCATCTAAACCTCTGTGGTCAGCTGCTTTGCCCGTCTATCCAAGTCTGCCGCACGTGCAGGCTCTCATCGAGCAGAACGAGGTCTGCGCGATAGCCGGGCGCGATGCGGCCCAGTTCGTGATCCAGCTTGAGGAATGTGGCTGGAACGAGCGACGCCATCCGCAGCACGTTGGGCAGGGCAAGGCCCAGCCTCCGCACGCTGTTGCGCACGGCGCTCGCCATGTCGAGATCGGACCCTGCGAGCGTCCCGTCCTCCGTCGTCAGCCTGCCGTCCTTGCGGTAGATCGTTCGGCCATGCAGCTCGAAGCTGGTAAGGTCGGTGCCCGTCACCGACATGGCGTCGGTCACGAGCATCATCCGCTCCGTGCCTTTCGCCGCAACCGCAACGCGCAGGGCCGCATCGCTCACATGGTGCCCGTCGACGATGAGCCCGCACCAGGTGTCGGGACTGTCGAGCGCTGCCCCTACGGGGCCCGGGTCCCGGCCCGCCAGAGGGGGCATGGCGTTGTAGAGATGCGTGAAGCCGCGCAAGCCGTGGCGGCAGGCTTCCATGACCGTTGCGTAGTCGCTTGCCGTGTGACCGGCGCAGATGAGAACGCCCGCTGCGGCAAGGCGCGCGATCGCCTCCATGCTGTTGCGCTCGGGCGCCAGCGTCACCAGGGTGCGGCCCTCCTTCAGGGAGGTCATGATGGCGATGTCCTCATCCTCCATCGGCCGCATGAAGTCGGGGTTGTGCACGCCCTTGCGCTCGGGGCTGATGAAGGGACCCTCGATATGGATGCCGAGAACGCCTGGTACGCGGGCGGACAATGCCGCGCGCATTGCCTCCATGGCTTGCACCATTGTCTCGCGGGTATCGGTGATGAAGGTCGGCAGCAGGCCGGTGGTGCCATAGGCCCGGTGCGCCTGCGCGATGGCCTTCAGGCCTTCGACGCTGCGCACGTCGTTGTAGAGCACGCCGCCGCCGCCATTGACCTGAACGTCGATGAAGCCGGGGCCCAACAGCCCTTCCACCTGGTGGCGCTCGATGCCCGCGCCCAGATCCTGCACACGGGGCAGTCCGAGGATGCGGCCCTGCTCGACCACGACGGCGCGGCCTTCGAGCATGTGCGTCCCGTCGAAGACGCGGGCTCCAACAAGGGCTGTGGCCATCAGACGGTCTCCGTCACCTTGCGCAGGCGCGGCGGATTATCCGGGTTGCGGCCGCGCGCCAGGGCAATGGCGTTCACGAGAGGGTAGAAGCTCTGAATGAGGGCAATCGGCGCAAGATAGGGATGGGTGTTGTCCACCGGCGGCAGCATGATGGTCGCCGGACCTTCGGCGGCGCCGGCCACCACGACCGGCACGCCTTGCTCGTTCAGCTTCGTCACCAGATCGTTGACGCCGCTCAGGGTTTCGTCCTGCTGGCTCAGCACCAGGATCGGGAAGTGATCTCCCGCCAGGGTCCAAGGGCCGTGCATCAGTTCCGCGGCGCTCATCGCCTCCGCATGAACGCCCGAGGTTTCCTTGAGCTTGAGGGCCGCCTCCTGCGCCACGGCAAAGCCCACGCCGCGTCCGACGACGAAGAGGTTGTTCGCCTTGGACAGGACGGGGAGCGCCGCCGACCAGTCGATGGCGGAAGCCTTGGCGAGAACGTCGGGAAGCGTGTCGAGCGCATCGAGAAGCGCCCGATCCTGCGTCCAGTGGGCGACGAGCTGAAAGCCCGCGGCCAGGGCCGCGATGAAGGACTTGGTGGCGGCAACGCTCTTCTCCGGTCCCGCATGAAGCGGCAGCACCACCTCGCAGGTGGAGGCGAGCGGCGAGGCGGTGTCGTTCACCAGCGCGACGGTCAGCGCGCCATCGTCCCGGCCGGCTTGTGCCAGATTGAGAATGTCCGGGCTGCGGCCCGATTGCGAGACGGCGAGGAAGAGCGCATCGCGCATTCGCGGGCGTGCCTCGTAGACGGAGGTCACGGAAGGCCCGACGGAGGCGGTCACGAGGCCGGAATGGATCTCGAGCAGATATTTGACGAAGGTTGCCGCATTGTCCGAGCTGCCGCGCGCGCAGGTGACGGCAAAAGGCGGCGGTGAGGCGCGAAGCCGCTCGCCCAGCTCCCGGCACAGGGGCGCATTGCTTTCGAGCAGATGCGCGACCACCTGCGGGGCTTCCTGCGCCTCGCGCAGCATGGCCGTCAGGGTAGCGGTTGAATCGTTCCGGTCAGGCGTCATCATTGTGCATCCGTTCGGGCTGGCTGATGGTCAGCTCGGCCACGAAATCATAGGCATCGCCCCGGTAGTAGGACGACGTGAACTCGACCACCTCGCCCGTTGCGGTGAACGAGCGGCGTTCGATGTAAAGCGCAGGGCTCTGAGGCGGAACGCCGAGCAGCGCGGCCTGTTCCTCGTTCAACAGAACCGCATGCAGCCTCTGGAGGGCGCGGGTCGGCATGAAGCCTTGATCGTGCAGCACGGCGTAAAGCGACTGCTTGACGACGGACGGATCGGGCAGAACCCGTGAGGGAAGAACCGCATTCTCGATGGCCATGGGAATGCCGTTCGCCAGGCGCAGGCGATTGACGCGGCTCACCAGATCGCCGGGTGAAAGGCCCAGCGCCATCAGCTCGTCCGTCGAGGCAGGACCGGTCGACCGGCTCAGCATGACGGCGGAGGATTTCAGGCCGCGGGCCGACATGTCGTCGGTAAAGCTCGACAGGCGGGACAGCGGCTGCTCCAGGCGCATCTGCGGCGCGATGAAGGTGCCCGATCCCCAGCGCTGGACCAGAACCCCCTTCTGCACCAGGCCGGTGATGGCCTTGCGGACGGTGACGCGGGAAATGCCGAGCTGCTTGGCCAGATCCCGCTCCCCCGGAAGGGCGGCATCCGCCTTGAGGGCGCCCTTGCGCACCGCATCCTCGATGGACTGCTGCAGCTGGAGGTAAAGAGGCGTCGGATTGCCCTCGTTCAGGGGGATGAAGGAGAGGGGGTCGCCGGACGCATCGCTCATGGCTGCCCTCCCGGCAACGCGGTGCGGGCGAGCAGAATGGCGCCGTCCAGCGCATCGGCCGCAGGCGGCCTGATGGCCTGCTGAACCGGCGGCGGGAGCCACGGCCGAAGGGGCTCCGCCAAGCCGCCGAAGAGGCACAGGGCAGGGGCGCCAAGATCGAGAAGGCGCGTGGCGATTCTTCCCAGTCCGGCGGCCGCGTCCGAGATGATGTCGATGCCCAACGGATCGCGCTTTTCGGCGTGCTGCAGAACGAGCGGGGCGTAGCGCCCGTAATCGCTCGGCCGGGCCTTGCCGACCCAATCCACCATGACCTCGAGATCGTTCTTGAATTCGGCCAACACCAGTGCCGAGAGCGGGGTGAGGGCGATGCGTCCGTCATGGGCCCAGATGGTGCGGCGCAGGAGCTCGCGCCCGATGGCGGCACCGCTGCCCTCGTCGGAGATCTCGTAGCCCCAGCCGCCCACATAATGGCACTGCCCGCTGACGCCGCCATAGCCGCAGGAGCCCGTGCCGACGATCAGGATCGCTCCATCCCCGCCTTTGAAGGCGCCGAGCCAGGCGGTATGCGCGTCGGTATCGATCTCGATGGACGCGAAGGGATGGGGGCGGGACAGGAGGCGTTCGACAGCGCTGGTCTGGCCTGCGCCGGCAGCCCCCATGCCGGCATGGATCTGCTTGAGGCGATCCTCCTGCAGGCCTGCCTGAAAAAGGGCTTCGCGGCAGGCCGTCAGAATCGAGGCCCAGACGAGATCCGGATCGAGCCGGATGTTGGAGGGTCCGCCCGTTCCTTCCCCCAAAAGGTTTCCTTGCGCATCGCGCAGCCTGGCCCGGCACTTGGTGCCGCCGCCATCAATGCCAAGGAACAGGGATTCGGTCATTGCAGCCGATCTCGGGGAAGCGAACTCACGGAGCGGCACAATGCCACTTAATGTCCAGTTCGGGAAGAGGTGCCGGGCGGCAATACCCAGGTGCTTTGCGGATAACGCTCCCCGACAGGGGATCGGCGAGAGCGCCAGGCCGGCGAAAAAGACCATAGCGATTTTCAGAGGATGCTCTCAAAGAAGAGTTGTGTTTGAATTTTGCCGATACCAATATGAGGTCACTTGTCCAAGGCGCTTTGAGGTGGAACAGTCAGGCTCGACTGCCGGGAAAGCCCGAGAATGCAATGGAAATTGCACGGGACAAACACAGGGACTTATTCGAAGGGCGGCTCCAGCGCCCTTGGTCAATGGAGGACAAAAAACGATGACGACGCTTCATTCGAGAGCTTTCCTGCGCCGCGCGGGGCAGCTGCTCGCGACCGCCTCGGTGGCTGCGGCCGCTCTTGCTTTCGCCAATGCCGCCTCGGCCCAGACGCTCACCATCGAGAGCTGGCGCAATGACGATGCGGATGTTTGGAACACCAAGATCATCCCCGCCTTCAACAAGGCGCATCCCAACATCAAGATCCAGTTCAAGGCCGATCCGCCGACTGAGTACAACGCTGCGCTCAATGCGCGCCTTGCCGGCGGAACGGCCGGGGACCTCATCACCTGCCGGCCTTTCGACGCTTCTCTCGACCTGTTCAAGAAGGGCAACCTTGCCGCCGTCAACGACGTGAAGGGCATCGAGAACTTCTCGGACGTGGCGAAGAGCGCCTGGTCGACGGACGACGGCAAGACCACCTTCTGCATGCCGATGGCATCCGTGATCCACGGCTTCGTCTACAACAAGGAAATCTTCGACGAGCTGAAGCTGACGCCGCCCAAGACCGTGGCCGAGTTCCATGCGGTGCTCGACAAGATCAAGGCCGACGGCAAGTACACGCCCATCGCCATGGGCACGGCCGATCAGTGGGAAGCCGCCACCATGGGCTTCCAGAACATCGGCGTGAACTACTGGAAAGGCGAGGAGGGTCGCAAGGCGCTCATCGAAGGCAAGCAGAAGTTCACCGACAAGCCTTACGTGGATACCTTCAAGGAACTGGCGAGCTGGGCTCCCTACATGGGCGACGGCTACAAGTCCCAGAAGTATCCGGACACGCAGAACCTGTTCACCCTGGGCCGCGCGGCAATCTATCCGGCCGGCTCCTGGGACGTTCCGATCTTCCGCAAGCAGGCCGACTTCGAATTCGACGCCTTCGCTCCGCCCGTGGTGAATGCCGGCGACAAGTGCTACATCAGCGACCACACCGACATCGCCATCGGCATCAACGCCAAGTCGAAGAACGTCGAGGCGGCCAAGACCTTCCTGTCATGGGTGGCGTCGCCCGAATTCGCCGAGATCTACGCCAACGAGCTGCCGGGCTTCTTCCCGCTCTCCAAGGCCAAGGTCGACGTGAAGGATCCCGTGGCGGCCAAGTTCGTGGGCTGGCGCGGCACCTGCGAAAGCTCGATCCGCAACTCCTACCAGATCCTGTCCCGCGGCACGCCGAACCTCGAGAACGAACTTTGGAACGTGAGCGCCCAGGTGATGAACGGCACCATGAAGCCCGCAGAGGCCGCCAAGAAGGCCGAGGACAGCCTTGCCGGCTGGTATGAGCCGCACAAGAAGTAAGCGCTGAAAGAAAGCCGTGGCGGGCCGCTTCTCCAAGTGGCCCGCCATCCCTTTTCCTCTTCGACCCAGAGCAGCATGACGGATCTCACGGCCTCTAGCGTGCAGTCTGCGGACGCGGCTCCCACCCGCTCGCGCTTTCCTGTCCACATTGCGGTGTTCCTTGCGCCTGCGCTGGTGATCTACTCGCTGTTCTCGATCTACCCGCTGTTCGACACGATCCGCCTCAGCCTCTACGCCGGCGACGAGACGGGCGCGCGCAGCTTCGTCGGCCTTCAGAATTTCCACACGCTCCTGACCGACCCCAACTGGTCCGGCCAGTTCTGGAACGCCTTCCAGAACAACCTGATCTTCTTTCTGATCCACATGGTGGTGCAGAACGGCATTGGCCTGGGGCTTGCCATGTTGCTGAGCCTGCCGCGCCTGACGGGCGGCAGCGTCTACCGCACGCTGATCTTCCTGCCGACCATGCTGTCGGTGGTGATCATCGGCTTCATCTGGCAGCTCATCCTCAATCCGCTCTGGGGCATCGCGCCGAGCCTCCTGAAGGCGGTCGGTCTGGGAAGCCTCTTCGGCCCCTGGCTGGGCCAGGAATCGACGGCGCTGCTGACGGTGTCGCTCATCTCGGTCTGGCAGTTCGTCGGCATTCCCATGATGCTGATCTACGCGGCCCTTTTGAACATTCCCGACGATCTCATCGACGCCGCGACGGTTGACGGCGCAGGCCCCTTCAGCGTGTTCTGGTTCGTGCGCCTGCCTCTGATCCTGCCAACCCTCGGCGTGGTGTCTATCCTGACGTTCGTCGCCAACTTCAACGCCTTCGACTTGATCTACGCCATCAAGGGCGCCTTAGCCGGCCCGAACTTCTCCACGGACATTCTCGGCACTTTCTTTTATCGCACATTCTTCGGCTTCCAGCTCCAGGTCGGCAGCCCGACCATGGGGGCTGCGGTGGCGACCGCCATGCTGGTCATCATTCTGATCGGTGTGCTGATCTACCTTTTCGGCGTGCAGCGGCGGCTGCAGCGGCACAGCTTCTAAAGGATCGATGGCCATGACTGTTCGACCCGGCCGCATCGCCGTCCATATTGCGCTGATCCTCTACACGATCCTGGCCCTGGGGCCGATCCTTCTCATCCTGATCAATGCCTTCAAGACACGCCGGGCGATCTTTGCCGATCCGCTCGGCCTCCCCAATGGGCAAACCTTCACGACCATCGGCTTCGACCGGGTGTTCGCGAACTCGGATTTCGGCCTTTACTTCTTGAACAGCCTAACGGTCACGGTGGTGTCGCTCGTTCTGATCGTCCTCATCGGCGCGATGGCGGCCTGGGCGCTGACCGAATACCGCTTTCGCGGCAACACGCTGATCGGCCTTTATCTCGCCGTCGGCATCATGGTGCCGATCCGCCTCGGCAGCGTCAGCATCCTGCGGATGATGGTGGAGCTGGACCTCGTCAACACCCTGACGGCGCTGATCCTCGTTTATGTGGCTCAAGGGCTGCCGCTCGCCATCCTGATCCTCGGCGAATTCATCCAGCAGATCCCCAAGGACCTGCGCGATGCCGCCCGCTGCGACGGTGTGAGCGAGTACCGCATCTTCGGCAGCATCATCTTGCCCCTGATCAGCCCGGCCATCGCGACGGTGGCCGTCTTCACTATGGTGCCGGTCTGGAACGATCTTTGGTTCCCGCTGATTCTGGCGCCCGGCGACGGCAAGCAGACGATCACGCTCGGCGTGCAGCAGTTCATCGGCCAGTACGTGACGGACTGGAACGCGGTGCTGGCCTCTCTGACTCTGGCGGTGGCGCCCGTTCTCGTCCTCTACCTTCTGTTCTCCCGCTATCTCGTTCGCGGCCTGACGGCCGGCGCCGTGAAGTGAAGTTTCATTCCAGGAATTGACCGCAATGGCTGACGTTTCCCTGCATGGTGTTGCCAAGTCTTTCGGAGCAACCGAAATCCTGCGGGACATCAACCTGTCCGTGGAGGATGGGGAGTTCGTGGTGTTCGTCGGCCCGTCGGGCTGCGGGAAGTCCACGCTGCTCCGGATTATTGCCGGCCTGGAAACCGTGAGCGGCGGCGAGATCCGGATCGGCAGCCGGCGGGTGAACGAGCTGCCGCCGGCGGACCGCAAGATCGCCATGGTGTTCCAGTCCTATGCGCTCTACCCGCATATGACCGTCTTCAAGAACATGGCCTTCGGGCTGAAATTCGCCAAGACCGACAAGGGCGAGGTGGATCGCCGGGTGCGGCAGGCAGCCGAGATCCTCAAGCTGACGCCGCTTCTCGACCGCAAGCCCCGCGAGCTGTCGGGCGGCCAAAGGCAGCGCGTCGCCATCGGTCGGGCCATCGTGCGCAATCCCAGCGTCTTCCTCTTCGACGAGCCCCTGTCGAACCTGGACGCGGCGCTTCGGGTCAATACGCGCCTGGAGATCGCCAAGCTGCACCGGGATCTCGGCGCCACCATGATCTACGTCACCCACGATCAGGTCGAGGCCATGACGCTCGCCTCCAAGATCGTGGTGCTGAACCAGGGCCGGATCGAGCAGGTGGGCGCGCCCCTCGAGCTCTACCGCTCCCCGCGCAACCTGTTCGTCGCCGGCTTCATCGGCTCTCCTCGGATGAACTTCATCAAGGGACAGGTGCTGCGCGTGAACGGCACCGGCGCCATCCTGGGCTTTGCTGGCACCGAAGCAGCCGTTGAGGTGAGGCCCGACAGCGTAAAGCCCGGCGATACCGTGACGGTGGGAATCCGGCCCGAGCACATGACCGAGGGGGGAGCCGAGACCGCCTCCCTGCGCGGCACCATCGACGCGGTGGAACAGCTCGGCGAGTCGAGCTACGTCTACATGAAGCTGGCGAGCGGGGATGACGTGATCGTCAGGGCCCCGGGCGAGACCGATGCGACGCCGGGCGGGGCCTATACGGCCCATGTGCCGAGCCGCGCCTTGCATGTCTTCGACGCTGCCGGAATGTCTGTGCTGGCCGGGCGAGCCTGAGAGCCTGCCGGACGGTCGGACGTCATGCCGAGGCCTCAGGGATAGGCCTGAGGGTCTGTTGACCTGGAGGCGGGCGTCCGAGGATTGCCGGGCAGCGTCACGAGTCGGATACGGCGGCTGCGATCCTGGGAGCTAGGGAGCTGTTCAGAACCGCAGCGGGCGGTCCTGACGCCACGACCTTGCCGTCCGCGACAAAGACCATCTGATCGGCCACGTCGGCAACATCCTCTGGCGTGTGGATCGTCATCAGCATGGTCACGGAGCGTTTGCGCCGCAGCTTGTCCGCCAGCAGGATCATGTCGCGGCGTAGTCCCGGATCGAGGCTGCTGAACGGCTCATCGAGGAGGATCAGCGGGCGTCCCGAGACAAGGGCGCGGGCCAGGGCCACGCGCTGACGCTGCCCGCCCGACATCTCGCCCGGCTTGCGGCTCGCGAAACCGTGCAGGCCGACGGAGTCGAGCATTTCCGCGATGAGGTGCTTCTCATCGGCCGTCAGGCGCAGGGAAGGGCGAAGGCCAAGCCCTACATTCTGCGCGACGCTCAGATGGGGAAACAGGTTGTGATCCTGGAAGACGATCGCCATCGGTCGCTTGGCCGGCTCGAGCGGCATAAGATCCTGGCCGTTGAAGGCGAGCGTCCCGTCTTCCGGTGTCTCGAAACCGGCGATCATGTGCAGCAGGGTCGTCTTGCCGCCCCCGGACGGGCCGATGACGGCGCACAGGCTTCCCGCCTTTACCGACAGGGAGTAGTCGGCTGCGAAATCCGGCCAGGTCAGGCGGCAGTTCTCAATCACCAGCATGGGACATTCGACCTGAAAGATGGGCGAGAACAAAGGCGACGAGGACGATGAAGAGGCCGATGGCCGATGCCTCATCCAGCCGATAGGCGCCAAGGCGCTCGTAGAGAAGATAGGGCAGGGTCGTGAGTTCCGTGCCGCCGAAAAGGGCGATGATGCCGAAATCGCCGAACGACAGGGCCATGGCCAGGGCAAAGCCTGCCGCGAGCGGTCGCTTCAAGGCGGGCCAATCCATGATCGTCAGCTTCGCCCAGCCGGTGATGCCGAGAGAGGCCGCGACCCGGCCATAGCGCTCCTCCACGGTGAGAAGCCGGGGCGCAACATAGCGATAGGCAAAGGGCACGGCCGCAAGCCCGTTGATGAGCGGCAAAAGGATGAGCCCCGCCGCGGAGGGATCCGCGAAGCGCTGGATCATCAGAAAGAGGCCTGCGGTCAGGGCGAAGGGCGGCACCGCAAGCAGGGTGTCCGGCAGGAAATCGTACAGGGCGGCAACCCGCGGCGAGCGCATGGCAATGCGCCGCCGACGCGCCGCGGAGGCAAGGGCAACCGCCAGCAGGCAGGCCACCGAGGCGGCGAGGGTTGCGATGGCCAGGCTCGTCGCAAAGGCCTCAAGCAGATCGGCGCCTAAGACATCGACCATGTTGCGCAACCCCGTGAGAACGCTCAAAGCGAGCGGGCCGATGAAAAGGACCCCGATGGCCAGCATCAAGGCATCGGCGATTTTCAGGCTGCGAGCCTTCGCGTCAGGGCGTCGGACCAGGGCTCGGATCGTGTGGCCTACCGGAGGTCGCGTGAATGCCCAGTGGAGAAGACCCGTCATCGACAGGCAGATCGCGAGCTGGATCAAGGCGAGCCAGGCCACACGGCCGAAATCGAGATCGATCTTGAGCGCTTCATAGATTGCCACCTCGAGGGTGGAACGGCTCGGCCCGCCGCCGAGCGCCAGCACGATGGCAAAGCTCTTGAAGCACATGAGGTAGATGAGACCGGCGATGCCGGGAAGTTCCGCGCGCAGAACCGGCCAGTCGAGATGCCGGAAAACCTGGACCGGCGTGAAGCCGAAAGTGGCCGCCAGGCGCCAATGCTCGGCAGGCACCTGATTCAATCCGTCAAGCGTGATCCGGGCCACGAAGGGAGCGTTCAGGAACACGTGGGCGATGAGAATCCCGGGGTATCCGAAGATGCTGAAGCCTTCTTCCCACCCGAGGAACGCCAGCGCTTCGGCAAGCCATCCGCTCCGGCCATAGACGGCAAAGACGGCGAAGACCGCCACGATAGTCGGCATCACCATCGTGGTTCCCAGGGTTGCCAGAACGATATCCCGGCCCGGGAAGCGGCGCCGGGCCAAAGCGAGCGCCAGCCCGATTCCAAGCACGAGCGACAGAACGGTCGAGAGCGCGGCCTGAATCACGGAGAAAGCCAGCACGCGGCCGAGATAGGGACCGATGGAGAGAAGCGGGGGCGTCCCTCCATCGAACGTTGCCAAAGCAATGAAGCCGCCCGCAACCAGGCCCAGGATGGCAAAGGCCACGAGGCTTCCGGGATGGGGCAGCCTGATCGTCATGGGCTTGTTCAGCGCGCCGTGGCGTTGAGCCAGGCGTCGGTGAAGGCGCGGCGTTTCTGCTGCACTTCCTCCGGCGTGAAGAGAAGCGCCTGGCTCGGCTGGATCATGCCCTTCAGGGCTGCCGGGGTGCCAGACGGAGGGTTCTTGGCCGGGTACATCCAGTTGGTTTCAGGAATGGCCGACTGGAACGGCTCGCTGAGGATGAAAGCCATGAACTTCTTGGCCAGGTCCGGCTGCTTCGTGGTGCGGGTCATGCCGGCGAGCTCCACGTGAAGGTAGTGTCCCTCCGTGAAAGCGGCGGCCTTGTAGTTGTCCTTCTTCTCCGCGACGATGTGGTAGGCCGGCGACGTGGTGTAGGACATCACCATGTCAGCCTCGCCTTTCATGAAGAGCCCGTAGGCTTCCGACCAGCCCTTGGTGAAGGTCACGATGCGAGGCTTCAACTTGGTCCAGGCTTCGCCGGCCTCGTCGCCGTAGACCTTCTGCATCCACAGCAGGAGGCCGAGACCCGGCGCGCTGGTGCGGGGATCCTGCAGAACGATCTTCGGGCCATTGGGGCTGTCGACCAGCTCCTTCAGGCTTTTGGGCGGATTGGGCAGCTTGTTGGCGTCATAGACGAAGGCATAGTAGCCCCAGTCGAAGGGGATGAACGTATCGTCCTTCCATTCGATCGGCAGCGAAAGGTCCTTCACATCGGCGCCGTGCGGAGCAAAGAGATTGAGAGCCCTGGCTTCGGCCGCAAGGTTCATGTCGAGGCCGACGACCGCATCGGCCTTCGTGTTGTCGCCCTCCAGGCGCAGCCGCCCGAGCAGGCTGCCGGCGTCTTCGGCCGTAACCCAGTTGAGTTCGCAGCCGCAAGTTGCCTCGAACCGCTCCTTCACCGGCTTACCGGGACCGTATTTTCCGGCAAACGAGCTGTAGGTGTAGACGGTCAGAACAGGCTTCGTCTGCGCCTGGGCAAAGCCCGTGGCGATCCCAAGCGACAGAAGTGTGAGAAGAAGTCGGCGTAACATCAGGGGCGCTCCCATGCATGTGGCAGGCCGGGTTGGCGGCGCAAATTGCACGGGGCACAGCTTTTTTGGCGATGTCGCATGCTCATTCCCTCCGCCGGCATGACCCGGATCAGGTTCGACGGGTCGGTGGCCTGGCCACCTCTCAGCCTCGTCTGAGGCTCCCCGTGAGACGCTTTGCTTCTAGAACAGTTCAGGGGCGGCGACAAGCCACACCTGTCATGATCACCGATCAGCGGCGGTTGCCCTTATCCTTACCCGGAGCACTCGCCATGCCGGCCTTGCGCAGGGCATCGGCCAGCGCGCCGCCGGAGGAGGGGGCCTGCGCAACGGGCTTCCTGTCATTCTGCGAGCGATGCTTCTGGAAGGCGGCCCGGTTGTCTTCCTGGCGCCCCGCAGGCCGCTTCTCGGCCGGATCGCTCATGCGCATGGTGAGCGCGATGCGCTTGCGCGGGATATCGACCTCGAGCACCTTCACCTTCACGATGTCGCCGGGCTTCACCACGGTTCGCGGATCCTTCACGAAGGTGTCGGCGAGCGCCGAGATATGCACGAGCCCATCCTGGTGCACGCCCACATCCACGAAGGCGCCGAAAGCGGCTACGTTCGTGACAACTCCTTCCAGCATCATTCCAGGCTTGAGATCGCCAATCTTCTCCACGCCTTCCATGAAGGTGGCCGTCTTGAACTCGGGACGCGGATCGCGGCCGGGCTTTTCCAGCTCGCTCAGGATATCCTTGACGGTCGGAACGCCGAACTTCTCGTCCGTGAAACTCTGAGGGTTGAGCTTCTTCAGAACGGCGCCGTTGCCGATCACCACCTTGATGTCGCTCCTGGTGGCCTCCAGGATGCGGCGCACCACCGGGTAGGCCTCCGGGTGGACACCGGAGGCGTCCAGCGGATCGTCGCCGTTGGGAATGCGCAGGAAGCCTGCCGCCTGCTCGAAGGTTTTCGGTCCAAGACCTGAGACCTTGGTCAGGGCCTTGCGGGTTTTAAACGGGCCGTTGGTGTCCCGATGGCTAACGATGTTCTGCGCCACCCAATCGCCGAGACCCGACACGCGGGCAAGCAGCGGGGCGGACGCCGTGTTGAGATCGACGCCGACCGCGTTCACGCAGTCCTCCACCACCCCGTCGAGGGAGCGGGAGAGCTTGTACTCGGCCAGATCGTGCTGGTACTGCCCGACGCCGATGGATTTCGGATCGATCTTCACCAGTTCCGCAAGCGGATCTTGCAGGCGGCGCGCAATGGAGACGGCACCGCGCAGCGACACGTCGAGCCCCGGCAGTTCCTGGCTGGCATAGGCCGATGCGGAATAGACGGAGGCGCCGGCTTCCGAGACCATGATCTTGGTGAGCTGGAGGTTCGGATGCTTCGACACCAGTTCGCCTGCGAGCTTGTCGGTCTCGCGCGATGCGGTGCCGTTGCCGATGGCGATGAGCTCCACCTTATGCGCTCGGCAGAGCCGCGCCAGGGTGGCGATTGAGTCATCCCACTGGCGCTTGGGCTCGTGCGGGTAAATGGTATCGGTTGCCACAACCTTGCCGGTGGCATCCACCACTGCCACCTTCACGCCGGTGCGGTACCCTGGATCGAGCCCGAGCGTCGGCCGCGCGCCTGCGGGTGCGGCAAGGAGCAGGTCGCGCAGGTTGCCCGCAAACACCTTCACGGCCTCATCCTCGGCGAGCTGCCAGAGCTTCATCTTCATGTCGAGCTCAATGGAGAAGCGCAGCTTCGTGCGCCAAGCCCAGCGCACCGTTTCGAGAAGCCACTTGTCGCCATGGCGGCCCTGGTCGGAAATCCCGAAGGCCAGGGCCGTGCGGCCCTCGTAGCGGCTGACATATCCCGGCTCCGCGCTGTCCTTGTCCTCCTCCATGCGCAGATCGAGGATTTCTTCCTTCTCGCCGCGGAAGAGCGCGAGAATGCGGTGGGAGGGCAGCTTCGGCAGAGGCTCGGCGAAGTCGAAGTAGTCCGCGAACTTCGCGCCGTCCGTCTGCTTGCCGTCCCGCACCTTCGACGTCAGGCTGCCGCGCTCCCAATAAGTTTCACGCAGGGCACCCAGGAGCTCCGCATTCTCGGCAAAGCGCTCGACCAGGATGGAGCGCGCGCCTTCGAGCGCAGCTTCGGGGGTGGCAACGTCCTTCTCCGGGTTCACGAAAGCCGCCGCAGCCTGCTTCGGCTCGCGATGAGGCTCGCTCAGGAGCTGATCCGCCAGGGGCTCCAGGCCCGCCTCCCTGGCGATCTGCGCCTTGGTGCGCCGCTTGGGCTTATAGGGCAGATAAAGGTCTTCCAGCCGCGCCTTCGTGTCGGCGGTGTTGATCTGGAGCGCCAGTTCGTCCGTGAGCTTGTTCTGCTCGCGGATGCTGTCGAGGATCGTCTTGCGGCGGTCTTCCAATTCGCGCAGGTAGCGCAGGCGCTCGTCGAGCGTGCGAAGCTGCGCGTCGTCCAGGGTGCCGGTCACTTCCTTGCGGTAGCGCGCGATGAAGGGCACGGTCGAACCGCCGTCCAGCAGGTCGATGGCCGCCTTGACCTGCCATTCCTGAACATTCAGTTCGTTGGCGATGCGCTGACCGATGGATAGCATGGAAGTCTCCGATAAAGCCGAGGCGCGGCTTCTACGGTGCAGGAGGCTCCCGGGTCAACGGCCCGTTCACAGCGCCAGGGTCGCAGTGCCGATGGGGAAAGCGGATTTCCGATAATTCCCCTTGGCGGCTGAGGTCTTGCCGTATAGACCGTCCGGCCCCCCTGCCTGTCCGTTCGAGGCCGCCATGCGCAACTCCCGTGATTTTTCCATCGGTGTCGATTTCGGCACGAGCAACACGGTCGTGGCCATCGCGGATCCGGAGAGCCATGTGGAGGCGCTGACCTTCGAGCACGGGGGAGAGGATCTGAAGGTCTATGTGACGGCGCTCTGCTTCTGGGACGAGCGCCACGGAAACGGCCTGCGCACCGGGGTCGAGGGCGGTCCCTGGGCTATCGAGCACTTTCTCGAGGGGCTCCACGCGCACCGGTTCATCCAATCCTTCAAGACATTTGCTGCCAGCGCAACCTTCAAGGAAACCCGCATCTTCCGGGAGCGGTACGGTTTCGAGGACCTTTTGAGCGCTTTCCTGCGCACGCTCATGCGGCACGGCGGCTCCCGCCTGGATTGGAGCGCCCCCAATGTCGTCATCGGCCGCCCTGTGCGGTTCGCAGGCTACAATCCGGACGACGATCTGGCCATGCAGCGCTATCGGGCGGCCTTCGGCCGGCTTGGCGCGGAGCATGCCCGCTATGTTTATGAGCCCGTGGGAGCGGCCTTCTTCTACGCCCGGCAGTTGGACCACGATTCCACCGTGCTCGTGGCCGATTTCGGCGGCGGCACCAGCGATTTTTCGGTGATGCGCTTCTCGCGTGCCAATGGGACCCTGCGGGCCGAGCCCCTGGGGCATGCGGGCATCGGGCTCGCCGGCGACGCTTTCGACTACCGGATCGTCGACAGGGTCGTCTCGCCCCGCCTCGGCAAGGGCGGGCTTTACCGTTCGATGGACAAGATCCTGTCGATTCCCAACCACTACTACGCCAATTTCGCCCGTTGGAACCAGCTGGCCATGATGAAGGGCAGCGGCGACCTGAAGGAACTGCGCGAGCTTGCACGCGTCGCGTTGGAGCCTGAGCCGCTCGAGAAATTCATCGACATCATCGAATACGACCTGGGTTTTGCCCTCTACCGCGCCGTTTCCTCGGCGAAAGTTGCGCTCTCCAGCCAGGACGAAACGGAGTTCCGCTTCCAGGGCGAGGGCGTCGACATCCAGGCCCGGATCACCCGTGCCGACTTCGAGGCGTGGATCGCCGAGGATGTCGGCCGCATTGCCGGAACGGTCGACGAGGCTCTCGCCAAGGCCGGTGTGCGGCCGGAAGAGGTCGAGAGGGTCTTCCTCACGGGCGGCACCTCGTTCGTCCCTGCGATCCGCCGCCTGTTCGTGGAGCGCTTCGGAGAGAGCCGCCTGACCTCCGCAGACCAGTTCGAGTCAATCGCCTATGGCCTTGCGCTGATCGGCCAATCCGAAGAGCCGGAACGCTGGGCGATTACAAACGGATAGCCGCCTTTATAATTAAATTACGCTTGCCTGGCATGGACAAAGGGTTTTATTTCGCGGGTGCAGCAAACGTGCCTGAAGCGGGAGCGTCCCATGTCCCTGATCAACCCAGACGTCACCCCCGAAAAGGATTTCCCGCTTCGCGACGACATCCGGCTCCTGGGGCGTCTTCTCGGAGATACGATCCGCGAACAGGAGGGTGAGGCGGCCTTCGAGATCGTCGAACGCATCCGCCAGACCTCGATCCGCTTTCATCGGGAGGAGGATGAGGGCGCGCGACGGGAACTCGAGACGATCCTGAACAGCCTCTCGCGCGGGCGCACGAACCAAATCATCCGGGCCTACAGCTACTTCTCGCATCTGGCGAATCTTGCCGAGGATCAGCACCACGTCCGGCGTTCCCGGGCGCACGCCATGGCCGGGGCTCATGCCATGGCGGCTCCGGCCCCGCGGGAAGGAACGCTGGCCCGGGCCCTCAAGCTTACGCAGGAGGCGGGCATCAGCCAATCCGCCCTGCAAGCCTTCTTTGCCTCGGCGCTCGTCTGTCCCGTTCTGACGGCGCACCCTACGGAAGTGCGCCGCAAGAGCACCATCGACCGGGAGATGGAAATCTCCCAGATCTTGGCGCAGCGAGACCGTCAGCACCTGACCCCGGAAGAGGAGGGTGCGAGCGAGGAGTCCCTGCGCCGCGCCATCCTGACGCTTTGGCAGACCAGCATTCTGCGGCGCAACAGGCTGAAGGTGATCGACGAGGTCATGAACGGCCTGTCCTATTACGACTATACCTTTTTCAAGGAGCTGCCCCGGGTCTACGCCTCCCTGGAGGATCAGCTAGCGTCCATGGACCCTGTCTGGGAAACCGTGGAGCTCCCCTCATTCCTGCGCATGGGCAGCTGGATCGGCGGGGACCGCGACGGCAATCCGTTCGTGACGGCGGATGCCCTGCGTCAGGCCCTGCTGCTCCAGAGCAAGCATGCGCTCGGCTTCTACCTGGAGGAACTTCATTGCCTGGGCGCCGAGCTGTCCCTTGATGGACGATATGTGAACGTGTCCGAGCAGGTTCAGGAACTGGCCAAGGCGTCACCGGATCCTTCGCCCCATCGCCAGGATGAGCCCTATCGCCGTGCCATCAGCGGCATCTATGCGCGCCTGGCTTCAACCGCCGCCGCTCTCGGTCACGGCGACGTCGCGCGTCACGCAGTGGGCGATGCACCGGCCTATGGCAGCGTCGAAGAGTTCGCCGGCGATCTGTCGGTCCTGCATCGCTCGCTCTTGTCGAACGGGTCGGGCTCCCTGTCGCGCGGCCGCCTGCGCAAGCTGCGCCGCGCCGTCGATGTGTTCGGCTATCATCTGGCAAGCCTCGACCTGCGTCAGAACTCCGACGTTCATCAACGTGTCGTCGCCGAAATCTTCGAGAAGGCGATGCCCGGCACGGGCTACGAGGCCCTGTCGGAAGACAGCCGTGTTGCTCTGCTGCTGGAGGAGATCAGGACGCCAAGGCTCCTGACCTCGCCCTATCTCGAGTACTCGCCGGAAACAGCATCCGAACTCGCCATCGCTCGCGAAGCGGCCGAGGCCCATCGGCGTTACGGCCGCACTGCAGTGCCCAACTACGTCATCTCCAAAGCCAGCGACCCGTCGGACATCCTGGAGGTCGCCCTGCTCCTGAAGGAGGCCGGCCTCCTGCGGCCGCGTGAGGGGGAGATGCATATCAACATCATCCCGCTCTTCGAAACCATCGCCGACTTGCGCAACAGCAGCCATGTCATGGAGGCGCTCTTCGCGCTGCCCGATTACATGCGCTTGTTGCGCAGCCGCGGGCAGGCGCAGGAGGTGATGCTCGGCTACTCCGACAGCAACAAGGATGGCGGGTTCCTCACCTCCGGCTGGGAACTCTACAAGGCCGAGATTGAGCTGATCGAGGTCTTCAAGCGACATGGGGTGGCTCTTCGCCTCTTCCACGGACGCGGGGGCTCCGTGGGCCGTGGCGGCGGGCCGAGCTATCAGGCGATCCTGGCGCAACCCGGCGGGGCCGTGCAGGGCGCCATCCGCATCACCGAACAAGGCGAGGTCATCGCGGGCAAATACTCGAATCCCGATCTCGGACGCCGCAATCTTGAAATTCTTGCGGCCGCAACGCTCGAAGCCTCCCTGCTGCACTCGGGCCAACCCGCCCCGCGAGAGGAGTACCTCAAGGCGATGGAGGAACTCTCGAACAGTGCCTTCAAGGCTTACCGCTCACTCGTCTATGAGACGGAAGGATTTGAGCGCTACTTCTGGGAATCGACCGTGATCGGCGAGATCGCCAACCTGAACATCGGCAGCCGACCGGCCTCACGCACGAACTCGCGCCGCATCGAGGATCTTCGCGCCATTCCCTGGGTGTTCGGCTGGGCGCAGTGCCGCCTCATGCTGCCCGGCTGGTATGGGTTCGGCTCCGCGGTCAACGCGTGGCTTGAGAAGCGGCCCGACACGGGCTTGGCCCTGTTGCAGGAAATGTACCGCGAGTGGCCGTTCTTCCAAGCGCTGCTCTCGAACATGGATATGGTGCTGGCCAAGAGCAACATCGCCATTGCGTCCCGCTATGCGAAGCTCGTCGAGGACGAGGGGTTGCGCGAGGCCATCTTCCCGCGGCTGCGGCGGGAATGGGAGGATTCGATCCAGCAGTTGCTTGCCATCATGCAGCAGCAGTCCCTTCTCGACGGCAACCCGCTTCTGGCACGCTCGATCCGCAACCGCTTCCCCTATCTCGATCCGCTGAATCACCTGCAGATCGAACTCCTGAAGCGCCACCGCTCAGGCGATGCGGACGAACAGGTGGTGCAGGGCATTCACCTGTCGATCAATGGCATCGCAGCAGGGCTACGCAACAGCGGCTAAATTCGAAACAGAGTAGCGGGCCCGGGGCTGCGCCGGGTTGGTTGACCGCCGAGAGGATGCATTCTCGACCTGTCGACCAACAGGGGTGCACAATGGCCCGTGGTGCAAACCCACCTATACGGAGAAACAGAACCGCAAAGCCGAGCATATCGAGGAGTGCTAGGAGAGTCGGGGTCTCCCGGAGAAGGAAGCGGAGTGGCGCGCTTGGGCCACCGTCAACAAGCAGGACGGCGGCGGCAAGATGAGTGGCTCCGGCCGAGGTTGAGGTCGCATGAGGCAAATGCCCGAAGGGTAGTGCACCGGGCGGAAAGCAGGTGTATGGAGGAGCCCTGATCGCCCAAGCCCTGCCATGGAGGAAGCCTTGCTCACGAGTTCTGCCGCCGGCGTCTACGTCATCTGCCCCACGCCCTTCGAGAGCGACGGGCGGGTGGACACCGCCTCCACCGACCGGATGGTCGAGGCTTACCTGAAAGCCGGGGCCACGGGGCTCACCATCCTCGGCATCATGGGCGAGGCGCCCAAGCTCGCGGCCGATGAGGCGCTGGCCTTCGCCCGCCAGGTGATCGCGACCGTGGCAGGCCGCGTGCCCGTCATCGTCGGCGTCTCGGCGGCAGGCTTTGCGGCCATGTCCGGTCTCTCCTCCAAGGTGATGGATGCGGGAGCGGCCGGCGTCATGATCGCGCCGCCTTCGACCCTGAAGACCGACGATCAGATCGTGTCCTATTATGCCGATGCGGTGGAAGCCATCGGGGCTGACGTGCCCTGGGTGCTCCAGGATTATCCGCTCACCACCAACGTGGTCATGACGCCGAAGGTGATCATGCGCATCATCGAGCAGAGCCCCTCCTGCGTCATGCTCAAGCACGAGGATTGGCCGGGTCTCGACAAGATCACCGCCTTGCGCCGCGCAAGCGATGCCGGCCAAGTGCGCCGCGTGTCGATTCTGTGCGGCAATGGCGGCATGTTCCTGCCCTTCGAGATGGAGCGCGGGGCCGACGGCGCCATGACGGGCTATGCCTATCCCGAGATGCTGGTGGGGGTGGTCAACCTCATCAATCAGGGCAAGCGCCAGGAGGCGCACGATCTCTTCGACCGGCACCTGCCGTTAGTGCGCTATGAGACGCAGCCGGGCGTGGGTTTGGCCGTGCGCAAATACGTGCTGCAGCGGCGCGGCATCATCGCGTCCGACACGCTGCGCAAGCCGGGGCCGAAGCTGAGCCCGGAGACGATTGCCGAGATAGAATGGCTGATGGAGCGCATCGAGCGCTCGTAAGAAGGGAAGCTTTACATCATGAAAACAGGTTTGGACGGAAAGCGCGCGCTCGTTCTGGGTGCGAGCAAGGGGTTGGGCTTCGGTATCGCTCAAGGGCTGGCGGAGGAGGGCGCGCGTGTCGCCATCGCCAGCCGCACGATGGAAGGGTCGAAAGCTGCTGCCGAAAAGATCGGCAATGGCGTGCTGCCCTTCATCTGCGATACCGGCAAGGTCGACCAGGTCGATGCTCTGGTCAAGGATGTGACGGAAGCGCTCGGCGGCGTCGACATCCTCATCCTCAACAGCGGCGGCCCGCCGCCCGGCAAGGCGCAGGGCGTCTCCTCCGATCAGTGGCGTCAGTCGTTCGAGGCCATGTTCGTCAACCTCGTGCGGATCGCCGATCAGCTGCTGCCCGGCATGATCGAGCGCAAGTTCGGCCGCATCATCTCGGTGATCTCGTCCGGCGTGATTCAGCCGATCCCGAACCTCGCCATCTCGAATGCGATCCGTCCGGCGCTGGTCGGCTGGGGCAAGACCCTGTCGAGCGAGGTGGCGTCGTCCGGCGTCACCGTCAACGCCATTGCGCCAGGTCGCATCGCCACCGATCGCTTGAAGCAGCTGGATGCCGCCAATGCGGAGCGTACCGGCCGCTCTGTCGACGATGTGGCGGCAGCCGCTCGCGCCGGCATTCCGGCAGGTCGCTATGGCGAGATCGAGGAATTCGCCGCCGCGGCCGTGTTCCTTGCGAGCGAGGGAGCCTCGTTCATGACGGGCTCGATCCTGCGCGTCGACGGCGGGCAGATCTCGTCCGTGACCTGAAAAATCGGAACGTTGGGATGAGACGGAACGCCGTCTCATCCCTGGCCCTCAGGCGATGGCGCCTGCCATATAAAGAACGATCCCGGCCAATGACGTTGCAGCCAACGTCGGCAGCATCCCAATCTTGAACTGGAACATCGCCGCGATGGCCGCCGCCGAGAGCAGCAGCGCCCACAGGTTGACGCTTCCCCAAACCGGCGCATCGAAGCTGACGGGCCCCCATGCAAAGGGGGCGACCTCGCCAAAGATCGTGTGAATGCCGAACCAGATCGCCAGATTGAGGATCACCCCCACCACAGCAGCCGTAATGGCCGAAAGCGCGCCGCTTAAAGCTTGGTTGCCGCGCAGAACCTCGATGTAGGGAGCGCCCAGGAAAATCCAGAGGAAACAGGGGGCGAAGGTCACCCATGTGGCGAGAAGCCCGCCCAAGGTCCCCGCAACGAGCGGGCTCAGCGAGCCCGGATCTCGGAAGGCGGCCATGAAGCCCACGAACTGCAGCACCATGATCAGGGGGCCCGGCGTCGTCTCAGCCATGCCGAGCCCATCGAGCATCTCCCCGGGCTGCAGCCAGCCATAGGTCTCGACGGCCTGCTGCGCCACATAGGCCAGAACCGCATAAGCCCCGCCGAAGGTGACCATGGCCATCTTGGAGAAGAAGATCGCGATCTGGCTGAAGACATCACCTTGACCGAAGAGCAGCACGAGAGCCAGAACCGGCGTGAGCCACAGGGCAAGCCACAGAGCGGCCACGCGCAGGCTGCGCCCAGTATTCGGCTTCGCATGGTCAGATAACTCGTCACCAAGCAGGTTATCGTGTTCTTGAGCAAGGTTGCCATGACCACCGAGCTGGAACTGAGGCAATCCTGCTCTTCCGCCAAAAAAGCCCACCAAACCCGCTGCGAGAATGATCAGCGGAAAGGGCGCATCGAAAAAGAAGATCGCCACGAAGGCTGCGGCGGCCAATCCGATCAGGATACGGTTCTTGAGGGCGCGCCTGCCGATCCGCACCACGGCTTCCAGCACGATGGCGAGGACGGCTGCCTTCAAGCCGAAGAAAAGAGCCGAGACGAAGCCCACTTGGCCATAGAGCGCATAAATCCAGCTCAAGGCCATGATGGCGATAATGCCGGGCAGGATGAACAAGCCTCCTGCCATAATGCCGCCAGGAGTGCGGTGCATGAGCCAGCCTACATAAGTGGCAAGCTGCTGCGCCTCGGGTCCTGGGAGAAGCATGCAGTAATTGAGCGCATGCAGAAAGCGGCCCTCGGAAATCCAACGCTTTTCCTCGACCAAGATGCGGTGCATCACGGCGATCTGGCCCGCTGGCCCGCCGAAGCTCAGGGCTGCAACGCGCAGCCACACACGAAAAGCTTCGCCGAGGGAGACACCATGATTGGTTGGGGATTGAGCATCGGACTCGCGTGAGGTTTGCACTGTTTTGCTCACCACGTACGCCGTTCAAAAGTCCTGATCGGGTTGTCGTTCCATCGTTTGCACGACAAGGCCGTTGTCGATGAGGGTCGTCCACACGTCCTCGGCCGTATCGGCGAATCTGACGAATTCGCGATCGCCTTCGCTCACCATGCCATGCTCGAGCAGGGCATCGAACTTGATGACGGACTGCCAATAGGCCTTGTCGAACAGAACGATCGGCAGCGCCGGGGCCTTGCCCGTCTGGCGGAGGGTCAGGATCTCGAAGAGCTCATCCAGCGTGCCGAAGCCGCCGGGAAAGACCACCAGGGCATTCGCCCGCATGGCCAAGTGCATCTTGCGCATGGCGAAGTAGTGAAACCGGAAGGTCAGCTCCGGAGTCGAATAGGGATTGGGCTCCTGTTCGTGCGGCAGGGTGATGTTGAAGCCGATGGAGGGGGCACCCACGTCGGCCGCGCCCCTGTTGGCGGCTTCCATGATGCCGGGGCCGCCGCCTGTGGCAATCACATTGTCCCGGGTGCCGCTGGTGACCGTCAGGGCGCCTCCACGCTGCGATGCGACTGCGCCGAAGGCGCGGGCTTGCGCATACCAGAAGGGGTGTCGGCCCGGCCCATCCTCGCGGATGCGGGCACTGCCGAACACCACGATGGTGGAGCGTACCCCCCAAATGCGCAGGCTTTCCTCAGCCTTGGCGTATTCGAGCTGAAACCGAACGCCACGCATGGAATCGCCGAGGAGAAAATCCTGGTCCATCACGGCCAGCCGGTAGGATGGCGAAGTGTGATTGGCTTCCTTTGCAGGTGTGCGGTCATCCATGGGGGCGATCTCCTCCGGCTCGGGCATGCACAAAGCACGCCTTTGAAGCCAGGTTAATTCCCCATGGGCCCGTTCGGAAGCTCCTGGGGCCCTGAAGGCGGAATGCCCACCGGCTCAGCTGGACTGGGAGCCTCACTGGGCGTCGTGGGCGGAACCCCCACGGGCTCCTGCGGGCTCGGGATGCCGACAGGGCCGGGATCAGGGTGGACAGGCTGGGGTGTCGGGTTGGGAACATCAGGCTGCGGGGTTGGAGACGGCGTGTCGGACATGAGCCTGCATCCCTTTCTCGAAAAAGCGTGAGCGAAGCTTCAATCGCCCAGCAACGCTGTCGCAACGGAGGACGAACCATGTTGGTTCCGAGCTTTCCCCAACGAAGCCAAGGGAAATCATTTTCTCTATAGCCGCTTGTGTTTGTGCGGCTATATCTATGGCGCAGCAAGGAAAGAGGGCAGGAATCAGCCCTTATGGAAAGCGAGCGCCAGCCCATGGATGACCTGTCTTCGACGAACATTGCCCGTATTCTGCCTGCTGACGGATTCCAGGGGGCTCTCGTCGGGCGCGTCTGGCGGCCGGGCCTCGGGCCCTCCGTGGTTGCCGTGAGACAGGATGGGCTTTTCGACATTTCGGCCGCCTGCTCCACCGTAAGCGGCCTTGCCGCGATGGATGATCCGGCCGGGGTGGTGAGGGTATCTGAAGGGGAGAGGGTCGGGTCCCTCAAAGAGATCGCAGGCAATACGGCGCCTGACAGCCGGGACCCGTCGAAGCCTTGGCTCCTGGCTCCGGTCGACCTTCAGGTCATCAAGGCTGCGGGCGTTACCTTCGCGGTGTCCATGCTGGAGCGTGTCATCGAGGAGCGCGCCCGGGGGGATGCCAGCGCGGCCGCGGCCATCCGGGCCGAGGTCCTGCGGCTCGTCGGGGACGACCTGAGCCGCCTCAAGCCCGGATCCCCCGAGGCGATGGCCTTGAAGGACGTGCTCGTGGCCCAAGGCGCATGGAGCCAGTACCTCGAGGTGGGGATCGGCCCGGATGCGGAGGTCTTCACCAAGGCGCCGACCCTGTCTGCTGTCGGTGCGTTCATGGACGCGGGCCTGCATCCCAAGTCGACTTGGAACAATCCCGAACCGGAGGTGGTCCTGATCGTGACAGGACAGGGCCGGATCGTTGGCGCGACCCTGGGCAACGACGTGAACCTGCGCGATTTCGAGGGGCGCTCCGCCCTGCTCCTCTCCAAGGCAAAGGACAACAACGCGTCCTGCTCCATCGGTCCGTTCGTCCGCTTCTTCGATGAGACCTTTTCCCTCGACCATGTGCGTCAAACGACGGTGACGCTGACGGTCGAAGGGGAAGATGGGTTCAAGCTCGAGGGCTCTTCCTCCATCAGCAAGATCAGCCGTGACCCTGAGGACCTTGTGGCGCAGACCATCGGTCCCCACCATCAGTATCCCGATGGATTTGCGCTCTTCCTTGGAACCATGTTTGCGCCGACACAGGACCGGGACAATCCGGGCATGGGGTTCACCCACAAGACCGGAGACATCGTCACCATCGCGGCTCCGGAACTCGGAGCCCTGATTAACCGCATGAAGCCAAGTTCGGAATGCGAGCCTTGGACCTTTGGCATCAGTGCCTTCATGGCCAATCTGGCGCAGCGCAACCTCATCAACACCAAAACGGCAGGCTAACGATGACGAAGAACTATATTGCAGGCGATTGGGTCGCGGCCTCGGAGGCTTC
>NZ_JAEQMY010000289.1 GCF_016743775.1 Microvirga aerilata | reverse complement strand
GATCCTCCCTCGCTTTGATGGACACCTTTGAGACGCTCGTGTGGGAGCGGAAAGGTGTTTGATGACAAGGCGAGAATTCACACTCGAATTCAAACGGGAGGCTGTGGCGCTCCTGGAGAGCAGCGGCCGACCTCTCATGCAGATCGCAACAGAGTTGGGGATCTCCCCGTCCATGCTGCGGAACTGGCGGGCCACTGTGAACGGCGGTGCTCGTCGATCGAGGACTGGGACCAGAGCCCCGTCGCCCAGCGCGTCTCCCATGGCCTCTCCGGCCGATCAGGCCGCCGAGATCGCGCGGCTTCGCCGTGAGCTCGATCGCACGCGCATGGAGCGCGATGTGTTAAAAAAAGCCATCGGCATCTTCGCGGAGATGCCCAAATGAGGTTTCGTTTCATCGAGCAGCATGCCCGCACCTATCCGGTGCGGCTCATGTGCCGCGTGCTCCAAGTCTCATCCAGCGGCTACTATGCGTGTCGCTCCCGGCCGGAGAGCCGACGAGCCCTCGCCAACAGACGCCTGCTGCAAGAGGTGCATCGGCTCCATAGTCAGCATCAGGGCCGTTATGGCAGCCCGAGGATGCACGCAGCCTTGAGAGCAGAATGCCACCGGGTCAGCCGCGGCCGGGTCGAGCGGTTGATGCGCCGGCATGGCATTCGCGCTCTGGCCCGCCGCCGTTTTCGACCGACCACGACCGACAGTCGTCATCAGCTGCCGATCGCGCCCAACCTGCTGCAGCAGAAGTTCACGGTGTCCGCCCCGAACCGGGTCTGGCTGGCCGACATCACGTACATTCCGACCGCCGAGGGCTGGCTCTACCTGCTGCGGTGCTGGATCTGGCAACCCGGAAGGTGGTGGGCTGGGCGATGCGCGATCACATGCGCACCGAGCTGACACTCGCAGCCCTGATGATGGCGACACAGAGGCAGCGGCCGGGCCCGGGTCTCATCCACCACTCCGACCGCGGGAGCCAATACGCGGCCGAGGCCTATGCCCGACAATTGGCTCTCATGAAGGCCAAGCCGTCGATGAGTCGGACAGGCTGCTGTTATGACAATGCCCCGATGGAGTCGCTCTCCCACTCCTTGAAGGTGGAACTGGTCCACCAACGGCACTGGGCCACCCGCGAGGAGGCTCGTCGGGATCTGTTCGGCTACATTGAGGCCTACTATAATCGACAGCGCATTCACTCGGCGCTCGGGTATCTCACACCCGAACAAGCTGAGCGAAAAGCGAGTTAACCCGGTGTCCAAGTAGTCGGGGGAAGATCA
>NZ_JAEQMY010000288.1 GCF_016743775.1 Microvirga aerilata | reverse complement strand
GGAACTGTCGGGAATTTCGTGTGGGGCCATTACGATGATCTGGAAGGAGACATCGCATGGCACGCCGCAAGGAACCCCGGATACCCGACCACCTGCTCGACCAGCTGCTAGCGGGGGCTGAGGCCAAATCAGCCTTTGCCAAGAACGGCCTGCTCGACGAGCTGAAGAAGGCTCTGGCCGAAAGGGCACTGAATGCCGAGATGGATCATCATCTCGATCAGGAGAATGAGGCCGGCAACACCCGCAACGGCTATGGCCGCAAGAGCGTGCTCACCGACACCGGCAAGATCGACCTGGAGATCCCACGCGACCGCCTGGCCACCTTCGATCCGCAGCTGATTGCCAAGTACCAGCGGCGCTTTCCCGGCTTTGATGAGAAGATCGTGTCGATGTACGCCCGCGGCATGAGCGTGCGCGAGATCCAGGGTCACCTGCGCGAACTGTACGGGATCGAGGTCTCGCCGGATCTGGTCAGCGCCGTCACCGATGCGGTGCTGGAGGAGATCACCGAGTGGCAGAACCGGCCCCTGGAGGCACTCTACCCGCTGGTGTTCTTTGACGCGCTCCGGGTCAAGGTGCGCGACGAGGGTACAGTGCGCAACAAGGCCGTCTACCTGGCGCTGGGCGTACGTCCAGACGGCGCCAAGGAGATCCTCGGCTTATGGATCGAGCAGAGCGAGGGCGCCAAGTTCTGGCTGCGGGTGATGAACGAGCTCAGAACCCGCGGGGTTGAGGACGTGCTGATTGCGGTGGTGGATGGCCTGAAGGGCTTTCCTGAGGCGATCACGGCAGTGTTTCCTGAGACCCAGGTCCAGACCTGCATCGTGCATCTGATCCGCTCGTCGCTGGCCTTTGTCTCCTACAAGGATCGCAAAGCGGTGGCGGCGGCCTTGAAGGAGATCTACCGGGCCAAGGATGCTGAAGCCGGCCAGGCGGCCCTGGAGCAGTTCGCAATCTCGGCCTGGGGCCGCAAGTATGAGGTCATCGCGGCCTCCTGGCGGCGCAACTGGGCGGCAGTGATCCCGTTCTTTGCCTTTCCCGAGGAGGTGCGCCGGCTCATCTACACCACCAATGCTATTGAGGCGCTGAATGCCAAGCTGCGCCGGGCGGTGCGGGCCCGCGGCCACTTTCCCACCGACGAGAGTGCGATCAAGCTGTTGTTCCTGGTCTTGAGGCAGACGCAAAAAGAGTGGAAGATGCCGCCACGGGAATGGAGCATGGCCAGAGCGCAGTTCGCCATTCTCTTCGAAGGCCGCTTCAGGCTGGGATGATGAACCC
>NZ_JAEQMY010000287.1 GCF_016743775.1 Microvirga aerilata | reverse complement strand
TGAGGTGGCTCGGTTTGTCTGAACAGCGTTTTCGGTTCGCTAAGTGGAGCGTCTGCCGGGGTTAGGCTGCCGCGAGCCGCGGCAGCGGGTTGAAGTAGGCCTGATCGGGCGTCCTCCGGTCAAGGCTCGAATGAGGCCTCCGGCCGTTGTAAAAGGTTAGATACCGACCGATCGAAGTCCGGGCCTCGGCGACACTGTCGTAGGCCCTCAGATAGACCTCCTCGTATTTGATGCTGCGCCACAGCCGCTCGACAAAGACGTTGTCACGCCAGGCGCCCTTGCCGTCCATGCTGATCGCGATCTCGTTCTTGTGGAGCACGCTGGTGAAGGCGTGGCTGGTGAACTGGCTGCCCTGATCCGTGTTGAAGATCTCAGGGCAGCCATAGCGGGCGATGGCTTCTTCCACCGGCTCGATGCAGAAGGCCGCCTCCAGCGTGATGGACAGCCGCCAAGCCAGAACCCGTCGGCTGAACCAGTCGATCACCGCCGCCAGATAGACGAAGCCCCGCGCCATGGGGACGTAGGTGATGTCCATGGCCCAGACCTGATTGGGTCTGGTAATGGGCAGCTTGCGCAGCAGATACGGATAGATCCGGTGGCCTGGTGCCGGCTTGGAGGTGTTGGGTTTGCGATAGAGCGCCTCGATGCCCATCCGCTTCATCAGCGTGGCGACATGCAGGCGTCCGATCGTGAAGCCCTCCGCCAGCAGCAGATCGCGCAGCATTCGGCTGCCCGCAAACGGATACTCCAGATGCAGCTCATCCATCCGCCGCATGAGGGCCAGATCGGTCGCCGAGACCGGCTGCGGCTGGTAATAGAGGCTGCCCCGGCTGATCCCAAGTTCCTCGGCTTGCCGGGCCAGCGGCAGGGCATGAGAGCGATTGATCATCGCTTTGCGCTCGGCCACGTTCCGGCTTTGGCGAGCGCGTGCTCTAAAAAATCATTAGCCAGGGTCAGCTCGCCGATCTTGGCATGCAGCGTCTTCACATCCACCGGCGAGTTGGCGGCTGCAGCCTTCTCGGCCCCGAACACGTCGGCCGCCCCGTCGAGGAGCTGGGCCTTCCACTGGGTGATCTGGTTGGGATGGACGTCAAACTGTTGCGCCAACTCGGCCAGGGTCCTCTCGCCCGTCAGGGCGGCCAGGGCCACTTTGGCCTTGAAAGCCGGAGAGTGATTGCGGCGGGGTCTCTTGCTCATTGCTTCTCCTGTTCGGCAGCCATTCTGGCTGCTCACAGGCAGAAACTCCACTTAGCCCGCTGTCCAGATTTCCCGAGCCAGCTCTGT
>NZ_JAEQMY010000286.1 GCF_016743775.1 Microvirga aerilata | reverse complement strand
GTAGTGTGGTGAAGGTTCTGCAAATCGCCTGAGCGGGGCGGTCATGGCAGGATGGTGATGTTCAACGTCACGCACTCCGAGAGGAACCGCACCATGACCAGCACCAAGGATAAACCCGCCGCTGCCGCCATCAAGGACCTTCTGAGCCACAGCCCGGATGGGCTGCGCGAGAGCGTCCGGGCTGTGATGCAGGAGATGCTCGAAGCCGAGATGACCGATGCCCTCCGGGCCGATCCTTCGACAGGCTTAGGATGAGGAGGGCGAGCGCACCGCCTCCCGCCTCGGCTACCGCTCGGGCTACTACAGCCGGACCATGGTGACCCGCGTGAGTAAACTGGAGCTGCGGGTGCCACAGGACCGCGACGGCCGCTTCTCCACCGAGCTGTTTGAGCGCTATCAGCGCTCTGAGCAGGCGCTGGTGGCCACCCTGGCCGAGATCTACGTTCAGGGCGTCTCCACCCGTAAGGTCAAGGCGATCACCGAGGAGCTGTGCGGCCATAGCTTCTCGGCCTCGGCGATCCCCGCCATCAACAAGCGCCTCGACGACAGCCTGGCCCAGTTCGCCTCCCGAAGGCTCGAGGAGCCGTTCCCGTACCTGATCTTGGACGCTCGTTACGAGAAGGTGCGCGAGGGCGGCACCGTCGCCTCGCAGGCGGTGCTGATTGCAGTGGGCATCGACTGGGACGGCCGGCGCCAGATCCTGGGCGTCGAGATGGCCAACCGGGAAAGCCAGTCCTCCTGGCGCACGTTTCTGCTGAGCCTGCGCGAGCGTGGCCTCTGCGGCGTGGAGTTGGTGGTGGCTGACGATCATGCCGGGCTGCGGGCGGCCATCCGTGAGGTGCTGACGGAAGCGGCGTATCAGAGGTGCTACGTGCACTTCCTCCGCACTGCCCTCGATCACCTGCCGCGCAAGGCCGATGATGACTGCCTGCAGGAGCTGCGCTGGCTCTACGACCGGCGATCGGTCGAGGAGGCCCAACGCGATCTCTCCGCCTGGATTGCCAAATGGGAGGGGCGCTACCCGCGCCTGGTCGCCTGGGCCGAGGAGACAATCGAGGAGACACTCACTTTCTACCGGCTGCCGCGCCAGCACCACAAGCATCTCAAGAGCACCAACATGCTCGAGCGCCTCAACGAGGAGATCAGGCGACGCACATACGTGGTGCGCATCTTCCCCAATGCAGCCTCATGCTGCCGGCTGGTGCGAGCCCTGGCGGTGGAGTCGCATGAGAACTGGCTCGAAGCTCACCGCTACCTCAACATGGACGACCTGAAGGAGCACAAGAA
>NZ_JAEQMY010000285.1 GCF_016743775.1 Microvirga aerilata | reverse complement strand
ATGTCGGAACTCGTTAGACAAGTCACTGATTGCCCCCTTTAGAAATGTCACCCTAACCGGCTGGTCAGGTTCGACCGGATGAGCCGGAAGCAGCGCGGCGGAGCTGGCCCGGGTTGCGCAGCCGCGCTGCGTCAGGGCAGCCCGATCCTCAGCCGACCTTGAACAGGCTCTTGGCCTGCCCTCGCCGGCGCGGTGCTTTGCGACTGCGGCTCATGTCGAGCTCCTTCTGCCGCTCGGCGATATAGGCCAGAACCGAACCCAGCCGCTTGTTCTCGACAACCGCCGCCTGATCCACCTGCTGGCGGCGGTCAAAGGTTCTGTACGGCAGCTCCAGGCCCTTGTGCTTGATGGCAAAGCGGCCATCCGGATAGTCGTAGACCTGGACCTTCTGGCGGGCGAGGGACATCGTGACGGCGTCGGGCTCAAGGATGAACAGCACCTGGTCGTACTGCAGGGTCAGACTGCGCGAGACCGTCCGCTCCTCCCGCCAGGCAAACACATCGTCCAGCTCATCGTCTTCGCTGAGCGGGCGATGCAGGTCCTTGTCGCTGGAGGGCGCCTTGGCAAAGCGGCGATTGAAGTCCGCCATGAACGCCGGCAGGAAGGCATTGCCCGCCTCAAGGGTTGAGATCCCAGCCAGACGCAGCTCCTTGACCAGCCGGTCCTGCAGGGTGCCGTTGGCGCGCTCCACGCGGCCTTTGGCCTGCGGAGCATTGGCGCAGATGATGTCGATGTTGAGCTGATGCAGCGCCCGCCCGAACTGGGTCATGCCGTCACCTCCCACCGCTCCTTTGCCGTTGACGCGGAAGACGGCATGCTTGTCGGAGTAGAACGCCACCGGCTTGCCGTAGGCCTCCAGGTACTCCCGGGTCGATCGGAAATAGTCGAAAGTCGACTCGGTCTCGACGAACTTCAGATGCATCAGCCGGCTGGTGGCATCGTCAATGTAGACCAGCAGCGTGCAGGATGGGCCGCGATCCTCGAACCAGTAGTGCTCGGAGCCGTCGATCTGGATCAGCTCGCCGACGCAGTCGCGCCGATAGCGCGGCTGGTGCACGCGCTTGAGCCGCTGCTTGCGGTCCTGCCACAGGTCCGCCGCGATCATCCAGCGCCGGATTGTCTCAACGCCCAGATCGATGCCGTGCCGCTCGGCAAGCTTCTCGCAGGCGAGGGTCGGGCCGAAATCGGCATAGGTGGCCGTGATCAGCGCCAGCACCTCGCTTCGCAGCACCGCCGGGTAGCAGCGGTTGCTGGGCCTGCCGCGCCGGCGCGACACCAAGGCCGCCGGACCGC
>NZ_JAEQMY010000284.1 GCF_016743775.1 Microvirga aerilata | reverse complement strand
CGAACTCCCTCCAAGCTTGGATCAGAGGGGCCGAATACCCATATCAAGCATATGTCGCACAAGGGATCTTCGCCTCACACCCTCGACCTGTTCGAGGTCACGCTCACCGTACCGACACCTCGATCCGAACCGGCTCCTGCCTCGGCCGAGCTGTGGGACTTTGCCGGCCTGTCTGATGCACAACTGGCAAAGTAGCTCGGTCAGCTAAAGGGTTGTCTGGTAGCGCAAGGTGCTTGAAGAGGCTGCATAAGCCCGCAGGGTGGCGGACAACTTATTTCCGGGATGGAGCCATTCCAGCATAGGGATAGCACCGGGCGCGCTCGAGGGTGAGACCAAAGTGCTCGCCGAGCTTGCGAATGGCTTCACTATGCTCAGGGTAGGGATCGCGGTTCTCAGGACCCACAAGGATGATCCTGAAAGCCGGGTCATAGCGGCCGGGTGGCGGCAGCATGGCTGTCACGAGGGCTGCCCCCTCTGCACTGCGCAACGTCAGGAACACGGGCATGACACGCTGCACGTGAGCCTTGAGGCCAATGTTCTGCTCAACAAATAAGCTGGAGGATGAGCGGTAGGTGCTCGCTGCACTCTCCCAGGCTTGACGGAAGTGTTTCTCAACCACGTGGCCCATCAACTCTGACTCAAGCGCGGCCTCGCCTTCGGTTTCAATCCGAAACCAGGTCTTCGAGCCTGGGGCATCACAGATGTATTGCATGCCGGGTCAACGTGGAAGCGCGGTGAAGGTGCCCAGAGGCTGCGCCGTCGGACCGGTGCAGCGCGAGCCTGCGTTCGGCACCCGAACACACCCTCGACTTTAACCTTGGCGATTGGGAACACTCTCCTGGGAGAGTTCGCCCTAAGCACTTTCCACGCCCGCTCTGGCCACAAGCGTGTCATTAGCATTCTCTGATTAAGCCTTACTCGTTCAAGGGGCGAAGTACCGCTTCTGGCTCGGGGTTGAAGGGGGCCAAGCGCCCGCTTTGGAGGCGAACACCAGACCCCTCACGAAGTCGGGGTATTCTCAGTTTGCCCCAGAACTGCCCTTCGTCTTGCTGGGCCGCAAAGCCAGAGAACTGCCCGCAGGGGTTAGTCCTTCTGCTGGTCTACCCGACCGCGAGCCAGGAGAGCAGGATTGCCGCCCGGTCAACATCGGGCCGTGATAGGCACCATTGGGAGGGCCTCCGATGTCGCGTTCACAGTTCAAACGATCCCTGTACTCCGCGAGTTTGGCAGCTCTCGCGGCTGTTGGGCTTAACATCGCTTGCGCAACCGCAGGTCTCGCGTCACCTGAAGACGAGATCGCCCGCCTCA
>NZ_JAEQMY010000283.1 GCF_016743775.1 Microvirga aerilata | reverse complement strand
TGAAGTAGCCCCCGAATAGACCGGACACGATCTCCCACCTCGCTAAGAGATAGGAGTAGTGTTGGTGCTATGACTGGTTCTTCCCCCAAGATAGAGGTCCTTGTCGGACCGCAACGCCGCCGCCACTGGACGGCCTCTGAGAAGCTGTCCATCGTCCAGGAGACCTATGAGCCGGACGCCACGGTCAGCCTGGTGGCCCGCCGGCATGGGGTAGCGCCCAACCAGCTCTTCCGCTGGCGCAAGCTCGCCGCCCAGGGAGCGCTCACCGCCACCAGTGCTCAGGAGGAGGTGGTCGCCGCCTCCGAGTACCGCGCCCTGCAGAACCAGGTCCGCGAGCTGCAGCGGCTTTTGGGCAAGAAGGCGCTCGAAGCCGAGATCCTCAAGGAGGCGCTGGAGGTCGCCACCGGGCCAAAAAAGCGGCTGTTGCGCTCGCTGTCGTGGCCCAAGGGCGGTTCGCGATGAGCGCGGTCTGCGCCACCCTTGAGGTCGCCCGTTCTAACATCGCCGAGCAGGCGGCAGGGCGACCTGCCAAGCGCCGGGGCCGTCCCCCTCGGCCGGACGAGGACCTGGTGGCGGCGATCAAGACCGTCATCGGCAGCCTGCCGACCTACGGCTATCGGCGCGTGCACGCTCTTTTGGTCCGCCAAGCGCGCGAGCAGGGCCGGACGCCACCCAATCACAAGCGCGTCTACCGGCTCATGAAGGCTCATGGCCTCCTACTGCAGCGGCATGCGGGCGGGGCCGAGGCGCGCCGGCACGACAGGCGCGTGGCGGTGGAGCGCTCCAATCTGCGCTGGTGCTCGGACGGGTTCGAGATCGGCTGTGACAATGGCGAGAAGGTGCGGGTCGCCTTTGCCCTCGACTGCTGTGATCGGGAGGTGCTGGGGTATGTGGCCACGACCGAGGGGATCAAGGGCGAGGACGTGCAGGACCTGATGATCACCGCTGTCGAGTACCGCTTTGGGCCTGTGAACCGACTGCCGCAGACCATCGAGTGGCTCTGCGACAATGGCTCGGGCTACATCGCGCATGACACCAAGAGCCTTGCACGGGAGATGGGGCTGGAACCCAGAACCACACCGGTGCAGAGCCCACAGAGCAATGGCATGGCCGAAGCCTTCGTGCGTACGATCAAGCGCGATTACGTTCGCGTCAGTCTGATCCCGGATGCGCCGACGGTGCTGGACAGCGTTCCTTGATGGTTTGAGCTCTACAACAGCCTTCACCCGCATAAGGCGCTCGGGTATCGTTCACCGCGTGAGTTCATTGCCTCACGCCAACCGGGATGATCTGTCCGATCTTTCAGGGGCAACAACA
>NZ_JAEQMY010000282.1 GCF_016743775.1 Microvirga aerilata | reverse complement strand
CGTGGTGCTGGTGGTGTACTCGATGGTGAGCTTGGGCTTGGTCGTACCCTCCGAGGAGAGGAAGTCCCAGCCATCGCCACCAGAGGGCAGGAAGGCCCAGCCGTTGTTGGCGGCACCATTGGACCAGGCCTGCACGCTGGCCGTCACATCGAGGTTGGTAGCGCCCACAGCGGTGCGGCCGGTGACCCGGTCGGCCGTGGCCACCACCTCGCCGCTGGTGGTCTGCACGCCGCTGCTGAGGGAGCTCCAGGTGGACGCCTCGCTCCAGCCGGTGAGCATCCGGTGTAGCGCCGCGCCATCACCGGCATTGGTGGTCTGCAGGGTCAGAGTGGCTTTGGTGATGGTCGCCCCGCTGGGAATGGCCCCGGTGCCAAAGAGATTGTCGAAGCGCAGCAGGACCTGATCGTCCTGACCGGTGCCGGAGGGGGTGTCGCTGTCGATAAACAGGCTTGTGGCGCTGCCTTGGCCGGTGCTGGGCGCCGACTGGCGCAGGGTGGTGTCCTGCGTGCCTGCGTAGCCGTTCACCCCTTGCTGAAAGCTGATGGTGCGGGTCTCGCCTCCACCGGTCGAAGTAGGAGTGATGGTCAGGCTGACAGTGGCGGTGTTGCCGTCGGCCGTGCCGTCATTGGTCTTGTAGGTGAAGCTGTCCGAGCCGCTGTAGCCGCTGTTGGGCGTGTAGGTGAAGGAGCCGTTGGGGTTCAGCGTCAAGGTGCCGTTGGAGGGTCCTGCAGCCAGCAGCGCTGTCAGGGTGGGGCTGTCCACGTCGGTGTCGTTGGCCAGCACCCCAGCGGCTGCAATAGTCAGGGCTGTGCCCTGGCTGGTCGTGTAGCTGTCGTTAGCTGCCACCGGCGCATCGTTGACCGGCGTCACCTGCACCGTACGGCTGGCCACGGTGCTCAGGTTGTTGGCGGAGGCTCCATCATTGACCTGGAATTCCACCGTGCGGGCAGCGCCTGAGGGATTGTCGCTGGCGTTGGCGTATTTCACTGATGCGAGTGCGGCCTGGTACTGCGCAACGGTCGCTGTGCCGGTGAGGGTGAGAGTACCCGTGGAGGCGCTCCAGCTTCCTGATATTCCGTTCTGGTTGGTGAAGACAAGGCTGTCCTGACCAGACGCATAGCCTGCGCTGATCTTTACCGTGGCGCCTGTCAGGCTGGTGCCGTCATCGGTGATCGTCAGGCCGGGCGCGACGGCAGCGGCGGGAGCGTTCTCGGTGTAGCTGAGAGAGCCTGTGCCTGTGCTCACCACCGGGGCGGTGTTGCTGGGCGGAGGCGTGGTGCTGGTGGTGTACTCGATGGTGAGCTTGGGCTTGGTCGTACCCTC
>NZ_JAEQMY010000281.1 GCF_016743775.1 Microvirga aerilata | reverse complement strand
AACACCCGCATCTCACCACCTCCTGGAGGACCTCAGCCAATGTGAGGGAAGTATGCTCAACGAGGAGTTAACGCCGGTGGCACGTTGACACTTGCACTGCAGCGACCCTGTTCCAAAGGTCAAGAGACCGAGCGGGCCAAATGATTTTTGACGGGGCTTCTGACAAGAAGTCGGTGACTTGGCCAAGTCATAGTTGCTCGGCCAGCACGCTTCCATCTGCTCCATTGTTCAACGTTTGGATCCGGTTTGCTGCTTTCCCGTCGAAGAGCCAATGGGGGAGGCGCTTGGATGTGAAGCCTTGTTCTGGACGAAGTAGGTGTTGATCAAGGCTACAATCCTTCGGCCGAGCGCCTGATCTTCTTCAAGGCAGTGCGTATCGAGGATCTCGAGCCTGACTTCAAAATCAGGGTCACAGATGAGAATGGCTGGATCCTGCTCGTCACCGTCTCCCCGGTTGTCCAAGAACCAGCCCTCGTCCGGATTCGGGTCTTCTACCTCGAGACCCGCATTCAGGCTCGCGACAAGATATCTGGCCAAGCGATCGTTGATCCTCGTACCATCGTCTTCCCCAAAGATGATCCGGGGTTCGCCTTGAGGATCCCGGATGACGTGCTGCCGATCCCTTCCGGGCCGGGCGATGAACAGGGTCCAGTGTGACGATGGGCTCATGCGGTATTCTTCTCGCGAACTTCGTTGAAATCCTGAGCAAAGCTGTGTTTCGGCGTCAAGTATCGACCCTATACGGCTGCTTTCGTTCGCATCCCTCTCACATGGCCTTGGCTGGGTAAGGCAGCGCAGCAGAACCAGCCGTGCCATTCTTACGCGATCAGGCCCCAGAACGAGGTTTTGCGGCCGTGTTGGAGTTTGAGGCGTCTCAGGTAGGCGTCATGAGCCTCAAACCTGCCGAAATCCTCAACTCGGTTAGCAAGGTGCTCGCACTCCTCGAGGTGGCGAGCAGCGTGCTGGTACCGCTTGGTCCTGTTCCGCTCCAGGGCAAAGTCGATCAAGGCCCGGCGGAGAACGGTGGCCGCAAGAGGATGTTTTGCCTCCAGCGCAGCCGCGGCCGGGGCCAGGATCTCGTAGAAGTCACCATTGAGTTCGTCTGCACGGGCAAGTACCAGGTGCGCGGCTTGGTCCAGAGCCGGCCAGGTCACCAAGAAACTCAATGCCTGGTGCACGCTCGTATGGCTCAATGCATGGGCGATGGCCCGCTCCTCAGCCTCAAGATCCTCAAAGTCGGGCAGGCGCTTGAGGTAGGAGCGCAGGTGCTCCGGGCTGAGCGAGCGCTCAAAGCAGACCCAACGAAACGCCTGCGCCTCATCCGCTCGCCC
>NZ_JAEQMY010000280.1 GCF_016743775.1 Microvirga aerilata | reverse complement strand
GATTGTGTGCGTCAAGTTCTGCAAAGCGGGGCGGCCGGACAGGTTGGCTAAGCGGCCTCGCGCAGAGTGGTTTTCTTGTGCTCCTTCAGGTCGTCCATGTTGAGGTAGCGGTGGGCTTCCAGCCAGTTCTCGTGCGTCTCCACCGCCAGGGCCCGCACCAGCCGGCAGCATGAGGCCGCATTGGGGAAGATCCGCACCACGTAAGTGCGCCTCCTGATCTCCTCGTTCAGCCGCTCGAGCATGTTGGTGCTCTTCAGGTGCTTGTGGTGCTGGCGCGGCAGCCGGTAGAAGGTGAACGTCTCCTCGATCGTCTCCTCGGCCCAGGCCACCAGGCGCGGGTAGCGCCCCTCCCACTTGGTAATCCAAGCCGCCAGATCGCGTCTGGCCTCCTCAACCGAGCGGCGGTCATAGAGCCAGCGCAGCTCCTGCAGGCAGTCATCGTCAGCCTTGCGCGGCAGGTGATCGAGGGCATTCCTCAGGAAGTGCACGTAGCACCTCTGATAGGCGGTGCCTGACAGCACCTCGCGGATCGCCGCCCGCAGGCCGGCATGGTCGTCCGCCACCACCAGTTCGACCCCGGAGAGGCCGCGCTCGCGTAAGCCCAGCAGAAAGGTGCGCCACGAGGACTGGCTTTCCCGATTGGCCATCTCGACGCCCAGGATCTGGCGCCTGCCATCCCAGTCGATGCCCACCGCAATCAGCACCGCCTGTGAGGTGACGATGCCGCCCTCGCGCACCTTCTCGTAACGGGCATCCAGGATCAGGTACGGGAACGGCTCCTCAAGCCGGCGGGAGGCGAACTGGGCCAGGCTGTCATCCAGGCGCTTGTTGGTCGAGGAGATGGCAGACGCCGAGAAGCTGTGGCCGCACAGCTCCTCGGTGATCGCCTTGACCTTGCGGGTGGAGACGCCCTGCACGTACATCTCGGCCAAGGTGGCGACCAGGGCCTGCTCGGAGCGCTGATAGCGCTCGAACAGTTCGGTCGAGAAGCGCCCGTCCCGGTCCTGCGGCACGCGCAGCTCGAGCTTACCCACCCGGGTCACCAGGGTGCGGCTGTAGTAGCCGGAGCGGTAGCCCAGGCGAGCCGAGGTGCGTTCGCCCTTCTCGGCCTGAAGTGCATCGCTCATCTCGGCTTCGAGCATCTCCTGCATGACGGCACGCACGATCTCGCGCAGGCCGTCCGGGCTCTGGCTCAGAAGGTCCTTGATGGCGGCAGTGGCAGGTTTATCCTTGATGTTGGTCATGGTGGGGCTCCTCTCGGAGTGAGTGACGTCGAACATCACCATCCTGCCATGACCGCCCCGCTCAGGCGATTTGCAGAACCTTCACCACACTACT
>NZ_JAEQMY010000027.1 GCF_016743775.1 Microvirga aerilata | reverse complement strand
CTCTCGTAAAACGGGTCTTCGGCATGGAGATCCTCCTGCTTCATACAGAGCTCTCCACTTTCTCGATGCAAGTCCAGTCGGTGACGCCGGCCAGCACCAGCTCACCGCCGCCGCGCTTCAAGACCACATGCTCGTTGGCGAGCACGCGCAGTCCCATGTCGGCGTAGTGACGGATCCACGCCTCGTAGTCGAAGAAGTACTCGTGGTTGCCGGGAATGACCCAGACGCCGTCCCTTGCATGTAGGCGGCCGAGCGGGCTCCACGTCGGCACGCCGCGCCTCGAGTGACCCGTCGATCAGATCGCCGGTCACCACGATCAGGTCTACGCCGAGCGTACTGGACCTCTCGACCACCGCTTGCGTCCACTCCTTGGGAAACAGGCGACTGATGTGAAGGTCGGTCAGTTGCAGCAGCGTATAGCCGTCGAACTGCGGCGCCAGACCAGGGATGGCGATTTCGACATCTTTGAGCGGCGGTACGCGCCTTGCCTGATACACGCCAAGCCCGGACAGCAGCATGGCCGCAATCGCAGCCGCGTAGCGCGCGCCGTGCGGTATGGCCCCGCCACCTCGCAGCAACCTCACCACCAGCCCGGTCACATCAAGCGCGATCTGCATCAGCGCCAGCAACAGGATAGCCCCGAACGCCCAGTTGAACAGAAACACCAAGCCGCGCGGGAACTCGGGCGAGAAGACGGAGCCTGACGAAAGGCGGCTCCAGAGATGGTATTGCGCCGCCACGAGCAGGATAATGGCGAGGGCAACCTTCGCGCCGGTTGCCCAGGGAAGCGGCAACACAAACCGCGCCAGAACATAGAGGCTCGGCAGCGAGAACATCAGGTGAAACATGGACATCCTTGGATTGAGGAGGCGCAGGACCGCATTGGTCGGTCGGCTTGAAGTCAGTCACCTAGACCCGGCAAGGGTCTGGGTACAGAGCCTCTCGCGCAGCACCCGAAGATCCGCCGCAGGTTGCGGGTCCAACGCTTGTGGCGGCCCAGGGTCACACCGGGAAATCCGATGCCGTTCAGGAAAATCGCGTTTACCCGTCTGAAGCAGACCTTCGGCCTCTCCCGAGCCCCGGCGTTCCAGTGGCAGTGGCAGAACTCAGCCCGTGATCAGGTGAACATCCTCAGGTACTGGCGCCTCGGTCACACCTGGCGCAGCCACTTCCTTTGGGAGCGTGATGGCGATCTCGCAGACAAGGCCTGATGCGGGGTACGAAACCTGCACCTCCCCGCCATGCTCACGTGTCAGGCTACGTTCGATCAGGCGGGAACCGAAGCCTTTGCGCAGGGGCGTGGATACGGTGGGGCCGCCACTCTCATGCCACGTCAACCTCAGGCGCGAGCCCTCCGGATCCTCGCCCACTCCCCAGATGATCGTCACTTTCCCGTCCAGCGCCGAGAGAGCCCCATATTTGACCGCGTTCGTCGACAGCTCATGCAAGGTCATTGCAAGCGACAGCGCAACCGACGGCGTGAGCCGGACCGGCGGCCCCTGCACCATGAACCGGGTCCGATCCCATGAACCGAATGGCGCGACGGCTTCGGTGACGATTTCCTGAAGGTCCCCTCCATCCCAGTTCTCACGCGTCAACACGTCGTGTGTTTTGGACAAGGCGAACAGGCGCGCCTCGAAGGTCTCGCGCGCATCCTCTTGCCGCCCGCTGCTGCGAAACGCTTGCGCCGCAATCGACTGCACCGTAGCCAGCGTGTTCTTCACCCGGTGGTTCAGCTCGTTGATGAGCAGCCGCCGCCGGGCATCCCCCCGCACACGCTCCAGCGCACCCCAGGTCCGTTCGGCCACCTCTTCGCATAGCTCCCGCTCGGATGCAGTCCAGCGCCGAGGCATGTCCTGATGCACGAACAGGAAGCCCCTGAACCGCCCGTCACGGACGAGAGGAACCGTAATCGACGCAATAGCCACGACAGCCTCGTAGGCCGCCCGGGCGCAGGCAACTCGCTCATCGGCACGGGCGTCATCGACAACAAACGTCCGGCCCGCCTTCAGCTCGGCAAAGGCATTCCCGAAGGAACTGGTGGGGTAGCGCTGGCGGTCGCCCTGAAGGCCATCACGACGCCAGGCTGCCAGAACCGTCGCCCAGGCCTCCCCCTCGTTGATCTCGCTGTAGCCCACGCAGGACCCCTTGAGCTGGGCCCCAAGGAGTTCCGCTACCGTCTGTAGAAGTTCACCTGGCTTGCCGATGTCGCGGATGCGGTCGACCAAGGTGAGGAGGAAGATCTCGCGGAGTTCCTGATCCTTGATCTCCGTGATGTCGAGGTTGGCCCCGACCATGCGGCGCGGGATCCCTGCCTCATCCGGCATTGTCTGTCCCCGGACAAGGATCCATCTCACGCGATCGTCAGGCTGGATAATCCGGAACTCGTCGGCGAAAGGCCCTGGCTGATCCTTCCAGCCTCTGGTTGTGTGGTCGGCCCCCTCACGGTCTTCCGGGTGCAGGATCCGCAACCAGGCGCCATAGGGATCAGCGGCGTCTTTCCCGGCGTCGAGGCCGAACAACTCGTACATCTGCCGTGACCAGGTGATGCGGTCGGAAGCAAAATCCCAATCCCACACGCCAATGCGGGCGGCGCTCTGAGCAATCAGCAACCGCTCCTCGCTCTCGCGCAGGGCCTTGGCGGCGTCCTCGCGCTCCTGCTCCCGGGAGGCAAGCTCGGACGCCATCGTGTTGAAGGTGGAGCCGAGCCTGGCCAGTTCGGAACCAGCGCCGGCAACAGAAGTTCGCGCGCTGAAGTCGCCAGCCTGGAGCCGCTCGGCCACGGACATGAGGGCGCTAATGGGCCGCTGAAGGAACGCCCGGCCGCCGAGCCAGGCTGCACCCATGGCAAGAGCGGCCGTGACTGCCATCAGCAACAGGTTGCGGCGGGTGGCTTCCCGGATTGGTGCCAGGACCACCTCTTGGGAGAGTCCAACGGCTACCCCGACGCCTTCGGGAACCTCGTTGATGGCGGTGAAGCCCAGGATCCGGGCGACGCTGTCTGCGGTGTTGGCGGCCTCGGACTTAAGCGTTCCCCCGCTCTGGGCACGGAGTTGGGGGTAGTGTGTGAGCGAGGTGCCGACACGATCCCGGTTCGGCAGGCGGACGAGAATGGTGCCGTTGCGGTCGACAATGGTGAGCGATGTCGCCGGCGGGAACTCCTTAGCCTTTTCGGCGAAGTAGTCACCGAGCCAGTCGAGGCGCAGGCCCGAGGCGATAACGCCGACGGGCCTTCCGCCGGCATCTTCGATCCGCTCAGCGAACGGGAGGATTGGCGCCGCACTGCCACGACCGACGGTGTATTCGCCGAGATAGCTGTTCGACGTGCCGAGGGCAGCCCGCAGGCTCGGGCTGGTGGCCGGATCAACGCGCACCTGGAGGCCGCAGGCGCCCTGCCCGTCTGCTCGGATGACGCCGAGGCGGGACAGGTAGGGATGGTCGTTGGCGAGTGCCGAGAGATAACGAGCGCATTCCGCCTCCCGCAGTTCCTGCAAAACCGGAGCCTTCGCGGCAGCGCCGAGGGTGCTGCGAACACCCGAGAAGATGCGGTCCAGCTCGCTGGAGACCAGCCTGGCATAGCGCAGGGCATCGGCCTCGATCCGAGCCTCGGCGGCTTGGCGCAACTGCCAGTCATTGTAGAGGACAAGCCCGAACGCGGGTGCCGCCGCGAAGGCCACGAGCAGGTACAAACGGGTCAGCAGACTCAAACGTGGGGCTCCCAGGGCACGGCGTGCGGTAGGGTGGAATGTAGGGGAGTCTGCCCGCCCAACCATCTTCGCCAGGAGGCGGGTCATGCTGACAGGCTTGGAGAATGCCGATAAACTTCATTCTCTACCTTCCTGCAAGGCCATGCCCGTCACCCAAGCCAATCATCCTGGCGAGATCCTGCGCGACAAATGGCGTCGGCAATGCCAGAGCCTCCTCGTAGCCGTGCCCCAGTCCCCTGCTCTGTCTGGTGCTGAGGCAAATACCCCGTCATGGGCCGCCGGGAGCAGGCGCCGTCCACTCCATCATTTATGGAACTGCTGAACAGTCTCAGGCAGGAGCCCTATGGGCAAGGCGCTGACTGATCCACTCCTGAGCCATGTCGAGGTTGGAGAAGAGCGGGTGGCTTCCTCCGTCCAGGCGGCCAAAGCCGGCTTCCAGGTACCACTGCCCCGGAGCCACCTCGTTCTGGTCCGCAAGGCGAACCAGAACGGCTACAAGCCGCTGCTCCTCGTCGAGGACCATCATGCCTTCTTCGTCAAAGCCCGTCGCAACGCGCATCGGCTGTAAGGTGAGGGTCATGCGGCGGCCTGATAATCCTCCAGGTGAAGGTAGGTCGGATCAAATTCACCTACCCGTTTCAACTTCTCCCAATCGGGAATGTTCAGCCGGTCGCCTTTTAGCTCGATCAGACCGTCGGCCCGCATCTGTTGGAGAACGCGGTTAACGTGAACCGTCGTGGCGCCGAGTGCATCGGCAAACTCGCTCTGGGTGATCGGCAGGTTACAGCTATGATCCTGTGTAAGGCCGACTGCTCCCAGGCGCGTCAGCAACTCGCACAGGACATGGGCCATCCTAGTGTAAGCTTCGCGCTGTCCGACATTCAAAACCCATTCGCGGAAGATCGATGCATCGATGAGGGTCTCGCGCCAGAAGGCTGATGCGATGCGGGGATAGCGGTCGCAGATATCGCGCAGAGCCTCATGGCGGATGAACCCCACTCTGCACGGGCTGATGGTGCTGATGCCGTTGTCCAGAACCCTGAGATGAAGGCTTTGCAGATCGGGAATATCGCCCGGCAGGTTGAAGGACACGATCTGGCGCTTGCCTTGCACAGTCATCTTGTAGGTGCAGGCGAAGCCGCTCAGGACCAGGCACGAGCGGGAGGGCCGGTCGCCCGCGCGCACGAGGTCCTGGTTCTCCTTGATGGCCACGACCTGCATCGGCAGGGTTTCGAGGGCCTGCCGCTCGTCATCCGTGAGGACGAAGATGCTCTCAAGCTTGCGGATCATCGGATTGTAATCAGGCTGAAAACTGTTGGCCAAGATGGCTTTTCCCTGTTTATTTAGGCGGGAGCGCGTATATCTCTCAGGTATCAGCGCCTAATGTTATTGGCTGACAATAAAGATGCTTATATCATCTTAATCAAGATCTGTTTTTTATTTATGTATGGCCCGTGAATGAACATGGGCTCTGATCCACGTTGCACCTCCGGTGTCTTTGCGTCTGCTGGCGAAGTCATAGGATTCCATTTCGCCGAAGCCGCAGTATGGAATGCTGAGCTCCGGCCATGACAGGGGGCTGTTGCCGTTCCGCCCTCGCATCTCATAAAAGGCTCCGCTTCATGAGAGGGATTGGGGACGATGAAAACCGCAGCCGAATATAGAAAGCACGCTGAAGAATGCCGGGCGCTCGCCAAGCAGGTGCCCGAGGGCGAGCATCGCGACCAGCTTCTGGAAATGGCCAAAACCTGGGACAACCTGGCCAGGGATCGGGAAAAGTTGGTCCATAACCATCCCGAACTCGATACCTCGAAAAAGCCGCCTAAGGCTTAGGCACGATGAAGAAGCTGCTCGATAGGACGAACCCTGAGCGGCTCTCAGGCGTGGCCCAGGACATGGTAGAGCAGCACAGCAAGAACCACGGCGCCTAGGACGGTCACCAAGAGCAGCGTGAGGCGGGCCGTTCTCCCGTACTGGGCCAGTTCGGCTTGTATCGCGTCCAGCTTCTGGCTCTTGGCAAGCTGGTCACGTTCTTGGGGCTTCACGGGTTTTCTTTCAGGTGAACCCAGCCTGTACCAGCCTGCCATCTAGGAATAAACTCGGCCAGATGGACTATCACCTCGTCAGCGTCATGCGTACACGTAAAAATCGACTGATCTTTTCGCAGAGGCGCCTTTACGGAACCTCGAGGCCGCTATGCGACGGCCTCGAGGGGGCAGCCAAGGAGGAGTGGGAGAGCGGGGGCACAATGGGTCTCGGCTGCGCTCGTCATTGTAAGAACGTGCCTGCCCCCATCAATCCGGAAGACCCCCCAGTTCGACCGGGACGATACCTGAGCAGGGGCTGGTAGATACCGGGCAACATGGCCATTAGGTCGGCAGCGTGCCCAAAGGCGAGCGGGCAGACCTTTCGCTGCCTCACCCTCTCAGGGTTTTCCCATAGGGATTTAGGGTCAAACCCGAATGGCGGGAGCCTTGCGGACGTCGGAAGATGGCGCGGGAACAAGCGCCGCGTCCTACCCATCGGACCGAGGGAAGTTGTATGGGGAATGCCTTTTCCATGCTCGACAACGACGACGGCATCATGAAGATATCCCTCGGGGCGGGAAGCACGGGAACGCCGGGAAAGAGGCTACGGCAATAGCCTTGCCTCAAGGGGGACAGTGAGCCTTGATTGAGGTGACGGAGGGCACGGGCATCGTCCTGGAGCGCCTGGACCGGATTGGCATCGCGCTGGAAGCCGGCCTGCGGAACAGGCTCCGGCACGTCGATGCCATCGGGGCAGAGGCGGATGCACTCCTTCAGGGTCTCGCGGCCGACGAGCACGCCTCGGGTTGGTACATCCTCATCATCATCGGAAGCGTTCTTGCTGCGGGCGTTGCCTTCCTTGGAGTCCGACGCCTCCTCGATCGAGGGGCCGTGCGGCCCGGCCGCTCCTCCCTCGTTCTCGATGCCGCAGCCGCGATCCTGGCCTTCGTGGTCGTTGCCGTGCTTATTAGGCTTTCCATCGGCGAGGGGACCGTTCGGCATGTCGCGAGGATCTGTGCCCTCGCCACCGTTCTCGGTCTTCTCGTCAGCCGCCTCATTGGCACCTTGCTGGCGCGTGACGGTGATCGGGCCCAGCCGCACCTCGCCTCATTCGCCAGGATCCTGTCCCTTGCCTTTGCATGGGGTATGGCCGGCTTGGCGACCCTGGCGACCCTGCGGGCCTGGAACGCCGGCCCCGGGCTTCGCGACATAACGGGCACGTTCATCGTGAGCGTCCCCATCACCGTGCTTCTCATCCTTGCGTACTGGCGCCACCGCAAGGCCGTGGCTATGGCGGTGGCCGGACCGGAGCCCGTATCCCGCGGGCGCAAGCGCTTCGCCTCCACGTGGCCGGGGCTGGCAATCATGGCCATCCTCGGTACCACAGCGGTTCTTCAGGTCGCCGCGACCATGGGGCATTCCATCCCCGGTGTGGCGATGCTTGGCACACTCCTGCTGGTCCTCGTCGCGCCCCATGTCGACAGTCGGATCGAGGCCAGGACCCAGCGCAAGGCCGCCGACCCGGCAACGTCCCTGCTGTCGGACACGCTCCGCCGGATGGCGCGTTTCTCCTTCGCGACCTTGGTGCTCGGTCTTCTCGGCTACCTCTGGGCCCTACCCGCCCTGACGGCTCTCGGATTCGACGTGACCTTGATCCGCGAGAGGACGGTCGAGATCACGGTCGTGGCGCTCGTCGGTGCTCTGCTGTGGAGTGCCACGGCGGCGGGCATCGAGCGCCTCGAGCGCAGGGACCATTCCTTGCCTGTATCATCGGACGAAGAGGACGGTCACGCCCCTCGCACGCGTCTCGAGACCCTCCTGCCGCTTCTCGGCGGCACCGCGAAGGTGACGATCCTCATCCTGTCGCTCCTAACCATTCTTGTCATCCTCAACGTGAACGTCTGGCCGCTGATCACGGGACTGGGCGTGTTCGGGCTTGCCATCGGCTTCGGCTCGCAGACGCTGGTGAAGGACATCGTGTCGGGCCTGTTCTTCCTGCTTGATGACGCCTTCCGTCTCGGCGAGTACATCGAGACATCCGGCGCCAAGGGAACGGTCGAGCGCATCTCGGTCCGCTCGGTCAGCCTGCGCCATCCACGCGGGGCGGTGGCGACCATCCCCTACGGCCAGATCGGCAAGATCCAGAACTACAGCCGGGACTGGGTCATCGAGAAGCTGGTGTTTCGGGTGGCGTTCGACACCGACGTCGAGAAGGTGCGCAAGCTGTTCAAGAGGATCGGTCAGGAGATCGCTGACAATCCGGAGCTGAACGCGGACCTGCTGGAGCCGTTCAAGAGCCAGGGCATCTTCTCCGTCGAGGACGGCACGCTCGTATTGAGGGGCAAATTCAAGGCTCGCGCCGGCCGCCAGTTCGCGATCCGCAAGGCGGTGCTGGCGGCGGTGCAACGGACGTTCCGTGACAACGGCATCGTGGCCGTTCCAAGGCCCTTACCCTTGCCGACAACGGACCAAGCCCGTACAGAACCATGATCTCCATGAATGGCAGCAGGAAGCGACGGACCATGACACTGCCATACCGCCGTCTCGCGATTGCCGTTGCCCTGCTCCTCGGCCTGAACGCATGTGCAGGTCTGCGGGGCACTCTCGTGCCCGTAGCGGAGAGCGTGCCGGGCGCCAGCAAGGTCGACATGCTGGTCGCCACCACCCGCATGCGGGCTGCCGATCCCGAGGAGTTCTTCTCCGGCGACCGCGGTCCCGAGCTGTCGTTTGCCGAGTTCACGGTTTCAATCCCGCCCGATGCCAGCCGCAAGCAAGGCGAGGTGCAGTGGCCGCGCAACGTGCCCGGCAACCCCGCCACCGACTTCGTGACGCTCAAGGCCGACGTGATCGACCGGACGCAGGCTGCGGCCTGGGTGCGGGGGAGCGTTCGACAGGTGCCCCAGAGGCGCGTGCTGCTGTTCGTCCATGGCTTCAACAACCGCTTCGACGACGCCGTCTTCCGCTTCGCCCAGATCGTGCACGACGCAGGGACACCCGTCGCCCCGGTGCTGTTCACCTGGCCGTCGCGCGGCAGCGTGCTGGCCTACGGCTACGATCGTGAGAGCAATACGTATTCCCGCACAGCTCTCGAGACCACGCTGCGCATGTTGGCCCGCGATCCCTCGGTCGGCGAGATCTCGATCCTCGCCCACTCGATGGGCAACTGGGTCACCCTTGAGGCCTTGCGCCAGATGGCAATCCGCGACGGCAGGGTCGCGCCGAAGATCCGGAACGTGCTGCTTGCCGCACCGGACGTGGACGTCGACCTGTTCCGCGAGGCCATCATGGACATGGGCAGGCAGCGTCCCGGCTTCACCCTGTTCGTATCGCAGGACGACCGGGCATTGGCCGTCTCGCGCCGCCTCTGGGGCGATGCGGTCAGGCTCGGAGCCATCGATCCGGAGCAGGAACCGTACCGCGGCGAGATGGAGCAGGCCGGGATTACCGTGCTCAATCTGTCGAAGCTCCGGTCCGGCGATCCCCTGAACCACAGCAAATACGCGGAGAGTCCTGAGGTTGTTCGGATTATCGGGCGGGAGCTGGCGGAAGGGCAGACGCTGACGGATTCCCGCGTCGGCGTGGGCGACCGAATCATCCAAGTCACGGCCGGCGCGGCGGCAGCGGTCGGCACGGCGGCAGGTATCGCCGTCTCGGCCTCCGTTGCCGTTGTCGATCCCCGTACGCGCGAGAACCTCAAGAGCCACGTAGAGAATTTCGGCCAGACGGTGTCCGGTGCCGTCGAACCTTAGGGTCCTCTACCAACGAACTCGAAGCGCGGCCGTTGCGTCGGTCCCGGTCATGAGGCGAGCCTCAGCATGCGTTCCGGACCGATGCTTGCGGCCATCCTTTTCCTCGTGACCGATGCGGTCACGGCGCAGCCGATCCCGCCCCTGCCGCCGCGGCCGAGCGCTGCGCCCTCGACTGCACCTCCGCCTGCGCGGCCAGCCGAGCCACTCGGGAGGCGAGGATCCCATTAGTCTCCGCGACCATCTTGAGCGCGTTCGGGTAATGCCGCCGCGTGTGTTCCGATGGCGCCACATCACGCATTTCGGCTTCTCACCTCCAATCGAGACGCACCCCCGCACGAGTCCGTCTAAGGTCATCCTCCAATTCCGCCACTAGCATTTCTCAGAGCGGGCATGTTGCCTCGAGCTGATGCAGGGGAACGGTGATGTGCTCCGGCATCAGCGCATTCAGGACGTTCAAGTAGAAGCTTTTCGGGGAGCCCGAGGATGAACAGAGGATTGAGAGCCATACACGAAGGAGTGCATTGAGCGCTGCCGTCTCTTCAGGCCGCGGCCGTCTGGAGCGTGCATACCACCCCCGTCGAGGCGAACTCGAGCATCACATCGCCGTCGAGGTCATGGGCCAGGGCACGCTCGAGCAGCCGTGATCCGAAGCCTCTGCGGCTCGGCGGTCGCACAGCCGGGCCGCCGGTCTCCTCCCAACGCACATGAAGCCTTGGGCGGCCGTCCTGCCCGTCTGCAAGGCCCCACCCGATCCTGACTGACCCCATTCTGTTGGACAGGGAGCCGTACTTCACCGCGTTCGTCGCCAACTCCTGGAACGCCATCGCCAGGGCGAGCGCGGTCCTCGGCGAGAGCCGTACCGGCGGCCCCTCGAACCGGAGACGCCCCCCACCCGGATCGCCGAACGGCTCGAGGGCACGGGCGACGATTTCGCCCATGTCCGCCCCGTCCCAGCTCTCGCGGGTGAGCACGTCATGGGCGCGCGACAGGGCCATCAGCCTGCTCTCCAGCGCCTCATTGGCCTCGCCGACCGAGGCAGAGGTGCGCAGGGTCCGCGAGGCGATCGACTGCACCGTGGCGAGCGTGTTCTTCACGCGGTGGTTCAACTCGTTGACGAGAAGCCGACGGTGCTCCTCGGCCGCGTCGCGCGCGGCCTGACGCCGGTCGAGCTCGTCCATCAATCCGTCGATCGCGGCGCCGACCGCCTCCAGCTCTCCCGCGCCGCCGGGCATCCCCGTGCGGGCCGTCCGCTCCCCGCCGCGCCACGCCTGGATGGTGTGCATCAGCCGCGCCACGGGCGCGCGGACGAACCTGCGGCCGAGGATCCAGGCGGACAGGAGCGCCAGCACGCTGCCGATCAGGGCCAGCACCGCCCCCCGCCGCATGGCCCGGTCGATCGGGGCGAAGGCCTCGTCCCGCGAGAGGCCGGCGCTGATGTAGAGGCCTGTCGGGTTCGCGGTGGCCGGGATGTAGCCAATGACGCGTCGCGTCCCGTCCTGGCTCGTGACCTCCCGCGTTCCGGGCGACGCGCCCGTGACGAGAGTCTGGAAGGGTTCCGGGATCCGCGTGCCGATGAACCGCTCCGGGAACGGCTCGCGCGCGATGATCATCCCATTGCGGTCGGCGATGGTCAGGGCGCTGTTTCCCGCGAGGTCACGCTCGCGCAGCCGCCCGCCGAGCCATTCGAGGTCGAGGCCAGCCGCCAGCACGCCGACGATGGAGCCGTCATCTGCCTTGATGGGTGTAGCCAGGGTCAGGCCGCGCTGGCCCGAGATCCGGCTATCGGTGTACTCGCCGATCACGAACCCTCCGGTCTCGAGCGCCTGCCGGAAATACGGACGGTCGTCGAGGCGCGCGGTGGCGCCCGGCGCGCTGCGGCACTGTACGCCGCCGACGCGATCGATCACGGTGATCGCAGCAAGCTGCGGGGACTGCCGTTGGATATCGGCCAGGTAGAGGCCGCAGGCCTCGGCGTCAAACGAGCGCACCGCCGGCACCCGCGCGACGGCGCGCAGCAGCCCCTCAGCGCCGCTGATGATTCCCTGCATCTCAAGCGAGGCAAGCTGTCCGAACCGGAGGGCGAGTGCATGGATCTCGGCCTCCCGGCTGCGGCGCAGCGAGACCTCGTTGTAGCCAAGGATCGCCAGCGCCGGGGCAAGCGCCACGGCAGTCAGGATGAAGATGCGCAGCCGCAATGACAGTCTCGGACGGGTGATCGTCACTGTCGGTCCTCTCCCCCTCGCCCCTACGGGGTTCCATGGCTCCTGTATTTTGCGGAAAGCCGTGAGTACAGGGGCGGAGGGGATTCGGCCGTGAGGATGCAGCTGAAGGTCAGCGGCAGTTCCACCGCATCGAAGGCCGCTTTAGGCATGCAAGGTTTCTTTGATCCCAAACCAAGGTGCCGGACGATGATGGTTTTCGCTGTTGGGGACAGCCGGACCCATATTACGAACCCCCACCGTGCCCTTGGGAGGCGCCGTTCTCCTCGACGATCCGGTCGATCTCGCGGGCGAGATCGGCCTCGGACTGGCTCAAGGCGCGGGATCGGGCGATCTGAGCCTGTGACCCCTCGATCGCCTGGTTGGCTTGGTCAATGATTTGATGGAGGGAGAGCTCGTCGCGTTTTGGCTCGCGGTCGCAGGGATGGTGCTGATCAGGCAGGCTCATGGCGGGAAGAATCAAGGCAGGAATGCGGCAGCCCAATCCGTAACTCGGGTCACGAGCCAGACGTCAACGAAAATTTGACGCAGGTCCGGCACTCCGTCCGCCCCCTGAGGTTACAGTCTCGGCCATAGGAACGAAGACCATTGCTTCCTGTTTCATCTGACATGTCAGAGCCTCACCCCAACCTGCGCCCTCTCATTCTTGTCGTCGAGGACGAAACCCTCGTTCGGATGACGCTGGTCGACGTCCTGGAGGATGCCGGCTTCAAGGTCATCGAGGCCGTTCACGCCGATGAGGCCCTGAGGGTGCTGAAGGCCGTCTCCGGCATCGACGCCGTCGTCACCGATGTCGAGATGCCGCAAGGCAGCATCAACGGCTTCGAACTGGCCCAAAGGGTCCGCACGGATCGGCAGGAGATCGGGGTGTTGATTGCCTCAGGACGAGCCGCGCCCAAGGCAGGCGATTTGCCGGAAGGGGCCCTGTTCATTGGCAAGCCGGTCCATCCGGAGACGCTCGTGCGGTTGATCAAGAACCTTCTCGGCCCGCCCCTGGGTTGATCGGCTCTGTCATCGAGGATCGGACCCTGCGCCGGCCTGAGCTTTCGTATCTGGTCGCCTGCATGACACGTCCGCCGGGTTTCAGGCTCCATCATTCCCGTGGCGCTACCTTCCGGAGCCGTCGTCCAGTGCGGACACTTCGAGCACGAACCGGGTGCCGGGTTGCGCATCCTGCCACTCCAGCCGACCGCCAATCTGCCGGGCCAGGCTGGCGACGAGCCTCATCCCGAGGCTCCTGGACCGCGCCGGGTTGAAGTCGGGCGGCAGCCCAACTCCGGTGTCGGACACCTCCAGCCGGAGGCGTTCCGGGCTGTCCGACGTCAGCTCGAGCCGGACCTCGCCGGACGCTTCGGGGTAGGCGTACTTGAAGGCATTGGTCACAAGCTCGTTGACCAGCAGCCCTAACGGGACGGCAAGGTCAGTAGGAACGATCACCGGATCGATGCTGCATCCCACGGTGAAGTAGGGAGCCGATCCCCGCAGCTTGGTGCACAGCTCGCCGAGGAACTCCGCGAGATTGACGGAGCGCACCTCGTTGTGACGCCACAGGCGGTCATGGACCTGCGCAATGGTGTGCACGCGGGCTTCGGCATCGGACAGGGCCTGACGCAGGTCGTCGTTGCCCGACGCGCGACCCTGCATGTTCAGCAGGCCAGCCACGAGCTGGAGGCTGTTCTTGACCCGGTGGCTGATCTCCCGGGTCAGCACGTCCTGGTCCTCCAGCGCCTGCTGGAGAAGGGCCTTGTTGGCCCGCAGCTCCTCCTCGGCGCGCTGCCGCTCGATGGCAACTCCCAGGAGGTTCGCGAACCCTTGCATGAACGCGATATCGTGTTCGGTGAAGCGACCCTCGGTTGGGCTGTCCACCTCGAGAACACCAAAGGGATCGCCGTCCCCGCGGATGATGACATTGATCGCCCGCTTGACACCATGATCCGCGAGGAGCTTGGGCGTGCGGAAGCGGGTCTCCTCGGCCAGGTGGTTGGAGATCACGGGCGTGCCGGTCCTGAGGGCGAAGCCCGCCGGACTGTCGAGATCAGCGCCGGTGCGGGCGGCGCCGACCACGCCCGGCTTCCAGCCGACGCCCGCGCGGACCACGAACTCCTTGTCGGCGGGTAGGAACTCCAACACCTTGCAGAACTCGCTGTAGAGGCCGTCGGCGCAGGTGCGGGTGGCCTCCTGGAGAAGGGCATCAATGTCACGGGTCCTGAGGGCGAACAGGCCGAACTGCGCCGTGAGCTGCTGCTGGCGCAGGCGATAGGCGAGCTCGTCGGCCGCATCGCCGCCCTGCTCAGGTGCGATCGGCTGTGCTCCATCCAGGTTCGAGTTCATGGCCCCGCTTCCATTGTCCTTGACCTTGGAAGGCTTAGAGCACCTTGGCAACGAAAAGGCCAGTTCGGGAAAGTCCCTAGCCTATGGCGAGCCTGCCGGCAGCGGGCCTGCGGGCGGAAGGGGAGCGTCAACGGTGCAGATGACCCCGCCGGGAACGAACCCGATGAGGACGTCACCGTCGAGGTCCAGCGCCAGGCTGCGCTCAATGAGGCGCGTTCCGAAGCCTCTTCGCTTCGGAACCTGCACCGGAGGGCCTCCGCTCTCCTCCCATCTCAGGTGCAGGCAGGCCGGAAGCGTCGTCCGATCGACCGTCCATTGGATGCGCACCTCACCGACCTCGTTCGAGAGGGCGCCGTATTTTACCGCGTTGGTGGCCAGCTCCTGCAAGGCCATGGCGATGGCCAAGGCCATCCGGGGCGGAAGCCGCACATCAGGTCCCTCGAGGTGCAGCCGATCCTCACGGGCATTGCCGTACGGTGCGATGGCCTCTGCCACGATCTTGCGCAGGTTGGCTCCCTCCCAGTTCTCTCGGGTGAGCACGTCATGGGCACGTGAGAGCGCGAACAGTCGCGCCTCGAACGCGCCCTGCGCCTCGTCCAGCGTTCCCGCGTTGCGCAGGGTCTGCCCGACGATGGATTGCACGGTCGCCAGCGTGTTCTTCACCCGATGGTTCAGCTCGTTGATGAGAAGCCGCTGGTGCTCCTCCATCTGCTTGGTCTCGGTGATGTCACGCGAGACCAACAGGAGCTTATCAACCGAGCCGTCCGGCCGGGTGATCGGGGTGACCACCACGTCCCACCACCGCGGGTTGCCCTTCATCGTCGGCGTGTGGCCCTGGAAGCGGGCGTTGCCCCCGGCCAGAGCGGTCTGGACGGCCTCGCGGGCCTTCGCGTGGTCCGGCCCGGACCAGAAGCCGCGCCAGTCGCAGCCCTCGACCGCTCCGAAGTCGTCCACCTCCATCACGTCCATGCCGCCCGGGCTCATGAAGCGGAGACGGGCATCCGGGTCGAGAACCTTGATGCAGTCGGTCGAGCTCTCGAGGATACGGCGCGTGAACTCCTCGCTGGCCCGCAACGCCTCCTCGGCCCGCTTGCGCTCGGTGAGGTCCAGCATGGCCCCGATCATCCGGACCGCCCTTCCCCCGCCGTCACGGATGACGAAGCCGCGGTCGAAGATGTCGGCCTCGGATCCGTCCGCCCGCAGGAAGCGGTACTCTGCGCTCCAGTGCTCCTGGCTCCCTGCGATCACCGCTTCAATGCCCGTGACCACGCGCTCACGGTCATCGGGATGGATGTGATCCTTCCACCAGGCGCCATCCGTCTCCCGCTCCGTGAAGCCGAAGAGCGTGGTGAGAGCCTCGTTCCAGACAATCCGGTCGGCTGCGAGATCCCAGTCCCAGATCGCGTCGTTCGTGGCCTTGGCCGCCAGCCGGTAGCGCTCCGCAGTCTCGTGCAGCGCCACCTCGCCCCGCTTCCATTCGGTGGCGTCCCGGAAGTACACGGCCAGCCCGCCTGCGGCGGTGGGATGGATGTCGAGATCCACCCAATTGTCCCGCAGCGGCGAGACGGTCTCGAGGTGCACGGTCCGCCGCTCACGCCGGGCAAGGTGGTGCGCCTCCGCTGCCTCGCTGCCCACGGCAGCCGGGAACTCGTCCCAGCAGACCTTGCCGATCAGGTCCTCGCGCTTGCGGCCCCACCACTCCTCCGCCCTGCGGTTGACGTAGGTGAAGCGCCAGTCCCGGTCGACGGCGTAGAAAGCATCGGCGATGCTCTCGAGGATCTCCTCGTTGCGCTCGTGCGCGAGGCGCAGCCTCTCCTCGCCGCGCTTGCGCTCCAGAGCGCTCCCGAGCAGGTTGGCGAAGCCCTGCATGAAGGCGAGGTCCGCCTCGGTGAACCGCCCTTCGGCAGGGCTGTCGGCTTCCAGAACCCCGTAGCCGCCTGACTCGGTGGCGATTGGCACGTTGATGGCGCGCCGGATCCCATGGTCCACCAGGATTCGGGGCGTGCGGAAGCGGCCCTCGCTCTCGAGGTGGCTTGAGATCACGGGCTCGCCTGTGTGGAAGGCGTATCCGGTCGGGCTTTTCAGGTCGGCCCCGGTCCTGGACCCGATCGTGCCCGGCTTCCAGCCCACCCCTGCCCGGACAATGAAGGCGTCCTCTTCAACCAGGTACTCCATGGCCTTGCAGTAGCGGATGTGCAGGCCCTGCGCACAAAGCCGGGTTGCCTCCTGGAGGAGGTCCATGAACTCGGGTGTCCTGAGCGCAAGGACACCGAAGCCTGCCAGCAGCTCCTGCTGGTGCACGCGGTAGGCCAGTTCATCGGCTGAGGTGCCCCCCTGCTCGGGGGAGCGTCCAGGCGGGAGCTCCCGCTGCTCGTAGTTCATTCCTGTCTGCCTTCGGCATGCAACGTGGTGTAACGCCCAAGGCCGCCGAGGTATCCATGACGGCAATCCGTCCCGTGACCCTGGTCACTTGTTCTGGATCATGGCCTGGATGCGAGTGGTCAGCACGTGGACCGCGAACGGCTTGGTGATCTTCTCCATGCCGGGATCGAAGAAGCTCGCTGGATCGCCTGTCCCAGCGCCTCCGTGTCAAACGGCTTTTGCAGGGTCGGCCAGCCGGAGTACGCTTCTTTGAGTCCGCCGCTGCCGTAGCCCGTAGCGAAGATGAACGGGATGCCGCGCTCCACGAGCACGTCGGCAGCCGGATAGGTCAGGACACCGCCCAGGTTCAGGTCCAGGATCGCGAGATCAACGGACTCGTTCCTGGCTGCGGCGATCGCCTCCTCGAGGTGGTTCGCCACCTTGACCAGCTCATGGCCGAGATCCTCAAGCATGTCCTCGACCAGCATCGCGATCATGCCCTCGTCCTCAACGAGGAGAATGCGGCGGCTGGGTGCGTCCTGTGTCATCGTCATCCTTCGTTGGTTCAGGCTTTGTCAGTCATGGCGCCGCGGAGCGCCACAAGGCCCCGCGTTGCGCGCCGCAGCACACGGGACACGTCCTCGACGGCATAGGGCTTGTGCAGCAGCTCAAACCCGTGCCGCCCCTCCTCGGCCAGCACATGGCTGTAGCCGGAGGTCAGCACCACCGGCAGCGAAGGGTAGCGTTGCCCGATCTCCCGTGCGAGCTCGACTCCGCTCATTCCGGGCATCACCACGTCCGAGAACACCACGTCGAACCGCGTGTGGTCCTCCTCCAGCAGCTTGAGCGCCTCGTGGGCGTTCGCCGCCCACGAGGTCTCGTAGCCGAGATCCTGCAAGAGCTGTGTCGAGAACTGCCCCACCTCGATGTTGTCCTCGACCAGCCGCACACGGCAGCCGCGCCCGTGCTCGTGCGGCCCGCCTCTTCGCGCCTCGCTCCCGACCTCTTTCGTGGCAATCCCCCGCTCGACCTTCGGCAGGTAGAGCGTGAAGCTTGTGCCCCGCCCGAGTTCGCTCTCCACTGCCACGTCACCGCCCGACTGCTTAGCAAAGCCATAGACCTGGCTCAGGCCCAGGCCCGTGCCCTTGCCAACCTCCTTCGTGGTGAAGAACGGCTCAAAGATCGGTCCGAGCTGGTCGGCCGGGATGCCCGATCCCGTATCGCTGACCGACACCGCCACGAAGGAGCCCGGTCCGCCTGCATGCCCGCGGACGGACGGCATGTCGGCAAGGGCATCGACATGCACCCTCAGGGTGCCTTCCCCGTTCATGGCATCCCGGGCGTTCACCGCCATGTTCACGAGCGCCGTCTCGAACTGGATCACATCGGCTTCCACGAAGCAGGGATCACAGGCGGTATCGGCTTCGATCCGGATGCGGCTTCCCACGATGGTGCTCAGCATATCGGTGATGGCCCCGATCCGCTCGGGCACGTCGAACACCTCCGGCTTGAGTGCCTGCCGTCGGGCAAAGGCCAGCAACTGCCCCGTGAGCTTGGCGGCGCGGTCGACTGTGTCGGTGATCGCGTCGACGTACCGGCGGCGGCGCTCCTCCGGCAGGTTGGGCCAGCGCAGGAACTCCACGGATGAGCGGATGATGGTGAGCAGATTGTTGAAGTCGTGCGCTACGCCTCCGGTGAGCTGGCCCACCGCCTCCAGCTTCTGAGACTGGCGCAGGGCGGCTTCAGTCCGCTCCCGTTCCGAGACGGCATCGATCACGCGGCTTTCCAGCTCCTCGTTGAGCTGACGCAGGGCAGCTTCAGCCTCTCTGCGGTCGGTGACGTCGAGGACGAACTCGACCACCTCATCGCCAACCTTGCGCGGCGCGAACAGACCCCACCAGCGCGAGCCGTCCTTGCGGAAGTACTGCTTCTCGTACGGAGTGGCCTCGCCCAGCGTAGTCACCTGCTCCACTGCCCGCCAGGACTCGGGGTGGAACTCCTCGGGCGTGAACTCCTGCCAGGTCTTGCCGAGCGCCTCCTCGCGAGTGAAGCCGGTCATGCACAGGAAGGCTTCGTTCGCCTCCGTCAACGCCAACCCCTCACCCCAGAACAGCACCCCGACCGTGCTGATGCCCAAGGCCGTTCTGAGGCGCTCCTCGCTGTGGCGCAGCGCCTCCTCGGCCCGCATCTGCTCGCTGACGTCGCGGTAGAAGGCGGCCACTCCGCCTGGAACCGGGTAGATGCGCAATGCAAGCCAGAGATTGTGCCCCGTAACCGCATCCACATAGTGATGGTTCAGCTCGACCGGCACGCGCTCGGTCATGGCCCGGCGATAGGCAGCCTCGACAGGGGTGCCGACCGAGCCGGGGAACGCCTCCCAGTGAGTCTTGCCAATCAGCTCGCTCTCGGGCCGGCCGTCGAGCCGGAGGCCCTCGGCATTGACCTCGGTGACGCGATACTCCTCATCGAGAACGACGAAGCCCTCGCACATGGCGGCCAGCACGCTGGTGTAGCGCGCGTTGCTCCCGCCGATGGCGGTCCGGGCCAAGTGCGCCTCGGTGACGTCATGGCCCTCGCAGAAGATGCCGGTTACGTGACCAGCCTCATCCCGCACGGGCTCGTAGATGAAGTCGAGAAAGCGCTCCTCCGCAACCGCATCGGGCGAGGCCTGAAGACGGATCGGCACGTGATGGGCCACAAAGCTCTCGCCGGTGGCGTAGACTTGGTCCAGCCACTCGAAGAAGCCCTGCCCTTCGAGTTCGGGGAAGGCCTCGCGCACCGTCTTGCCGACGAATTCACGTTCGCCGAACAGGCGCCGGAATGCCTGGTTGACGAACTCGAAGCGGTGTTCCGGCTGGGTCAGGACGGTGATGAAGCCAGGCGCCTGCTCGAACAAGCGCCGCTGCCGCTCGGTCTCGGCCGCCAGCCGCCGCTCGGCCATGATCTGGCCCGTGATCTCGGTGCAGGGGCAGAAGAAGCCTGCAACGGCTCCGCTCTCGTTGCGCACGGGCGTGTAGGAGAATGAGAAGTGCGTCTCCTCCGGGTAGCCTCGCCGCTGCATAATGAGGGTGATGTCGTCCATGTGAACGGACTCACCACCGTAGGCCTTCTCGACGATCGGCAGGAGGTCGGCGCGGATCTCGTGCCAGACCTCCAGGAAGTCGCGGCCCAGGGCGGCGGGGTGCTTGCTGACGAGGATCTCGGCATAGGCATCGTTGTAGAGCAGCGTGCGCTCCGGACCCCAGGCGATGAACATCGGTTGGTTTGATCCGAGCATCACCCCGACAAGGGTCTTGAGCCCGGACGACCAGCCGTCCGGCGAGCCGAGCGATGTCGCCGCCCAGTCGTGGGCGCGGATGAGGGCGCCCGTCTGCCCGCCACCCGAGAGGAAGTCCAGTCTGCTGTTCTGTCCAAGGCTGCCGTGCATCGGGTCCGGTCTCGTTGTAGCGCCACATGACATCAGTCATGGCTCTGCCTCTAGCGGGCTGGGCATGGCATTTGACATGACTTCGAAGGAAGGAAGCGTGAGATAGGTTCCCGGTGAGCAGCCGTAAAGGCGGCGAAACCCTGTAAAGGCGATTTTTGCTATACTTCTCACGCTAGGTTCCAAGTGGCTCCGGCCAGCCTGGGTGGCGCCATCGTCATCCCAAGACCAAGCGGTCCCAAGGTCTGCATCGATGCACTGTCGATCCCGGGGACTACAGGAATGTCCGCTGTTCCTTGCCAGACAAACCCTCGGCCTACTTCAGTGAAGTGCCAGGGGCGAACAACCGCTAAACTTTCGCAGACCCGCGCTGGAGCATCAACCGCGCTGCGCCGCCTCGATCGCCGCGACGTCGATCTTCGTCATGTCCATCATCGCATCGAACGCGCGCTTGGCTTCGGCGCCGCCGGCTGCCAATGCCTCCGTCAGCACGCGCGGCGTGATCTGCCAGGATACGCCCCACCTGTCCTTGCACCAGCCGCACGCGCTCTCCTGGCCGCCGTTGCCAACGATGGCATTCCAGTAGCGGTCGGTCTCCTCCTGATCGTCGGTGGCGATCTGGAACGAGAAGGCTTCGTTATGCTTGAACACAGGACCTCCGTTGAGGCCGAGACAGGCAACGCCCGCAACGGTGAACTCGACGGTGAGCACGTCGCCCTTCTTGCCGGACGGGAAGTCGCTGGGTGCACGGTGCACGGCATGCACTGCGCTGTCGGGAAAGGTCTCGGCATAGAACCGGGCCGCAGCCTCGGCGTCCTTGTCGTACCAGAGACAGATCGTATTCTTCGGCATCGCGTGTTCCTCTCACCTTGAGCCACTGCTTGGGCCTTGTTAGGACGTGCCGCGCACCGGGATGGTCGTGCTCAAGGCCGGCAGGTCCCTGCACATCGAACCGGATCGGCGGAGCCTGTCCGTCGCCGCCCCACGGTCCCTAGCCGCCGAACAGCCCTCGGAAGCGCTCGAGCACCGAGCGTCTGTCACCCCTTGCCGCTTCGGGCGTCGGCATAGGAGCTGTTGTTGCTGTCGGAGCGGCCTGCCAGATGGGTTCGCCAGCGGCGATCTGGCCATTCCGCGGTCCTTGCGAGCTATAGGCGAGCGTCGATGATGGTCCCTGCCTCGGCTTCCCGTTCGTAGCCAAGACGACTTCCTGCGGCCCGGCGGCCAGCGCCTCGGGCCTGCTCACGTCGCCGAGGCGGTTGCGGGCGCTGGCATCGACGGCAAACGAGCCATCCTCACTGGACAACGCCTGCCGGAAGCTCTGGTGCTGCCCGCCGTCGCCGTAGACGAGCTTGATCGGCTGCACGCCCCTGGCCGCCAACCCGGCAACCTGTTGGTCATCGCTCTGCCGCTTCTGCGCAACGGCCGCCATGACCGAGGCGTCGCCGCTGAACGCATACTGTTGGTTGGCCACGGACACCTGCGGCTCCTGCTTCGCGAGTTCGAAGTAGTCCGAGCCTTCCTTCATGTTCTTCCAGAAGGCGATGTTCGGATCCATGCGGTGCCTGGCCAGGTTCTCGGCCGTCATCCGGAACGGATACGACTGGAACTGGAAGCTGCGCTGCCCGCTGGCAAAGGACTCGCGGGCGAGCGCGTAGACCTCGGAGATGGCCTCGTCCGTCATGGCGAAGCAGCCGCTCGACGAGCAGGAGCCGTGCACCATCAGGTGCGCGCCCGTCCGGCCGTGGGCGCGGTCGTACGCGTTCGGGTAGCCGAGATCGAACGAGAGATGGAAGCTGGAGTTTGGGTTCATCTGCGAGGGCGTGACCGTGTAGAAGCCTTCCGGTGCCTGGCGGTCGCCCTCGCGGGTCTTGGGGCCGAGCTGGCCCGACCAGCGGCACATCGGGTAGGTCTTGAGGAGGGCGTACCTGCCGTCGGAGCCGCGCTTCCAGACCTCGATCTCGGATTCCTTCTTGTAGGCCCGCATCAGGATGGGATCGTTCTGCGACATCCCCTTTCCGGCCATGAGCGCCATGGTAGCGGGCGGGATCGGCGCCAGGTGGCGCGTGGATCGGGTGTCACCCTGGCAGGCGGCGAGCGCGAGCACGAGGCCCGCAGCCAATGCGATACGCTTCATCGTGGTGATCCCCGCTTCCGATCCGCCCGGGCGCGAGTGCCAGGCAGTTACCCGATTTCCCTTGATGCCGGCTTCAGGTCCGCTTGCCGCAGGCCCGGCCGATCCGAAGTAGAAGTTGCCGCCAAGTCAGGCAGGATTGAGGCACTGGTCTCGGTTCACCCGTGATCCACAGGGTGGCCTTCGCTGGCGGATGCCCTGCCCGATCCGTCGGGAAGTACGATCCAGCTTGGCACGGTCGCGCGGTAGCGGTCATAGGCCGTACCGTGCATGTGCTCCAGATGCTCCTCCTCCATCCGGATCTGGACCGAGAAGGCAACCCATGCGGCCGTGAGCACGATGCCCCTGACCGCGGTCGGAGCCGTGAGGAAGGCTCCACGGCTCAACTTCATCCGCCATGCCCGCGAGCTCGGCTTCGAGGTCGAGGCCATCCGCCCGCTCCTGGGGCTCGCAGGGGATCCGGACCGCTGCTGCGGCGAGGTGCACGACATCACCAACTCCCACCTCGAGGAGGTGAAGGACAAGATCGCCCGGCTCACGGCCTTGCGCGACGAGCTGGAGACCATGGTTACCTGCGACCACCGCCGGGTTTCCGAGTGCCGGATTATCGAGGTCCTCGCGGATCATGGGAAGTGCTAGCACCCCGAGCATTGAATCGCCGAGACACGCGCCTGAGCGGTGGCCGACGTGAACCGCGCTCCGCTTGACTGCGCTCGATCATTGCGTCCCGCGGAGCCTCGATCCTGAGGCGCGCTCCTGGCTGGCCCTTGGCGCGTTGCGTGTCGGTCGCGGATTGCCCATGCAGGCTTGCGCCAGGGTGTCGCGTTCCGTCATGGGCATGGCGACATCATATTCGTCCTCGTCGTCAACCATTGCCAGGTCCAGAGATGGCCGTTCGCATTCCCCAAAGCCTATCCACGGGCCTCAATCGGGAGACCGGATGGGACGTGCTCGACTACGAGTTGCGCGAGCAGAAGGCGCGGACGCTGGGAAACCTCGGTGGCGAGGTCGAAGGGGCCCTTGCGGCACTGCGTGCCTTTGACGTGGCGGCGCATGGAATGGACGGGGAGGAACGGCGTCGTGCAATGCTGGATGATGCCGCGGACCTGGCTGGGCCTTCATGATCCAGCGTGAGCTTTGCGGGTTCCGGAACTGGGAGGCCGTGGTGAAGGATTACGGAATCCCGCGCGAGGTGTTGAACCGGGTCGGGCAGGTCCGGCGCAAGGTGGGCTAGGCACCTGACCTGACCGGCGCCACAGTCGGTGTTCCACGCGGGGCGAATGGATCGGGTGATTTCCGGCGGATGTCAACGGCGGCAAGCCTGAGTCCAGGGGCGTATCCCAAGTCCGTCAAATCGAACTGACCCTGCCAGACACCCTTCCGGTGAAAGATCCGGACCCAACCGCTCTTGGCCTCCTGCGGCAGGGCGGTCGCGATGCCGAGCGTGCCGGGCAGCACGGATCCATGCTCGGCCATTTTGTCCCGGGGTCCGTCGCCTGGCAGGTTCCCTTCACCAAGGATTTGTAGCCGACAGCCCCCCGAGTCTCAAAACCTGTCGTTTTGTTTCAGGGGGGTTGTCGTCTTGCAAAGTACAAGCCCTTCATGGAGAGCGAACTCGGGTATGATGGCGTCGAAGACGCGACCAAAGGCCCAAGGACGATCCGAGACGGCAGGCCAGGTTCCGAGACCCCGAGAGCGGGAGTGAGGTGGGACGCTCCAGATAAGTGTTATAGACCAAGCGCCAAATGCGATAGCGTATGCTTTAGGAGCCGTCCATCTAGGGTGGCGCACGGTCGGGAAAATGCCCCTAACCCATTGATACATAAAGGACCGACGAGTCCTTTGTCGGGAAAAAAGATCAGTCTTTTCAATCAATTTACGTGGACTCTGACTCCGTTAGTCTCGGTTCGAATCCAGGTCCCCCAGCCAATCAGTTCAACCCGTTAGGACCTCGTCCTAACGGGTTTTTTCATGGCCCGACGCTATCGGGAATCCTGGTTGCAGTACGCCCGGCCTGCCAAGAGAAAATGTGGCCTGTTTGGTCCTTTAACGGGGCATAGCGAAGGCGGCGCAAAAGTGGATATCCTTTTGGGACACCCCCCAAAATGGGACGATAAAGGATCGGAGCTGTTATTGTTCATGAAGTGAGCAAGCACTCACACGATGAGCACCGACCATGCGTATTTTGTCTCTATCCGTCTTCGCTGCAACGGCCCTCCTATCCTTCAACGCGTCCGCACAGCCAGGCGGATGGGCCTCGACCCCCGAGGGCAAGGCCCGCTGGGATTCTTGCTATAAAGAGACCAGATTGATCCATCGAACCCGCAACCGGTCGACAACCGACTTCAGGGTCATGATCAAAGAGGCTCGCAAGAGCCACATGCGGATATGCATGGCGCGAGCGACACCTCCTTCTCCGGTCAAAGTGGCCGTGCCAACGGACAAGAACCCGGAAAGCGCACTGGTGAGCTGGGCGGGAAGCCCCTGAGGGCCATCGCAGCTGACGCCGAGGCTGCTCTCCGCAGGGTTCTTCGCCACCCCGGAGGCAGCCGTGCCACGGCCGGTCCATGGCAGCAGCGCTGCTTCTAGAGCTGTTTCCATTGCCATGGAAACAGCTCTATTCTTGGCTGTGCCGCATTTTCAACGGTGAACCGGATCCAGTTCACCTGAGAATGCTCTAGCCAGAATGGCTCACGTGTCGATGAAAGCCGCGGCCCCTTGGGCTCGCGCGGCTTTCATCGTTTGCAGGCTGCCTCCGCTACGGACCTGAGTTCCCCAAAGCCTCGCACTCCGGATCTCCATCGAGAAACATTCCTACGGACGAATCCTCATGAGACCGTGCGGCCGATCCCTCGGTCGTGCGTGGTTTCGTCATGAGCCGCTCTGGCCCATGACCATTTGACGCGCCGGGCGCGGTCCATGCCTCAGCCGTCCATGCATGGACGGCATCAGGCCTCCACTCTGACGGGGCGGCTCTCAGGCTTCAATCCCGAGAGATAGCCATCATTTCGGAACAAGGGATGATCAGAACGGGGCGAAGATCCTCCCCGACGATCTCGATAACGATCTCGCTGCTGTAGTCGGGCGACAAGCCGGCCCAACTGCTCAGAAGCTTCTCGGCAACCTTCAGTGCTTCCGTTTTGGCAGCCGATATGTCAGGCACGTCAACGCCACTTGGATCCTCGCTAATTCCGAAGTGGCTCCTTATATCGATGTAGTAGCGGGGCACGACTCATCCGACACGGTTGGAGGATGATGGAAGACCTCTCCCACCATTGTATTGATTTATGTTAGGCGACAACCGGCGGCAGGAAAATTCACCCTGAATCCCCGCTCACTATTTTGGACAGACCGGAACCTTCACGCCTATCGTGAATGTCCGCCTCGGCACCGGATCAAAAGGTTGGATCCCGATGTTACCCCTTTGTCGACAACCTGAAGGATCCTGCATGCTGCTCCCTTGGATGAAGCTCACGACAGACACCACAATGCTCGCCCTCGAGGCGCAGATGGTGATCTGGACACGGTTGTCCCAAGCCGCCATGGGTCGCGGAACAGCGGCTGAAAATCTGCTCATGGTCACGGAGAAAATGACGGCTTTTGCCGAGGCGGCAGCCACGATCGCGTCCGGTGGATCCGCCCATAAGGTCGTGAAGGGCTATCGCAAAAAGGTCCAGGCCAATGTGAAGCGGCTAGGACGCTAGCCGATGCGCATCCGTCGGGCCAAGCTCGCCCATGTGCCTGACAATTGTTCTGGAACGCCTTATCGTCCCGTTGATGCAGGCTCCGCCTGAATTTGCTATGATCCACCGGAGAAGGAAGCGCGTCGAAAGGTGACCTCCATGCGAGACCGTCGTCAGAGCGAGCGTCTGCCTTCGATTCTGGAAGGGCGCATCACGCTCGACCGGCAGCTTCAATGCACTCTGAGAGACATCTCTGGAACCGGAGCACGAATATGGCTCCCCGACGCTGTTGATCTTCCGCGGGAGTTCCAGCTGGAGATCCCGGCCCTGGATCAATCCATGCCTGTCCGGCTCATGTGGTCGAACGGGAGAACTCACGGGATTCTGTTCCTGGAAGAACTCCGCAGCCTCGCGGACAGCGACCCCGACGGCATGCCGGAGCCCCTTTCGTCGCCACAGCCTCAACCTGATCTGCAAGGAATCTCGAAAGGTCTCGCTCCGCTCACCGAAGATGTTCTCGAAGATGCTCGCCAGCAGCTTGCCGAGATTCTGGAGTTGCCCGCCGACAAGATCAAACTGAAGCTTGAGATCGATCCTTAAGACCGCGTCCGCGCAGGCATGCGCACCGAGCTTGGCCCAATCACCGGGGCACGACGGTATCCGGGTTCGATGGGATCTGCTTCACGGTTTCCTTGCTGGCCTCCCGCCCGGGCGCACTCTCCTGGTCGGAATGCGTTTCGCGCAGGGCGAAGAAAACGGCCACAACGGCCAGTGCAATCATTGCAAGCGCCGTCCATCTGCGAGGACCCATGATGCTCTCCTAAGCGGGCTGGTAAAAGGTCTGAACTCTGCGAGGATGTGCTGGTTCCTCGCGCATCCTTCCCTTCCGGCACCAAGGCCGGGTCATGGCCGAGGCTGCTTCATCGACAGAGCAGTTCACGACGGCACCGCAAACGGCGGGCGCGACACTTTGTACCGCCTCTCGCCGATCGTTCCATTCCTGTGAGACTCCGAGGGACACACCTCGGCGTAAAAACACTTGAGAATAAGGTTTTCACTAAGTCGAGCTCAGACCTTGAACCAAGCTTAACGATGAAGATCATCGTAGTACAGATCAAGCTTAGCTTTTATGATTACGTATTTTTCCGTATTTATTCTCATCAGCAAATCGGCTTATAGGCTCATCTCATTGATGCGGGGCAATTGCACAGACAGTCACCAAAGATATATTTCAATACACTGCCGTGTTTAGGGGGGGTAAGCACGGCTCCGAGCCGTGAACCAGTTCGATAGACCGGTTCACGGCTTTTTCTTTACAGCGCACCTTAAGCTTAGCGTGCGCTCCACGTCCGCTTGAATGCAGCCAGGGCTTCGCCAAGACGCAGCCAGGACCCCTCGCCAGACGGCAGCCCGAACCGGAGAAGGCTCGGACTGTGCTGGAAGCGGCGCACCCAGATGCCGCGTTCGCCCAAATGCGAGAACAGCGCCGGACCTCTCTGGCTTTCCATCAGCCGGTAAAGGCTCGTGCCCTGGATGGGCCGGTCCGAAACGGGCTCCAGAAGAGCGTCGAGGCGGCTGGCGTCCGTTGCCCGCGAAAGCCGAGCAGCCTCCCGCCACCCATGGTCCCGCAGAGCCTGCCGCCCCACCTCGATGGCAGGGCCGGAAACAGCCCAGGGGCCGAGGGCCGTCTTCAAGCGCATCCCGATGGGCTCCATAGCTATGGCGAAGCCGAGCCTCAGGCCGGCAAGCCCATAGGTCTTGCCGAAGGAGCGCAGAATGACGGTGTTGTGCGGCAGAACGGGAACAAGCGTCTCGTCGGCATCGAAATCGGCGAACGCCTCGTCCACCACGAGCCAGCCCCCGTTCCGCTGGAGACGGCCGGCAAGCTCAAGCAGCGCTTCGCGCTGGATGCATCTGCCATCCGGGTTGTTGGGATTGACGAGGACGACCACATCCGCGCGGTCCGCCCGATCGAGGGATGAAACCTCGGACACCGCGTGCCCGGCGCTGCGCCACGCATGCGCATGCTCGGCGTAGGTGGGTCCCAGGATGGCGACCTGCGAGCGGGGCCGGAGAACCGGCAGCAGGCTGATGAGCACCTGCGTTCCCGGCGCCGCCACCACCGTCGCAGCATCCCGCGCGCCGTAAGCCTCGGCCGCAGCCGCTTCCAGGTCCCGGTGGGCCGAAGGCGATGGAAGGCGCTCGAACGAGGAGGGTGGCAAGGGGGGCACCGGATAGGGTATGGGGTTGATCCCCGTCGACAGGTCGATCCACGGCTCGGGCGCTTCCGGAAAAAGCCGCCGGGCCTCGTCCAGGTCGCCTCCGTGCCAGATCCGCGTCTTATTCATCGATCCCATCCATGGCCCTCTCCGACAGCCTGCTGATCCTAAGCACCGCCCTCGCGGTAGAGGCAGCCCTCGGCTATCCCCGACGCCTTTATACGTGGATCGGGCATCCCGTCACGTGGATCGGCAGGCTTATCAAGGGGCTTGATCGACGCCTGAACCGTGACACCCGGCCCGCCGGACAGCGCCGGGCCGCGGGCATCCTGGCCCTTCTGGTTCTCCTTGGCACCACGGCCGTCGTGGCCTGGAGCCTGGAGGCTCTCCTCCTCCCGCTGGGCTGGCCCGGAGGCCTCCTGCTGGCCATTCTCGCCAGCAGCCTGATCGCCCAGCGCAGCCTCCATGAGCACGTGGCAGCAGTCTCCGAGGGGCTGCGCGACGGCGGGATCGAGGGTGGGCGGAAGGCCGTCTCGATGATCGTCGGGCGCAATCCCAACAGCCTGGACGAGGCCGGCGTCTCCCGCGCCGCCATCGAAAGCTTGGCGGAGAATTTCTCGGATGGAATCGTCGCGCCGGCGTTCTGGCTCGGCCTCGGCGGCCTCACGGGGGCGGCCCTCTACAAGGCGGCCAACACCGCCGACAGCATGATCGGCCACCGCACGCCCCGGCACGAGGCCTTCGGCTGGGCGGCGGCAAGGTTCGACGACCTCGTCAACCTTCCCGCCTCGCGCCTGTCAGCGTTGCTGATCGTCGGAGCGGCGGCCCTGAACCGGAACGCGTCCGCCCGCGAGGCCCTGCGCGCCGTCTGGCGCGACGCCTCGTATCACCGCTCGCCCAATGCCGGCTGGCCCGAAGCTGCCATGGCCGGCGCCCTGGGCCTGCGATTGGCGGGGCCGCGCGTCTATGGGGAGGTGCGGGTCGAGGACCGGTGGATGGGCAGCGGAAGGGCCGATGCGACGGCCCAGGACATCGACCGGGCGCTCCGCCTCTACCGGACGGCCTGCGGGCTGCTCTTCGGCCTGGCCTCCGCCCTCGCCTTCCTGGCCTGGATCATCGCGCGCTGATCGCGAAGAGCCGCTCGCAATCGAGATGCGCTTCGAGGTGATCCGCGAAACGGTCGAGGATGCTGTCGACGAGAGCCTCATAGGCCAGATCGCTTGTCTCGGCTCCAAGCAGCCCGAGCCACCGCGCCCGCTGACGATCATCCGAAAACAAGCCGTGCACATAGGTGCCCGCCACCCGGCCGTCGGCCGAGACAGCGCCATCGGGCCGCTCGCCCGAAAGCTGCGCGAAGGGCCGACCGGACGCCTCCGGGCCGGTGGTTTCGCCGATGTGCATCTCGTATCCGGACAGGGGCGTCCTGTCGGGAAGGGTGGATCCGGTCACCGCCTCCAGGCGCTTCCTGGGCGTCAGGGTAGTCGTGACGTCGAGCAGTCCCAATCCCTCCACGGAACGTCCGGCTTCGCCCTCGATGCCGAAGGGATCGTCGATGCGCCGGCCCAGCATCTGATAGCCGCCGCACAGACCCAGCACCCGCCCACCCCGGCGCACATGGGCCTTGAGGTCGATGTCCCAACCCTGCTGGCGGATGAACAGGAGGTCGTCGATGGTGGTCTTGGAGCCGGGCAGCAGCACGAGCGCAGCCTGAACGGGAAGCGGCTGTCCCGGCTCGACCAGCACGACCTCCACTCCGGGCTCCTCGCGCAAGGGATCGAGGTCGTCGAAATTCGAGATCCAGGGCGTCACCGGCACGGCGACGAGGACGGAGCCTTTTGCCCGTTCGGCTCCGGCCCGCCTGAGCCCGAGACCGTCCTCCGCCGGAAGACGTGCGGCATCGGCAAAATGCGGCACGAGGCCCAAGGCAGGCCAGCCGGTGCGTTCGGCCACGAAGCGCATGCCGCTGTCGAACAGGGCCGGATCGCCCCGGAAGCGGTTGACCACGAAGCCCTTGATCATCGCCGCGTCCGCCTCGTCGATCACCGCCTTGGTGCCCACGAGGCTGGCGATGACCCCGCCCCGGTCGATGTCGCCCACGAGCACCACGGGCACGTTGGCCGCGCGAGCAAAGCCCATATTGGCGATGTCGCCCGCCCTGAGATTCACCTCCGAGGCCGAGCCTGCGCCTTCCACGAGAACGAGATCGGCCTCAGCCGAAAGCCGCCCGAAGCTGTCGAGAACCGCTTCCATGAGGCGCGGCTTCCAGGATTGATACTCGCGCGCCTTGGCCGTGCCGACCACGCGGCCCTGCACCACCACCTGCGAGCCGATCTCGCTCTGGGGCTTGAGCAGCACCGGGTTCATGTGGACGCTAGGCTGAACGCCGGCGGCGCGAGCCTGGAGCGCCTGGGCGCGGCCGATCTCGCCGCCGTCCGCGGTGACGGCCGCATTGTTGGACATGTTCTGCGGCTTGAACGGCCGGACCCTCAGTCCCTTGCGCGCAAAGACCCGGCACAGGCCCGCCACCAGGAGCGACTTGCCCACATTGGAGCCGGTGCCCTGCACCATGAGCGCGCGCATCAGAACTCGACGCCTTCCTGCGCCTTCACGCCGGCTGAGAAGTGGTGCTTCACGAGGGTCATCTCGGTCACCAGATCGGCAGCCTCGATCAGCTCCGGCTTGGCGTTGCGGCCGGTGACGACGATGTGGAGATCCGGCCTGCGCCGCCGCAGGGTTTCGACCACCTCGGAAAGCGGCAGGTACTCGTAGCGCAGGGCGATGTTGAGCTCGTCGAGCACGAGGAGGCGGATGTCCTCCCGGGCCATCAGCTCCTTCACCTTGGCCCAGGCGCGCTCGGCCGCCGCCACGTCGCGGGAGCGGTCCTGCGTTTCCCAGGTGAAGCCCTCGCCCATGGTGTGCCACTCCACCTGATCGGCAAAGCGGTCGAGGGCCATGCGCTCGCCGGTTTCCCAGGCGCCCTTGATGAACTGCACCACGCCCACCTGGAACCCGCGCCCGAGCGCCCGCAGCATCAGCCCGAAGGCCGCGGTCGACTTGCCCTTGCCGGGGCCCGTGTGGACGATGAGGAGCCCCTTCTCCACCGTCTTCGAGGCGACCTCGCGGTCCTGCACCTCCTTGCGCTTGATCATCTTGGCGCGATGGCGCGCTTCTTCGTCCGGGGTCATGTCAGCCTTCTTCATCATCAGCGGGCTGCACCATGAACAGCCCGGGACGGGATTACAAGGCCGGCGGAATCCCAATGCCTAGGCTTGAAAGATGTCTTCCGCCCCGGTAAGCATGTTGCGGACGGTGCCCCGGCAACGGGGTGAAAAGGGAATGCGGTGAGACACCGCGGCTGCCCCCGCAACTGTAAGCGGCGAGCCTTCGCTCCAAATGCCACTGGGTGCTCATCCCGGGAAGGCGGTGGCGGGCGGCATCGACCCGCGAGCCAGGAGACCTGCCGTCAGCCTTTGCTTCTATCGGGTCTGTCGGACGGGGTGTGCCGACGGTGACCGTAGTCGAACGACCTGCCGTCGTTCGGTTCCGTCCGTGGAAGCCCAACAGACCTGAAGGTCTCCCGACGGAGAGAACGATGCCCGCACAGACCCTGCCGAAGACCCGCCTGCTTGCCGCGATCCTGGGCGGCCTTGTCGCCGCAACCCCTGCCTTGGCTCACCATCCCATGGGCGGCATGACGCCGGAGACCTTCACCCAGGGGCTTCTCTCGGGTCTCGGTCACCCGGTCATCGGCCTCGACCATCTCGCCGCGCTCGTCGGCGTCGGCCTCGTCTCCTCCCGCTTCGCGCGCGGCCTTGCCCTGCCGGCGTTCTGGGTTCTGGCCATGGCCGCAGGCGTCGGCCTTCACCTCGCAAGCGCGAACCTGCCTTATGCGGAAGCCCTCGTGGCGCTCAGCGTCGTTGCCATCGGCCTTGCGGCGACCGTGCGCACCACCCTGCCCTACGCGCTGATCGCAGCGCTCTTCGCTGCCGGCGGCGCGGTGCATGGCTATGCCCTGGGCGAGTCGATCGTGGGCGCGGAATCGGCCCCGCTTGCCGCCTATCTCGCGGGCCTCGTCGCCGTTCAGGTGGCGCTGACCACGGGCATCGCCTTCGCGGCCCGTTTCGTGACCGATGGCTCGCCGGCCATGCCGGCACCCGGCCTGCGCCTTGCCGGCCTTGCGGTCGCCGTCGCCGGCGCAGCAACCCTTGTCCTGCCCGCTTTCGCCTGAGCGGATCGGCCTTAACCCATGACATCATCTCCCGAGGAGATCTGCCTGCATGTCTGCGTCACCTGCCGTCAGGCGGGTGGCCCGGACGACAAGGCGCTCCGGCCCGGCGCGGTGCTGCACCAGGCGCTGACGGAGGCGCTGGCCCAACCCGACGCGCCGAAGGTGCGCGTCGAAGCGGTCGAGTGCCTTTCCGTCTGCAAGCGCCCCTGCACCATCGCGGTCTCCGGCCCCGGACGCTGGACCTACATCTATGGCGATCTGAGCGCCGACACGTCGGTCGAGACGATTCTCGACGGGGTTCGGCGCTACGCGGCAACCGTGGACGGCCTCGTGCCCTGGCGCGAGCGGCCGGAAGCCTTCCGCAAGGGCGTCGTTGCCCGCATTCCACCTTTCAAAGCGAACAGCGCGGCTTGAGCGACAGCCGCCCGAAAGGCCTCATTTCATGAGCGATCTGAACAAGATCCCCTGCACCATCGTCACCGGCTTCCTCGGCGCCGGCAAAACCACCATGGTGCGCCACCTCCTGGAGAACGCGGGCGGGCGGCGTCTGGCCGTTCTCGTCAACGAGTTCGGCGATCTCGGCTTCGACGGCTCCTTCATCGAAGGCTGCGGCATCGAGGGCTGCACGCAGGAAGACATCGTGGAGCTTCCGAACGGCTGCCTGTGCTGCACCGTGGCGGACGATTTCGTGCCCGCCCTGAACACGCTCCTGAACCGCCCGAACCCGCCCGAGCACATTCTCATCGAGACTTCGGGCCTCGCCCTGCCGAAGCCGCTCGTTCGCGCCTTCAACTGGCCGGATATCCGCTCCCGGGTCACGGTCGATGGCGTGATCGCGGTGGTCGACGGACCGGCCGTCGCAGCGGGTGCATTCGCGGAGGATCCGGAGGCGCTGGAGGCCCAGCGCGCCGCCGACACCTCCGTCGAGCACGAGAACCCGCTGGAAGAGGTGTTCGAGGACCAGCTCCTCTGCGCCGACCTCATCATCCTCAACAAGACCGACCAGATGGATGCGGGCGAATTGCCCCGCGTGCTCGCCGAGATCAACGAGCACCTCCCCCGCGCCGTGAAGGTCATCGAGACCGCCCACGGCAAGGTGGATCCCACGGTGCTGCTCGGCCTCGGCGCTGCGGCGGAAGCCGATCTGGAATCCCGCCCCTCCCATCACGAGACCGCCGAGGATCACGACCACGACGACTTCGACAGCGTGGCGATTCCGGTCGATGCCGTCGCCACGCCGGAAGCGCTCGTCGCCCGCGTGGAACGGGCCGCGGAAGCGGAGGGCGTGCTGCGCATCAAGGGTTTCGCCCCCGTGAACGGCAAGCCCATGCGCCTCGTGGTCCAGGGCGTGGGCCGGCGCGTCGCGCACCATTTCGACCGGCCGTGGAAGGCCGACGAGGCGCGGGACGGACGTCTGGTGGTGATCGGACTCAAGGGCTTCGACGTGAAAGCCGTGGAGGCCGCCCTGCGCGGGTGACATGCATCTCCTTCCGGTCACAGCGATATCCCTCGACGACGGCGGGGAGGCCGTAGACCTCCAGCAGCCGCCGGGGGACATCGTCGTCCTCTCCTTCGCGGACAGTGACCTCGGCGCGCTGGCGGCTGCCCATCGGCTGAGAGGGGGCGGACCCTCGCTCCGTCTCGCCTCCCTGCGCCGCCTGCGCCATCCTCTCTCGGTCGATCTCTACATCGACAAGACCGCCGCAAAGGCGCGCTTCATCGTGGTCCGCTGCCTCGGCGGCCTCGATTACTGGCGCTACGGGTTGGAGCGCCTTGCCGAGACCTGTCGATCCCAGGGCATCAAGCTTGCGGTGCTGCCCGGCGACGACCGCCCCGATCCGAGGCTTTCGGCCTACGCCACCGTTCCACAAACCGTCTGCGGCGCGCTCGAGGCCTATTTCCAGGCCGGCGGCATCGACAACATGGGGCGGCTTCTCGCGTGCATCGGCGCGGAGATCGGGGAGACGGGCGCGTCCGTCGAGCCCCCGCGCGCAGTTCCACGCGCCTTCGCGTTAATGCCGCAAGGATTTGCCTGCTCCGAGGTCGAGAGCCACAGCACCTCCCCCTCCCCCTCTTCCTTGTGGGGAGGAGGGTTCGGCGGCATCGCCGAGCCGGAAGCCGTCCTCGCCGGTTCTTCCACCGAACGGCCCCTCGCCTATCTTCTCGTCTATCGCTCCGCCGTTCTGGCCGGCGACACGCAGGCCGTCGAGGCCCTGTGGGCGTCCCTTCGCGAGCGCGGCATCGATCCGCTCATCCTCGCCGTGTCGAGCCTGAAGGACCCGGAGGCGGTGGCGGTCGTGCGGCGTACGATCCAGGCTCGGCGGCCGGACGTGATCGTCACCACGACGGCGTTCTCGGCGCGCGACGATGCGGATTTCGTCCTCGACGAAGCCGGCTGCCCGATCCTGCAGGCCATCCCGGTCGGCAGCGCCAGGGACGCCTGGGAGGCCTCCCCGCGCGGGCTCTCGGCGGCGGATCTTGCCATGCAGGTGGCGCTGCCCGAATTCGACGGCCGCATCGCCGCAGGTCCCATATCGTTCAAAGCCGAGGAGCCCGCCGAGCCGGCGCTCGCCTTCTCAAGCAGGGTGCAGGCGCCCGACCCCGTCAACATCGACGCCGTTGCCGACATGGCCGCCGCCTGGGTGCGCCTTGCCCGCACGCCGCGATCCGAGCGGCGGCTGGCGCTGGTTCTTTCCGACTATCCCGCACGCGGCGGCCGTGCCGGTTTCGCCGTCGGTCTCGATACGCCCGCCAGCGCCTGTGCGATTCTCGATCTTCTGCTCGACTCGGGCTACGGATCCGGGCGGGATTTCTCCGCCGACGAGCTCATGCCTCGCCTGACCGAAGGCGATCCCTCGTTCGAGGTGCCCGTGTCCGCATACCGCGCGTGGCTCGACACGCTCCCGGCGGAACAGCGCAACGCCATCGACAGGCGCTGGGGCGGCTTCGAGAACGATCCCTGCCTGCAGGGCGGCGCATTCCGCTTCCGTGCTGCGCGCGCCGGGAACGTTCTCGTGGCGCTTCAGCCCGACCGGGGCCACGGGCTCGACCGCAAGGGCTTCTATCACGATCCCGAGTGCCCCCCGAGCCACGGCTATCTCGCCTTCTATCTCGGCCTGCGTGCCCTCGAGGGCGTCCACGCCCTCCTGCATCTGGGCACCCACGGCACCACGGAGTGGCTGCCCGGCAAGGCGGTGGCGCTGTCATCCACCTGCTGGCCGCGCCTTGCCATCGGCTCGCTGCCGGTGGTCTATCCGTTTATCGTCGACGACCCTGGGGAGGCCGCTCCCGCCAAGCGCCGCATCGGCGCCGTGACTGTCGGCCATCTCACGCCGCAGACGGCCGAGGCCGGGCTGCACGGCGAGGCAGCGGCCTTGCGCGGGCTGGTGGAGGAGTTCTCCTCCGCCCAGGTGCTTCATCCAGGCCGGGCCGACCTCGTTGCCCGGGAGATCCTGGAGCGTGCGCGGGCGAACGGGCTGGCCGCTGCCTGCGGGGTCGATGACGGCATGGCGATGGACGAGGCCCTGACCCGCCTCGACGCGCATCTGTGCGATCTCGGCGAGGTGACGATCCGTGACGGGCTTCACATCTTCGGCCAGGCTCCCGAAGGGCTCGAGGCCTGCTCCACCGGGGAACGGGAGGGTTTGCTGAAAGCCCTCGACGGCGGCTTCGTCGTTCCCGGCCCTGCGGGCTCGCCCTCGCGTGGACAAACGGAAGTTCTGCCCACCGGCCGCAACCTCGCGACCCTCGATCCAAGAGCCATTCCCACCCGCGCGGCCACCGAACTCGGCCGGCGCGCCGCCGCCGAAGTGGTGCGCCGCCATCTGCAGGAGGAAGGCGACTGGCCACGCCGGATCGTGATGGACCTGTGGGCCTCGCCTACCCTTCGCTCCGGCGGCGAGGACATCGCCCATGCGCTCGCGCTCATGGGCGTGCGCCCCACCTGGGACCATGCCTCCACCCGCGTGACCGGGTTCGAGATCGTGCCGCACCCGCTCCTCGACCGGCCCCGCGCCGACGTGACCCTGCGCGTCTCGGGCGCCTTCCGCGACACGTTCCCGGACCAGATCGCCCTTCTCGACCAAGCCGCCCGGGCAGTCGCGGCCTTGGACGAGGAGGACGAATGGAACGAGCTCGCCGCCGCGCGCAGGCGCGGAGAGACCTTGTCCCGCGTCTTCGGGGCGGCGCCCGGCGTCTACGGAGCAGGCGTATCGGCTCAGGCGCTGGACGGCGAGTGGACCACGAAAGCCGATCTCGGCAGCACCTATCTCGACGGCACCTCCCACGTCTTCCTGTCCGGCGGCGAAGCACGCCCGGACAACAGCTTTCCGCAACGCGTCGAACAGGCCGAGGCCTTCGTTCACGTAAGCGATGTGGCCGAACGGGACATCCTGGAGGGAGATTCGGCGGCCGATGCCTTTGGCGGCTTTGCGGCGGCCGCCAAGGTGCTAGGCTCCGCCCCTGCCCTCTACAGCCTCGACACCAGCCGTCCGCAGGCGCCGAAGGCGCGCACCCTCGCGGAGGATGTGGACCGCCTTGTGCGCGGACGGCTGACGAACCCGCGCTGGATCGCCGGTCAGTTGCAGCACGGCTGGCGCGGCGCGGCGGAAATCGCCCAAGGCATCGACGCGCTCTTCGCCTTCGCGGCCACCACGGATGCCGTTTCCTCAACGTCTTTCGATCTCGTGTTCACGGCTCTTCTGGCCGATGAGCCCACGTGGGAGCGGATCGCGGCTGCCAATCCTGCCGCTGCCCGGGCCATCCGCGAGCGGCTCGCCGATGCACGCAGGCGGGGCCTGTGGGCGAGCCGCCTCAATTCCGTTGCAGCCCTCTTCGACGATGGCCGGCAGGAGGCTGCCGAATGAGCGCTCAGGACATCATCGCGAGGCGCCGGGGCTGGTGCCCGGGCGTTCGCCGCCCGATGGAGACCGGCGACGGCCTGCTCGTGCGCATCCATCCGCCCGGCGGCCGGATCGCGGCAGGCCAGGCGCGCCTGATCGCACAGGCCGCCCGCGAGCACGGCAACGGCCTCCTCGACATCACGGCCCGGGGCAACCTGCAGATCCGGGGCGTGAGCGATGGCACCTATCCGGCTTTGCTGATGCGCCTTACCGAGGAAGGGTTGGTCGAGGCGGAAGGCGAAGGCCCCAGCCGCCTCACGGTGGTCTCGCCGATCGCCGGCATCGATCCCCGCGAACGCTTCGATGCTCTTGCCCTGGCGCAAGCCATCGACAGCAAGGCAGGAGCCGTTGAAGGCCTGCCTCCGAAGTTCTTCGTGGCGGTAGACGGAGGCGGCTCCATGCCCCTCCATGAAGTCGGCGCAGATCTGCACATGGCCGCAACGGGTGAAGATGCGTCCGCAGCCGTTGCGCTTGCTCTCGCCGCCCCCGGCGGACTGGCCTGGATCGGCGCCACGTCCGTCCGCGATGCACCGCAAGCCTCCTGCTCCATCATCTCGTGCTTTGCGGCCATGAGACGCGCGGGACGAACCGAGGCGCGGCGGCTCCGCGATCTTGAAACAGATCTGGCTCAGGAGCTGGCTGGGCTGGCCGCTCTCGCGCCCGTCGCGTCGCCCCCGGTACGCCCTGCAGCTTCACGAGCGGGCGTGATCGGTCTCGGGGCCGAAGTTGCCGCCCTTCTGGCGCTTCCCTTCGGCCGCTGCAGCGCTGAGCAACTCGATCGAGCAGCCGGGTGGAGCGAGCGCTTCGGCACGGGCGAGATCCGCCTCTCCTTCACCCGTGGCATCCTGCTGCCGGGGCTCTCATCCGAAGGCATCGCATGCGTGCTCGACGAGGCGGCCCGTTGCGGCTTCATTGCGGACGCGAACGACCCGCGCCTGTCGGTCATCGCCTGCCCCGGCAGGCCCGCCTGCGCGGGTGCCCTGACCCCGGCTCCCGACGATGCGCTGCAATTCGCAGGCGCGGCTGCGGGCCTTACGGCCTCGGGCGCGACCCTTCACGTCTCGGGCTGCCCGAAAGGCTGCGCCCATCCGGGCCGAGCGGACCTTACGCTGGTGGGCCGAAGCGACGGCTCCTATGACGTGGTTCTCGGCGGCTTCGCCCGCGATGCTGCCTCCCTTTACCTCTCCGTCGAAGAGATCATGACCCGATTGATGCCCGTGAAAACCTTGAACGACCTGCGCAGCGCCTTTCGGAGGACGGCCCGATGAGCGGGCGTCTCGAGTACATCCGCGAAGGCGCCGAGATCTATCGCCGGTCGTTCTCGATCATCCGCGCCGAGGCGGATCTCACGCACTTTTCCGGCACGGCCGAGCGCGTGGTCGTGCGCATGATCCACGCCTGCGGCATGACGGATCTGCCGAAGGACGTCGATCTTTCAGGCAGTTTCGCCGAAGCCGCGGAAGCCGCGCTCAAGTGGGGCGCACCGATCCTGTGCGACGCCAAGATGGTGGCGAACGGCATTACCCGCGCAAGGCTTCCGGCAGCCAACGAGGTGGTCTGCACCCTCGACGATCCGCGCGTTCCCGCCCTTGCGGCGGAGATCGGCAACACGCGCTCTGCGGCCGCCATGGAGCTGTGGCGCGAGCGTCTGGACGGTGCGCTGGTGGTGGTTGGCAATGCGCCGACCGCCCTCTTCCGCCTTCTGGAAATGCTCGATGCGGGCGCACCGAAACCTGCGGCCGTGATCGGCATACCGGTGGGCTTCATCGGGGCTGCGGAGTCCAAGGAGGCGCTTGCTCGCGATGGGCGCGTGCCGTACCTCGTCGTCCACGGCCGGCGCGGCGGCAGCGCCATGGCGGCAGCGGCGGTCAATGCCCTGGCCAACCCGGTCGAATGAGACAGGCATGATGCAGGACTCCATCCGCTTCTTCGGCTTAGGGCTCGGGCCCGGCGACCCGGACTACATGACCGTGCGCGCCCGCAAGGTGCTGGAGACGGCCGACCGGCTCGTCCATTTCTGCAAGCGCGGACGGCGCGGCAATGCCCGTACCATCGCGGATGCGGTCGTGGGCGCGAGCCCCGAGCGGGAAATCGCCCTCGTCTATCCGGTGACCACCGAGATCCCCGCCGACCACCCGGATTATGCCGCCGCCCTCAACCCGTTCTACGAGGAAGCCGCCGCGCGGCTCCAGGCGGAAGTGGAGGCCGGGCACGTCGTCGCCGTTCTGTGCGAAGGCGATCCGTTCTTCTACGGCTCCTTCATGCATCTGTGGTGGCGTTTGAAGGACCGCGTTCCGACGGAAGTGGTGCCGGCCGTCACGGCCATGTCGGGCGCCTGGACCCATGCGGGCGCGCCGATCACCTGGGGCGACGACGTGCTCACCGTCGTGCCCGGAACGCTGCCCGAGGCGGAACTCACGCGCCGTCTCTCCGGCACCGACGCCGCCGTGGTGATGAAGCTCGGGCGCAACCTGCCGAAGGTTCGCGCGGCGCTTGGCAAGGCCGGGCTTCTGGAGCGCGCGATCTTTGTGGAACGCGCGACGATGGCGCAGGAGCGGATCGTTCCTCTTCCCGATCTGCCCGAGGATATCGACGCCCCCTATTTCTCCCTCATCATCGTGCCCGGCCACGGGAGGCGCGTATGAGGGCGGCGGGTATGACGGGCGTTCTCACGGTCGTCGGCCTTGGCCCCGGAGACGCGCGCTGGCTGACGCCTGCCGCCTCCGAGGCGCTCGCCTCGGCAACGGATCTCGTGGGCTACGGCCCCTATGTGGATCGCGTGCCCGGCACGCCCGGTCAGGGCCGGCATTCCTCTGACAACCGCGTCGAGGTCGACCGGGCCCGTTTCGCGCTCGATCTCGCCGCCAGGGGCGCCCGCGTCGCCGTGGTTTCCGGCGGGGATCCCGGCGTGTTCGCCATGGCGGCGGCCGTGTTCGAGGCCGTCGAGAATGGCGATCCTGCCTGGCGCAACCTGGATATCCGCGTGGAGCCCGGCATCACCGCCATGCTCGCGGCGGCAGCGCGCGTCGGCGCTCCTCTCGGGGGCGATTTCTGCGTCATGTCGCTCTCCGACAACCTGAAGCCCTGGGAAGTGGTGGAGGCGCGGCTGCGGGCAGCGGTCGCCGCCGATTTCGTGGTGGCGCTCTACAACCCGATCTCGTCGGCGCGTCCGTGGCAGCTGGGCGCGGCGTTCAAGATCGTCAGCGAGATACGCGCTCCCGACACCCCGGTCATCCTCGCGCGCGCCGTGGGACGGCCCGACGAGCGGATCAGGACGGAGCCTCTCTCGCAGGTGGAGGCCGCCTCCGCCGACATGTCCACCATCGTCATCATCGGCGCCAGCACCACGCGGCTGATCGGACGCGCCGAGGGCGAGGCGCCCTACGTGTATACGCCGCGCTTCTACGGGGTGCGCCCGTGAACGCGCTCCAGCCATTCGAAGGCGGCCTCGGCGGTTGCAACCTCCTCGACATCGCGGGGCTTCTCTGGCCGCACCACGACGATGACCGGCAGGCCGAGAGCCCTTGCGGCCGCGATCTTCGGATAGGTCGCGGCACCGCCCGAATTCTTGGTCACCACCACGTCCACGCGCTCGTGCTCCATGAGCCTGCGCTCCGCCGTCTCGTCGAACGGTGCGCGGTCCTGGATCGCAATGACGCTCGGCCCCGGAAGGGCATCGCCGATGGGTTCGATGGTGCGGACGAGATAGGTATGCTGCGGCGCCTCAGCGAAGGGCGGGAGTTCGAGACGGCCGACCGTGAGGAACACCCGGCGGGGCGTGTCTCCCAGGGCGCGAACGGCTGCTTCCATGGACGGCACCTCGCTCCAGCAATCGCCCTCCTGCGGCGTCCAAGGCGGGCGGCGCAGGGCGAGCAGCGGAACGCCGGCTGTCGCGCAGGCTTCAGCCGCGTTGCGGGACATCACGGCGGCAAACGGATGGGTCGCGTCGACCACGGCCTCGATCCGCTCATCCTCCAGAAAGCGGGCGAGACCCTTCACGCCGCCGAAGCCGCCGATGCGGACCGGGATCGGCAGGGGACGCGGGCTGCTGGTGCGGCCCGCCATGGACAGAAGAGGTGTGAAATCAGGGTTGCCGGCAAGCCTGGACGCGAGTGCGGAGGCTTCGGTCGTGCCGCCCAGAACGAGGATGCGCATGAGCACCTTTTCCCCCAAATCTGAGACGGTGTCGAGGGAGGCTCCCGCCCGCCCCTGGCTGACCGTCATCGGCATCGGCGAGGATGGGCGGGCGGGCTTGTCGCCCGCGGCTACTGCCGCGTTGGAGCGCGCGGAACTGGTCGTGGGCGGGGCCCGGCATCTGGCCCTCGCCGGGCCGCTCGACGCGCGGACGCTCCCGTGGCCGAGCCCCATCGCGGACGGCTACCGGTTCATTCTCGCCCGCCGGGGCGAACCCACCTGCGTGCTCGCGACGGGCGATCCCTTCCACTACGGCGTCGGGGCCGAACTCGCCCGCCTCGTTCCGGCCGAGGAAATGGTGTGCTTCCCGCAGGCTTCCGCCTTCAGCCTCGCGGCGGCTCGCCTAGGCTGGTCCCTGCCCGAGTGCGACTGCGTCAGCCTGCACGGACGGACGCTCGAGCGGATCATCCCGCACCTTCAACCCGGCGGACGCGTTCTGGCCCTGTCATGGGACGGCTCGACGCCGGGCAAGCTCGCCGATCTGCTTGAGGCCCGTGGCCTGGGCGCCTCGGCCCTCACCGTCCTGGAATCCATGGGCGGCCCGCGCGAGCGCATAAGGCACACGGTTGCGGCCGAGTTCAGCCTGCACGAGATCGACCCGCTCAACACCGTCGCCATCAGGGTGGCCGGTGCAAAAGATGCCCGCGTGGTTTCTCTTGCGCCGGGTCTTCCCGATACCTGGTTCGAGAACGACGGCCAGCTCACGAAGGCGGAGATCCGCGCCTTGACCCTGGCCGCGCTCGCGCCACGGGCCGGCGAGCTCCTGTGGGACATCGGGGCAGGCGCGGGCTCGGTCGGGATCGAGTGGTGCCTGCGCCATCCGCGCAATCGCTGCATCGGAATCGAGGAACGCTCCGAGCGGGCCGAGCGGGCGCGCCGCAACGCGCTCGAACTCGGCGCAACCGCACTCGACATCCGGCTCGGGCAGGCGCCGGACGCACTCGCCGGCTTGCCCGCACCGGACGCGGTGTTCATCGGCGGAGGCGCGTCGGAGGCCGGCGTGTTCGAGGCCGCCTGGGGGGCGCTCAAGCCGGGCGGACGCCTCGTGGTCAACGCGGTGACCCTCGAAACCGAGACGCTGCTGGGCACGCTGTACGCTCGCCATGGCGGCACGATGCGGCGCTTGGCGCTCTCGCGTCTGGAGCGGGTCGGCGGCATGCACGGCTGGCGGGCGGCGATGCCCGTCACGCAATGGGTGGTGACGAAGCCATGATCGTGGCAGGCTTGGGATTCAGGCGCAGCGCTGCTGCCGACGAGATCGTGGCGCTCGTGGAGCAGGCGCTGACGCGTGCTTCGCTTGCGCGCGCCGGGCTGAGCAGTCTTGCAACCATCGAGCCCCTCGCCGCCCTGCCCGCTTTCACGGAAGCGGCCCGGCAGCTCGATGTCACCGTCACACGGGTTGAGGAGCCTGCCCTCGCCGCGGCCGCTCCAGGCGTCCGCACCCGATCGGCACGCTCCCTCGCCGCCCATGGGGTCGGATCCGTCGCGGAAGCCGCAGCCCTCGCAGCGGCTGGACCCGGGAGCAGACTCATTCTGGAGCGCATCGCCTCGCCCTCGGCAACCTGCGCTCTCGCGGGACTGGAGAACAGCCCATGACGGTTCACTTCATCGGCGCCGGTCCCGGCGCCGCCGACCTGATCACCGTTCGCGGACGCTCGCTGGTGGAACGCTGCCCGGTCTGCCTTTATGCCGGCTCCATCGTGCCGCCGGAAATCCTCGCCTGGTGCCCGCCCGACGCACGCCTCGTCGACACCGCTCCCTTGGATCTCGATGCGATCACGGCCGAGTTCGTGCGGGCGCATGAGCTGGGGCAGGACGTGGCGCGCCTGCATTCCGGGGATCTCTCGATCTGGAGCGCGCTCGGCGAGCAGATCCGGCGCCTCGATGCTCTGGGCATCCCCTACACGATCACCCCGGGCGTTCCCGCCTTTGCCGCTGCGGCGGCAGCCCTCGGGCGCGAGTTGACGGTGCCGGAGGTTGGGCAATCCGTGGTGCTCACCCGCACCTCGGGCCGGGCCTCGGCCATGCCGGACACGGAGCGGCTTGCCGCCTTCGCCCAAACGAAGGCGACGCTTGCCATTCACCTGTCGATCCATGTGATCGAGCAGGTTGTCGAGGAGCTTCTGCCCTCTTACGGCGGCGACTGCCCTGCCGCCGTGGTCTGGCGCGCATCCTGGCCGGACGAGCGGGTGCTGAAGGGAACGCTTGCCACGATTGCCGCCATGGTTCGCGCCGAGAAGCTGGAACGCACCGCGTTGATCCTGGTCGGCCGCACGCTTGAGGCCAAGGACTTTCGCGACAGCGCGCTCTACTCGACCGACTATGATCGGCGCTTTCGTCCGAGCGCCCGCGAAGGAAGCCGATGATGCACGTGGCTTCAGGCAACCGGATGAAACGGCACGCGTCCCACGAGAGCACCGTTGCGGTCGAACACCACGATCTCCAGGGCAGTCTCGGCGCCGCGCAGCGCCTTGGCGGCCGTGCGCCAGGCATGCTGGGCCACCATGTCCCCGAGGGGGAGCCCCAGACGGCTTGCGGTTTCCAGCACTTCGAGCGCCGTGTTGGCCTGAACGGCAGAGTCGACAATGGAAGGCTCCGCTCCAACCTCGGCAAGGCGTTCGGACAGCCAGGCGAGGTCGACGGCGCCCGAGCGCGAATGCAGGTCGAGCAGGCCCTGGCCGAGCTTGGTCATCTTGGCGATGCCGCCCGCGATGGTGACCTTCGGCACCGGGTTGCGGCGCAGGTATTTCAGCATGCCGCCGGCAAAGTCCCCCATGTCGATGAGGGCATGGTCCGGCAGGTTGTGCAGGGCCTGCACGGCCTTCTCCGACGTGGAGCCCGTGGCTCCCGCCACATGAACGAGGCCGCCGGCCCGCGCCACGTCGATGCCCCGGTAGATGCTGTGGATCCAGGCCGAGCACGAATAGGGCACCACGACACCCGTGGTGCCGAGGATCGACAGCCCGCCCACAATGCCGAGCCTCGGATTGAGGGTCTTGAGCGCGATGGCCTCGCCGCCCGGAATGGAGATTTCGACGTCGATGTCCAGAGGGCCGCCCACGCTGCGGGCCGCCTCCTCCAGGTTGTCCCGGATCATCTGGCGCGGCACCGGATTGATGGCGGGCTCCCCGGGCGGCAGGGGCAGGCCCGCACGGGTGACGGTGCCGACGCCCTTGCCGGCCCGGAACGTCACCCCCGCTCCCGGCGTTCCGGCGCGAACGCTTGCAACCACCATCGCCCCATGGGTCACGTCCGGATCGTCGCCCGCATCCTTGACGACGGCGGCCCGCGCGCCGCCCTCGCAGATCTCGTTGACGGCAAGGGAGAAGGCGGGTCGCGCTCCTCCGGGAAGCGCGATCTCGACGGGATCGGGAAAATCGCCGGTGCGCCATCCCAGATACGCCGCCTTGGCAGCCGCCGTAGCGCAGGCGCCCGTGGTCCAGCCGCGGCGCAGGGTTCCGGCGGGTTTACTGTCGTCCATGCAGCCTCATACATCGTCCCTATGATTTCATATAGCTATCTCTTGGCCGCCGGTCATGGGCGGAGGCTCGCATGACGTCGCTGTCACGCCTCACGCCCCCCTTCGCACCGGGCACGGTCTGGCTCGTCGGAGCCGGGCCCGGGGATCCCGGCCTGCTCACCATCCATGCCCTCAATGCCCTCGCGATAGCGGACGTCATCGTCTATGACGCCCTCGTCGAGCCGAATGTGCTGTCCTATGCGCGCGAGGGTGCCGCGCTCGAATTTGCCGGCAAGCGCGGCGGAAAGCCTTCGGCGGTTCAGCGCGACATCTGCGAGAGGCTCATTCTGCTCGCCCGCGAGGGCAAGCGGGTGCTGCGGCTCAAGGGCGGCGACCCGTTCATCTTCGGGCGCGGCGGCGAGGAAGCCCTGGCGCTGGCCGAGGCCGGCATCCCGTTTCGCATCATCCCGGGCGTGTCGAGCGGGCTCGCCTCGCTGGCGATCCATGGCGTTCCCGCAACCATGCGCAAGACCAACCACGCGGTGATCCTCGCCACCGGCCATCCGGCGCCCGACTCCGAGATCGAATGGGCGTCGCTTGCCCGCACGGGCGCGCCGATCGTGCTCTACATGGCCGTGTCGAGTCTTCCCGGCATCGTGAGCGCGCTGCTGGCCGGCGGCCTTGCGGGCAACACGCCCGCGCTCGCCGTGCATGGGGCAACCACCGCGAAGGAGAGCGTGGTGGAGGCAACCCTCGAAACCCTGCCGAAGCTTGCCGAGGAAGGGCTCATCCGCTCCCCTGCCATCGTGGCGATCGGGGCGATTGCGGCCTTTCGCTCAACCATCGCCAACCATCTCCTGGAGTTTGGAAGCGAGGCCGCCCAGTGACCCCGAGCCCCGGCCTTCTCGTCGCGGCACCACGCTCGGGATCGGGCAAGACGACCATCGTGCTCGGTCTCCAGAGAGCATTGGCGCGCCGCGGGCTCCGTGTGCGGGGCATAAAGTGCGGGCCTGACTATATCGACCCGGCCTTTCATGCCGCAGCGACCGGTGCGCCGAGCTTCAACCTCGACAGCTTTGCGATGAGCAGGCCCCTTCTGGGCGCAATCGCGTCCGAGGCGGCAGGCGGCGCGGACCTTGTCATTGCGGAAGGGTCCATGGGCCTCTTCGACGGCATCCGCCAGGACGTCGGTCGCACGGGCGCCAGCGCCGACATCGCCGCCCTGTTCGGCTGGCCGGTGATCCTCGTCCTCGACGTGTCGGGGCATGCTCAATCGGCCGCCGCCGTCGCGCTCGGCTGCGCCCGCTTCGACCCGAGGATCGAAGTGGCCGGCGTCGTGCTGAACAAGGTCGCGAGCGAACGCCACCGCAGGCTGGTGGAGGACGGCATGGCCCGCATCGGCCTGCCGGTGCTCGGAGCGCTCATGCGCAACACCGCGCTCGCCCTGCCCGAGCGCCATCTCGGCCTCGTGCAGGCGGGGGAGACCGAGGAACTCGACGCGCGGCTGGAGCGGCTCGCCGATGCGGTCGAAGGCGCGGTCGACATCGACCGGCTCGTGGCCCTCGCCGGTCCGACGCGGCTCGAGGCGGCAGGCCCAGCAATCCCCCTGCCGCCGCCGGGACAGCGCATTGCCCTGGCGTCAGACCGGGCCTTCTCGTTCGTTTACCCGCATGTGCTTGCAGGCTGGCGGGCGGCGGGCGCCGAGATCACGGCATTCTCCCCCCTGGCGGACGAGCCGCCTCCGGCGCATTGCGACGCCTGCTGGCTGCCGGGAGGCTATCCCGAGCTCCATGCCGGCAGGATCGCCGCCGCCCAGCGCTTTCTCGAAGGGGTGCGCGGCTTTGCGGAGACCCGCCCGGTCCATGGGGAGTGCGGAGGCTACATGGTGCTGGGTGACACCCTCGAGGATGCAGAGGGCCACGGGCATCGGATGGCGGGCCTCCTGCCGGTCGAGACGAGCTACGCCAAGCGCAAGATGCACCTCGGCTACCGGGTGGCCCATCTGCTCCACGCCGGAGTGCTCGGGGCGGCGGGCCGGCGCATCGTCGGGCACGAATTCCACTATGCCTCGGTCACCCGAAGCGACACGGCCCGTGAGGCAGCTTTCGCGGCCATCACGGACGCGGAAGGAAACGATCTCGGAACGGCCGGCCACCGCAGGGGGCACGTGACGGGAAGCTTCTTCCACGCCATCGCTCAAGGGTAGCGGCAGAAAGCCGTTATGCCGTGCCCACCGTGCGGCGCGCCCGCTGGATCTCTCCGACGATCCGACCCGGCTGCACGGGCTTCTGGAGCACGACCACATCCGGGTGGCGCTCGCCCACCCCAGACGGCAGGCCGCTGCTTCCCGTATAGACCACGACGCCCACATTGCGGGCGCGCAGGCTCTCCAGCACGGGCGTGATGTCCCCGTCGCCCAAGTTGACGTCGAGCACCGCCGCGTCGATGGACTGGTCGGTCCGGACCGTCTGCTTGGCCTCGCGCAGCGATCCGACGGGACCGACCACTTCGCCTTCCGCCCGCTCGATCAGGTCGCTGATGTCCGTTGCGATTGCAGGATCGTCCTCGACGACGAGGACACGCAAGCCATTCAACATCGTGGGCTCCACCGGTTGCAGGTCAAGGCTATCAGACCAAGTCAATTCGCCATGCCGGTGGCTGTTCCAGCGGTCGAGCCCAAGGCAGCCATGCATCGGGGCAGGTTGCGTCCGTGGGAACAGAGGGCCAAGGGCATTCGTTTGGATTGGCCGGTCTGTCCCTTTCCCATTGCGACAAGTTTTGCCCGTGAGCACCAGCACATCGCCTTCCAGAGGAGCCGCAATCCTCACCGTGCCCCAGAAATCCGAAGAGCTGGCCTATAGGCTGCGCCAGCAGGAAATCCTGGCGGGTTTCGGCCTCTTCGCCCTTCAGGCCATGGACCTCGACGTCCTCTTGCAGGAGGCAAGCCGCATCAGCGCCAACGGGCTTGGGAGCGAGCTGTCCAAGGTGCTGGAATTTCGGCCGGAGCAGGACAAGCTCTTCGTGCGCGCCGGCATCGGCTGGAGGCCGGGGGTCGTCGGACAGGCTCTTGTGGGAGCCGACCTCGGCTCCGCTGCGGGCTATGCCTTCCGAACGGGCGAATCGGTCCTTTCAAGTCATCTCGGGGCGGCAGCGGCCGAGGGCGAGGACCGGTTTCGCGCTTCTCAGATCATGGTCGAGCACGGTGTGCGCCGGGCCATCAACGTGCCGATACGGGGCCGGGAGTGGCCCTTCGGCGTTCTGGAGGTCGACAGCCCGCAGGAGAGCAAGTTCACCCAAGCCGATGTGGCCTTCATGGAAGGCGCCGCCAACATCCTGGGCGTGGCCATCGAGCGCATCAGGATCGAGGCGGCCGTGCAGGAGAGCGAGGCGAGCTTCCGCACCCTGGCCAACTCCATTCCGCAGCTCGCCTGGATGGCGGACGCGTCCGGCTCGATCTACTGGTATAACCAGCGCCTGTTCGACTACACCGGCGCCACCTTCGAGGAGATCAAAGGCTGGGGCTGGCGCTCGCTGCATCATCCCGATCACGTTGAGCGCGTGGTCGAGCGCATCCGGCGCTCGTTCGAGTCGGGCGAGCCCTGGGAGGACACTTTCCCGATCCTGGGCAAGGACGGTTCCTATCGCTGGTTCCTCTCCCGAGCCCTGCCCATCCGCGACGCTGACGGCAAGATCCTGCGCTGGTTCGGCACCAACACGGACATCACCGAGCAGCGCGAGGCGGAGGAGCGGCAACACCTGATTACCCAGGAGGTGAGCCATCGGGTGAAGAACAGCTTGGCGCTGGTTGCAAGCCTCCTGGGACTGCAATCCCGCTCGACCGCCAGTGCGGAGGCGAAGCAGGCCCTGGAGGACGCCTATGCGCGCGTCCAGACCATCGCGCAGATCCATGACCGGCTCTGGCGGCAATATGACGCCCAGAGCGTCGACTTGTGCAGCTTCCTGAACGACCTTTGCCGCAAGCTTCAGGAGACCGCCCTCGAGCATCGCCTGGATTTCCATGGCCAGTCGGTCATGGTCTCTACGGATCGGGCCATCTCTCTTGGGCTCTTGCTGAACGAGATCGTAACGAACGCCTTCAAATATGCCTATCCGGAAGGCGGCGGCGGAACGGTCCTGGTTCGGCTTTCCGACGGCAGCGGGCAGCTCCGGCTCGAGATCGCCGACAAGGGCATCGGGCTTCCCGCGGGCTTCGATCTTTCCAAGCAGCGTCAAAGCCTGGGCTCACGCCTGATCGTGAACACGGCGCGCCAGCTTCAGGCTCAGGTGGAAGCCGGCGCCAACCAGCCCACGGGCGCTCGCTTCGTGGTGACGATGCCGATCAAACCGGTCTGACCTGAAGCGCCACGGTGAATATCGGCCCTGCATCGGCGGCATGACTGGCAGTGAACCTCGCTGCCGCCTGCGAGTTGAACCCCACCAAGAGAGGAGACAAGCATGCGACTTCGAATGATCCTGCCCCTGGCAGCTCTGCTCGCCCTGACCGCCTGCGGAGACGATGGACCGGACCAGACCGGAAGCACGGACAACAACAATCCGCCCGCCAACAACACCGCCCCCGCCACGCCGGGCCGTCCTGCAGGCCCGCCGGCGCAGTAAGGCGGCGCCTGTTTTCTCCCCAGACATGGCCCTGGGCCGAATGCGCCAGCAGTCGCCCAGGGCCATGCGCCTGCCCAGCTTAGATAGGTTGATGCATCGGCAGCCCGTTTAGCTTTTTTTATCCGCCAGGTTCCTGTTCGTGGACGAACATGTGACCAGGAATGGCGCCATTGCCATCGTTTTGCCTCAGGCCTCATTCTTGATCCGGACGACCACGGACAGATGCAGGATACGTGATCCCAAGACCGAGCATGGTCGGGCTCACCGTATTCCAGGGGTTCTGGAGGCGCTGATGCAAAGCAAATTCCACATCGGGCAGCTTGTCCGGATCACTCGCCCTTCCTCAGGCTATGCGGATCACCGCACCTATTGCATCGTCTGCCTCGTCCCGCAGGCGAACGGCTTTCCCGTCTACCGCGTCAAGAACACGGTTGGGGCGGAGCGCTTGGTGCGGGCCGACGAGATCGAGCCTGCAGCGCTGACGGCCGTGCCTTAAGACCGCCCGGAGAATCGTTCGAGAAGAGTTCCGTTGCCCCCGCTGAAGCGGCCGGCGGCGTATTAGCCCATGGTAGTGGGGGCGAGCGCCTTGCCGTTGCAGGACGGGCACGACAGAATACCTCCCGACGAAGTTCTTGAAAGAGAGCCGGCGCAGACCGGCAGGTTGCATGGGCCAACCATGCGCCAGAGGAAACGAAGCCATGCCGCGCCTTTCGAAGCGCGGTCTCAGGGAGGTTGACGTCGTTGACGACGGCTGCGGACGCGCGCGCGGATACATTCCCCAAACTGTTGGCGCGCAATGCGCGCATACGCCCGAACCGCACCGCGTTTCGGCACAAGGATCTTGGGATCTGGCAGTCCTGGACCTGGGGCGAGGTGCATGAGATCGTCCGGGCCTATGCCAGCGGCCTCCAGTCCCTGGGCTTGAAGCGCGGCGGCAAGATCGCCGTCATCGGGTACAACCGCCCCTATCTCTACTGGAGCATCGCCGCCGCCCAATGGCTCGGCGCGATCCCGATCCCGGTCTATGCGGACTCGGTCGCCGAGGAGATGGCCTATGTGCTGGCCCATGCGGAGGTCACCCATGCGGCCGTGCAGGATCAGGAGCAGGTGGACAAGCTTCTCTCCGTTTCCGACCAGCTGCCGCTGCTGCAGCAGGTGCTCTACGACGAGCAGAAGGGCCTGAGGGACTACGACCACACCCGCCTCCACTCCATCCAATCCGTCGTGGAGGAAGGCCGGGCGCGCTTGGCGAGGCCGCAGGAGGCCGAGGAGGCGGAGCGGGCGCTCCAGGACGGAAAAGGCTCGGACCTCGCCATCATCCTCTACACGTCCGGCACCACGGGGCGGCCCAAGGGCGTGATGCTCACCTCGGACGCGGTGATCGCCGCCGCCGAGATCGGCTGCGACTTCGACAAGCTCGACGAGACCGACGAGATCATCGCCTACCTGCCCATCGCCTGGGTCGGCGACCATATCTTCTCCTATGCGCAGGCCATCCTGTCAGGCTTGTGCGTCAACTGCCCCGAGAACCCGGAGACCATCGCGGAGGACCGCCGCGAGGTCGGCGCCACCTACGTCTTTGCTCCGCCGCGGGTCTTCGAAAGCATGCTGACCCTCACCATGGTGCGCATCGAGGATGCGAGCGCCCTGAAACGCCGCATGTTCCATTACTTCATCGGCCACGCCAACAAGGTCGGCGAGAAGATCCTCAACCGGGAGCCGGGCGTCGGCGCGTGGGATCGCTTCCTCTGGAAGGTCGGCAACGTGCTCGTCTATGCTCCCTTGCGCAACCGCTTCGGCATGACGCGGGTGAAGGTGGGCTACACGGCGGGCGAGGCTATCGGGCCTGAGATATTCCGCTTCTACCGCTCCATCGGCGTGAACCTGAAGCAGCTCTACGGCCAGACGGAAGCGTCCGTGTACATCACCATGCAGCCCAACGGCGAGATCCGCGCCGACACGGTGGGCCGCCCTGCCCCGCAGGTCGAGATCCGCATCGCCGACAACGGCGAGGTGCTCTACCGCTCGCCGGGCGTCTTCGTGGGCTACTACAAGGACGACGAGAAGACGGCGGAGACGAAGACGCCGGACGGCTTCGTGCATTCGGGCGACGCCGGCTTCTTCGACCAGAACGGCCACCTCAAGATCATCGACCGGGCCAAGGACGTGGGCAAGATGCGGGACGGCTCGCTTTTCCCGCCGAAATACCTGGAGAACAAGCTCAAGTTCTACCCCAACATCAAGGAAGCCGTCTGCTTCGGCGACGGGCGCGACCACGTGGCTGCCTTCATCAACATCGACCTTGTGGCGGTGAGCAACTGGGCGGAGCGCAACGGCGTGACCTACGCCTCCTACCAGGAGCTTGCCGGCCACCCGCGCATCTACGAGATGATCGAGAAGCATGTGGACGAGGTGAACCGCTCACTCGCCTCCGAGCCCCGCATGGGCGGCGCGCAGATCAAGCGTTTCCTCATCCTGCACAAGGAGCTCGATGCCGACGACGGCGAGCTGACGCGCACCCAGAAGGTGCGCCGCGGCTTCATCGCGGAGCGCTACGCCCCGCTCATCCAGGCCCTCTACGACGGCTCGACCGAGGCCGACATCTCCACCGAGGTCACCTTCGAGGACGGCCGCAAGGGCGTGATTTCCGCGCGCGTCAAGATCAAGGACATGAAGCCTTATCCGGTTGAGCATGCCACATCCCTCCCGGAGGCCGCAGAATGAGAGCGCCCGATCATCCAGTCATGACCAAGGGCGACGTGCTGCTTGCGGTCGAGAACGTGTCGCTCGGCTTCGGCGGCGTGAAGGCGCTGACCGACGTGTCCTTCGATATCCGCAAGAGCGAGATCCGCGCGATCATCGGCCCGAACGGGGCCGGCAAGACCTCGATGCTCAACTGCATCAACGGCTTCTACTATCCGACGGACGGGCGCATCACGTTCAAGGGCGTGAGGCGCCCGAAGATGCGCCCCTACGAGGCCGCGCGCGGCGGCATCGCCCGCACGTTCCAGAACGTCGCTCTCTTCAAGAGCATGTCGACGCTGGACAACATCATGGCCGGACGCTCGATCAAGATGCGGTCGAACTTCTTCTGGCAGCTCTTCCGCCATGGCCCGGCCATCAAGGAGGAGATCGAGCATCGCCGTTTCGTGGAGGAGATCATCGACTTCCTCGAGATCCAGCACATCCGCAAGACCCCCGTGGGGCGGCTGCCCTATGGGCTGCAGAAGCGGGTCGAGCTCGGGCGCGCGCTCGCCATGGAGCCGGAGCTTCTTCTCCTCGACGAGCCCATGGCCGGCATGAACCTCGAAGAGAAGGAAGACATGTCCCGCTTCATCATCGAGGTGAACCAGCAATACGGCACCACCATCGCGCTCATCGAGCACGATATGGGCGTGGTGATGGACCTTTCCGACCGGGTGGTGGTGCTGGAATACGGCCGCAAGATCGCGGACGGCACCCCCGACGAGGTGAAGCGCGACCAGCGCGTCATCGATGCCTATCTCGGCGTGGCGCATTGAGGGCGGGCGATGGACATTCTCTATAAGGTCTTCATCGAACCGTTCGTCTTCATGGGCGAAGCGCCGGACCTGTTGATCCAGACGCTCTGGGAAGGCCTGGTCTCGGGCGTGCTCTATGCGCTCATCGCTTTAGGGTTCGTCCTGATCTTCAAGGCCTCCGGCGTGTTCAACTTTGCGCAGGGCATCATGGTCGTGTTCTCGGCCTTGACCCTGGTGGGCCTCTACGAGAAGGGCGTACCCGCATTCCTGGCGCTCATCCTCGCGGTGCTCGTCATGCTGGTTCTGGCCATCGTGGTGGAGCGGGTTGTCTTGCGCCCCCTGGTCAACCAGCCCGACATCATCCTGTTCATGGCGACCTTCGGGCTCACCTATTTCCTCATCGGTTTCGGCGAGCTCATTTTCGGCGGCAACCCGAAGGAGATGATCACGGACGCGCTCTTCCTGCCGCAGGGCACGACGGAACTGGACATGCTGGGCGGCATGGTGCGCTTCCAGCATCTCGACATCGCCGCCGCCGTCATCGCCTCGATCATGATCGCCCTGCTCGCCGTGTTCTTCTCGAAGACCCGCGTCGGGCGGGCCCTGCGCGCGGTGGCGGACAGCCACAAGGCGGCGCTGTCGGTGGGCATTTCGCTCAACCAGATCTGGGTGATCGTGTGGTTTGCCGCCGGTATCGTGGCACTGGTCGCCGGCATCATGTGGGGCGCGCGCTCGGGCGTGTCGTTCTCGCTCCAGGTTATCGCCCTCAAGGCGCTGCCGGTTCTCATCCTCGGCGGCTTCACGTCCATTCCGGGCGCCATCATCGGCGGGCTCATCATCGGGATCGGCGAAAAGCTCGGCGAGTTCTATTGGGGGCCGCTCGTCGGCGGTGGCGTCGAGACCTGGCTTGCCTACGTGATCGCCCTCCTCTTCCTGCTCTACAGGCCGCAGGGGCTGTTCGGCGAGAAGATCATCGAACGGATCTAAGGGAGAATCCTTCAAGTGCTCTACCGCGAGGCCGGCCAGTTCAAGACCAACTACGTCGCGGACAGCGCGATCTTCCCCTTGCGCGAGGACCGCATCGGCATCGGCCTCATCATCCTGGCCGCCTATGCCCTCGCGTTCCTGGGCAACAGCTTCCTGCTCCAGGCGGTGATGATCCCGTTCCTGGTGTTCTCGCTCGCCTCCATCGGGCTGAACATCCTCACCGGCTATACGGGCCTTCTCTCGCTCGGAACGGGCGCCTTCATGGGCGTGGGAGCCTATGCCTGCTACAAGCTGATGACGGCTTTTCCCGGCGTGAACGTGATCGTGTGGATCTTCGTGTCGGGCTTCTTCTCCGCCGGCATCGGCGCTCTCTTCGGGCTGCCGTCCTTGCGCATCAAGGGCTTCTACCTGGCGGTGGCGACGCTTGCCGCCCAGTTCTTCCTGCAGTGGTGCTTCATCCGCATTCCGTGGCTCGTGAACTACAACGTCTCGGGCGCGCTCGACGCCCCCTTGCGCACCCTGTTCGGCGTTCCGATCATGGGCCCGAACGCCACGCCGCAGGTGCGCTACCTGGTGGTGCTCACCATCGTGATCCTGCTCACATGGCTTGCCTCGAACCTCGTCCACGGCCGCATCGGGCGCATGTGGATCGCGATCCGCGACATGGATTTGGCGGCCGAACTCATGGGCATCCGCCCGCTCCAGACGAAGCTCCTGGCGTTTGCCGTCTCGTCTTATTACTGCGGCGTCGCCGGCGCCCTGCTCGTCTTCCTCTGGTATGGCGGCGCGGAATACGACGTGTTCAACATCAACCAGTCCTTCTTCATCCTCTTCATGGTGATCATCGGCGGGTTGGGCAGCCTCATCGGCTCGTTCTTCGGCGCCGCGCTTATCTTCATCCTGCCGATCGTCCTCGGGATCGTGCTGCCTGCGGTCATGTCGCCCTTCGGCATCACGGTGGGCTCCGACGTCATCGAGCATCTGCGCTTCATGATCGTGGGCGCGCTCATCATCTTCTTCCTGATCGTCGAACCGCACGGACTCGCGCGGCTTTGGCAGATCGGCAAACAGAAGCTCCTGGCCTGGCCGTTCCCCTACTGACGGCCGGACCATGGAGACGGGAACTGAACAAGATTTCGGCCTTAGGCCGAATATAATGGGAGGAAACGCAAAAATGTCGTTCCACAAACTAAGCCTGAAGCTCGTCGCCGCGACCCTGCTCGCCGGCACTGCCCTGCCGGCCTTCGCGCAGGACTCGGTCTATGTTCCCCTCTTCACCTACCGCACCGGTCCCTTCGCCGGATCCGGCACGCCCATCGCCGACGGCATGCACGATTATCTGCGCATGCTGAACGAGCGCGACGGCGGCATCGGCGGCGTGAAGCTCGTTCTCGAGGAGTGCGAGACCGGCTACGACACCAAGAAGGGGGTCGAGTGCTACGAATCCGTGAAGGGCAAGAACCCGGTCGTGGTCAACCCATGGTCCACCGGCATCACCCTGCCGCTCATCCCGCGCGCTTCCGTGGACAAGATCCCGATCCTGTCCATGGCCTACGGCCTCTCGGCCTCGGCCAGAGGCGACATCTTCCCCTGGGTGTTCAACCCGCCGGCCACCTACTGGGACGGCCTGTCCATGATCGTCAAATATATCGGCGAGAAGGAAGGCGGCCTCGACAAGCTGAAGGGCAAGAAGATCGGCTTCCTGCATCTCGACGCCAGCTTCGGCAAGGAGCCGCTCCCGCTGCTCCAGGAACTGGCGAAGCAGTATGGTTTCGAGGTGGCGCTCTATCCGGTTGCCGCCCAGGACATGCAGAACCAGTCGTCGCAGTGGCTCAGCGCCCGCCGCGACCGGCCGGACTACATGATCATGTGGGGCTGGGGCTCCATGAACGGCGCGGCGATCAAGGAAGCCGTGCGCTCAGGCTATCCGATGGACAAGTTCTACTCCGTCTGGTGGCCGGGCGAGGATGACGCCAGGAGCGGCGGCGCAGGCGCCAAGGGCTTCAAGATGCTGAACTGGCACGCGGTGGGCGCGAACTTCCCGGCGATCCAGGACATCCAGAAGCACGTGGTCGACAAGGGCCTCTCGAAGGCTCCCAAGGACAAGGTGGGCGAGCTTCTCTACAACCGCGGCGTCTACAACTCGCTGCTGATCGCGGAGGGCATCGCCACGGCCCAGAAGCTCACGGGCAAGAAGGCCGTGACCGGCGAGGACGTGCGGCGCGGCATGGAGAACATCAAGCTCGATCCGGCCCGCTTGAAGGAGCTCGGGCTTGAGGGCTTCACCGACCAGCTCGTTCTGTCCTGCGCGGACCATAACGGCCACCGCGCCGCGTTCATGCAGGAATGGGACGGCACGAAATGGGTGAAGATCTCCAACCCCATCGAGCCGATGACCGAACAGGTTCGCGGCCAGCTCGAAGCCGCCGCCAAGGACTATTCCGAGAAGAACGCCGGATGGCCCAAGCGCACGGAAGCCTGCGACAAGGCGAGCTAAGGACTTACCCCTCTCCCCTTCGCGGGAGAGGGTGGCGAATGGAATGAGCCGGGAGAGGGGCGTCTGATGACGAGCACAGCCCCTCTCCCACCCTGCTTCGCAGGGCACCCTCTCCCGCCAAGGGGAGAGGGAAAGATGGAGAGAGCCGCCGATGACGAGCGCCGTTCAAACGCACCCTCAGGATCATCCGCAACCCGCGGAGATCGTCCTGAACGTCAACAACATCGAAGTCGTCTACGACCACGTGATCCTCGTGCTGAAAGGCGTCTCGCTCAATGTGCCCAAGGGCGGCATCGTGGCTGTGCTCGGCGCGAACGGCGCCGGCAAGACGACGACGCTGAAAGCCATTTCCAACCTGCTGCGGGCAGAGCGCGGCGAGGTGACCAAGGGCACCATCGAGTTCAAGGGCGAGCGGGTCGACCGCCTGTCGCCCAACGAACTGGTGCGGCGCGGCTGCATCCAGGTTCTCGAAGGCCGGCATTGCTTCGGCCATCTCACCATCGAGGAGAATCTCCTGACCGGCGCCTTCACGCGCCGTGACGGCAATGCCGCCATCCGCCGCGACCTCGAGGCCATCTACGACTACTTCCCGCGCCTCAAGCAGCGGCGCACTTCCATGGCGGGCTACACCTCCGGCGGCGAGCAGCAGATGTGCGCCATCGGCCGGGCCATGATGTCGAATCCGTCCATGATCCTGCTGGACGAGCCCTCCATGGGCCTTGCACCGCAGATCGTGGAAGAGATCTTCGAGATCGTCCACAAGCTCAACGACACGCAGGGCGTGTCCTTCCTGCTCGCCGAGCAGAACACCAACATGGCCCTGAAATACGCCACCTACGGCTACATTCTCGAGACCGGCCGCGTGGTCATGGACGGTCCCGCGCAGATGCTGCGCGAGAACGAGGATGTGAAGGAATTCTACCTCGGCGTTTCCGAAGGAGACCGGAAGTCGTTTCGCGCCGTGAAGAGCTACAAGCGCCGCAAGCGCTGGCTGGCGTAAGATCTCATGAACATGGAAACCAGCCGGTGACCCATCACCTCGACGCTTTGGAAACCCGCGATCCCGCCGAGCGGGAAGCCTCGCTCTTTGCGCGCCTGCCGGAAATCCTGAAGCGGGCTGCCGCAGCGCCGGCTTATGCGGAGCGCCTTCGCGGGATCGATCCCGACACCGTCACGAGCCGCGAGGCCCTTGCCCGCCTGCCCATCCTGCGGAAGGCCGAGCTGCCCGGCCTGCAGAGGACCGCCCTGCCCTTTGGCGGTTTCGTGCACGATGCGCCAGGCTCGTTCGGCCGCCTCTTCACTTCCCCGGGCCCAATCTTCGAGCCGGAAGGGGCCCAGGCGGATCCGTGGCGCTCGGCGCGGGGGCTCTTCGCTGCCGGCTTCCGCCGGGGCGACGTGGTTCTCAACACCTTCAGCTATCACCTGACGCCGGGCGGCTTCATCATGGACTCCGGAGCGCGGGCGCTGGGCTGCGCGGTCATTCCCGCCGGCCCCGGCAACGCCGAGCAGCAGTTCGAGCTGATCGAGGCCTATCGCCCCGTCTCCTATTGCGGAACGCCGGATTTTCTCAAGATCCTCCTCGACGGGGCTGAGGCGGGCGGACGCGACATGTCCTCCATCAAGAGAGCGCTCGTCTCAGGCGCGGCCTTCCCGAAATCCCTGCAGGAGGAGTTCTCGGCAAAGGGCATCGAGGCCCATCAGGCTTATGCCACGGCGGATCTCGGCTTCATCGCCTATGAGACCTCCGCCCGCGAAGGGCTTGTCGTGAACGAGGACATCATCGTCGAGATCGTCCGCCCCGGAACCGGCGACCCTGTGCCGGAGGGCGACGTGGGCGAGATCGTCGTGACCACCCTCGATCCGCACCGTCCTTTTCTCCGTCTTGCCCTGGGGGATCTGACGGCCGCGATGCCGGGGCTCAGCGGCTGCGGGCGCACCAACATGCGCATCAGGGGCTGGCTGGGCCGAGCCGATCAGGCAACCAAGGTCAAGGGCATGTTCGTCCGCCCCGAACAGGTGGCGGAAGTGGCCCGGCGCCATCCGGAGCTCGGCCGCCTGCGCCTCGTGGTCACCCGGGAGGGAGAGACGGACATCATGACGCTCATGGCCGAAACGGCAGCGCCGAGTGCAGAACTTGCCGCAGCCGTGGGCGCGACGCTCCAGAACATCGCCAAGCTGAAAGGTCAGGTGAACCTCACCGGCCCCGGGAGCCTTCCCAACGACGGCAAGGCGATCGCGGACGAGCGAAAATACGATTGAGGCAGCATGCGCCTGCTGCCGGACGGGCATTCATGAAAATTCGGAAGTTCTTGGAATCCAACGGGTTGAACACCGGACTCAGCCTTCATAAGCTCAAGCTTGACGATGATTCGCAGCCCTGAAACCGGAAGGCACAAAAAGAAAGAGCACCCATAAGGGTGCTCTAAGGTGTCCGGCCGTAGGGGCAAAAAAGACCGGAGATGCATACCAACGCCGGCGCTGAGAGTTGGTTCCAAAAAAGTTTGAAAAAATTTCATGGCCTAGCTGGCGCCTCATTGAGGTCACGTTTTCGAGGTCTAGGCATAAACTTCCCGTGGGGGCAACTACGGGCCGGGGCCGCGACCATAGATCCATTTAAGGACGGTCGCGGCCATTTATTCTTACCCATACGGCGCAGGTCGCTTGGGTAAACGGCAAACTGCAAAAAGGCCTGGGGCTCGGCCCCAGGCCTTTCTCGTTTCTGGTACGCGGAACCCTAATAGGTGCCGAACTTGAAATTCAGCTTGGCGCGGGCGACGAAGAAGTCCTGATCGTCATCATCGGCAGGCAACGAGACCGCAACAGGTGCGCCTCCCCCGGCCGGGGTGAACGTTCCGATGGTTCTGTCGCCGTTGTCGTCATCCTCGAAGCTGAGCCACAGGCCCTCCACCCCGAAGGTCACCGCCGAGGAGCCGAACAGGGTCACGGGCAGAGCCCATTCCACGCCGCCGCCCACGACCCAGCCGGTATTCTCGTCCGTATAGGCGAAACCGCCGGTGCCGTAGATCAGGAAGCGATCGAGCGCGATACCCACCCGGGCCCGCACAGTACCGAACCAATCGGTGTCGTTGTTCTCGAACGTGCCCGGGACGAAGACGCCGCTGGACCCTGGACCGGGGGTGAAGAGAACCTCTTCGTCATCGCCCGTGTCGGCCCATTGGATATCCGTCTCGAGACCGACCACGAAGGAGCCGATCTGGTAGTTGTAGCCGATCTGGGCGCCGCCGGTGAAGCCGCCATCCTCGTTGTCCGGGAAGACCAGCGTGCCGGCAAGGCCCGGCGTGCCGGGGCCGGGGGTCAGTACGACGGATTCCTCATCGTCGCTGCGCCAGCCCCAGCCGGCATTCACGCCGCCGTAAAAGCCGGTCCATGTGAAAACGGGAGCCGCCGCCACGAACGGCGCCGGAGGGGGAGCTTCGCGGGCCGGGAGGTCCGCAGCAGAGACAGCGGATGCAGCAAGCGTAAGGCCCGCAACCCCTGTGAGGAGGCTTAGAACGCACTTTCTCATGACCGTAACCCCGTGTGTGAGGATTCACGCGGGAAACTTACGCCCCTTCCTTTAGAGAATCATATTGCAAATGAGCAACACCTACCCATTACAGCAGGATTTCAGAAGAGGGAAAGAAGTACTCATTTGGGATAGAAGAATATTGTCAAAGCAAATGGAAAATAGTCGACCAGAAATGACCCTTAACTAAGGCGTGTGGACATTCATTTCAGGGCCATGAAGCTGGCAGCGAGATAGATCATGGCCTCAAAGCTCTGATCAG
>NZ_JAEQMY010000279.1 GCF_016743775.1 Microvirga aerilata | reverse complement strand
ATGCGCCGGTTAGCCGGCAAGCTGGGTTGCGGTGGTGGTCCGCTGACTTTTCTTTTTTCCCCTGTGGCTGCCCGCAGACGCAGATGCTGCAGGAACAGATAGGCAATCAGCGTCAGCAATGCATGCCGGTGCAGCCCGCGCCACGAGCGGCCCTCGAAGTGATCGAGCCCAAGCTCTTCCTTGAGTTGCTGATGCGCCTGCTCACACACCCATCGTGCCTTGATGAGAGACGCCAGTTGCTTCAATGGCGTGTCGGGCGGCAGGTTGGACAGGTAGTACCTGCGCTCCCCCGACGAGCGGTGCTCACCCACCAACCACACCTCGTCGCCTGGCCGGTGCTGGGCGGCATGCCCACGCACCTGAACCGCCGGTCCATCAGCCACCCGCACACGCGTGGCGGCAAACCTCGCCCGCAACGGCCCCTTGGTGCCACGCCGCCAGGTAATCCGGCGCCATGATGCCTTAGCCAGCATGGCCTCGGCCGAAACCGCTTCGCCATCCGGAACCAGCGTCTTGCGGGGTCGTCCGCGCGTGGTGGTGGAGGCCACCATCTGCACATCGGCCGGATAAACCTTCTGAATGCGCACGGTGCCCACCGCCCAGCGCAACCCCAAAGCCGTGAGCGCCTGCCGGAAGGGCGCGCTGATGCCATAGCCGGCATCGGCCAGCACCGCCGCGAAGCTCATGCCAGCCTGCATGACACGCTGGAGCTCAGCCAGTGCGATCTGCGGCTTCGAGCACTCCGTCCAGAAGGGCTCGGGCACACCGGCGCGCAGCAGGCGCTCGGGATCCTTGACCCAGGTATCACGCAAGAACAGGCGCAAGGCGACGGGGATCGGCACCTCATCTTTGGCCAGCGTGAGGGAAACCAGCACCTGGCAGTTGGCGTTCTTGCCCACCGCCCCGGCATACTGCGGACCAACACCCACCGAGTGGGTGCCTTTCTTCGGCAAAGCGGTGTCATCGATCACCAGGACAGCCTCAGGGCCACCCACAAGCCGATCGGCCTGCGCCAGCAGTTCGGCCTCCAGCGGGGCCTCATCCCAGGGCCCCACGGACACGAAGTGATGCAGCTGGTCGTAGCCGACAGGAGCAAGCCGAGCCGCGATGGGCTGCAGGCTTTTGCGCTCACCGGGGCCAATCAGGCCTGCCACATAGAGCGGACACATGCGGCGGCGGGCTGGGTGATGCAAGTGGGTGAGGAAGGGTTCAAGCCAGGATTGAAGTTCGTGCTCCCACGCCACTGAGGTGCTCATGACGACCTCCCGCGCAAAATCCTTCAACGAGAAAAGTTGATGGGGTTCGCCCGGTTCCTCTTACCTGCCAAAGTAGTGCTAG
>NZ_JAEQMY010000278.1 GCF_016743775.1 Microvirga aerilata | reverse complement strand
GTAATTACCCAGGCCCTTGCGCGAACTGGATTTCGCTGATTCCTTGCTGTCATGGGCCGCAGCGATCTTGAGCGTCTGAGCAAGGAAGAGCTGATCGAGCTGGTGCTGCGGCTGCAGCGGCCGCAGAAGACCTCGCGCACGTCCTCGAAGCCGCCCTCGATGGATCGCAAGGAGCGTCGGGATCAGGCCAAGCCCGGTGGCGCCAAGCCGGGGCATGACGGGCACAGCCGCGCCATGAGCCCGGATGTCGATGGCCTCATTGACCATCAGCCGGACCACTGCCCATGCTGCTGTACCAGGCTGGCGACCGATCTCCAGACCGAGACCGTGAGCGAACACGACACGATCGAGCTGCCCGCCATCAAGCCGTGGATCGAGCGCCATCGGCGCCTGGCAGTGCGCTGTCCGACCTGTGGAACGCGGGTCGTTGCGCCCGTGCCCGACGCCGCCAAGGGGACGCCGTTCGGGCCGCGCATCCATGCCATGGCCACCTACTTGAAGACCTTCCAGGCCCTTTCTTACGAGCGGCTGCAAAGCGCTTTCGCCGACCTGTTCGGTCTGACGCTTAGCCGGGGTGGGCTGATGAACCTGCTGCGCCGGGCGCAGGGGCGCTTTGCCGAGGGCGGGGCACAGGCGGTGGCCGCATTGCGCCAGGCCCGGGTCGTCGCTTCCGATGAGACCGGTGTCCGGATCGAGGGCTCTAACGCCTATCATTGGGTGTTTCGCTGCTCGGAGGCGGTGGTCCATCGCGCCTCCCCAACCCGGGGCGCCCTCGTGGTCCGGACGATGATGGATGGGCACCGGCCCGAGGTCTGGTGCTCCGACCGCCACAGCGCGCAGCAGGGCCACGCGGATGCCCACCAGACCTGCCTGGCCCATCTTTCCCGCGACATTGCTTATGCCGATGAGGCGAGCGCGGATGTCCTGCCATTGCGTCTTAAGCATGGCTGCACCGGGCCTTCGCCCTTGCGGAGGAGGTCGCAACGCTGGCCGCCTCAACTCTCGCTCGCAAGCGCCGGGCCCTGGAGCGCAGTCTGGACGCGATCCTGGCCACGCCGACATCGTGCGATCTGGCCCGTGCCCTTCAGAGCAAGGTCCGGCGCGCCTGCGATCAGCTTCTGACCTTCGCCCACTGGCCCGGCTTGGTCGAGGCGACGAACAACGCCTGCGAACGCGCGCTCAGACCCGCCGTCATTCAGCGCAAGGTGACCAATGGCTACCGGGCTATGTGGGCCGCTGAGGGCGAGGCGGACATTCGCACGGTCGTTGACACGGCGCGCCTCGGCCCGCAGACCAACGCGTTCAAGACAATCCTTCAGACTGTGTCCGCCTGAACCTCAGTGCGAAACAGGGCGTGGGTAATTAC
>NZ_JAEQMY010000277.1 GCF_016743775.1 Microvirga aerilata | reverse complement strand
TCCCGGCGTAGGATCACAGCGGTGTCGCGGCGTTCACTCCAGGTTGATGGCTCCGACCCCAAAACCTGTCCTATCGAGGGTGATCCAGACCGCTCCTTCACCAAGCATCATCCCCTTGTCGCGGACGAAGACGCTCTCAAAGGTGGATTGGGCGACGGCCTCTCGGATGGGCGGGGCCATAAGCACTTCTTTCGCCGCAATGAGCTGGTCGCGGTTGCGAATGCTGCGCCGGACCTTTCCTGTCACCGCCAGCGGATAGTGCGCGACGCGAGCGAGGAGTTGCAGATCGCCTGAACGAAACGCAGCCTTGACGCGCCGGAAGCTGTAGTAGGCGTCCACGGGATCGAAGTTCAGGCTGCGATAGCTGGCTTCAATCTCGGGCGACAGTGTGGGCCGGGAGAACCCAGATTCCGGCGTTCTCACCGGCAGGTCCATCGACCGTCGCAACTCCCGCACAAGAAGGTTCAGGGCCTGATGGCGATCATGGAGTTGCTGCAACTCCGGCGAGCGGCCCTGCGCCGCTCCAGTTGCGAGCCGTTCCATGGTCTCCTGCGTGTCGCCCCTGTTGCTCCCTGTTTCCTGGGCAGCAGTCTTCCCCAGTGCGTTCTCGAGCTGGTGGCGCGTGATCCAGACCCTTTCCTCGACTTCGGCAAGCACCTGCTTGTGCGAGGGCCTGAAGCCGGGGCCTTTCGCGAGGTCAGGCGGCAGGGCTCTCATAGCCTCTTGGGGTTTGGGCCCTTTCAGCTCATTGGATGGATACCGCGGATCAACCTTGTAAGTCCTGCCGTAGACCCGCACGAAGAATGGGTCCGCATAGACCGGAGCGGCCCACAGGGTAACCAGAAGCCACACGCAGAGTCCGAGAACCTTTGCGGTGACGCGAGCCATTGCCGCCTCCATTCCAAAAGAGATCGGTTGGCCCAGGATACACCTCAGCTTCAGGTGCGGAACGGCCAGCGGCCGGAACGTCACAGGGCTGCGGCCAGTTGGTTATCGCCATGACCACTCTCGATCCGGTTTTGCCTCTAATGAGACCGACGATTGGATACTGCTCCTCTGACATGAACCAGCCTGTTGAGTTTGCTTTGATCCACGCCAAGCTGTTCCGCCCATTCGGTGAGGGCGCAGCCATAGAGTTGAGCCAAGAAGCCTCTCGGGTTCTCCGCACCAGTCTGCAACCTGATCAGCTCATCCAAGGCTTGTTTGAGAAGCTCACGATCCGCAGGCATCGTCACACCTCGCCCTGGGGTGCTTAATCTGCCCTCGGAGGGTCGCCATGGTCAAGGCGTACAGTTCGTCTGTGAGGAGGCGACCCGCCAGCCGGCCCTCTCGGATCATCAAGAGCGGAAAGTCTTTTCATAGCACGGGTCGGA
>NZ_JAEQMY010000276.1 GCF_016743775.1 Microvirga aerilata | reverse complement strand
TCGGGAGCCAGTCCGATTGCCCGATCGAGCAGGGGGAGCATCTTCCGGCTGCTCTCCTCAGACAACTGGGAACACAGGAACACCGCCCGCACGACACATTCCCAGGCATCAAGGCCATGATGCGGCTTGCGGCTTTCGCGGGCATGCTCCGCCGCCAGGAGTTCAGGCCCGATGCGGCCGACGACGCTTGCGGTGATTTCGTCCTGAATGACGAAGATGTCGCCGAGGTCGCCATCGTACCTCTCGGCCCAGAGATGGGCTTCGGAGGCCGCATCGATGAGCTGCGCGGTCACCCTGACGCGGTTGCCGGACTTGCGGACACTCCCGTCGAGAACATAGCGGATCCCGAGTTCGCGCCCGATGGCGCGCACATCCACGGGCTTTCCCTTGTAGGTGAACATCGTGTTGCGGGCGATCACGAAGAAGCCCTTGAGCTTGGCTAGCGCGGTGGTGATGTCCTCGGTTAGCCCATCGCTGAAGAAGTCCTGGTCCGGGTCAGCGCTCATGGCGTTGAACGGCAGCACGGCAACGGATGGTCGGTCCGGAAGTGCGGGCCTGGGCGATGCCGTTCGTGCGGTCGTCCCTTCCAGAAGGGGGCGATACAGTCGCACCGGCCGCTCCATGTTCTTGAGCGCGCGTTCGCCGAGGTACTCGTAGTCGCAGTCAAGCTTGCCCTGGAGGTGATCGTACGCCGTGCCGGAAATGCAAATGCCGCCTGGATCCGCCAACGTCTGGAGGCGGGCCGCGATGTTGACGCCATCGCCGTAGAGATCCCCATCAACCTCGTGGATCACATCACCGAGATTGACGCCGATCCGGAAGATGATGCGTCGCTCCGTTGGGATATCAGCCTGGTTCTCGGCAACGCCCTTCTGGATGGCGACCGCGCACGCGACGGCATCGACGACCGAGCCGAACTCCACGAGCGCACCGTCGCCCATCAGCTTGACAATACGGCCCTGATGCTCGGCCAGCAGCGGATCGATCACCTCCTGGCGCAGAACCTTCAGGGCCGACAGCGTCCCCGCCTCGTCATGTTCGACGAGGCGGGAATAGCCGACGACGTCAGCGGCCAGGATCGCGGCCAGCCGCCGCTCCGCTCTTGCAGTCGCCATGGCTGTCTCTCCCTTCAGGAGATCCGCCGGATGAAGCCCAAGCGTTGACGCGATATGCACCATCTGGCTGCCCGACACCGCGACCGTGCTGGTTCATGATACCACTGAGACGGTCATGTGGCGACGCTTCACGACAGAGCCGCCTTTACCAGGAACAGGATCCGCGAAGCGGTCACTGCAAAGGTCTGTTGCGGTCCAATGGAAGGACGGCGTCATTCGAAGAAAGGTCCGTTTTTGGAACTTCGAACCCACTGGCGCGCTGAACTTGCCGAAG
>NZ_JAEQMY010000275.1 GCF_016743775.1 Microvirga aerilata | reverse complement strand
ACAGAAGGAAAGGCGGATCAAGCTGAGGGCAAGATTCAGAACACCATCGGCGGCATCAAGGATTCCATCAAAGACGCTTTCAAGAAGGACTGAAGAAGGGGGTTAACCCCCTTCTGTTGTTGACACTCTCGCTCCTGCTGGTTTCAGCGCCGGCAGCAGTTGAATGATAGTTACCAAGCTATCGTGGCCCTTTCATTCTTTTAGAGGCCGTGTCGAGCTACCAGTTTGGTCAGGTTCCTCAAGGATGCTCGCTTCCGGCGTGAGCACAACGTCTTCCTTCCGTGGTCCGTCACCTGGAACCTCAACGGTCTTGCAATCCTTCAGAACCGTATTGTGCATTTCGAGGGACGACGCCTGCTTCAAGCAGTCGTCATAACTTGCAAAGAGCTTGTCCCAAGCGTGCGCGATATGTTGTTCAGCAGGGTTGGCGCTGTTGAGGATGAAGATAAGAACATACTTCATAGCCATGTCAGCGACCCTCGGGTTTGCAGAGGGGTAAGCTCACCAGTCAGAATGGCTTTAATGAGGCCAAGCTTTTGCAGGCAATGTGCTGGGCTCGTAACGGCGCTGGAACTTTCCTGTTCGTTAAGAATTGCGCCTGTGTTCTCAGTTGGAGGAGGATTGCCTATGGCCAGCGGTACCGGCACTCAAGATGCCACCTACAATCTGATCAGCGTTCTCTACCATGCTCTCCAAGGGGCAGAGACCTACGCGCAATATGCCAGCGATGCAGGAGGTGATCAGGACCTCAGCAGCTTCTTCCAGGAGGTTCAGCAGCAAGAGCAGCAACGGGCTGACCGGGCCAAGCAACTCTTGGCCCAACGTCTCCAGCAAGGCGGGTGATTGCTGCCGCTATCTTCGTGACCCCTGACAGTCGGACTGCCAGCAACCTATGAAAGGGGTGGCCCGACGAGGTCAATGCCAAACTGTTCGCAGGCCCAAGTGAGACCTTCGGCCTGCTTCAGGTGTGGGTGGACCGGATGGCCCTGAGAGCCAGAGGTTGTCCCGTATGCATGTAAAACGATGTGAGCCAGAGCGGCGGGTTCGGCATCTTTCCCGATGTAACTGTTCGGCGCTGGTTTCTCCTCAAAGGGCTACTCGAATCTGAAGCACTCCTTCGATCCGGCTCACCATAAGAGGATCATCGGTCTCAATAATCAGAGTGCTGAACATCTCTTCGCGCGTGACAATCACCACGCCACGCTCAACCATCAGCCTCTCCACAACATCGAGCATCCTCTCTTCTGTCGAGACAGTGTAACGCCCCATCGCAAACCCTCTATCCAGGTCAGTATGATACCAGAACCTGCCTGACCCGTTTATACCAAGTCCCACTGATCAGAACTGATGCGCCCATTCACGCAAGCCGATGGACATGATGGTCCAGGGCTGATCT
>NZ_JAEQMY010000274.1 GCF_016743775.1 Microvirga aerilata | reverse complement strand
GTATGGTCCGGCCGTGCGTCGCAAGATGATGTTGGCGGACTGACGAACGTGAGAGCTGCATCAATGTATTCGGCCTCAAGGTGGAGCCTCAGCTCCGGGCCATCATGGGTATCCGCGCGCATCCAAGACTCGCTAGGCGAAAGACCTCTGCGGGCCATCATGGCACCCAGTCTCGTGGTTGCGCCGGGCAGACCGTTCGTCCATCTCCTTCGTCATCTCGCAGACCTCGGCGGGACAGCCCCTGATTAGACCATCGACCTCATCGTTGTCTCCTCAGGGCTGATCCGTTGCAGAAAGAGCCTGAAGCGCTCTCACCTCACATCGCATGGGAGGCACTCCTCGGCTGATAAGCATGTCCACGCGCCAGCACCGCCCAGGCAATGCGGGCGAGCTTGTTGGCCAGGGCGATCACCAGCTTGTTGCGGTGCAGCCGCCGCCCCGCGGCCTCGATCCACGGCCACAGCCCCACCCTCGCCCCATGCGGCCGGCGCACCAGCACGATGTGTGCCGCCTGCACGAAGAGCGTCCGCAGGTACGTGTTGCCGCGCTTCGAGATCTTGCCCAGAATGGTGCGGTCGCCGGTCGACTCCTGCTTGGGCACCAACCCGAGCCAGGCGCCAAAGTCCCGCCCCTGCTTGAACCCAGCGCCTGTGCCAATCGCCGCTACGACGGCACTGGAGATGATCGGCCCCCACGCCCGGCACGCTCATCAGGCGCTGGCAGTGCTCGTCCTGGGCGGCGAGCGCCTCGATCTCAGTCGAGACCTCGGTGATGCGCTCGTCGAGCCGGCGCCAATCCTCCATCAGGTCAGCGATGAGGCGAACCAGCCGCGGTGACAGGGCGTCAGAGGACGAACCCAGGATGCCTGGCAACGCCTGCCGCAGCGGCGCAAGCCCCTGGCGCACAGTGATGCCGCGCTCAAGCAGGAAGCCGCGGATCTGGTTGGTGACGCCCGTGCGCTGGCTGACCAGGCGAGAGCGGACCCGGTGCAGGGCGAGCAGATCCATCTGCTCTGGCATCTTGATCGCCACGAACGACATGGTGGGCCGCTGCACCGCCTCCGCAATGGCTTCGGCATCGCGATAATCGTTCTTGTGGCCCTTGAGAAACGGTTTGACGTACTGGGCCGGGATCAGGCGCACGTCATGGCCCAATGCTTGGAGCTGGCGGCCGACGTGGTGGGCACCAGCACAGGCTTCCATGCCGATCAGGCAAGGTGGGATGTTGGCCAACCGCTGGGTGAGTTGGGACCGGGAGAGCTTGATCCGCAGCACGATGGCGCCGCGTTGATCCTGACCGACGAGGTGGAAGCTGTTCTTGCCCAGATCGATGCCCAGGGTGGCGATCACAGCAGAGAAAGAAGACCGTGACATGGAACGTGCTCCTTGCGTGGCTCGAAGCC
>NZ_JAEQMY010000273.1 GCF_016743775.1 Microvirga aerilata | reverse complement strand
GTCTGTGAGGAGGCGACCCGCCAGCCGGCCCTCTCGGATCATCAAGAGCGGAAAGTCTTTTCATAGCACGGGTCGGAAGTTGGCCGAACGTCTGCTCAGGGTGGGAACACCTGCCGTTCCTCACCGGCAGGAAACTATCCAGATTGATACAAGGCGGCGCAGAGTTTGGGCTTTTCATCCGGCTGATCATGCTTGCGCAGACCCAGCTTGCCGCGCGATAATGATGGCCCGCTCGTTCGCCAGCTCTTGGGTGGCCGAACCAAGCGGCAAAGTCTGAGGCACCACATGTCCCCGACTGACCAACTGTTCACGGATGGTGCTGCCTACGAGAGGCTCATGGGCCGCTGGAGCCGCCGCGTCGGTGACGTGTTTATCGACTGGATTGAAGCCCCGAGAGAGCGTCGATGGTTGGACATCGGGTGCGGCACTGGCGTATTCACCGAGCAGGTGATCCTGGGTTGCTCCCCCGCAGCGGTAGTGGGGATCGACCCATCCACAGAGCAACTGGCCTTTGCCCGTGGACGGGGGGAATGGAGCACAGCGAAGTTCCAAGTAGGGGATGCGCAGGACCTTCCGTTTCCGGACAACAGCTTCGACATCGCGGTCATGGCACTGGTCATCCACTTCGTGCCTGATCCAGCCAAGGCGGTCGCCGAGATGTGGCGGGTCCTCGGACCCGGCGGCACTGCGGCAGCATACGTGTGGGACTACAAGAACGCCGGATCGCCCACTGCGCCCCTCGCGGCTGCGATGAGGGGGATGGGTCTTCAGGCACCCACCCCGCCAAGCCCGCAGGTGACCTCATTGACCGCCCTTGAGGAACTCTGGCGAGCCGCTGGCTTCGAGCAGATCGGTAAGCGAGCCATCGACATTGCGGTCGAGTTCGCGGATTTCGAGGAGTTTTGGCAGTCGATGACGGTGCCGGTCGGGCCCGCCGGGAAGGTGATAGCTGCGATGCCGCCGGATGACCTAGCACAATTGCGGAGCGTCCTCGAACAGCAAATGGTGCTTACAGCCGATGGACGTGTCACCTATGAGGCACGTGCGAGCGCCGTCCAAGGTCGTAAGAAAGCCTGAGAAGTTTCGATCTTGGCACCCCTCGGAAGTAAGCCGAAGGTCGGCTTAGCGCACAAGTAGGGACGTTCCTGAAAGCTAGGGATCGTCGCTGGATGACCCTGAGCAGACGTTCGATCTGTTTCTCAAAGGCAGAAAATGAGTGCCTATTCTTCCTACGAGAGCATTGTGCGTCCAACGTGGGAGGACCAGCACCACTACGCTCCGCCAGGGTTGGAGCTCTCAGGCCTTCCGAGATGATAAGAGATGCTTTTACATGTGCCCACGACAGGTCCGTCGAGGTCAGGGCATCCCCAGGGTCTGCCCCTCGAACGGTAAAGCCGCCGGTTGCGTTTTGGT
>NZ_JAEQMY010000272.1 GCF_016743775.1 Microvirga aerilata | reverse complement strand
ACACCCGTCATGGCAGCCTCCTGTGTCAGATCAGGAGATTATGAACCCATGCGCAGGAGGTGCAACTGTAGTGCTAACAAAGGTCTAGCTCTTGCCCTGTAGCTGCCAAGATCGTCCTTAGCCATAGCGGACAAACAAGCGTTGCGGGAGGGTACATGAAGTTAGATGATCCATTTCCTCTTGAGGCAGTTTCATCGCGAGTGAGAGCAGCCGTCCTTTACGAGTTTCAGGGCCGTTGCCCTAGCATCCGCGAGATGACGCGTATTCCAGACAAGCAGTGGCTGGCGACCCCTGGGATTGGTAGGACTGCCCTAGGAGAAATTCGCAGTGTCGCCGATGACCGGCCTTCCAGTCCGGCAGCCTCAGCACAAGTGACAGATGCTGAGTTGTTGGAACGTCTTGAGTTCCTTCAGAAGGAGCTTCAGGGCATCTACACGATGCTCAAGGGCAGAATGGTCGAAGCAACGAGGATTGACGCCTAGTCATCAAGGGTGCCCTCCTCGACCACAAGAGACAGGGCAGCCCTAAGCACAACTGTCCCCGCTTCGTCTCTGACACTCACTACGAACGTGCGGTGATTGCCAAGGCGGTCATCCTCCGTCCACGACGGGGAGCCGCTCTCGGTCGGTGGTGCTGGCATAGACGGGAAGCCTGAATATTATCCTGAAGTAAGCGCCGCTGAGCATATGGGTCTGCTGGTATGAAGTAAACCAAGGACGGGCATCCGGTGGCGTGGGGTACCTGTGCCACCAATCTCAACGAGATGATGTTACCTTCGATCTTGCCTGTAACTGAATCCTAACCGACCTGGGATCATCTGTTTGCTGCGACTGAGCGGGTCAAATCCTTGCAGTCTGTCATACTCCAGGACCTTAGGAGAAAGCTCGTGTTGAGCCGCAGCGAAGATTTGGCATTGCTTTTGGGTCGCGTGTTTGTGGCGGCTTTGTTCCTGCCGTCTGGGTTCAATAAGCTCATGGCTTTCTCGTCCTTCACATCATCCCTCGCGGCAAAGGGGATGCCTTACCCGGCAGTGCTCGCAGGCATCATGGTAGCTGCCGAGTTCCTCGGACCCTTGGCCTTGCTCATCGGATTGTGGCCACGCTGGACAGCCTTGGCGCTGATCGGCTTCACAGGGGTCAGTCTCTGGATGAGCTACGGTCACTCTGGGTTGAACATGCTCCTTCGTCCTCAGCAAAGCGTCGAGCTTTTCGAGCGCCTCGCCATTGTTGGAGGACTGCTGTTCTACTTCTCCTCGGGGCCAGGAGGATGGAGCAGAACCAGTTTGCGGTGACTGTGATGGCCTCCACCGCCATCAGCCAATCCCGTCGAGCTACAGCAACTAATACCAAGTCCCTGAAGGTCTGACTCGTTCGTGATTTCCCGGGCTGGAGTGGGTGTGATTCAGTTTGGTGAACC
>NZ_JAEQMY010000271.1 GCF_016743775.1 Microvirga aerilata | reverse complement strand
TCGGCAAGTGGTCCGGCACCGAGGTGCGGATCGACGGTCAGGACCTCCTGATCATGAAGGAATCCGACATCATGGGCGTGATCGAGCAGTCCGCCGAAGCCCAGAAGGCCGCTTAAAACAGCCCGGCCCGACCAGATAACAAATAACAGGAGGTTAGCTCATGGCTGCCAAAGACGTAAAATTTTCCTCTGACGCTCGCGACCGCATGCTGCGCGGTGTCGACATCCTCGCTAATGCTGTGAAGGTCACGCTGGGTCCTAAGGGCCGCAACGTGGTGCTGGAGAAGTCCTTTGGGGCGCCGCGCATCACCAAGGACGGCGTCACCGTCGCGAAAGAAATCGAGCTCGCCGACAAGTTCGAGAACATGGGCGCCCAGATGGTGCGCGAAGTGGCTTCCAAGGCGAGCGATGTGGCCGGTGACGGCACCACGACGGCCACTGTTCTGGCCCAGGCCATCGTGCGCGAGGGCGCTAAGGCCGTGGCCGCCGGCATGAACCCCATGGATCTCAAGCGCGGCATTGACTTGGCCGTGGCAGAGGCCGTGAAGGACATCCAGTCCCGCGCCAAGAAGGTGGCCTCGTCCGAGGAAATCGCCCAAGTCGGCACCATCTCGGCTAATGGTGATGCCTCGATCGGTGAGATGATCGCCCAGGCGATGCAGAAGGTCGGCAACGAGGGTGTCATCACCGTCGAGGAAGCCAAGACCGCCGAGACCGAGCTCGACGTGGTCGAGGGCATGCAGTTCGACCGCGGCTACCTGTCTCCCTACTTCATCACTAATGCGGAGAAGATGATCGCGGAGCTTGAGGACCCCTACATCCTCATCCACGAGAAGAAGCTCTCGTCCTTGCAGTCGCTGCTGCCGATCCTCGAAGCTGTGGTGCAAACCAGCAAGCCCCTGCTGATTGTGGCCGAAGACATCGAAGGCGAGGCTCTGGCCACCCTGGTTGTGAACAAGCTGCGTGGCGGCCTGAAGATCGCCGCCGTCAAGGCTCCGGGCTTCGGTGATCGCCGCAAGGCCATGCTCGAGGACATCGCCGTCCTGACCGCTGGTCAGACGATCTCGGAAGACCTCGGCATCAAGCTCGAGAACGTCACCCTCGACATGCTCGGCCGTGCCAAGCGCATCCGCATCGACAAGGAGAGCACCACGATCATTGACGGTGCTGGTTCCAGCAAAGACATCGAGGCTCGGGTCGGCCAGATCAAGGCGCAGATCGAGGAGACCACCTCGGACTATGACCGTGAGAAGCTGCAGGAGCGCCTGGCCAAGCTCGCAGGCGGCGTCGCGGTGATCCGCGTCGGCGGCTCGACCGAGATCGAGGTCAAGGAGAAGAAGGACCGCGTTGACGATGCCATGCACGCCACCCGCGCTGCGGTGGAAGAGGGCATCGTTCCCGGCGGCGGCACGGCTTTGCTGCGGGCCAAGGGCGCTGTGGCCAAGCTCACCAGCGACAACCC
>NZ_JAEQMY010000270.1 GCF_016743775.1 Microvirga aerilata | reverse complement strand
GCTCGCGGCAGCCTAACCCCGGCAGACGCTCCACTTAGCGAACCGAAAACGCTGTTCAGACAAACCGAGCCACCTCAGCCCTCTGCTAACACAGCAGGAGGCATATGGCTGAAGGTGTGAGCCGAGGGTCCGAGGACGGCTACTTCAAACTCTACACGCACCAGAAGGCACGACTGATCCAGCTTGAGGAGGAAAACAGCCATCTTCGCTCCGCGCTGGGTGACATGCGGAGCATTCTAGTCGCTCGGCAGAGCCAAACCGAGGACTGGCACAAGGCGCTCATCACGATTATCGATGCTGCCCTCGTCAAGCCCTTCTAGGCCTTATGCCAAGGATGCCTGATCAGCGGTTGCCCTAGACCTTAGAGTTCTGATGCTACCTCTGAGTCGGTATAGCATTGTCGGGCTTTCTGGGAGATAAAGCTTACAGCCTAGATAGTTATCCTAGGTTGACAGGGCTGGGGGCAGTGGTGGCTACTCCGAAGACAAACCTTGAATACCTCAATGACGAGGAGCCTTCGGAGGCAGCGAACGAGAACCGTCCAGAGTTTCGCCAGCAGCAACTCCAGGGTGCTGCCGCTACTGCTGGTCAGCGTCAGAGCAGGTCTACTCCCGCATTGTCAGAGCCAGAAGCGCAGGTTCTCCAAGCGCTCCTCGCAGGAAAACAGAGCCACCAGATTCCTGACAACATCGATGGCGGTACACTTGCTGTGAAGGAACATATCAAATCGATGCTGAGGAAGATCAGAGGCCACTAGCGCCAGCTTGATGTGTCAGGTGTCCTCTACCTTGGCGGGACCTTGTTGTGGCAATCAAGGAACGCTTCCTCACAACACAGCTATACTCACGCATGGCATGCCAACAAGGCTGGGTTCCTGCTCCAAGTGTTAGGCTGAACCATGAACCCTTGGAGCCTTAAGGCACAGTCATCTGGAACATTGCCCGTGGAGGATTGTTTGTCCGAGCCTTCACGTTCCTCTTCCTCCTGATCGTGACGGTTCCCTCTGGATACCCACTTGAGCCCTGAGCATGTCTTGGGGCTTTCTTTTGCCTGAGCCTCATAGGAGGCCAAGCTATCGACTGTGGAGGCATCAGCGATAGGAGTGGTTGTTAGAGCTGTCATGTGCCCGGCTCGGGTAAATACCACCAAGCTTTGCGTCGGACACTGGATAGATGTAGTCGAACGTGCCGAGAAACGCCACAAGGGTGACAAGCACTGAGCCAATGGCGATAACCAGTAACGACAATCCGTCCATAGTAAGCCCCCATTCTAAGTTTAATTGCCGCCCAAGGCAGATTAAAACTCTTGTCTCTTGGACCGATTATTTCAACGCGTCTGAGGAGTTAACCGCTTTTGCTAAAAGCTTGGTGCTGCCATTGGGCGGCCGAGCATTAAGAGTCGGTCCGAGCGATTCATGAGCTTTGACAAAGCCTTGCGATCCTGCGGGTCATGAGCCGGATCATGGCGAG
>NZ_JAEQMY010000026.1 GCF_016743775.1 Microvirga aerilata | reverse complement strand
TCACGAACCGGTCCGCGAGGTTTACGTCGAACGGCCAGTGCTTCGGGCTGATGTTGAAGGCCAGACCCCGCTTCTCGGGCCAGCGCTGGAGTTCCAGGATCCGGTAGCGCTGGCGGGCCGGGTGGCGTTGCGCGAGCGGCAGGCCGCCGGTCTCCGCAAAGACCCGGCCCAGGAACACCGGCTTGTAATTGACCTCGACCCCATGCTTCCGCACGATGTCCATGAAGGGTACATGGCCGATATAGGCCCAGGGGCTCACGAGCGAGAAGTAATAGTCGATGATGCGGGGCATGGGCTCGATTCGGGGTTGATCAGGCCTTGAACGGCGATGCCCCACCTTGAACCATCAGGCCGCGCTCTTCAACGTCTCTTCAGCTCGCAGGAAAGCCTCGACCTCGGGAGCCGCTTGCGGGACCTCCGCCTCCAGGCCGATCTCGTCCAGCAGCCGCTCCATGGGAACGAAGCGCCGCTCCCGGCGGTCGTAAAGCCCCGCCCGCACAAGCGCGATGGCGTTCAGGATCGAGCTGCCGTCCTTGGCCTGCGAGACCAGGCGATGCTCCATCACCACGTCGGTGTCGGACCAGGTGAGAATGCGGGTTTCGAGGATAAACGCGCGAAACGGCCTCAGCTCGCGCCGGAACCGGATCTGACCTGCGCCGACCACTGGCACCCAACCATGCTTGAGAATCGGTCGCCACAGGCCCGAGCGGATCATGATGTCGGTGCGGCCCAGATCCATCAGCGTCCAGTAGCGCCCGTTGTTCAAATGCAGCGACGTGTCGAGATCGTGCGGCCAGACCCGAAACGTGAGCCGCGAGACATTCCGCACCGGATCGAGCTTCGGCCGGAAGAACGAGGTGAGGATCAGGTGCAGAAGGCGCAGCCACAGGTTCATGACAGGCCGATTCCGGTCTGGCGCTGGAACAGGATGAGGTCGAGCGACGGCGCATCGAGCCCGAAGCCCGTGAGCAGGCAGTGAACCTGGCCGCGATGATGGGTCTGATGGTTGAAGAAATGCACCAGCGCCGGCATCAGGGGCTGCTCGATCTCGACCGGATTCACGATCGTCCGGTAACGGATGCTGCCTGCAAGATCGGCCTCGGAGAGCCCGTCGATCGCGGCGACGATCCGCTCGTCCTCCGCCTGCCGCGCGGCCCGAAGCTCATCGAAGGTTTCGAACAGGATGGCGTCGAGCCGGTTCGGCGCCTCGCCCTTTCCGGTAAAGCGCTTCATCCAAATGCGGTCGGCGACCAGGAGGTGGTTCAAGGTGCCGTGAACCGACTTGAAGAACGCCCCGCGATCGGCGCGATACCTCGCATCGGGCAAGAGCGCTGCCACCTCGTAGATGCGCTCGTTGCACCACGCATTGTAGCCGGCCATCATGGCGAAGTGGGATTTCATGGAGGCTCTCCTTTAAACTCTCTCCCGCACCCAAGTCGGATATATCCGACTTGGGCACAAGGAATGTCCAGATCGGGAACACCCGATCCGGACGGGGGAGAGGGTTAAGTGCGTCACGCCGCCTTCTTGGCCGCGGCGCGCCCGTAGAAGGTCTCGCCGCTCGAGGCCATGTCGATGAGGCTCTGCGGCGGCGCGAAGCGGTCGCCGTGCTTGGCCTGAAGCGTCTGGCACAAAGCCACGAAAGCTTTTGCGCCCATGAAGTCGATGTAGGACAGCGCGCCGCCCGTATAGGGCGCAAACCCGAAGCCGAGGATCGAGCCCACATCCGCCTCGCGCGGATCGGTGACGACGCCCTCGTCGACGGTGCGCGCGGCCTCCAAGGCCTGCGTGACGAGCAGGCGTGATTTAAGCTCGTCCATGCTGATGAGTTCGGCAGCCGCCGGGTTCACCTGCAGATCCTTCAGGCCAGGCCACAGGCGCTTCGGCGCGCCTTCCGGGTAATCGTAGAACCCTTTCCGGTTCTTGCGGCCCATGCGCCCTTCCTGCTCAACCAGCGTGGTGAGCAGCTGCTCCTGCTCCGGGATGATGGCGGCATCCCCCAGCTGCGCCTTGGTGGCGCGCAGGATCTTGAGGCCGAGATCGACGCCGACCTCGTCGTTGAGGGACAGCGGCCCGACCGGCATGCCCGCCTGCTTGCCGGCTTGCTCGATCATGGGAGCCGGCACGCCCTCGGTGAGCATGAGATGGCCTTCGAGGATGTAGGCCAGCACGCAGCGATTGGCGAAGAAGCCGCGGGAGTCGTTGACCACGATGGGCGTCTTCTTGATCAGGCGCACATAGTCGAGCGCCGTGGCGAGCGCCTTGTCGCCCGTCTCCTTGCCCATGATGATCTCCACCAGCATCATCTTCTCGACCGGCGAGAAGAAATGGATGCCGACGAACTGGCCGGCATTGCTGGAGTTCCGGGCAAGGCCGGAAATCGGCAGGGTCGAGGTGTTGGAGGCGAAGATGCAGTCCGGGCCGATGGCCGCTTCCACCTTTTGGATCACCTCGGCCTTCACCTTCGGGTCCTCGAACACCGCCTCGATGACGAGGTCGCAATCCTTCAGGTCGTTGTAGTCCGCCGATGCGGTGATCCGTGCGAGCAGCGCGTCGCGGTCCGCCGTCTTGGCGCGGCCCTTCATGATCTGGTCGCTCATGAGCTTGTGCGAATGCGCCTTGCCCTTCTCGGCCGCTTCCACATCGCGGTCGATGAGCACGACCTCGAGCCCCGCATTGGCCGTCACGTAGGCGACGCTCGCGCCCATGAAGCCTGCGCCGATCACGCCCACCTTCTTGAGGCTCGTGGGCGGCACGTCCTTGGGGCGGCGTGCGCCCTTGTTCAAATCCTGCATGGAAATGAAGAGCGTGCGGATCATCGCCGCCGCTTCCTTCGAGCGCAGGATCTTGGCGAACCAGCGCGACTCAACCTTCAAGGCGAGATCCATCGGCAGCTGGAGACCCTGATAGACGGATTCGAGGATGGCACGGATCGCCGGGTAGTTGTCCTGCGTCTCGCGGCGGTAGATGGCGTTGGCCGGAGGCCAGATCTGCATGCCGGCCGCCGAAAAGACCTTGTTGGAGGGCAGCTTGTAGCCCTTCTGGTCCCAAGGAGCCACGGGGGAGCCGCCTTGCTTGATCCAGTCTTTCGCCGCCTGCACGATTCCTTCGCGCGGCGCGACCGCATGGGCAAGCCCCATGTTGCGCGCCATGAGCGGGCGGATCTGCTCGCCCTTGAACAGCATCTGCAGGGCATCGCCCGTCTGCATGAGACGCGCCACGCGCTGCGTGCCGCCGGCGCCGGGGAAGAGCCCGACCTTGACTTCAGGCAGGCCGACGCGGGTGGAGTCCACATCCGACAGGACCCGGTAATGGCAGGCGAGCGCGAGCTCGAACGCGCCGCCGAGGCATACCCCGTGAACGGCCGCCGCGAACGGCTTGCCGCAGGTCTCGAGGCGCCGGTAGAGCAGCGAGAGCTTGCGCGACTCGTCGAAGAAGAACTGCATGGCAGCTTCCTCGCCCTTCTCCTTGGCAAGCCGCGCATATTCCGCGCCGAGCCCCTGGAGCATGGTGAGGTCCGCGCCGCCCGAGAACGCTTCCTTGCCGGAGGTGATGACGCAGCCCTTGATGGCCTCGTCGCCCGCAACCGTCTCGATGATCCGCTCCAGCTCGCCCATCACCTCGGGGGTGATCACGTTCATGGAGCGGCCCGGCATGTCCCAGGTGGCAAGCGCAATGCCGTCGGCGTCAAGCTCAAGGCGGAAATTGGTGAAGTTCGTCATGATGTCCTCCAGGACTGTCGTGTCATTCCCGGCCGGAGCGCAGCGGAGGGGAAGGAAATCCACTCACATGCACACCGGATGATGGATCCCCTTCCCGGCCCTTGCAGGCCGCCGGGGACGACAAAGCGTTAAACCCGCTCGATGATCGCGGCCGTGCCCATGCCGGCGGCAACGCACAAGGTGACGAGCGCCGTCTGCTTGCCCGTGCGCTCCAGCTCGTCGAGCACCGTGCCGAGGATCATGGCACCCGTTGCACCGAGCGGATGGCCCATGGCGATGGCGCCGCCATTCGGGTTGACCTTCGCCGGATCGAGATCCATGGCCTGGATATAGCGCAGCACCACGGACGAGAACGCCTCGTTGATCTCGAAGAGGTCGATGTCGTCCTTGGTCATGCCGGCCTTGCGCAGCGCCAATTCCGATACGTCGATGGGGCCGGTGAGCATGAGGGCGAGATCGGACCCGATGGACGCGAAGCCCTTGATGCGCGCACGCGGCTTCAAGCCCGCCTTCGCGCCGCCCTCCTGGTTGCCGACGAGCACGGCGGCCGCACCGTCCACGATGCCCGACGAGTTGCCGGCGTGGTGCACGTGGTTGACGAACTCCACGTCCGGGTGGGCTGCAATCGCCACCGCGTCGAAGCCGCCCATCTCGCCCATCTGAACGAAGGCGGCCTTGAGCTGGCCCAGCGACTGCATGTCGGTCTGCGGCCGCATGTGCTCGTCACGCGCCAGGATGGTGAGGCCGTTGATGTCCTTCACCGGCACGACGGACTTGGAAAAGCGTCCTTCGTCCCAGGCCTTGCCGGCCCGCTTCTGCGACTCGACCGCGTAGGCGTCGACGTCGTCGCGGGAGAAGCCGTATTTGGTGGCGATCAGATCCGCCGAGATGCCCTGCGGCAGGAAGTAGTTGTCGATGGCGATGCCCGGATCGACCGGCCACGCGCCGCCAGACGCGCCCATGCCGACGCGGCTCATGGATTCCACGCCGCCGCCGATGGTGATGTCCTTCATGCCCGACATGACTTGCGCGGCCGCAAGGGCGACGGCGTCGAGGCCCGAGGCGCAGAAGCGGTTGATCTGCACGCCCGGCACCTCCTTGCCGAAGCCTGCCTTGAGGGCCGCCGCGCGGGCGATGTCGCCGCCGGCCTCGCCCACCGGGTCGACGCAGCCGAGCACCACGTCCTCCACCAGCTTCGGGTCGAGGTTGTTGCGGCGGCGGATGGCATCGAGCGTCGTGACGGCGAGATCCACCGCCGGCACCTCGTGCAGCGAACCATCCGGCTTGCCGCGTCCGCGCGGGGTGCGAACGGCGTCGTAGATATAGGCTTCAGCCATGGAGGCCTCCTGGAACGATCAAGTGTCATCCCGGGCAAGCGGAGCGCGACCCGGGATCGTTGGCAATATAGAACGCTTTACTCGTCACGCGATCCCGGCTCTCCGGCCGGGATGACAGTCATTGCAATCAGAACGCTTCCACCGGCAGCGCCATGGTGGTGTCCGCACCTGTGGTGATGCGGGCGAGGCGCGTGCCGGTTTCGGGCATCATGCGCTCCATGTAGAAGCGGCCGGTGAGCAGCTTTGCATCCATCTTGGCCGCAACGCCATTGCCCTCCGCCTTCCTGCCTTGAGCGGCCTTGGCCATCTTGGCCCACATGTAGCCCATGGCGACGGTGCCGAAGAGGTGCATGTAGTCGGTGGCGCCGGCGCCCGCGTTGTCGGGCTTGGCCATCGCGTTCTGCATGAACCACATGGTGGCCTGCTGCAGATGTCCGAGCCCCTGCTGCAGCGGGGCGATGAAGGCTGCCAGGCTCTCGTCGTTCGCGTTCTCCTGGCAGAAGGCGCCGACCTCGTTGAAGAAGGTCATGATGGCGCGCCCGCCGTCCTTGCCGAGCTTGCGGCCGACGAGGTCCATGGCCTGGATGCCGTTGGCGCCCTCGTAGATCATGGCGATGCGGGCATCGCGCACGAACTGCGACATGCCCCATTCCTCGATATAGCCATGGCCGCCGAACATCTGCTGCGCCTTGACGGCATTGTCGAAGCCGAGATCGGTGAGCACGCCCTTCACCACCGGGGTCATCAGGCCCATGTAGTCGTCGGCGGTCAGGCGCTCCGTCTCGTCGGAGGAGCGGTGCGCGATGTCGCTGTTCAGCCCCGTCCAGACCACGAGGGCGCGGGCCGCCTCGTTGAAGGCCTTGATGGACAGGAGCGTGCGGCGCACGTCCGGGTGCACGATGATCGGGTCGGCCGGCTTGTCGGGGGACTTCGCGCCGGTGAGGGAGCGGCCCTGGAGCCGGTCCTTGGCGTAGGCGACCGCGTTCTGGTAGGCGACCTCGGACTGCGCCAAGCCCTGGACGCCCACGGCAAGGCGCGCCTCGTTCATCATCACGAACATGGCGTTGAGCCCGCGGTTTTCCTGGCCCACGATCCAGCCCCTCGCGCCGTCATAGTTCATGACGCAGGTGGAGTTGCCGTGAATGCCCATCTTGTGCTCGAGGGAGCCGCAGGAGACGCCGTTGCGCTCGCCCACGGAGCCGTCCTGGTTCACGAGGAACTTGGGCACCACGAAGAGCGAGATGCCCTTGGTGCCGGCAGGCGCGCCCTCGATGCGGGCCAGCACCAGATGAACGATGTTCTCCGCCATGTCGTGCTCGCCGGCGGAGATGAAGATCTTGGTGCCGGAGATGGCATAGGAGCCGTCGCCGTTCGGCACGGCCTTGGTTTTGAGCATCCCGAGATCGGTGCCGCAATGGGGCTCGGTGAGGTTCATGGTGCCGGTCCATGCGCCTTCGACCATCTTGGGCAGATAGGTTCTCTTCTGCTCCTCGGTGCCGTGCACCAGCAGCGCCGCGATCGCGCCCTGCGTGAGGCCCGGATACATGCCGAGCGCCAGGTTCGACGAGGAGACGAATTCCTGCATGATCGAGTTGAGAAGCGACGGCAGGCCCTGGCCGCCGAATTCCTCCGGCACCGAGAGGCCCATCCAGCCGCCGGCCGCATAGGCCTCGTAGGCTTGCTTGAAGCCCTTCGGGGTCGTCACCGAGCCGTCCGGGTTGCGGGTGCAGCCCTCGATGTCGCCCGTACGGTTCAGGGGCGCGAAGACCTCTTCGCAAAGCTTGGCGCCCTCGGCCAGGATCGCCTCCACCACGTCGGTCGTCGCATCGGCAAAGCCGGGCAGGTTGTTGTGACGCTCGATGGGGAAAACGTCGTTCAAGAGAAACATGACGTCTTCGACGGGGGCCTTGTAGACCGGCATTGCAGCTCCTCCAGGATCGAAAGCCGGCGCGTTCTTCCCCAAAGGCAAGCGCGTCGGCCCAGCAGATAGTTCACATATAAACTATCTCGCGATCTTGGAAAGAGGCAGGGCGACAAATCTTAGGCCGAGCAGACGAAAGTTCATGCTCGGCCGAGCGGCTAGGGTGAGGATCCGCAGAGGCCATCCTGCCATGTCGGGCAGACCGCGTCCCGCCGCTCCGTGAGAGCAGCACGGTCAAGCGGAGGATGCCGCAAACAAAAACGCCCCGACAGGATCAGGGCACGTTAGCCTGATCCTGTCGGGGCGCAGTTCGAAAGTTGCAGGTTGTGGCCTCGGGAGACTCCGAAGCTCAGGCTGCTTCGGCGAGGCTGCTGCGGCGGGCATGAAGCTCCGCGAGGGCCTGCTCGATCTCGGCCTTCTGCTGCTCGAGATGGCGGATCTGGTCTTCGATCTGGTCCAGGGAAAGCTTGAGGTTCATGGCCGGCCCGTTGCCCGACCGCTCCTCGGCCACCATGGCGCGGATTTCGGTGAGCGTGAAGCCGAGCTGCTTGCCCTTCAGGATCACCGAAAGGCGGTCACGGTCGCGGGCATCGTAGATGCGAGCAGTTCCGTCGCGGCGCGGGGACAGCAGGCCCCGGTCCTCGTAAAAGCGCAGGGTGCGCAGGGTGACCCCGAACTCGCGGGCAAGATCGCCGATCGTGTAAGATTTTGCACCTTCGCCGGCCTCGCCGGAGCTGGTGGTGACTGCATGATAGTTCATTGTCGCCCCGTCGTTACGATTATGAGCAGTGCCAAGGCACCTTCCCTCAGTAATGAAATAATATAACGTTTAGTTATGAACTTGCAAGAGTATTGCATACTTTCACTGCCGCAGGGGCAGAAAGATGCGACGGCGAAGGCTTCACCCAGGGTAAATCCCCGCTTCCGGGGCCGAACGACATCTTCGGAACCGCCATTTAACCCGTTTTTTACCACGCTGCCCGATTGTGCCGTTTGCGGCGGCAGGTCTGAAAGCGTTGTGATTCGCGCTTTCTGGAACCTGCACCGCCACGGTCGGCACGGGCACGGGACCATGCCGGCCTGAAGAGTTCCCGAGTACCCCGCAGGCCCGCCATGAGACGACACGTCCTCTCGAGACTAGACAGCCTGGATCTTGATGCCCGCGCGCTGGCCGCAGCCGCGGCTCGTCGGGCAGGCTTGAGCCTTGAGGAATGGGCGGCCGCCGTGCTGGGCGGAGACGGGTTCGAGGAGGAGGAGCACGGTTACGCGCCTCCGCCGCCCCGCCGGAAGGCCGGCAGCGACCTCGACAGCCTGATCGCCCGGATGTCCGGCGCCCCCCGCCTGAAGCCAAAGGGGGACTACGAGGCCCTCATGGCGGCCGTGGCGGCCGAGAGCGAGCGCCAGACCCAGGACCAGGCGTCCCGCACCGCGGTCGCGCTCGAATCCATGGCAAGCTGGATCGAACAGGCGGAGATCCGCCTGAACGAGAGCGCCCGCGCCTCGGTCGATCAGCAGGACCGCATCGCCGCGATCCTGGCGCAGGCCTTGTCGTCCCTGAAGGATCGGCTCGACTCGGTGGAGCGCCAGGTTGCCTCGGACAGGGCAGCGCCGCCGCGCATCGACTTTCCCATGGAGGAGGCCCTGAAGGCGCTTGCTCCGGTGTCCGAAACCCTGACGGGCCTGCGCAAGGACATGTCCCGGCTTGCGGCACGCCTGGAGCAGCCCAGCCCCGATTGGATCCCGGCGGTCAGCGGCATCCGCGCCGACATCGACGGCCTGCGGGCCGGCATGGAGAGCTTGGCGACCCGGGAGGAGATCGCAGGCCTCGATGCCGCCCTCGGCACCATCGCGAGGGATCTCGAGCAGGGGCAGGCCACCAAGGACCTTCGCACCCTCGCAGGTTCGATCGCCGCTCTGTACGGGCAGATCCAATCCGTCTCGGCGGACGTGAACGAGGGGCTGCACGGGCGGATCGGCCGCGAGATCGATCTCATCAAGGGCAAGATCGACAGGATGGCCGAGAGCGGCATCGACCGCTCCGTCATCGATTTCCTCAGCGGCCAGATCGTGGACATGCGCCAGGAGCTGGCCCATCGGGCCGAGCCCCAGCAGATGACGCAGCTGTCCGAGAACATCGGATCGCTGGGCCGCCAGATTGCGGAGCTTCGCCTCAATCAGGTGGGAAAAGGCGACCTTGCGGCCGTCAAGACCTCCCTCGACGATGTCTGCTCGGCTCTCTACGTCACCGCCACCGCCCAGGAGGCGAGCACGGTGTCCGAGCAATTGGAGGGGCTGGGCCACCGTCTCGACGTCCTGGCGCGCCGCCCCGAGCCGGCACCTTCCAACCTCGATCCGATCACCCGGCAGCTGGCGCTTCTGACGGACCGCATGGCGGACCTCGCCGGCAGCCGCCCCGAGGCGAGCGACGCCCTCTCGACGATGATGGAGCGGCTGTCCTCCCAGCTGCAGGCCGCCGCCGAGCGGGAGACCCCGTCGCAGGAAGCCCTGCAGGAAACCTTGACCCAGCGCTTCGACCGGATCGAGCACGAGCTCCGGCAGCTTGGCCAGCGCACGGACACGGCCGACATGGCTAAGATGCTCCACGCCATCGACGGGAAGCTTGAGCGCATCCCCGCCCAGCCCGCGGGCATCGATGCCCTGGAACGCCAGGTCAGGACCCTCGTGGATCGCCTCGCGCAAGCGCCGGCGGAGCCTCTTCACAAGGCTCTCGACGAGGCGACGGGCCACCTGAAGAACCTTCACGACGAGGCGGCCGGCATTGCGGAACGGGCCGCCCGGACCGCCCTGAACGACATCCGGTCCAGCCTGCCGGATCGTGGCGATCTCGACGCCCTCAAGCACGGCTTCGTGGAACTGAAGGCTCTTCACAACAGAACCGACAGGAAGACGCAGGACACCCTGCGCAACGTTCACGAGGCCCTGGAGGCGCTGGTCTCCCGCCTTCCGGGTCAAGCCGCTTTGGCGGCCGGCCCGGCGGCCAAAGCCGAGCCTGAACCCTTTTCGGACGCATTGCCTACAGCGGACCGGCTCGAAGCGGCGGTGCGCAGGCTCCACGCGGCCACCCTGTCCCACATCGAGGAGGTTTTTCCCTCCCGGCCGGAGATCGCCACGGGCGATTCCGGGGCTCCCCTGTCTACGGGCCCTGATGCGGCAGCCCTCAATGCAGCCCCCTCCCCGGCCCCGGAGGCTGGCCTTGGCCAGGTGCGCGCCAGCTTCATCGCGGCCGCCCGGCGAGCGGCGCAGACAACGGCGCCCGACGCCATCAGCCCCCCGTTGACGCAGGACGCAGACCGCGCCATCGGGGCCGGGCCGCCAAGCCCAGACCATCCCGCCCCGGAGTCCTCGTCCCTGTTCGAGCGCCTTCGCCGGACCTTCGACAGCCAGCGCCGCCCGCTCCTGTTCGGAATCGCCCTCCTGATCCTGGCAGCCGGCACCGCCCGGATCATTGCGAACGCAGAGAACTCTCCGGCTTCCGCCTCCGGAGCCGCAATCGAACGCCAGGACACGGGAGCGTCAGCCGGGGCCAAGCCCTCGGATCGGGCCGAGGCGTCCGGGGACGCGCTGGACACAAGGGTCCTGCACACCTCGAGCCTCGCCAGGGCATCCGCCTCGTCCGCTCCGCCGGCGGCCGGAAAGTTCATGGTCGATCCCGGCACGGTTGGCGGGATTCCGGCGGGAACGCCCGCTGCCTTGCGGCAGGCCGCCCTTTCCGGCGACGCAGCCGCCCTCTACGAGATTGCCGCACAGGCGGCCGACGGGCGCGGCATGGCGCAGGACGTGGCCCTGGCCGCTCGCCTGTTCGAAAGAGCATCCCAGGCGGGACTGCCTCCAGCCCAGGAGCGTCTCGCCATGCTCTATGAAAAGGGAACCGGCGTTCCGCGGGACCCCAAGCAGGCGGCCTCCTGGTACGAGCGGGCGGCCCTCGGCGGCAACATCCGCTCCATGCATAACCTGGCCACCCTGCTGGCCTCTGGAGGCACCGGGAAGCCGGACTACCCTGCCGCCCTGCGGTGGTTCGGCGAGGCCGCCGAGGCCGGGTTCCGGGACAGCCAGTTCAACATGGGCATCCTGCTCGGCCGCGGCATCGGAACGAAGCCCGATCCTGCAAAGGCCTTCCAGTGGTTCTCCCTTGCCGCGGCGCACGGCGATGCCGAAGCCGGCAGGAAGCGGGACGAAATGGCCGCGCGCCTGAGTGACGCCGATCTGAAGGCTGCGAAATCCGCCCTCGCTCAATGGCGGCCAAGGGCCGTCGATCCGGTCGCCAACGAGCCCCCGGCCGTTGCCGAGGGCCGGACGGCTGCCCTGGATCGAACCCCGGACGACAGGAGTTAAGGGCAGGTAGGCTCCGTCATCTTCCGTTCAGAACATGACCGTTACACGGCCTGCATGATGCTGTAACAACAATGTGGCTGCACCGGCCATAGGGGAACCGGGTTGCAAATCTATTTGCCTATCGCTGAAATGCCCGTGAGCGTTCTTCTCATCCTCGGGATGGGTGCGGCGGTGGGCTTCATCTCGGGCATTTTCGGCATCGGCGGCGGCTTCCTCATGACGCCGCTCCTGATCTTCCTCGGCATTCCCCCGGCGGTCGCGGTTGCCACCCAGTCGGCGCAGATCGTCGCCTCCTCCACCACCAGCGTGCTCGGCGCCATCCGGCGCAACGCCCTGGACCGCAAGCTTGGCGCGATCCTGGTGGCGGGCGGGTTCGTCGGCTCGGCTCTCGGAGTCTGGTTCTTTGCGGCCGCGCGCCGGGCGGGGCAGCTCGACCTCGTGATCGTCATCTCCTACGTGACGCTGTTTACCGTGGTGGGCAGCCTGATGCTCAAGGAGAGCATCCGGGAGTTCTGGCATCGGCGAAAGGGCGGCGCGGTGCGCCTGCGGCGCAAGGCGGGCGAGCATGCGCCCTATCTCGGCTGGCCCCTGCGCATGCGGTTCTACCGCTCCAAGCTTTATGTCAGCGTCATTCCGATCGTCGGGCTCTCGCTCTTCATCGGCTTCGCCGGTGCGCTGCTCGGCATCGGCGGCGGCTTCATCGTGGTGCCGGCGCTGCTCTACGTCTTCCGGGTGCCCACCACCGTCGTCGTGGGCACCTCCCAGTTCCAGATCGTCTGCACCACCCTGGTGGCCCTCATTCTCCATGCGGTGATGAACCAGGCGGTCGATTTCGTCCTGGCGATTCTTCTCATCATCGGCGGCGTCTTCGGGGCCCAGTTCGGGGCGCGCATGGGCCGCCACCTGAGAGCGGAGCTGTTCCGCTTCCTGCTGGCGATCCTGCTGCTGGCGGTGGGCCTGCGCTTCGGCCTCGAACTGATCATGCAGCCGGACGAGCCCTTCTCCATCACCGTGCAGGAGACGCGCACGTGAGGGCGGTCGGCATCCTCCTGATCCTGCTCGGCACCATGGCCTCCGCCGGGGCGGAAACCCTGATCACGTCCCTGTCGAACCACCGGGTGCTGATCAACTCCAACTACACGGGAACGCTGATTGCCGTGTTCGGCGCCATCGAGCGCGATGCCCAGACCGTGGCCCGCGGCACAGGCTACGACGTGGTGGTCACGGTGCGCGGACCGCGCCAGTTCCTCACCGTGCGCGAGCGGGAGCCGCTGGGGCCCATCTGGATCAACCAGGAACAGCAGAAGTTTCCGAGCGTTCCCGCCTATCTCAGCGTTCTGAGCTCCCGGTCGCTGGCGGAGATTACGAGCGATCAGCTGCGCCAGCGCCAGAAGATCGGCCTGAACGCGATCGTCAGCGCCTCGGACTTCACCAACCATCGCGGCGGCGCGGACAAGCCCTTCCGGGAAGCGCTCTACCGCATCAAGGCGCAGGAAGGCCTCTACCTGGAGGACGAGCGCGGCGTGACGTTCCTCACGCCCGATATCTTCCGCGCGAGCATCCCGCTTCCGGCCACGGCCCCGCCCGGCAACTACGACGTGGAGGTCACCCTTTTTGCAGACACCGTGATCCTCGCCCGCACGATCACGAATTTCGAATTGGTGAAGACCGGCTTCGAGGAGCAGGTGGGCGCGGTGGCCCGCGACTGGTCCCTGTTCTACGGCGTCGCGACGGCGGTGATCGCCCTGTTCTTCGGCTGGCTCGCCAACCTGATCTTCCGGCGCGATTAGCGAAGGGCGCGTCGCGCGTCCCCTCTTTACGATGCCGCTCCGGCGGGCGATCCTGCGCGCCGACCAACCATGAGGACAACCCGATGATGCTCCGCTGCGGAACGGTTCAGTTCCACCACAAGGCCGACGACAAGGCCTACAACATGTCGGTGGTGGAGCGCTTCTGCCGCGAGGCCGCCGAGCAGGGCGTGAAGATCCTCGCCTTTCCGGAGATGTGCCTGACCGGCTACTGGCATGTGCGCAACCTCGACCGCGCGCAGCTGGAAGAACTCGCCGAGCCGGTGCCGGCCGGCCCCTCCACCCAGGCCGTCACGAAGCTCTCGGCCCAATACGACATGGCCATCGGCGTTGGGCTGATCGAGCGCGGAGACGATGGGCGGCTCTTCAACACCTACGTGGTCTGCATGCCCGACGGGCAGGTTCACCGCCACCGCAAGCTCCATGCCTTCGAGCACGACGAGATTGCCAGCGGCGACGGCTACACGGTGTTCGACACGCCCTGGGGCGTGAAGATCGGCGTGCTCATCTGCTGGGACAACAACCTCGTGGAAAACGCCCGCGCCACGGCGCTGCTCGGCGCGGACGTGGTCATGGCGCCGCACCAGACCGGCGGCTGCAACTCCCGCAGCCCCCAGGCCATGGGGTTGATTGACCCGGCCCTCTGGGCGAACCGGCACACCGATCCCGACGCCATCGAGGCGGAGTTCCGTGGCCCTAAGGGCCGCGAGTGGCTCATGCGCTGGCTGCCCGCGCGGGCGCACGACAACGGCTTTTTCCTGCTCTTCAGCAACGGCGTCGGCGAGGACGACGGAGAGGTGCGCACCGGCAACGCCATGATAATCGACTGCTACGGGCGGATCGTCGAGGAGACCTGGAAGGCCGCAGACGCCCTCGTCGTCGCCGACCTCGATCTCGATCTGCTGCCCCTCGCCACGGGCCGGCGCTGGATCCGCGGCCGACGCCCCGACCTCTACGGATTGTTCACCCAGCCGCAGGGGCACGAGCTTGCTCCGCGGCAGGCGCGGTTCTCGGAGGCGCCCGTGGTGAAACCGGCAGGGTGACCTGACCAGAGCACGACTGGACGAGAGCCCGATCCTCTGCAAGACTGCGCCAATATAACGTATTGCCTTTGACGAGGAAGATGGGCATGCCTCTGGAGACCCTGGCGACCTTTTCTCTCGCGTTCTTCGTTTTCGCAATCAGTCCGGGCCCTGACAACCTCACCATTCTTTCCAAAACGATCACGCGCGGCCCTCGGTACGGCATCGCGTATGGCGCAGGTGTGGTGCTCAGCATCTTCGGCTTCGTCATCCTGTCGGCCATCGGCTTCAATGCGCTTGCCCAGCATATCAACGAGCATCTCCGCATCGTCCAATATGTGGGCGCGCTCTACCTGATCTATGCGGGCATCGCCATGTGGCGAGCCAGCAGCTCCATCGAACCGCGCTCCCTGCGCGGAGGGGTTCTCGGGCTTTTCGGTGCAGGATTTCTGCTCAACATCAGCAATCCCAAGATGCCCATCTTCTACCTGGCCCTCCTGCCGGCCGTTCTAGGCAAGGAGGATCTGACCCCTAGACGTGTGGGTCTGTTGCTCCTGCTCATCGCCGGCATCGAGGTCATCGTCATCGGCGCTCATGTCTTTCTCGCCTATCGCGCCAAGTCCTTCTTGAACGAACCGCGCCGTCTTCGGCTTCTCAATCGAGGCGCGGGATCCCTCATGATCGGCGCGGGCGTGCTGGTGGCAAGCCGTTGAAGCCTCAATCCCGGCAGAGCATCGCCTTGGCAATGGCGAAGATGCGCTCGGTGCCGATGAGATGGGCGGTGAACCCGTTGGCGAAGAGCGGCTTGAAGGCGGCGTCGCAGGCGTTCAGGCCGCCCGCATAGGCGCCGAGCGCCGGCATCACGCAGCGCTTGCCGTCGGTGAGGAAGCACCGCCGCCGGGTCGCGCGCCCGCGCATCACCACCTTGCCCACGGGATGCAGGTGACCGGCGACCTCCGCCTGCTCGCCCGCCAGCGGCTCGTGGCGCAGGGTCAAGGAGCCGAGCGCCATCTCCTCGACCACCTGACCGCCGATGCTGTCGGGCAGGATGCGGTCGTGATTGCCCGTGACCCAGATCCAGTCGCGCCCGGCCTGCACCTCGGAGAGCGTCCCACGCTCCTCGTCGCCCAGCCGGTCCGGGCCGCCGATGTCGTGGAACGAGTCGCCCAGCGCGATCACGGTCTTCGGATCGAACCGGAACACCGCATCCGACAGGGCCATCAGGGTCTCGCGGGTGTCGTAGGGCGGCAGCATCATGCCGCGGCGGGCAAAGGAGGAGCCCTTCTCGAAATGGAGATCGGCCACGAGCAGGGCATCATGCTCCGGGAGATACATCGCCCCCGTGAGGTCGAGCAGAGCCGCCTGCCCCTGGAGGGCGATTTCGTGGGTTGTCTGTTTGTTCTTGCGCAAAGCCGTCACGCCAAAGCCTCGTCGAGAAGCGCCGCCTCCGCCTCGGCCAGGATCTCGTCCGCGTTGTCGCTATAGACGCGCTCGCGGCCGATCTCCAGCATGACGGACACGCTCAAAGGAGAAACCCGGTCGAGCGGCTTGTGAATGATTCGCCCCCGGATGCGCTGTAGCATCATGCCGAGGCGCCTCACGTCGAGGAGTCCCGTTGCCGCATCCGCCCTGGCGGCGCGCAACAACACGTGATCGGGCTCGTGCTTGCGCAGCACGTCGTAGACGAGATCGGTGGAGATCGTGACCTGCTTACCGGTCTTCTGCTGGCCCGGGAACCGGCGCTCGATGAGACCCGCGATCACGGCGCACTGCCTGAAGGTGCGCTTCATGAGGGAGGATTCCGCCAGCCAATCCTCCAGGTCGTCGCCGAGCATGTCCTCGGAGAACAGCTCGTCCATGAAGCCGGGATCGCGGCCCGCGCGGGCGGCGATGTCGCCCGAGGCGTAGACCGCGATGCCGTAATCGTTGGCCACGAACCCGAGGGGCTTGAGCCCCGCCCGCTCCATGCGGCGGGTGAGCAGCATGCCCAGCGTCTGGTGCGCCAGCCTGCCCTCGAACGGAAAGCAGGTCATGTAGAACCGGTTGGCCCTGGGAAAGGTCTCGACCAGGAGGTCGCGCGGTCCCGGCACGATGGAGCGGCGGCGCTGCTGCAGGAGCCACTCGGTCATCTGGGGCGGCAGGCGGTCCCACTCGAACGGATCGGCGAGGATCGCCCGCACCCGGGCGGCCAGAAAGGTCGAGAGCGGGAACTTGCCGCCTTCATAGGACGGGACCATGGGGTCGGTGCCCGCGCGCGCGCGGGTGGCCAGCACCTCGTCCTCGGCGATGCCCTCGAAGCGCAGCACCTCGCCGGCGAACAGAAAGGTGTCCCCGGGCGTCAGCGTCTCGGCAAAGCCCTCCTCGATCTCGCCCAGGATGCGTCCGCGCGGCAGCACGGTGCCGGGCCGCGAGCGCATGCTCCGGCCGAGCCGCACCTTGATCATGCTGGATTCGACGATGGTGCCCACATTCATGCGGTATTGCTGCGCCACCCTGGCGTCGCGCACCCGCCACAACCCGTCATTGCCCTTCACGATCTTGGCGAAGCGCTCATAGGCGCGAAGGGAATAGCCGCCGGTGGCCACGAAGGCCACGCAGGCCTCGAAATCCTCCCAGGTCAGGCCCGCATAAGGCGCGGCCGCGCAAATCTCCTCGTAAAGCTCCTCCAGCCGGAAGGGATCGGCGCAGGCCATGCCGAGGATGTGCTGGCAGAGCACGTCGAGCGCCCCGATGCGCGCATCGGGCGTGTCCTGCGCCGCCTCGTGCACCGCGTCGAGCGCTGCGCGGCATTCGAGGATCTCGAAGCGGTTGGCGGGCACCAGATAAGCCTCGGACGGCTCGTCCATGCGGTGGTTCGAGCGGCCGATGCGCTGCATGATGCGGGAGGCCCCTTTCGGCGCGCCCACATTCACCACGAGGTCCACGTCGCCCCAGTCGATGCCGAGATCGAGCGTCGCCGTGCACACCACGGCCTTGAGCTTTCCCGCCGCCATAGCCTCCTCCACGCGGCGGCGCTGCGACACGTCGAGCGAGCCGTGATGCAGCGCGATGGCGAGGCCGTCCTCGTTCAGCTTCCACAGTTCCTGGAACGTGTATTCCGCCTGCAACCGCGTGTTGACGAAGACCAGCGTCGTCTTGTGCGTGCGGATGAGCTCGTAGATCGACGGCATGGAGAGCGAGGCCGTGTGGCCCGCGAGCGGCAGGCGCGCGTCGAGCTCCAGCATGCGGATGTCGGGCTGAGCGCCGCCCTGCACCACGACGAGGTCGGCGAGGCGGTCTTCATCCTCCCCTCGAATCTCGGGTGCTCCCGAGATTCGTTTTTGCTCTTCCAAGTCGGAAACATCCGACTTGGGTGGGGGAGGATCGGAGCGCGTCAGCGCTCCGGGGTGGGGTGGCAGCGCAACATTCGGAGAGGTCGCGGTTCCCACCCCCTCCCGCACCTCCGGTGCGACCTCCCCCCTCAAGGGGGAGATATTCGGGTCACGCTGCGGCACCAGATACTTTCGCAGGTCATCCGGCTCGCGCACGGTGGCCGACAGCCCCACCGCCGTGGCCTGCGGCGCAATCGTCATCAGCCTTGCCAGCCCCAGCGACAGCAGGTCGCCGCGCTTCGAGGTGACGAGCGAATGCAGCTCGTCCAGCACCACGCGGCGCAGGTCCTTGAAGAACTCCCGCGCCTCCGCGTGGGCCAGCAGCAGCGCCAGCTGCTCCGGCGTGGTGAGCAGGATGTCCGGCGGCCGCTCGATCTGCCGCGCGCGCTTGTGGGACGGCGTGTCGCCCGTGCGCGTCTCGATGCGGATCGGCAGCGCCATTTCCTGCACCGGCGTCTCGAGGTTGCGGGCGATGTCGGTGGCCAGCGCCTTCAGGGGCGAGATGTAGAGGGTGTGGAGCCCGCGCTTGTCCTTGGCCGTGCCGCGGCCCGGTCCCCGCTCCGCCAGCTCCACGAGGCTCGGCAGGAAGCCGGCAAGCGTCTTGCCGGCGCCCGTGGGCGCCACGAGCAGCACGGAGCGCCCTTGCCCGGCTTTGGCGAGCAGGTCCAACTGGTGCTCACGCGGCTTCCAGCCTCGATGCTTGAACCAGTCACGGAAGGTTTTGGGGAGAAGGGAAGCGGAAGCTTTCGGCATGCAGGATCGAAGATAGGGCTCCTCGGCGGTTCCGCTATGGGCGGGACATCGGGATTTCCTCGGTGTCATTCCCGGCAGCACACGAAGGCGGAAGGGACAGGAACCCACATGCTGAGGGTGAACATGGATCCCCTTCCCTCGCTGCGCTCGCCAGGGATGACAGCGGAGCACTAACCTGGGTGTCATTCCCGGCCGCAGCGCAGCGGAGGGGAAGGGAATCCACTCACGCGCGCAAAGCCATGAAGCGCCTTCCCCTGCTTCGCCCGAGGACGGCATTGGCCGTGCCGCCTCGGATCATGTGAACGGCCTCGTCTACCCACTTGCCATCCGGGCCGGGATCGATTCAGCTCAACCAACGCCAACCACGACAATGAGAAGGCAGAGCGCCATGCCGCACGACACCCAGTTCGAAAACGCCGTCGCCGTCGTCACGGGAGGCACGCAAGGATTGGGGGAGGCCATTGCCCGGATGCTCGCCGAGCGCGGCGCCAAGGGCCTCGTGATCTGCGGGCGCAACGAGGAGCGCGGGCATGCGGTGGCGCGGGAGCTTTCCAACCAAGGCTGCCAGACCGAATTCGTGCGGGCCGATCTCGAAAGCGTCGAGGAGGCGCGTCAGGTCACGGCGCGGGCCGACAGCGTGTTCGGGCGCATCGACGCCCTGGTGAACGCGGCCGGCATCACCGACCGCGGCACCATCTTCGACACCACCCCGGAGCTGTTCGACCGCATGTTCGCCGTGAACGTGCGCTCGCCGTTCTTCCTGATGCAGGAGGCCGCCAAGATCATGCGGCGCGAGAAGATCGAGGGCGCGATGGTGAACATCCTGTCCATGTCGGCCCATGGCGGCTAGCCGTTCATCACGGCCTATAGCGGCTCCAAGGGCGCGCTCGCCACGCTCACCAAGAACGCGGCCTTCAGCCTGATGCCCTGGCGCATTCGCGTGAACGCGCTGAACATCGGCTGGATGGACACGCCGGGCGAGCACCGGACCATGAAGACCTATCACGACGCGCCCGACGACTGGCTCGAGAGGGCCGCGCAGCAGCAGCCCTTCGGCCGCCTGCTCGATCCGACGGAGGTGGCCCGCGCGGTGGCCTTCCTGGCCTCACCCGAGTCCGGCATGATGACCGGGTCCGTGATCGACTTCGACCAGTCGGTGGCGGGCTGCTACGAGAGCGCCCCGCACCCGTCGATGCCGGCGCCGTAAACCTCCCACGCAAACACCTTCTCAGGATGGGATTGGGGGCGACCGAACCGAAGGTTCCTAGCGCTGCAGCACGCCGAGGAACCCGGGAACCGGCACGCCGCGATCTTCCCGGGTCGAGACCCGCTCGAAGATCGCCACCGTGAGACCGGAAGCCTCGGCGAGGCCGCGCAGATAGCTCTCGCCGTGGGCGTAGCGGGGATCCTCCCCGAGAACGAAGCCCTCGCCCTCATGGGCCTGCACGGTGAACGCGAAGAGACCCTCGCGGCTCAGAACCCGATGCGCCTCGCGGAACACCGCATCGAGCGCCGCCATGTAGACGAACACGTCTGCCGCCACCAGGAGATCGGCCTCGGCCGCTGCGCGTCCGCTCAGGAAACCCACGAGCTCGCCCTCGTGCAGGGCCTCGTAGAGCCCTGTCTTCTGCGCCTTTTCCAGCATGCGGGGCGAGAGATCGACCCCTTCGATGGCGGAGCACGCCCCCTCCAGCGCCTGCGCCATCAAGCCGGTGCCGCAGCCGAGATCGAGGGTGAGGCCGAAGCGGTAATCCCGGCTCTGCCAGGAGCAGGCCCGGCGCAACGCATCCGCGATGAGCTCCGGCCCGCGATAGGCCAGGCTCCCGGTGAGATGCCGGTCGAACTTGGGCGCGTAATCGTCGAACAGCGCCCGCACATAGCCGTCCGTGATCGCCTCGTCGGGAGGAAGCGCCCCAAGCTTGGCGAGATCGAGACGAACGCCGAGAGCGTCCTCGGGCTCCAGGGCCAACGCCTGGCGAAGGGCGCTCACCGCCTCTTCCCGCGCCCCCGTCTCGGCCAGGGAGCGCCCCAGCATGGCGTGCGCTGCCGCAAAGCCCGGCACGAGCTCGAGCACCTGCCGCGCCAGGTCGGCGGCGGCCTCGAAATCCCGCTCGTCGAAAGCCGCGCGGGCATATTCGTAGCGGCGGTCGGCACGGAAATCGCCGGAGGATCGGACATTGGAGGTCGAAGACATGGCTTTTGGATGCGGGAGACCGGAGGGGCTGTCAATGGCACCGGCCGAGGGTCGGGGAGCGGCGGCACATTCAGGCTGTCGTCCCCGGCGGCAGAAGGCCTGGAGAGGGGATCCACCCACATGCCGAGCGCCATGGATTCCCTTCCCCTCCGCTGACGCTCCGGCCGGGAATGACACCGAGGGCGGAGCTGCGGGGGCAGAACCGGGAGGTCAGCGCCCCGCTGTCATCCCCGGCGAGCGCAGCGAGGGAAGGGGATCCATAGCCGCTGACAGCGCAGGAGGAGCACAGCCGCCCGGCACCATCTCCTGCGACCATCCTGGTTCCGGCACCCCGCCTGCCCAGGCACGACACGGCTGGGCCGGTGCGATGTTCCACGTTTGTTCTTGACAAACCTCCTCTTCTTAGCTATATCGTTGCACAGCCTGGTCCTGACGAGGGGCGCGCTCGCGAGGCGTCGCAGTGTGGGAGCAGGCACGGTCCTGTGCATGAGCGTGACGCAGGCTCATGGGGCAGGAGGCCCTGGTGAGGGGCCGGAAGCGGGTTGGGCCCAAGGCCTCCAGCATGGCCGCCTTGGGCCAGCGCCGCACCGGTCGCACCAGTCCGCCTGAAAAGAACCGTGCGCGAAGAGGCAGTTCGGCTCTTCCCTTTCATACCACAGCGAGCCGGGCTGCAGCTTGCGCCACCCTCGTGTGCTCTTCAGGCTCGCAGCGCAACGCTGCGGGCCCGAAGGCCCATGCGTGACTGCGCCCCTTGGCCTGACATCGCGGAGCACAACCCTATATTCCCACCCATGGCGCTGCGTTCCACCGACATCCTCACCCAGACCCCGCAAGGGCTCTATTGCCCCCTTGGCGATTTCCACATCGATCCGGTCCGCCCGGTGAAGCGGGCGCTCATCACCCATGGCCATTCGGACCATGCCCGCGCGGGCCACCAATCGGTCATGGCGACCCGGCAGACCCTGCTCATCATGGGCGTGCGCTACGGCGAGGATTTCGCGGGCTCCACGCAGGAGGCGGCGCTGGGCGAGAGCATCCGCGTCGGCGACGTGACCGTGCGCTTCACCCCTGCGGGCCATGTGCTGGGCTCGGCGCAGATCGCCATCGAGGCCGGCGGCACCCGGGTCGTGGTGTCGGGCGACTACAAGCGCGCCGAGGACCCCACCTGCCTCCCCTACGAGGTCGTGCCCTGCGACGTCTTCATCACGGAAGCAACCTTCGGCCTGCCGGTCTTCCGCCATCCGGATACCCGCGCCGAGGTCCGCAAGCTGCTGAATTCCGTGGCCCTCTTTCCCGAGCGCGCCCACATTGTCGGAGCCTATGCGCTCGGCAAGGCCCAGCGGGTCATGGCCCTTCTCAGGGAGGAAGGCTACGACCAGCCGATCTACCTGCATGGCGCCATGGAGCGGCTGACCGAGTTCTACAAGGCGGAGGGCATCCCCTTGGGCGACACGCCGAAGGTGGTGGCATCCGAGCGCTCCAAGCTCGCCGGCGCCATCGTGGTCTGCCCGCCCTCCTCCATCCAGGACCTCTGGTCCCGCCGCTTTCCCGACCCGGTCACGTGCTTTGCCTCCGGCTGGATGCGGGTTCGTGCCAGGGCCCGGCAGAAGGGCGTGGAGCTGCCGCTGGTGATCTCCGACCATTCCGACTGGGACGATCTCTGCCGCACGATCCGGGAGACCGGCGCGGGCGAGGTCTGGGTCACCCACGGGCAGGAGGATGCCCTGGTCCATTGGTGCACCACCCACGGCATCAGGGCACGGCCCCTGCACATGCTGGGCTACGGCGACGAGGGCGAGGCCGAGGAGGCGCAGGCCGCAACCGAGCAGGCCGGGGGTGCCGCATGAACCGCTTCGCCGCCCTCCTCGACCGGCTGATGTTCGAGCCGCGCCGCAACGCGAAGCTGCGGCTGCTCATGGACTACTTCAGCCATACTCCCGACCCGGACCGCGGCTATGCGCTCGCCGCCATGACCGGCGCCCTCATGTTCAAGGAGGCCAAGCCCGGCCTCATCCGGGGCTTGGTCGAGGAGCGGACCGACCCGGAGCTGTTTCGCATGTCGTACCACTATGTGGGCGACCTCGCCGAGACGGTAGCGCTGATCTGGCCCGCGCCGGGGCATGATGCGGCGGCCAGGATCGCAAACAGCGCCGACAGGCCCTCTCCCCCACAGGAAGGGACGGGACAGGCGCCGGCCATCGGCCACAACAACCCGCCGCCCCATGTGCCGACCCTCACCGAGGTCATCGAAGCCCTGGCGACCACGAGCAAGAGCGACCTGCCGGCTCGGGTTGCGGGGTGGATGGACGCCCTCGACGAGACGGGGCGCTGGGCCCTGATCAAGCTCATCACCCGGGAGCTGCGGGTCGGCGTCTCGGCGCGGCTCGCCAAGACAGCGGTCGCCCAGATGGGGCAGATCGAGCCCGACGAGGTCGAGCTGGTCTGGCACGGGCTGGAGGCGCCTTACGAGGAGCTCTTCGCCTGGGTGGAAGGCCGGGGCCCCAAGCCCGAGTCCGGCAACCCGGCCCCCTTTCGTCCCTCCATGCTGTCGCATCCCCTGGAGGACGAGGATTTCGGCAAGCTCGACGCGTCCGAGTTCCTGGCCGAGTGGAAATGGGACGGCATTCGCCTCCAGGCGGCCTCGGGGCACGGCAGCGACGGGCGCCCGGTGAGGCGCATCTACTCGCGCACCGGCGAGGATGTCTCCCGCGCGTTTCCCGATCTCGTGGAGGCGCTTGCCTTCGAGGGCGCCATCGACGGGGAGCTGCTGATCGTGCGCGAGGGCCGGGTGCAGAGCTTCAACGTGCTCCAGCAGCGCCTGAACCGGAAAGCCGTGACGCCCAAGCTCATCGCCGAGTTTCCCGCACACTTGCGCGTCTACGACATCCTGTTCGAGGGCGAGGAGGACCTGCGCGCCCTCCCCTTCGCCGAGCGGCGGCGGCGCCTGGAGGCGCTTGTCACGCGGCTCGACGATCCCCGCATCGACCTGTCGCCCATGGTGCCCTTCTCGTCTTGGGAGGATCTGGCGGCGGCCCGCGCCGACCCGGCCGCCGTCGGCGCAGGTCCCGATGCGGACGCCATCGAGGGCTGCATGGTGAAGCGGGCGAACAGCCCCTACCTGCCGGGCCGCCCCAAGGGCTACTGGTACAAGTGGAAGCGCGACCCCTACCTCGTCGATGCGGTGATGATGTACGGCCAGCGCGGGCACGGGAAGCGCTCGTCCTTCTACTCCGACTACACCTTCGGGGTCTGGCGCGGCGGACCGGGGGAGGAGGAGCTGGTGCCCGTGGGCAAGGCCTATCACGGCTTCACCGACGAGGAGCTGGTCAAGCTCGACCGGTATGTGCGCAACCATACGGTCAAGCGCTTCGGCCCGGTCAGGGAGGTTGAATACGGCCGTGACCGGGGCCTGGTGCTGGAGGTGGCTTTCGAGGGCCTGCAGCGCTCGACCCGGCATAAATCGGGCGTGGCCATGCGCTTTCCCCGCATCAACCGCATCCGCTGGGACAAGCCGGCGGCGGAAGCCGACCGGATCGAGACCCTGGAAAAGATCCTGGAGCGGGGCGAACAAGAGGTTCACCCGTTGAAGGATCAGGAGGCGTGATGATGCTGAATGTGGAAACCCTCGTCGAGGGCAGCGTGACCCAGCAGGTCAACGGCCGGCTTCTGGTGGAAACCGACGGCCAGGGCCTGACCGAGATCACGGAAGCCGTGTCGCGCTGGGTGTTCGGGACCGGCATCCTGCATGGCCTCCTGACGGTTTTCTGCCGGCACACCTCGGCCTCCCTCATCATCCAGGAGAATGCCGACCCGGACGTGCGCCGGGATCTCATGACCGCCTTCGACCGGCTGGCGCCGCGGGATGCGGGCTATATCCACGCCGCCGAAGGCCCGGACGACATGCCCGCCCATATCCGGACGGTGCTGTCCGGGGTCTCCTTGAGCATTCCGGTGATGGAGGGCCAGATGGTTTTGGGAACCTGGCAGGGCCTCTACCTCGCCGAGCACCGGGACAGGCCGCACCGCCGCGACCTTATTGTGCACCTGATCGGGGCATAATCCGCATCCCGAACCCCTTTACCCCCTGCGGTTTCTGGTAGAATGGCGGCGGTTTTCGATTGCCGCCTTGCAATTTCGCCGGGGATGCGGCTAAGGCTCAGGGAAGCCTCTCGTGGGAGAAGACAAGCGTGCAGAGTCAAACCACCACGATCATCATCGCCGATGACCATCCGTTGTTTCGTGGAGCCCTGAGGCAGGCTGTTGCCTCCATGATGCCCCAGGCCCGGGTGGTCGAGGCGAGCGGCATGGATGAGCTGAACGCGACTTTGACCCAGGAGCGGGACGTCGACCTGATCCTGCTCGACCTGACCATGCCGGGTGTGCAGGGATTCTCCGGCCTGATGTCGCTGAGAGCCCAATACCCGGAACTGCCGGTCGTGATCGTGTCCGCAACGGAAGAGGCCACCGTGATCCGCCGCGCCATGGATTTCGGCGCCTCCGGCTTCATCCCGAAATCCATCGACATCGACAGCATCGGCGGCGCCATCCAGGCGGTGCTCGCGGGCGACACCTGGACCCCGCCGGACGTGGACCTGTCCGCCTCGGAAGACGCGGAAACGGCCGATTTGGTCCGCCGCCTCGGCACCCTGACGCCCCAGCAGGTGCGGGTGCTCACCATGCTGTCCGAGGGCCTGCTCAACAAGCAGATCGCCTACGAGCTCGGCGTGTCGGAAGCCACCGTGAAGGCTCACGTCTCCGCCATCCTCGACAAGCTGGGCGTCGACAGCCGCACCCAGGCCGTGATCGCCGCCTCCAAGATCGGCGTGACCCAGCGCCCCTCCCCGGCCGGGGCCGATTAGAGTTCCTCGATAAACCCATCGATCCGCGACAGCGCCTGCTCGGTGAGCGCGCTGTCGAAGCGGATGAACACGTGGCAGCCGCCCGGCCAGACTGCGAGATCCGCCTTGTTGCCGGCGGCCACCCAGCGGGAGGCCATGAACAGGGTGTCGTCGAGCAGCAGGTCGCGGGTACCCACCGAGAACAGCGCCGGCGGCAGGCCCTTAAGGTCTGCATAGAGCGGCGACACCGCGGGGTCGCGCCGGTCGAGATCCGGCTCGCAGAAATTGTCCGCGAAAACCTTGACCCCTGGGGTGTTCAGGATGAGCGGCTCGTCGCCCCAATTAGCCACGCTCGGGGTCATGCTGACGTCGTAGCAGCCGGCGAAGAGGTTCGCGCCCCGGAACGGCTTGAGGCCGTGCTTGTCGCGCAGACGCAGCAGGGTCAGGGCAGACAGATGCGCTCCGGCCGACTCGCCGCCGATGAACAGGCGCGAGGTACCGAACCGGCTCTCGGCCTCGCGCAGGAGCCACAGGGCCGCCGCCTCGCAATCGTCGGGGCCGGCCGGGAAAGGGTGTTCGGGCGCCAGCCGGTATTCCACCGACACCACGGCCAGGCCGCACCGTTCGGCCAGTCGATCGAGCCAGGGGTCCTGCTCGTCCGCCGTGCCCCAGGTCCAGCCGCCGCCATGGATGTGGAAATAGACGCCGCGCGGGTTCTCGGGAGCGATGATGCGCAAGGGGATCGGCCCGCCGGGGCCATCGATCGCGATGGTCGTGGCCCGGGGGCTCTTCGGCATGAGCGGGAAAGGCCCCAGGCCTTTCCGGCGGTTCTCCCGCACCACCTCGGGAGGCATGGTCCAGAGAGCTCCCAGATTGGAGAGCTTTGCCACGATCTCGGCGTTCTGGGCGCGGATCTCGTCGCTGATGGCGGAGGGGTCGAAAAGGGCGGGATCGATCATGCGAGGCTCAAGGTGGTTGCGTTCATCGCCGGCCCTTGCGATGAAGCACACGCAATGCCCCAGGTCCAGTTACGCTTTCTGACAAGATGAGAAGCATGTCCAACTTGAACCGTTTTCTCGGCGGCTCACCCGGCTCCGTGCTGGTGAAGCTCGTCTTCCTGTCCCTGCTCGTCGGCGCCTTCATGGCTTTCCTCGACATCACGCCCTTTGGGCTGATCGAAGGCCTGTTCGACTGGATCAGCTCCGTCCTGGATCTCAGCTTCGAAACCGTGCGGGAGGTGGGCGTCTGGGTGCTTTATGGCGCAATCATCGTCGTGCCGCTCTGGCTCCTCTCCCGCCTGTTCAGCCGCCGCTGATCGTTTCGAGGATCGGCATGGACGGCGCTCCCCTGGCTCAGAGGCCCGAAATCTCCCACCGGCGGATGCTCGCACTCGCCCTGCCGATGACCCTGTCGCACGTGACGACGCCCCTGCTGGGCCTCGTCGACGCGACGGTGATCGGGCGGCTGGGAGAGGCGCATCTTCTTGGCGCCGTGGCGCTGGGCGCCGTCATCTTCGATTTCGTGTTCTGGAGCTTCGGCTCCCTGCGCATGGCAACCGCAGGCCTCACGGCTCAGGCCACCGGCGCGGGCAACCGGCACGAGGTCGACCTGACCCTTGCTCGCGCCCTCCTGGTGGCGGGATTGACAGGCCTTCTGCTGATCCTGCTGCAATGGCCGATCGCCGCCATCGCGTTTTCCATGGCGGGTGCGAGCCAGGCCGTGACGGATGCGCTGTCCACCTACTTCTTCATCCGCATCTGGGCTGCACCGTTTACGCTAGCCAATTACGTGATCCTCGGCTCGACGCTTGGACGCGGCCGCACCGATCTCGGCCTCTTTCTGCAGGTGGCGATCAACGTGGCCAACATCGTGCTGACCATGATGCTGGTTCTCGGCTTTGGGCTCGGCATCACCGGGGCCGCCATCGGCACGGCCCTGGCGGAGGTGCTGGGCGCGGGCCTCGGCATCCTGGTTCTGCGCCGCCTCGGCTCGAACCCTTTCGCCGTCGCCCTGCCGGAGGTGATGAACCGGGCGGCCATGCTGCAGACGCTCGCCATGAACCGGGACATCATGATCCGCAACGTGGCGCTGATCCTGGCCTTCTCCATCTTCAGCGCGCTCGGCGCGAGATCGGGCGACGTGACGCTCGCGGCGAATGCGGTGCTCTACAACATGTTCCTGATCGGCGGCTATTTCCTCGACGGCTTTGCCACCGCGGCCGAGACCCTGTGCGGCCAGAGCATCGGCGCGCGGGACGAGCGGGGTTTCCGCCGGGCCATTCGCCTGAGCCTGGGATGGAGTCTTGGATTTGGCCTTGCCGTATCGGCAGTCTTCCTGATCGGCGGCGGGATGTTCATCGACTTCGTGTCGACCAATCCGGACGTGCGAGCCTATGCGCGGGACTACCTGATCTTCGCAGCCCTGACGCCCCTCTTCGGCGCCGCCGCCTTTGCCTTCGACGGCATCTATACGGGCGCTACATGGACCCGGTCGATGCGCGACCTCATGGTAGCGTCCTTCCTGGCCTATGGGGCGGTTCTGCTCGCGGCGGGAGGCCTCGGCAACACGGCTTTGTGGATCGCGCTGCTCGTCTTCCTGAGCGCGAGAGGCATCGGCCAGTTCATTCTCTATCCGCGGCTGGCCAAGAGGACCTTCGCCAGCCTGTCGTGATCGCGGTGTCGCTCAAAAGCGGCCCTGCGCGATTGCAGAGGCATCGCGGCCAAGGACTTGAGCCATTGAGGTCTTCTCAGCTTCAAGCGTCCGCAGCAGGCCGCTCTTGATGTCACCGATGAGACCCGGTCCCTTGTAGACCATGGCCGAGTAGAGTTGCACGAGACTCGCCCCCGCGCGGATCTTCGTCCAGGCGGCTTCCGCGGAAGCGACGCCACCAACACCGATGAGCGGGATCTTGCGCTCCACGCGCAGGAAGGTCTCAGCGAGCAGCTTGGTCGACGGCACGAAGAGCGGCTTGCCCGACAGGCCACCGGTTTCCGATGCGAGGGTTTTTTCTCTTAGGCTGTCCGGGCGGGCAATCGTGGTGTTGGAGACGATGAGTCCATCGATGCCGCGCTGGAGCGCAGCGGCGACAATGGCATCGAGCGTGTCGAGCGAAATGTCAGGCGCGATCTTGAGCAGGATAATCGTCTTCTGCCGGCCCTGATCGGCCTTGTCGCGCGCCTCGATGCTGCGGGCGAGAAGATCGTCGAGGAAAGCCTCTCCTTGCAGATCGCGCAGGCCCGGCGTGTTGGGGGAGGACACGTTGATCGTCAGGAAAGTGGCCAGCCCGCACAGGCGCTCGACGCACAGGGCATAATCGGCGATGCGGTCAGTCGAGTCCTTGTTCGCCCCGATATTCACGCCGACGATTCCCGGTCGTCCTCTGCGGCGGGAGAGACGCTCGCACGCGATGGCGAGACCATCGCTGTTGAGACCGAAGCGGTTGATCACCGCCTCGTCGCGGGTCAGCCGAAAAACCCGCGGGCGCGGGTTGCCCTCTTGCGGCTTCGGCACGACACCACCGAGTTCCACGAAGCCGAAACCAAGGGCTAGGAGCTGGTCGGGAACCTCGCACTGCTTGTCGAAGCCCGCCGCAAGCCCGACCGGATTGGGAAACGCCTTACCGAACACATTCAACCCGAGCCTCGGGTCGTCCGCTGGCGCGGACGTCACGGGCATCAGCGAAAGGCCTCTGATCGTCAGCTGATGCGCCGTCTCCGCATCGAGCGCGTGAAGAGCGGGTTTCGCCAGGGAAAAGAGCGCGCCGATCATGGAGCAAGATCCGGAAAAGCGTGTTGACCATCGGTGCCGAGAGGAAGCGGCTTCACCCACAGCACGGCGGACAGGTTCAAGGGAGCGTAGAGATGCGGAAACAGATCCCCACCGCGTGAGCTTTCATATCGCAATGCATCGCCCAGCGAGTCGGCATCGATGGCGATCAGCAACAGATCGTCTTGTCCGGCAAAATGCCTTGCTGCCGTTTCAAAAACCTGCTCGGCGGTAGAAAAGTGGAGGTACCCATCCTGGATATCGATGGGAGCTCCCTGAAAAGATCCGGCGTTTTCAGCCTCCCGCCACAGAAAAGCGGGGCAAATTTTGTAAATAATGCTCATGGAATTCAGGTAACCGTGCGTCGCTTCTGGAGCAATCCCTATTAGACATATTGTCTCAATAGTTAGTTGCCAGTTGTTTAGCCTTAGAACACTCTTAATTCCTAATCATAGGTTCGCTTTCAGTAATTTCGCTCTAGGCGAAGGTTTGTACAATGTTATCTCACGAGCGCGTTTGGGCTGCTATCGATGCGTTGGCCTCTCGTCATGGCATGACCGCATCCGGACTGGCTCGCAAGGCTGGTCTCGACGCGACCAGCTTCAATAAATCGAAACGCGTCAGTCCCGAGGGCCGGGAGCGCTGGCCCTCGACGGAGTCGATTTCCAAGATCCTGAAAGCCACCGGTGCGACCCTGGAGGACTTCCTGCGTCTCGTCGAGCCCTCGGGCTCCCTGCGCCGCTCCATGATCCCGCTGATCGGCATGGAGGAAGCAGCCTCCGGCAAGATCTTCAACGAGGAGGGCCTGCCGAGCGGCGGCCCCGGCTGGGACGAGATCGAGTTTCCCGATTTCGGCCAGGAGAAGGTGTTTGCCCTTGAGGTCACAGGAGACGGCTTGGCTCCGCTCTACCGAGACGGGGACATTCTCATCGTCTCGCCGACGGCCAGCACGCGCAAGGGCGACAGGATCGTCGTGTGCACGACCACCGGGGAGATCCTGGCCAAGGAGCTCAAGCGCCGCTCGGCCAAGACCGTGGAGATGACGTCCCTCGGCAAGGATCAGGAGGACCAGGTGATCTCGACGGAAGAGATCGTATGGGCTGCCCGGGTCATGTGGGCGCGCCAATAGTCTTTTGCGCATCGTGGGAAAAGGTGAACCCGGTTTTTCGCACGATGCGCTCGTTCAAGAATGAGCAGCGGAAAGCCTCCAAGAGTGCAAATTCACTTTTGGGTCCGATGCTCTAGGCCGCGCGCTCCTTCAGGAAGGCCTCGTGCTCGCGCACGAGATCGCCGGCCAAGGCTTTCCTGATCAGCGCCCGCGACTCCTTCACGCCGTACAGGGCCACGAAGGAACCGAAGCGCGGACCGCGAGGCTCGCCGAGCAGAACCTGATAGATCGTGTTGAACCATTCGATGGACACGCCGGGGCGCTCGGGCGTTGCGCCCTTGGCCTTGAAATCCTGATAGCGCGGCTCGGTGCGTCCGACATTGTAGATCTCGTCCTGGATCGCCTCCGCCGTTGCAGGGCGGCCTTCCGCCTCGAACGATCCGAGCGCCTCCTCCAGGCGCCGCAGGGAAGCGGCCTCGACCTCGTCGGGCAGACGATAGGTCTTCTGCGGCTTCACGAAATCCTCGAAGTAGCGCACGGCCCGCTTCGCAAGGCTGTCGAGACGCGGATGGGTCTCGGGCGAGACGCCCGGCGCGTAGCGGCGGATGAAGCCCCAGAGCACGCCGGGATCTTCCGAATTCGCCACGGCCACCAGGTTGAGGAGCATGGAGAAGGAGATCGTCGTGCCAGGCTGATTGCCTCCGCCTGACGACACCAGCTCGGGAGCCGGCGGGTTGCCCGCATGGAGATGCCAAACCGGGTTCATCAGGCGCATCCTGGCGTCCTGCGCCGGGTACTTCTCCAGGAATGTCAGGTAATCGTCCACCTGCCGCGGGATCACGTCGAAATAGAGCTTCTTCGCCTCGCGCGGCTTGTTGAACATGAACAGCCTGAGGCTGTCCGGCGTGCCGTAGGTGAGCCACTCGTCGATGGTCAGCCCGTTGCCCTTGGATTTGGAGATCTTCTGGCCCTTGTCGTCCAGGAAGAGTTCGTAGTTGAACCCGTCCGGCGGCAGGCCGCCGAGAGCCTTGGCGATCTCGCCCGAGAGCTTCACGCTGTCGATGAGGTCCTTGCCGGCCATCTCGTAGTCGACGCCGAGCGCTACCCAGCGCATGGCCCAATCGGGCTTCCATTGCAGCTTGGCATGGCCGCCGGTCACCGGCGTCTCGAAGCGCTCGCCCGTCGCCGGGTCGCGCCAGACGATGGTGCCCGCGTCCAACTTGCGTTCGTCGATGGGCACCTGCATCACGATGCCGGTCTTCGGATGAACCGGCAGGAAGGGCGAGTAGGACTGCTGACGCTCCTCGCGCAGGGACGGCAGCATGATCGCCATCACCGCATCGTAGCGCTCGAGCACCGTGAGCAGGGTCTTGTCGAACCGGCCTGCCTTGTAGCACTCGGTGGCGGACAGGAACTCGTAATCGAACCCGAAGGCATCGAGGAATTCGCGCAGGCGGGCATTGTTGTGGTGCGCGAAGCTCTCGTGCGTCCCGAACGGATCCGGCACCTGGGTCAAGGGCTTGCCGAGAGCGGAGGCGACCAGCTCCTTGTTGGGCACGTTGTCCGGAACCTTGCGCAGGCCGTCCATGTCGTCCGAGAAGGCGATGAGGCGGGTCGGGATGGTGTCTCCGGTCAGAACCCGGAAAGCATTGCGCACCATGCTGGTGCGGGCCACCTCGCCGAAGGTGCCGATATGCGGCAGGCCCGAGGGGCCATAGCCGGTCTCGAACAGGGCCTCCTTCTTTCCGGTCCGTTTGAGCCGCTCGACGAGCTTGCGCGCCTCCTCGAAAGGCCAGGCGGTGGCAGTCTGGGCGGCTTCAATCAGAGCGGGATCGAGAGACAAAGGTTGAGACATGGGCCTATGCTTGCAGGAAATGCTTCCAGAAGCGCGGCACACTAGGGACCGGACACGCAAGGGTCAATGCGGTAACCGGTCTGTCCCTGGGCGGAGCAAGCGCTAGAAGGGACTGACAGGGAAGAAGCGCAGATAAAGCTCGGCGTATTTTCCTTCCTTCCAAAGCTGCTGCAGGGCGAAGTCGAGGGCCCGGCGCAAGGCCTCGTCGTCCGTCCGGGTGATGAATCCGATCCCCTCCCCGAAAAAGCGGCTCTCCAGATAAGGACCGCCGGAGAAGTCGCAGCAGCCGCCGGCCTCCTCCCCGCCGATCCAGAGGGCCAGGCCGAGGCCGTCGGCAAACAGGTAGTCGATCTCGCCCGCCTTGAGAGCTGTCTGCGCGGCAACAAGCTCAGGATAGGGCTTGAGCGCCGCACCGGGAACGAAAGCCTTGACGAAGGCCTCGTGGGCCGTGCCCTGGACGACGCCGATGTTCTTGCCGCTCAAAGCCTTTGCGTCGGGAGAGGGCTGATTGCGATCCCGACGGACGGCAAAGCGCGCCGGGATCTTGAAATAGGGGCTGGTCACGGCAAAGCGTTGCCTGAGGTCGGCCGTCACGGGAATGGCTGCGGCCACCACGTCGCCCTGGCGCTCGCTCAAGGCGTCGAGCAACGTGTCGAAGCGGCGGACCTGCACCGTGCAGGTCAGGGTCAAACGCTCGCAGGCGGCCCGGGCGAGCTCAACCGACAGTCCGGTCGGGTTGCCGTCCAATCCTGGAAAGTGCAGCGGCGGGAAATCGTCGTCCACAAGGAAGCGGATCGTGCGCGTCGCCGGCAGCTCCGGCCGTTCGAGCTGAGCCCGTGGATCCCAGAAGTTCGGGATGGCCACACCCTGAGCCTGGGCGGTCCCGAGCAGCAGAAAGAGCGACAAGGCTGACCAGCCGAGGCGAGAGGGCTTGATCTTGTGCCGAAAGCAGGCGACCAATGTAACGATATTCTGAACCATCAAGACGCCATTCTCTTGCACGCTGCTACGCATCGCCGACGAACACTTCCAACCCGTGTCCCTCGCTCATGAGGCAGGGTCTAGCGGAGAGACGCTCACAGTCAACAGCGCTGCCAATCGAGATCGGCTTCCTGGCCCATCATGGCCACGCGCCGGAATCCTTGCATCAGGCTGCTATCCTGGCCCAATGGACAGGGGTCTCGGCAGACGAGTTTCTCCTCAAACACGGTCTCGTCGACGAGAACGCCTTCTATCGGGCCCTCGCGGCCGAGCTTCAGATGCCTTTTTGGCAACTCCCCGCCTGTCAGCGGCAGCACAATATCCCGGAAGCATCCTGGCAGGCTTGGCGCCCCTGACGGGGCATGGCTACGTGCTGGCCCCTCGTGGGGCTTCGCTCGTCCACCTCCTGAAGGCCCGCCCTCGTGGCCGGCCGCTTGCGATCACGACGCCATCGCGTTTGGCAAGGGCTGTCTTTCAGGCCCAAGCGCCCTCAATCGCCCATCGCGCAGCCTTTGACCTGCCCAAACGAGCGCCCGATCTTTCTGCCCGGAATGGCATCAGCCCGTTTCAGCTGGCCGTGCTGTCGGCTCTGGCCATGGTCCTCTCATTTGGCGGCTTTCTGGCTCCAGGCCTTACCCTGGGGATCCTGGGAGCTTCCATGAGCCTTCTGTTTCTCGGGATCATCGTTCTCCGTCTTGCGGCATCGCTTCTGGACAACCCTGTGGAGCCGGCGATCCGGACGCTCCGTGTCGAGGACGCCGCCCTGCCGGTCTACACGATCATCGTCGCGCTCTATCGGGAAAAGCGCATCGCGGCGCGCCTCATCGACGCCTTGGCGCGGATCGACTACCCCGCGGCCAAACTGGACATCAAGCTCGTGCTCGAGACCGACGATCTGGAAACGCTCGAGGCTCTCGGCTCCATCGCCATGCCCGGCAATATCGATAGGGTGATCGCCCCGAGGGGCGCACCACGCACCAAGCCGCGGGCCCTCAACGTCGCCCTACCCCTGGCACGTGGGCAGTATACCGTCATCTACGATGCCGAAGACGTGCCGGATCCCGGGCAGTTGCGCCTGGCTGCGGCACGGTTTGCACAGCTTCCGTCGAAGGTCGCCTGTCTTCAGGCCCGGCTCACCATCGACAACACCGACGATTCCTGGCTGACGCGACTCTTCACCATCGAATATGCCGCCCTGTTCGATGTGCTCAATCCAGGGTTCGCGGAGATCGGCAGCCCGATCCCCTTAGGTGGAACGTCCAACCATTTTCGCACCTCGGTGTTGAGGGACATCCATGGCTGGGATGCCTGGAACGTGACGGAAGATGCCGATCTGGGCCTGCGCCTCGCCCGCCTCGGGCACGACGTGATGGATCTTCCCTCCTCCACCCTTGAGGAGGCGCCGAGCACCCTCAGGGCCTGGATGCGCCAGCGGACACGATGGATGAAAGGCTATGTGCAGACCAGCATCAGCCATTCGCGCAAGCCCTGGACCATGCTCTCACAGCTGGGGATCTGGCGCTTCTATGCGGCGCTGGTCCTGAGCATGGGAAGCGTTCTCAGTGCCCTCGTCTACCCGATCCTGACCGGGATGTTGGTGACGGCATGGGGTTACGGAGCCTCCCGGCCCCCGCATTCGCGCTGGGAGGCCGCCGTGCATGCCTGCAGCCTGACCCTGTTCTTCTTCGGCGCGGCATCGATCTTCATTCCAGCCTGCCTAGCCCTTCACAGACGCGGCCTCTGGCGGCTGCTGCCCTGGGTTCCGTTGCTGCCTGTTTACTATGTGCTCGTCAGCATGGCGGCCTGGCGGGCCTTATGGGAGCTGGCCGTCGCGCCGTTCCGCTGGAACAAGACGAGCCATGGCCTCGCCCGCACATCGCGGGCCGGGTTGTTTCAGAAGCACCAGGCCAGGCTGGTCAGCACGAGATCGTTGAAGACCGCGCCGCCATAGCGCCACCATAGGAGACCGCCCGACCCGAGCAGGCACAGGAGGGCTCCTGCGAGCAGGCTCATGCGAACCCGCCGCTCCTGCTGGGGGATATTTCCGGTCTCGATGCTCATCGCGGCTCTTCGGGCGTGTATCGAAGAACTCATTATAGGCCACCTCAGACGCGGATGAAAGGGATCAGGCCTGAAGCCAGTTCCGCAGCCTGGACAAGCGGGGCTCCTCCTCGTGCGCAACCGCCTGAGACAGCGCCGCCCGGCTCCCCACCAGAACGACGAGGCGGCTGGCCCGCGTGACGCCCGTATAGAGAAGCTTGCGCCGCAGCATGGAGACCTGCTGGAGCGCGACAGGGATGATCACCGCCGGATACTCCGACCCTTGCGCCTTATGGATCGTCACCGCATAGGCCAGGGCCAGTTCGTCGAGTTCCTTGAGCGTGTAGACCACGAGCCTGTCATCGAACGCGACCGTGAGCTCGCCATGGTCGCGGCTCACCTCGCGCACGATGCCGACCTCGCCGTTGTACACGTCGCGCTCGTAATCGTTCCTCACCTGCATGACCTTGTCGCCTGGCCCGTAGACCCAGCCGGCTCTGTGCAGGCTTTCAAGGCCGGGAGGATTGAACAGCTGCTGCAGCTCGCCGTTCAGCATATGCGTGCCGAGGCGTCCCCGGTTCATGGGACACAGCACCTGGATGTCGCGCACGGGATCGAGGCCGAACCGTTTCGGGATCCGGTCGCGCATGAGGATCGTCATCTTGGTCATCGCGTCCGCCGGAGTGTCCGCCTCGACGAAGTAGAAGTCCGAATCCGCCTGGTGCTCCAGATCGGGCACCAGCCCGCGATTGATGGCGTGAGCGACCGTGATGATGCGGCTTTCCCGCTCCTGCCGGAACACCTCCTTCAGGTGCACGACCGGAACGGCACCGGACGCGATGATGTCGGCGAGGATCTGTCCGGGACCGATGGAGGGGAGCTGATCCACGTCGCCGACGAGCAGCAGGGAGGCCTCGTCGGGAAGGGCGCGCAGGAGCGCCGCCATGAGGCGGATGTCGAGCATCGAGGCCTCATCCACGACGAGAAGGTGGCAGTCGAGCGGAGCCTTCGCGTTGCGCCGAAACCCGCCCTCGGAGGCTTCCAGGAGCCGGTGAACGGTCTTGGCGGGAAAACCCGTGCTTTCCGCAAGGCGCTTTGCGGCCCGCCCCGTCGGCGCGCACAGGGCGATCGTCAGCTCGTGACGCGTGCAGAGATGCGTGAGACTTTTGATGAGGGTCGTCTTGCCGACACCCGGGCCGCCCGTGACGACGAGCACTTTGGCGCGGCAGGCCGCCGCGAGAGCCTCACGCTGGCTCGGCGAATAGGAAACACCGGTAGCCGCCTCCGCGTCCGCGATCACCTGGGCGCTGTCGAGCCTGCCCCAGGGATGCATGCCTGCCGCGATCTCCTTCAAACGCTGCGCGATATAGAGCTCAGCCCCGTAGAGGCTCTTGAGAAAGACGCAGCGACGTCCGTCGATGTCGTCGGAGACAAGCTGTCCTGCCGCGCATTGGGCATCGAGCACGGGCTTCAGCCGAGCCTCGGGGATGTCCAGCAGCGCGCCTGCCTGCCGCAGCAGGTCCTCCGCCGGCAGACCCGAATGTCCCTCTCTCACGGCCTCCGTCAGAACGCTCGTGAGACCGGCCTGCAGCCGCACCTCCGCGGTCGGCTCGATCTCGAGCCGCATGGCCACCTGATCGGCCAGGGGGAACTCGAAGCCCGGAATGTCCAGGGCGAGCCTGTAGGGATTGACCTGGACGATGTCGATGGCGCCGACTCCGTAGGCACGATAGACCCGCGTGAGCAGAAAGCCGCCGATGCCGTTCGCATTCAGGAAGGCTGCGATATCCTTGAGCGCCCGATGCTCGGCCCAGGCCTCGCCGATGCTCAAGGCCTTCGCCATGCCGATGCCGTGGACACGGGTCAGCTCGTGCGGCTTCTTTTCGATCACCTCGAGGATGCGCGACCCGAAGGAGGCGATGAGCCTTTGCGCAACGGCTGGTCCGACGCCCTTCAGAAGGCCGGAGCCGAGAAACCGCTGCAGGTCTTCAGAAGTGGTCGGGGTCGAGGTTGCGAGCTGGTTGGCGCGAAACTGCACCCCGTGATTGCGGTCGTGCAGCCACTCTCCATTCGCTTCGACAACCTCGCCGATGGCAACCGATGGGGCATGGCCGACAACGGCAACGGGCTTGCGGTGTCCACGCGCCTTGACGCGCAGCACACAGAAGCCGGTCTCATCGTTGTGAAACGTCACCCGCTCGATGGAGCCGACCAGATGTTCGGCTAAGGACAGCGCCTCCTGATCGGAGGCCGCTAGGGCGGAGGACTTCGGCATCGATCAGCGAAACCATGGGCGCCGGAACGCAAAGGAAGATCAAAAGGAACGGAAACATCAAACGAAAACGAGGCGGCTCATGCCGCCTCGCCTATTGTCGCAACCAGATCAAGCTGCCTTCTTGGTCGGCCAGCCGAGCTCGACGAGACGAGCCTTGGCGAAATCGCGGATCTCGTCGCGAATGCCTTCCGGCAGATCGTTGAGGGTCTTCTGCGTATCGGCATGCAGCATCAGATCCGTGACCGCATTGATGGTCTTGGCTTTGGTGATCTTCTGCTTCAGCTCGTCCTCGACCTTGCCGTTAGAGCTTGCCGCTTCGACCTTGCCCTTCTGGGGCTCGGTCTTCTCAAGCTCCACATGCGGATCGGCAAAGCCGGGCCGTCCCTGCTTGAACTCGTCGGCTTCCTCTTCCGAGTAGACATAGCCATGCAGCTCGATGAGCTTGAGGATCACGCGATCCTTGGCCCGCTTCTCGGCCATGGCGTAGACGTAAGCCGCCTGCTTGCCGGAGACACGATAGTTGACGCCGATCAAGGCTTCGCCGATCGACCACTCCACGCGATCACCCATACGGCCCGTCACCTGGATGACGGCCTCGTCACGCTCGGCGCGGATGATCTTGGGCTCGTCGAAGATGACCTTGGCTTGAGCCGCGATGCGTTCGAGGCTCTTGTGGTAGATGACGGCCGTGCCCTGGACGCGCCAGACGTTCCCGGCCATCGGCTCGCCGAACTTCGCAAGCACCTCGGATATTTTCTTGTCGGTCGTATTCATCCTCGATCCTAACTTTCACAGCAGCCCGCACACCGGTTCCGCGCTCGTCCCATGGCCTTGTTTGCAGCAGGCGCGTTCGATCTTTGTTCTATAGCAAATTCTGCCCCGAAGGTCCAATTTGGAACGGCTGCGCCGAGCGCAAAACTCTATCAAAATAAATAACTTAGCAGATGCGATGTTTTGTCCCAAGCAACCTGAAGCTGGACTACAAGAACTCACCTCGCATGTGCACCTTAAAGACCAGCAGGGGTTTGACCAAAGTCTTATTGTTCTATATATGTTCTCATCACAACATCGGGCTAAAATTTGCCGGAGCTCTGGCCAGCCTGCCCCATCACCCCAACTGCCATGCTGGAGGACCTGATGTCCGCGCAAGCGATCCTCGACCTGTCAGATCGACGCACCGCCCGCCGCCCGGGAGCGCGCCGCGCCTTGAAGCGTCCGGTGACGCCGCTTACGCGTAACGCTCTGATCGCGGACTATCTGGCGATCTGCGGGCTCGATCCCGAGGTGGAGACCCTGCGAGCGCCTGCCGAACCAGCCACGTTCGCCATCGGCGAGGAGACGGTCGAGCATGTGGCCGACTTCGAGGTCGTGAGAGACGGCCAGTCTTTTCTGGTCGATGTGGTGACGGACGAGGATCTCCAGACCCACCCGCTGCGTGCCGCCGCCATCCACGGCATCTCCTCGTTGGACGGACGTGCGTTCATCTTCGAAACGGCCGCCACCATCCGGGCGGAGCCGCGGTTCACGACGGTGCGCCTGATCATGGCCTGCAAGCGCACGCCTGTGACGGCAGGAGACCGGGTGCGCGTCCTGCATCAGCTCGATGAGGTTGGGGCCATGCGTCTGGTGGATTGCGCCAGCGCCGTCATGAACACGCAGGACGGTGTCGCAGCCGTTCTGGCGCTTGCCTGCGAGGGGCTGATTGCGGTTGACATCAGCCGTCCCGTCCTGCCCGAGACGCAGGTGCGCCGCCGTCGTCTGCCCTACACCGATCCGTTCTCGTTTTAAGAGGCGTGTCGCTCCACCGCCTGGCCGAGGAGCGAGCGCACGATGGCGCGCACGGCGTCCGGCGTATCGTCCGACGCAAACTTAGCCTCAATCTCATCGCGAACGATCGATCCGTCGCCGCTGCGTTTCAGCTCGGTCGAGGATTCCGCCTGCAGCAACGTCACGAAGGCGCTTTCGATCTCACGGGCCACGACAGCACCGTCAGCCGCATCGACCACGCGGCCCGTGAGATCGAAGATATTGCTCTCAAACGGCAAAGCCTGCGCTTCGAGCTCACCGCCGCCATCGAGAATCCAGGCGCGCGGAACATGATCCGCCAGATCTACCGACTGGCGCGTGATGTTGCCGGGGTTCATCCAGCGCGTACGCCCTGCCAGTATGGATTTCTGCGTCTTGTGGATGTGCCCGTTGATGAGAACGTCGCAGCCCTCGACCGCAAAGGGCGGCACCGCACCCGGATAGCCGCCGTCGAAAGCGATGTCATGGTGCGTGAACCATGCCTGGAGATCGGTGCCCGTGAACGAGCCGCGCGCATCGGCCGGGATCGACTGGCCATAGGGTGTCATGCCGACGCCCACACGGCGCGCGCCGATCTGGAACTCCGCCACAGGAGCCGATGTGGCCACCACATCCACCACATCGCACAGGCCCAGGAGCGCCAGCGAGTCGCTGTCGGTCAGCATAGTGTGCTGAATGTCGTGATTGCCAACATTGACGATGGGACGGTGACGGAAGCCTTTCAGAACCCGGATCAGCTGGTTCTTCAGCGCCACATCCGGCTCGACAGGCCTGTCGAAGAGATCCCCCAGGATGATCACGGCCAGCTGCCGCTCATTGGCGATGGACACGCAGCGCTCGAGCTTGCCCAGCACCGCCTGCGGCCAGACGCTGTCCTTGCGCCGCCCCGGGCGCCGGGAGCCCACATGCGGATCCCCGATCACGAGAATGCCGTTGCAGGCGACGGAAGGAAGGCGATCTCCGGACAGGATCATGCGGTCAGCCGCTCCGAGGGTGTGGCGTGATGGGAGGAATGGGCGTGGTGGTCCAACAGATTCTCTGGCTTCACGGGCGACCCGCAGGTGGGGCAGAGCCCGCCGGTTTCCTCGACCAGACGAGCCATCTCGGCCTGAACGGATTTCAGCCCTTCATCGATCTGCGCCACGCGGCCCTCGGCAATGTGAGCGGCGCTACGGAGATCGGTGAGACGCTTTAGGATATCTTGTGCCGAGGCCGTGTTTTCAAGAGCAGGGACCGCTTCGGGAAGGCCTTGCAGCGCCGCCAGACGCGCCCTGCCGAGGGCGAGGCCACGGCTGAGCTGAAGCACCCTCTGCCCCAGACGCTCACGCTCGCGGGAGCGCTCGACGGTGCGGGTGAGGTTTGCAAGCTGCTCTGCCTGTGGCAGCCCTGCTGTGATGGCGGCCCGCGCCTGCGCCGCTTTCAAGCGACGCCTGATCTCGGCAAGCCGTGACGCATGACCTTGCAGCCTCTCCAGGCGCGTGGCGGCAGCCTTGAGATGCTCGGCCTGACCACGGGCGCTGGAGAGTTTCTCCTTCAGGCTGTCGAGCGCCTCGAGACCTTCAAGGGTTTCGGAAACCCCGATCAGCTCGCGCTCGCCATGGCGCACGACATCGTTGTCCCGCCGGCAGCGCTCGCGATGAATGACGAGCATGTCGCGGATATAGCCTGCCTCCTGGCCGATGGACAGAACGGCCGAGCGCCGGGATGGGGTCTCGCCCAGCAGGAACACGGGAAACTTTTGGTGGGCGATGTGAACGTCGAGATCCTCGACCTTTCTGATGCGGATGAGATCGGCCACCCAGTCCGGCACGACGCGCCCGCCGGTCTCGTAGCGCATTCCCCTTTCCTCGACGACAGAGCCATCCGCCTCGTGCAGGGACCAGATGTTGACCGGCGAGCGGCGGGGCTGGCGCGTGAAGCGCAAGAGTCTGTTGCCGGCAACGCCGATCTCGACGGTGGCGGCCTTTGCGCCCGCACGAACGAGGCTGTCGCGGGCCTCCCCGTAGAACACCGCCCGCAGGGCGCGGATGAAGGTGGACTTGCCGCGATTGTTCGGACCGATCAGCGCATTCACGCCCGGGCTCAAGGGAAGCGTCGCATCCCCATAGGCCTGCACGTTGACGAGGCGGATGAACCGCAAGCCCGGCTGCGCCGGGTCCCAGGCCGCGCCGGTGTCCGAGGATTGCACCTCGACGCCTGACGCAGGCTCGCCAACGATGCGCGCGATATGGAACTTGCCCGAGAATTGGGAGAGGTCATGGTGCGAGACCGCCAGGCATTGCACGCCCAAGCGCGCCGCGCCGTCCTCGAGCACCGTGTAGAAGGACGAGACCCGATCCGGCGCGATCCAGCAATCCGCCTCGTCGAGGGCGAGGAAGCGGGCCACATCCGCCTTGACCACGGCGATCAACCGCAGCGCCATGCCGATCACGTTGGTGAGCGCACCGCCATTGTCCTCCAGCACATCCTCGAGGGTGCCGTCCGGACGGCGCACGCAGATATCGAGCGACGCCAGGCCGCGCTCCGTCGATAGTTCAAGCGCCACGGGTTTCTCGCCCGGCAGAACCTCCTGCACCAGAGCCGTCAGCAAGGTCTCGAAGGCAGACAGGCTGCGGCGGCTGGCGGAGCCATGTACCGCTTCGATAAAGGCTTCCACCTCATCCTTCACGGCAAGACGGCCCTTGGCGAGCTCGATCTCCCGGGTCAGCTCCTTGTGCCGCGCCTGAAGGGCATCGCGCCGTCCTTCCAGGCGCGCAAGAGAGGCCTCGGCACGGGTGAGGTCGTGGGTGACGGAGGTTGCGATCAACGCTCGTCTCCGAGCTGCCTGAGGCGAGTTTCGACATCGCGCAGGGCCGTGCCGAACTCCTCCGCGAGCTTGGCGTTGCGCGCCTGAGCCTCCTCGATCAGCTTCTGGATTTCAGCCGCATCGTCCGTGCCGAGTTCGGACAGGGCAAGAGCCCGCGCCTCCTCGAGCTCGCGGCTCAGACGCTCCACCTCGCCCTCGGCACGGATGCGCTCGGACCGAAGCTTGTCGAAGGCCTTGCGCATCTCTTCGAGGCGCCGGAGCTGATCCGTTTCGATGCGTGTCAGGCTTGTCATGGGGTCGCGGCTCCGCTGCAGATGAATGGTCGAGCTTCAGTTATCGTCAGCGATATTTCGTCGCAACGACTTTGCCTCTTTTTGGTCTGGATCTCGGGCGATCTCTTCAATCCTGCGCCCCGAGCTCCCACATAGTATCGGTTACTCCAAGATTACAGTCTCACACAACGGACTTTGCTTGACACAGAGTCCGTTAAGGCTATGTTCTTGTTTTGTTCGTGCTGTTTCTAGGCCTCCCATGTGACGCCATTAGGGCAGCCCTGACCATCGCCGCAAAGGATCTCGTGATGACCGCCATGACGGAAGAACGACCGATCTTCGAGAACGAGGAATGGCTCGTGATCGAGAGCGGCCTCGAGCACAAGAGGACAGGCTACTTCATCGAACGCGAGAGCCTGGGCCAGCGCCGTGAGGACGGGCTGTGGACGTGGCCCCTGCATATGGCGGAAAAGAGCTGGTGCGGCATGCAGCCGTTTTCCGAGGCCTTCTCCTGCGCAGCCTCCGTGTACGGCATCGACACGGGAGCGGAACTGGCACAAACCCTCAAGGTGGCGCGGTGCGAAGTTTCAGCCTGGCCGCAGCGCGCGAAACAGGGCTTCAGCCCGGTTCCGTTGTTGCCGCGCACCTTGCATTCGCAGGCGTCGAACCCCATCTTAGTTGAGCCGCGTTCTTCGGAAAAACCCTTGAGCAGTCAAGGTTTTCAGAACTCGGACGACGTGTGGCGCATGCGGTCACAAACAAGCCCGCGCCCGTTTTCGACAACCCAGCGTAATCGTCCCGATCGCCCGAATACGGCAAGAGAAGCCGCCGCCCAATGGCGAGCGCCGCGCCAGATTCGAAAGACTGGGACGAAGCTTGTTCAGCTGCTTCAGGCAGCCTGGAACATACGGTGAGCTGAATGCCTGGCTTTGGACTTGAACAGATGATGCGCGCAGGCGCATTCCAGGGCGACATCTCCGGAGCGGAGATTGCAGCGCCCGAGACGGCTGACGAGTTCGCGCAGCATGTGATCGATACGATCTGTCATGCCAGCGTGACGCCTTCCGTCGGCCGCCGCACGTTCGAGCGCTGCATGCGCGCATTGGACTTCGGCTCCACGGCAAGGGTCGGGTTTCGGCATCCTGCCAAGGCGGAAGCCATCGACATGATCTGGCGCGAGCGCGAGCGCCTTTTCGACGAATACAAGGCCAGCCAAGACAAGCTGCGCTTTCTGGCGACGCTGCCCTGGATCGGCCCCGTGACGAAACATTCTCTGGCTCGCCGGCTCGGTCTTATCACCGAGCATGGGCAACGAGCCGTTGCTTGAAACAACACAACAAGAAGAGGTATCAACCCATGGCTAAGGTTCGCGCAAGCGATGTCGGCTTCTGCGTTGTCGATGGCAACGCCAATGTCATTGCGGACAACCTCGTCCACCGCATCCGCGAGGCTGCCGTGGAGATGGAGTCCCAGGTCAACCGCCTTTATCGTGGCCGTCAGGCCTACGATCTCGAGGAGGGCACCAAGCTTGATCTCACGAAGGCGATCGAGCAGTTGAACTACATGGCGCGCACCTTGCGCGAGGTTCAAAGCGAGCAATCCAAGGTGGTCTATCTGCAGGCTGCCGAGTAGCAGCTGGCTTCCTGAAATAGCGGTGATGACCTCACCGCTATTTTTTTATGAGCCGCGATCGAAATCCCGGAAGGCTCCGTCTAATCCTTTGTCGCCAGGACAAACAGCACCAGCGGGGCATGCTGGTACCAGCGGTCGAGCCAGCCATGCTGGCGAGCCAGTTCCTCACGAGGCCGCGGCTCCTCGATCCTCCCGATCCGGAAGCCTGCTCCGGTGACCGCGTTGATGTAGTCGGACAAGGTGCGCGGGAAGCGCGGCACCGCGAATGGCGCAACGTACTCCTGCAATTCACTCGTGTTGGGGCGCCTGCCGAAGCGCCAGTATTCGACAAAAGGCTCCTTGTCGAAATAGCGCCCGACGCGCAGCCTGACATGAGCGCCCTCCTCGTCCCTCAGCCAGCGGTTGGCTGGCGTGACGAAGCAGGGATGCAGAACGCTGAAGCAAAGCTCGCCGCCCGGCCTCAGGACGCGATACGCCTCCTGCATGGCGGCAGGAAAGTCAGGCCCATCCATCAGCGCCATGGTCGACAAAGCACAGTCGAACCGCTCGCCTTCGAAGGCAGAGAGCTCGCTGTAAGAGCCGATTTCATAGGCGATGCCGAGAGGCTCCTCGGCTTCTGTCTGCCGAGCGCGCCTGATCATCTCCTCCGACAGATCGACACCGGTCATGTGACCGCCGAGCTTTCCGAAGCGGCGGGTGTTGGAGCCCTCCCCGCAGCCCAGATCGATCACCTGCTTCCCTTGGATCGAGGGCATGAAGTCAAGGTAGGCCGGCAGCGTGTAAAGCTCGCGATAAAAGTCGAACCCCGATCTGACCTCCTGCGCCCACAGCTCCGCATTGCTGTTCCAGGCCGCTGCGACAGCGGCTTCATCCAAAGTTTTGTTCGTCATCGTGCCTCCAGATGCCATGCTCCGCATTCGATCTTTATATCGTTTTGTTTCAGCCTGAGCACCCGATAGGCGAAGCAAAATATCCTTGAGTTTTCAAAGGAACAAATGTAGAACGATAGGCGATGTCCCTCTCGGACAGGAGTGTGCAACCGACCTGAAAACGTGAAGCATCCGCGATGCTTCAGCCGTTCAGGAGAGATGAAGTGGAGAGACTGCGATGGCAGGCAGTGTGAACAAGGTGATATTGGTGGGCAATCTGGGGCGTGACCCTGAGGTTCGCCGTCTGGGCAACGGGGAGCCGGTGGTGAACCTGCGGATTGCCACGTCCGAGACCTGGAAGGACAAGGGCACGGGCGAGCGCAAGGAGAAGACCGAGTGGCACTCGGTGGTGATCTTCAACGAGAACCTGGGCCGGGTGGCGGAGCAGTACCTGAAGAAGGGCTCCAAGGTGTACATCGAGGGCCAGCTGCAGACGCGCAAGTGGACGGACCAGCAGGGTCAGGAGAAGTACAGCACGGAGGTGGTGCTGCAGCGCTTCCGCGGTGAGCTGACGATCCTGGACAGCCGCGGCGGCGGAGCCTCGGAGTTCGGCGACGAGGAGCCGGGTCAGGTCGCAAGAGGCGGCGAATTCGGGCGATCCCCTCCCATGGAGCGCAGGCCGGAGCCGGCCGGCGCTTCCCGCCACAGCGATTTCGACGACGACATCCCCTTCTAAGACATGCTCTTCTAAACGGGGCTCAATTCTCCTCAAGGATCCGGGCATGCCGTGCCCGGATTTTTTGTGTCCGGCTTCCGCGATGGGGCCGTCGTCAAACCTCCAGGGAAGCCTTGCGGGCGAACTGGCGCGAGCGCTGTGCCCGCTCCACCTCGCGCAGCTTGCGGGCCCTCTCCTGTAGCTCCTCGCGGCTTGCCCACCACCAGCCCCGGCTTGACCTTGCTTCCGGCTCCTCGTCGCCCGAAACAGGCCTGGTGCGATAGATCTCCTGCAGGGTCGGCATCCGCCACCGCGCCCAGACATAACGGGATGGCTCGTCCCTCACGAAAGGATGGAGATCCAGCAGCGAGGGCTCGTCGATGATAGCCTCGCTGTCGATGTCCTCGAATACCACGACGCCCCACAGTCTCGTGGCCAGGGGAACCCCTAGGGGCGGAAGGTCATCGCCCGGCACCGGGTGGCGTCTGCGGCGGCGCTCCGCCTGGATGTGAAGGCTTTCCTCGGAAGCCCTCGCCTTTTGCTCCTCACGCCTGCGCTTTCGTTCCGCAGGCTCGTTGCGCCGGGCGGCCTCTTCGATCTCCGGCCAGCGCGACTTCAGCTCCTCGTAGGAGCGAAACGGCACCCGCCATATCCTCTCCTGAGGATCCCAGTGCGCCCAGGGGATCTCCCGCAGGACCTCGACGACCGTGCGCGAATACGGGGTGCGCACCTTCAGGTCGTCGGCGATCGTCAGATAAGGGCTCTCCAGCGGCTCGAAGGTGAAAGCGTCGCGCCCCTTGGCATCCGCATGCCGGTCCAGGGTTTCCAGTTCCTGAGCCATCCAGGTGTCGAGCCGCCGGACCGCCGTGGTTCCCGGCACGAACCACATCTGCTCGTCCGCGCGCCAGCGGGCTCGGGTGAAGGCCTCGCGAAAGCGCCGCACAAGATCGCGGTCGTAAGGAAAGACCGCAAAGGCGCCCGGCCGCTCCTCGTCATCGGACGGAGTGATCTGGAAGGCGGATGCAATCTCCATCGGGTGCCAGCTCTGCAGGCCTTCAAAAGGAACACGTCACAGAGCACAACAGCGCACAACCGGATTGGATCCAGAAGCGGCAAAACCCGATGCCGCCCCAAGGACCGGCGAACCACAGCCAAGCAATGGCAACGAAACAGTTAATATGTCCCGAGATCCTAGCCCTTGCTCCACAAGCAAAAAGGCCACATCAAAAAATCGACCTTAGGGGTTCAACCTCAGATATACTCGATACGCCTAATTTTTAAGAAAATAGTCCATGATACAACATTCGTGCCATTGTCTTTACGCCCTCCATCAGCATCCTTTTCACAAACGAGACCATTGAGGGATCTGATCCAATGACGGACCTGATCGTGAAGCTGCGCACCCCTGCCTGGCAGGAAGCGGACCGCCTCGCAGTCCTGCGCAGCTTTGAAATCCTCGATACGGAGCCGGAAAGGGCCTTCGACGATATCGCGAGGATCGCGGCAAGAGTCTGCCGGACCTCGATCGCCATCATCAATCTCGTCGACGAGCATCGGCAGTGGTTCAAGGCCATCGTCGGGGCAAACACTCGGGAAACGTCACTGGATACGGCCTTCTGCGCGCAAGCCATCCTGGAGCTTGGACCGTTCGTCATCCCGGACGCGCTCGAGGATCCCCGCTTCGCCTGCAATCCCTTTGTGCGGGGAGAGCCGCACCTTCGCTTTTATGCAGGAGCCGTGATCGAGACGGACGAAGGCCTGCCCCTCGGGACCTTGTGCGTTCTGGACCCGAAGCCCCGGCCTGAGGGGCTGACGCAGGAGCAGTCTGAAACCCTCGTGGCGCTGGCCCGATCCGTGATGAGCGAGATCAAGCTCAGGCAGGCCGACCGGCGCCTTGCGAAGCAGGAGACCACGTTCGCCGACCTGGCGGATGCTCTGCCGCACATGGTCTGGTCCGCCCGCCCGGACGGGAACGACGATCACTCCAACAAGTGGTGGTACGAGTTCACCGGTGCCCCATCGGGCTCATCTTCGGGAGCAGGCTGGATCCAGATGGTGCATCCCGATGACAGGGAGCGGACCTGGGAGAGATGGCAGCACTGTGCCAGGACCGGCACCGCTTATGAGGCCACGTGCCGCCTGCGCCACCATTCGGGTGAGTACAGATGGATCCTCGCCCGTGCGCTGCCCCGTCATGACGCGGGAGGCAGGGTTGAGCACTGGTTCGGCACCTACACGGATATCCACGAATGGAAGGCCGCCGAGGCGGCCGCCGCGCAGAGCCATGAGAGATACAAGGCCCTGCTCGAGGCAAGTGCCGTCGTGTTCTGGCTTGCCTCACCGGACGGGATGATCACCCATCTGGAGGGCACGATCGAGATCGGCGGGCAATCGGGGGATGCCTATACAGGGACAGGCTGGCTCGAATCCGTTCATCCTGATGATCTCGCTAGGGTCTTTGCCGCCTGGCAGTCGGTGCTGTCATCGGGCGTTGCCTATCAGAACGAGTTCAGGATCAGGCTCGCCAAGGGTGAGTATCGCTGGATGCTCGCCAATGCGGTGCCCCTGAGAAATCCTGACGGGAGCATCCGAGAGTGGGTTGGAAGCGTCTCGGATGTTCATGACAGGAAACTCGCGGAGGAGAAGCTCCGGTCCAGCGAGGAACGCCTGAGGCTGGCGCTGCAGGCAGGGCGCATGTTCGCCTGGCAGCAAGATCTCACAACGGACTACATCACACGGTCCCAGAACTCCGTCGCGCTGCTCGGCATCGGATCGAGCCCGCTGGCCGATTTCCTCGAGCGGGTGCACCCTGACGATCGTCCCATGCGGCAGCATTTCGCCCGGCGGATCACGGCGCATGGATCCCATACATCCGAGTTCCGCTACATCCTGCCCAGTGGCAAGACCCTGTGGTTCGGATCGCGCGCCGAGATGACCTCCCCCAACACAGTGGTCGGCGTCACATTCGACATCACGGATCGCAAGGCCGCGGAGGAGGAGGTGTGGCGGGCTGCCAATCACGACTCCCTGACGGGCTTGGCCAACCGTGTTCTGTTCCACAGCCGCCTCGAAAAGGAGCTCGGGGACGCGCGCAGGGAAAAGGCGAGCGTCAGCCTTCTGCTGGTTGATCTGGACGACTTCAAGGATGTCAACGACACCCTCGGCCATGACGCCGGCGATGCCCTGCTGAAGGAAACGGCCCGGCGGCTGTCGGCCCTTGTCCAGGACTGCGGCACGATCGCAAGACTGGGCGGCGACGAATTCGCGATTCTGATCACGGATCGCCGCAGCTTGGAAGACGCAACACAGCTTGCGGAACGGATCACCGCGAAGCTGCGCGAACCATTCACCTATCGAAAGCGGACGGTCGCCAGCCGGGCAAGCATCGGCGTGGCCGCATTTCCAGAGCACAATTCCGAACCGGCGGAATTGATGAAGAGCGCCGACATCGCGCTTTACCGCGCCAAGGCTCAGGGGCGCAATCGGGTTCTCACCTACTCCCCCGACATGCGCCGGGACATCGAGGAGCGCGTCTCCCTTGGAGCTCAGCTTCGCGAGGCCATCGACAAAAGCCAGATGGTTCCATTCTACCAGCCCAAGATTTGTCTCTCGACCGGAAGGATTACCGGCTTCGAAGCGCTGGCCCGCTGGCGACACCCCGACAAGGGCATCCTGACCCCGGCCTTTTTCGGCGCCGCCTTCGGGGATGCGGAGCTCGCCCCATCCATTCGACGGCAACTCATGGGCAAGATCGCGGCCGATATGCGTCATTGGCTCGATCAGGACCTTGATTACGGCCGGATCGCCATCAACCTCTCCTCTGCCGATTTCGGCCAGCCGCGCCTGTCGGAGGAAATTCTGGAGACCCTTGAGCAGGCGCAGGTTCCCGTTGAGCGTTTCGAAGTCGAGGTTACCGAGACGGTGCTCCTGGGCCGGAGCTCGGAGTGCGTCTCGGCAGTTCTGAACCAGCTTCGCGACCGGGGCATTCGCATTGCGCTGGACGACTTCGGAACCGGATACGCCTCTCTCATGCATCTCAAGCAGTTTCCGGTCGATCACGTCAAAATCGATCGAACCTTCATCAAGGATCTCGACAGCAGCACGGAGGATGAGGCCATCGTCGCGGCCGTGATCGGCCTCGGACGAAGCCTGCACCTTCAGGTGACCGCCGAGGGCGTCGAGACGAAGATGCAGGAGCGGCGACTGCGGGCGCTAGGCTGCCACGACGCACAAGGATTCTTGTATGCGGCCCCGGTTCCAGGCGAGAGGGTTAGGGAGGTGCTTGCCGCATTCGGGCACCTGAACCGCAGCAGCTGATCGATCCCGATCTTTGCTCACGGCATCCCGGCCCCTGAACGTAGAAAGCTCTCGGGCATCTGTGCCCGAGAGCTTTGTTGTTTCGGTTGCGCGGGCATCTCCCGTGAAACCATGAAGGACCCCAGGCATCCGCGCGGGGCAACTTGCAGATCTCGTTGCCGCCACCCTGGTCGTTGCTAAAGAGCGCGCTCTGCGCGTTCGCCGTGGGCGCTGGCGCGATCCTCTGATTTCGGGAGGAGTGCGATGCGGTTCGCTTCAAAATGAAGTGGTCGTGAAAAGAGGGGCGCAAGGCCCCTCTTTTCATATCATTGCCTTGTTGCCTTGTTGCCTTTAGGCGACGAACATCCAGTCGCTGGTGGTCAGTGCGGCGTTCTTCACCGTCACCGTGCCGCCCGTGCTGGTAGAGATCACGGTATCGGTGCCCCGCATTTCCGATGTGACCGTTTGACCGCCCAGGAAGTGCAGCTTGTCCACGCCCTTGGTGAAGCCAGTGATCGTGTCACTGCCCACATCACCGTAGAAGTTGACGTGCTGAGCACCCGCGCCGAAGTTGTAGATGTCGTTGCCTCCGCCCTGGTCATTGATATAGAGACCGCTCTTCGCGTTCACCGTGTCGTTGCCAGCGCCACCCGTGATGACCGAGGTGAGAGCTTCCTGACCGCTTCCCGTGAAATCGAACGTGTCGTCACCGCCGAGCCCGTTGAGAAAGAGCTTCTTGTTGGTGGCTTCGACCGTAATCACGTTCTTCTGATCGTCGCCGTTCACCGTCAGAACTCGACCGGCTGTTGTAGAAGACACGCCCTTCAGGGTGATGTTCTCCACGTTCACGATAGGCTTCCCGGCATAGGGCGTGCTCGCAACGGTCCCACCCAGGGTGATGGAATTCGTTCCGCTGCCAAGAGCAAAGGCGTTGAACACAACCGTGTCGTTTCCATCGCCGCCGTTGATCGGGAAGAAGTCCGTCTGGCTGGGCGTGGTCGTGCTGGTGGCGATGATCGTCTCATCGGCTCCATTGGTGATGCCGTGCACGTTGAACGTGATCTTCTCAGGAGCAGACCACAATCCTTCGTAATCCTTCACCGCATACTCGAAGCTGATCGGCTTGACTTCACCACGGTTCATCGAGGACAGGAACTCCTTGTTCCCTTCGAAGTGGAAAGTCCGACCATCGGGCTTGAGCGTCACGGTGCCGCCCTCAACCGGCTGGTTGACGATCTTGTATTCGGTGATCGCGAAAGTCCCCTCGTCGTAGCCGTTGCCCTGGATGTCCGCGACCGGGTTATCCTCCCAGACCTGCGTGCTCAGAGCCATCGCAACCGGAGGCTGGTTCGGCGGAGCAGGCTCGTTGTCCGTGATGGTTGCCCAACCTGACGGCGGGAACACCTCCTGATACGCAGGATCGTCCGTTACGATCGGCTCGAAGTAGATGGGCGTGCCGTAGCCATCGGGCTGATATTCCGCGTTGTCGACGGGCACCACGCTCACGGTCTGGGGCTTATTCCAGTTATCCGGCGTGAAGGTAAGGGTCGGCGTCGGAAGTGCTTCTCCGCCGTTGACCGAGAACAGAACTCCGCCATCCGAGCCCATGCTGATGGTCACAGGCGCAGTCGGCTTGCCGGTCAGGACAACTGTAGTTGCGTCAGCCGGTCCACCCTCAGCAAGGTCGAAGCTGAGCTTGGATACCGAGATTCCGGCGGGACCGGTCGGCTCTTCTTCCGTAGGATGGTCATCGTCCTGAATGGTGACGGTCGAAGTCGCCTTCGCGATGGTCGCGTTGCCATCAACACCCGTGATCTTGAAGTTGATGGTTTCATCACCCTCAACATCCACGTCATCAAAGACGTGGGTGATGACCGTCAATTCGGTGTCGCCCTCCATGAACCAGAGTTCGCCGGAGACGGCATTCGCATAGTCGGCCCCTTCGGTTGCCGAGCCATCCGACATCTCCCACTGGACCAACACATCGCTCGTGGCAGGTGCGGACAACTTGACCTTGAAGCCAACCTGTCCACCGTCCACGTTTTCCATAACGATGCCATCTTCTGCCGAAACAGTTAGCGCCGCAGGAGGAGGAGGCGTCACAACGCTATCGTTGTCCTTGATCGTCACATACGTTGTGGGCTTGTCCGTAATCGTGGCCCCGACCGGGTTTGAGATCGAAACCCCAAACACCTCGTCGCCTTCCTTGATGGTGTCTTCAAGAGCATCCACTGTGATGGTTCTCGAAGTCTCGCCCGGAGCGAACGTCACCGTGCCTGAGGCCCCACGATAATCCGTGCCATCCGAGGGGCTTGTCGCCCACTCAGCCGTGACCGGCGTATCGGATGCCTTCGACAAAGTGATGGTGATGCTTGCCGATGCACCCTCATTGAGGTTGATGTTCTCAACCGCCATCGAGAGAACAGGCAACTCCGGCGGAGGAGTTACAACGCCATCGTTGTCGAGAACGTCACCTGTTGCCGAGATCGGATCTTCATAGAGGTAGGTGCCGTTCTCCTTCAGCGTCACCGTCAGGGTTTCAGCCTGCTCAATGTCCGCATCATCGGCCAGCACGACCCTCATGTACGCCCACTGCGAGGAGCCCTCGAAGCGCGCAGCCCCACCCTCGACGCCATTCCACTTGATCGCGGCGATGTCGCTGGGGTCAAGACCCGTCATCTCGTAAATGATGGGCAGGTTGCCGTCACCGGCATCCGAGCGGTAGAAGGCGAACTCCATCTCGCCGCCTTCGGTCACATTACCGCTCTTGTTGGCAACGCTCACGTAAGGCATGACCGGCTGAGCGCCAGCATCCGTGATGGTGACCGGGATCTCATCCGCCCACACATCACCAAAACGCGCGTCGTTGCTCGAAACGATGAAGCCAACGGCGTCGGCATGCGGGCCTTCGGAGATTGCATCATCTTCCGAGCGCACCGTCACGGTCTGCGGGGTGTTCCAGTTCTGGGCAGTAAACACCAGATTGGAGTTGCCGTTCGGGCCGAGAGCCATAAGCTCATTGCCGGTATAAACGGTCACCGTCACATCCGAAGTCGGAGGCGAGTCCAGCTTCACCGTGAACGTGTCGGTCGCAGCACCTTCCGTCACCGCAAGGCTGGTCTTCGAGACCACGATGTTACCGGGAGGCAGCGGGCCAGCATCGTCGTTGGTGATCGTGCCAACACCCGTGCCGTCCGCGATGTCCGCGCCTTCTGCGCTGACGATCTTGACATCAAAGGTCTTGGTCAGTTCAGGAGTCGTGTCCTCAATCGTGGCGATGGAGATGTTCTTGCTGGTCTGACCGGCAAGGAATATCACCTCATTGGTCTGGTAGACGAGATCGCCATCGGTGGTGGTGCCGTGCACGGTCTCGTAGGTCACGGTGACCGGCGAAGTCGGAGCCTTGTCCAACTTGATGTTGAAGGTCAGGCTGTTGCCTTCAGGAGCCGTGGCATCGCCAATGGAAACCTTCGGCAGGACCGGAGCCACATCGTTGTCCATGAGGTTTGTTATCGCCCCGATACCGGACGGAGTGTAGCCATTGCCCGCTGCGACATTCACCACAAGGGTTTCTGTGCTTTCAACGGAGGTGTCTTCCGTTGTCTGGATCGTGAATTTTGCCGTGGACGATCCCGCTGCGAATGTTGCTGTAGCCGGAGCAGTATAGTCCTGGCCAGCCGTCGCCGTGCCGCCCACCGTCACGTTGATGGTGAGTTCAGCAGAGGTGTCTCCCGTGCGGGAGAACGTATAGACGGCACCGCCACCTTCATTCGCCTGAATGGGCATGTCGGAGAGAGTGACTACCGGAACTTGCGGAGGCGGTTCATCCGCGTCGTTGTCGCTGATGCTGGTGGTCACGGTAAAGTTGGAGCCTACCGTGTAGCCGTTGCCCTGTGCCACATCGACCTGAATGGTTTCGGACGGCTCGAACGAAAGGTCGTCTGTGGTCTGAACAGTGTAGGTTGCCGTGGCAGATCCAGCCGCGAACGCGACCTTGCCCGGAGCGCCATTGTGGTCCGTGCCCGGCGTTGCCGTTCCGGTCACATTGACATTGATTTCCAGAGCAGCCGAGGTGTCGCCACTACGCGAGAACGTATAGGTGACCGCATCGCCTTCCGTGACTTCGGTGGGCAGAGACTTGCCGGTAGCCACGATGTTGATTTCAGGCACTTCAGCCGCAGGAGGCGGCTCCACGGCCGGAACCGTGATGTTGTTCAAGACAACCTTGACAACCTGGGACGAGCCGTCGTTGTCCTTGGCGACATAGAAAAACTCATCGGTTCCCTTGAAGCCGTTGGCTTCATTCGCCCAATCGGCCAGGACATAGGTGAAGGTGCCATCGGCATTGACCGTGACCGAGCCCCAGCCGGGGTTCCACATCTTCTCAGCCGTCATGGCATCGCCATTGGTCGCGGTGTCATTGGCCAGAAGGCTGGTCGTGCTGGTGAACGAGCGGGTGCCGTCGAGCGTAACGGTCTCGAAGGTGTCGGCCTGGGCCATCGGCGCAGCTTCGCCGACCGGCTCTTCGCCGCCGGTCGCGGCCGGAATCGTCAGGCTGACCTTGACGATCTCGGTTTCGCTGACCTTGTAGAAGAACTCATCCGTGCCCTTGAAATCATTGGCCGGAGTCGCCCAATCGGCCAGCACATAATTGAAGGTGCCATCGGCGTTGAACGTCACGGTGCCCCAGCCAGGGTTGTAGACGAGAGTCGGCGTGACGCCCTCAACGTTCGCGTCGTTGGCGAGAACGGTGGAGCCGCTGTAGTTCTGGCCGCTGGTGTGGGTCAGGGTGATCGTGTCGGCGTTCGCGTCGGGGCCGGTGCTGCCGCCGGTCTCGCCGCCGCCCGTCGTGGTCTTCTCGCCCTTGATGGTCACCTTGACCGGCTGAGACTCGACGCCGTTGGCGTCTTTGACGGTGTAGAAAAAGGCGTCTTCGCCCGTATAGGTATCATACGGAGTGTAAACGAAAGAACCGTCCGCCTTGAAGTCCAGGGCGCCGTAGGACGGGTTGTAAAGGATGTGCGCGGAGGCAGCGTTCGTGTCGTTTCCGAGCACGTTGCCCTGCGCCGCAGCACCGTTCATGTCGAAGGTATCGGCTGCCGCGACAGGGGTAGAAGAGCCGCCCGTGCCGCCGCCGGTGGCCTTGGTCACCGTGATCGTGACGGCGATGGGTTCGGAGACCTCCGAGCCATCGGTGGCCGTGTAGTAGAAGGTATCCTCGCCCGTCCAGTTCGGGTCGTACGGCTTGTAGGTAAAGGTGCCGTCCTCATTGAAGGTCAATGCCCCGTGACCGGCATTGTAGAGGAGCTTCGCCGTGAGCGGATGACCGTCCGCATCCGTGTCGTTCTTAAGCACATTGGTATCACCCGCTACGGTCAGGATTGAACCCTGCTCGAGCGTGTATTGATCACCGGTCACAATAGGGGCAGCCATAATCTCTCTCCTCTTGAATATTGCTTGGTTGAAATTTCAATCAGGTGGCCGGGCGGCCGTCCGAGCGCGTCAGCAGAGCGTCGGAGATGCGGCCTTCTTGGATCGCCCCATTGGCCCAGGCGATGACCGAGTTGCCGATCTTGCGCACCACGTCCGTGAAGCCGGTCTTGCAGCCCGTCACGTAGCAGCTCGTGACCTCGATCTTCTGATCGACGGCGAAGTTGGCCTTGTCTTCCAGTTGGATCCGAACCATCTGGCCGCGTGTGCGGGCGCGGTTCGGGTTCTGGAACTCGGACGGCAGGGCTTCCGTCACCGGCAGAACTTTCTGGATGTGGGCCGTGATGGTTTGGCCGCGCGCCTTCACGGCAACCGGCTGGCCCTCCTCCACGTCGAACAGGTAGCTGTCCGGCAGGTAGGCGAGCACATAGGGCTCGCCCGTGTGGATCTGCGCCACCTTGGACGTGCCGGGCGCGAGAACCTCGCCCACGGACCCGACAGTCGCACCGATCGTGCCTGCCACAGGAGCCCGCAGCACCCCCTGCTCGTAGATCGACTGCAGGTTCGCGTAGCTGGCCTGGATCTCCTTCAAGGCCTCCTGCGCGCCCTTGAGCTCCGTGTCCAGCGAGGTCTGCTCGGCAGAGAGGGTCAGCGCGCGCTCGGACGAGGCTAGGGATTGCGTGGACACCTCCTGCAAGGTCTTCTCCACGGCGAGCCCCCGGGACTTCGCCTGCTGCATGTCCTCGAGATAATCCGCGGCCACCAGGGCGTTCTGCTCCACAAGCGGCAGGAGCCTCTTGACCACTCCCTGGCGGCCTTTGAGCTGCGCCACGCGAGCCTGAAGGCGGGCCTTCTCGGACGACAGTTCGGCCATGGTTCGCGACAGGGTGGCGGACTCGACCACGGCGATCCTGTCGCCGGCTTCCACATGATCGCCCGGCTTGACGAGCACCTGACGGACACGGGCGTCGAACGGCGAGGCCACGACCACCTTCTCCTGGGCGACGAGGTCGTCCGCGGTGAGCACGAACTTGTCTCCGGAAAGCCCGTAGGCCACGGCGCTGCCGCCGCCGATCATCACCGTTCCGAGAACCAGAACCTTCTTGAGGCGCTTCCACACGACGCTGCTGGCCTGCAGTTGATTGTCACTCACAGTCGAACTCCTGGATCAGGCGGCGATGAGCGACTGCTCGCCCGACGCCGTGAGATGATGGGCGATCTGAGCAGCGGCATCCCCGCGCCCGAATGGATTGGCTTTGTGCAGGAGCTGCACCGCGTCGGACGATGTGAGCTTGCGCACGCCGTCCACGATGGCATCGAAGTCGGAGCCGACGAGGCGTCCGAAACCCGCCTCGATCACCTCGGGGCGCTCCGTCGTATCGCGGGTGATCAGGATCGGCAGACCGAAGGTCGGGGCCTCTTCCTGAACGCCGCCCGAGTCGCTGACCACGACAGACGCTCGGCTGAGCAGGTGCACGAAGTCGGGATACTGGAGCGGCTTGAGGAGACGCACGTTCGGTACGTCCCCGAGATATTCGAGCACGGTGGCGCGAACCTCGGGATTGAGATGGACCGGCAGGACGATCAGCTTGTCGCCGTCGCGACCAAGCTCGCCCAGTGCCCGGAGCACGTTGCGAATGGGCTCTCCGATGTTCTCGCGACGATGCAGCGTCGCCAGGATCAGCTTCTTGTCATTCGGCAGGTCCGCAACCTCGGGATCGAGCGGCCGATAGTTCGGTCCGATCGTCTTGCGGGTATACAGAAGGGCGTCCACAACCGTGTTGCCGACGTTGAGCACCTTCTCAGGGGCGATGCCTTCCGCAAGCAGATTGTCCCGCGATGCCTTCGTCGGGGCAAAATGCAGGGTGGTGGCGAGTGCGATCATGCGCCGGTTGAACTCTTCCGGCCACGGCGAATACATGTTGTCCGTGCGCAATCCGGCCTCCACGTGGGCCACAGGCACGTGGTTCAGGAACCCTGCGGTCGCCGCCGCCGCGGCAGTCGCCGTATCGCCTTGGACGACAACCCAATCGTACTTGTTGGTCTTGAGGAGACGCTCGATCTGCTGGCACATCAGGCTGTATTTCCCGGCAAGCCCGGGCTCGCTCATGATGTCGGTGCCGTTGTGCGTGACGTTGATCTCGAACAGGTCGAGCAAGCCGGCAGCCAGCTCGATGTGCTGACCGGTCCAGAACACGTCGAGTTCAACGCCGGGTTTGCGGCTCAATTCCCGACAAACAGGACCAAGCTTGATGATCTCGGGGCGTGTGCCGAAGGCAACCAGGATGCGCATTGTCTTGAATTTCCTCTATCAGCGAGTTTGCCGGGTGCGGCGCTTGTTCGTGTCGACGTCGATGCCCTCAGGGGCTGCGAAGTAAGGCGTGAACCACCGGCCTTCGCTGCTCTTCCCGCGCCTGGGAGCGAAGAAGGGAACATGAAATCCCGCGTCGAGCTTCTCCTGTTCGGTCAGGGGCACACGCTTCTCGTTTTTCTGTGTCATTGTCCGTCACCGCTTAAGGCACATGAGGTTTTCAGGCCGAGCGAAAGCACGGCGCCTAATGGTGCACCGCGTTCCGGCTCATGTAAGAGATCTGAGTTCGCGCAATAAAAGCCTGTGCTTCCGACCCAGGCTAAACATGCTTCGGCAATATCCCGCGCAATGCTTCCTGTTCTGCGGAAGCGCTTCGCAGGATCACTGCACAACAACTCATCTGAAGCAGCGCGGCTCGTATCTGGCCGGAGCACACGACATACGTCGCGGCAAGAACGGGGCGGCTACTCGGTTCTGCTCCGCACAGAGCAGCGTTCCACGCCGCGCTAGGCGCGAGCCTAGGCGTGAATTCGCCGTATCTGGTTGAAAGCGTAGCTTACTTGCCCCGGTGATCGTCTTTTTTGCTGCCAGTCGCCTCGGGAGCGGACCGGCTAGATGTCGTGATCGACGTTGAGCCCTTTTGACCTAAGACCGGATCGGTTCATATCTATCTGATGGTATAGACCGCGATAAATACTCGCCTGTCTCTTTCCGGCGCCCGAAAGACCAAGGTTTCTTATAGAAACAGCCTCTATAACCAATGGTATATTCAGTTGTTCTTCGTCCCGGGTATCATGCCTCTTTGCAATTGGCCCATCGTCCGCTGCTGCGGCAGGGGCCGGCATGCTACTCAAGCGCGTTCGAGCCGCCTTGGCGACCTGCCGAGCCTGGTTCCATGATAAGGCCCTCTTGGGACTATCCGACGTTGGGCAACTGATCCCGGTAGCTGAGCGACAGGGCCGTCAAAGCGGTTCGATTGCCGACGTCGAGCTTTCTGTAGATATTGTGGAGATGAATTTTGACGGTGCCGTCGGTCACCCCGAGGTGCCGTGCGATTTCCTTGTTCGACAGGCCCTCCGCCACGAGGGACACGATCTCCCGCTCCCGAGCCGTCAATGCATTCTCCACCTGGCCGGTCTTGGCACGCTTTTCCCCTTCGCGCTCGAGGGCTGCCCCAACAAGGTCCGAGGGGAGCCAGCGCCGTCCCGCCGACACGGACCGCATGCATTCGAGAAGAGTATCGGCCGCAGCGTCCTTGAGCATCAGCCCGTACACCCCACGCTCCACGGCTTCCACGATCTGGTGATCGCCTGCGGACGCCGTAAGGAGAATGACCCGCGTGCGAAGATTGCGGCTGCCGATGTCTTTGAGCACCTCGACTCCCGTGCAGCCCGGCATGGAAACATCCAGGATCGCCAGGTCGGGCTGAAGCTCCAGGATCGCCTAGAGGGCCGCCGTACCATTGGGACGCGTTGCCACGACCTCAAACATGGGATCGGTCCGGATCAAAGCCTGCAGACCACCAAGGAAAACCGGATGATCGTCCGCGAGAACGACCCGCAACGCTGGTGTGACTGCTCTCATAATGGAACCTCGACATGGATCTTCGTGCCTGATTTGGAGGTCTGCAGAGTAAGGGCTCCTCCCATGGCCTCGGCGCGGGTCCGCAACGAGACCGGGCCCAAGCTTCTGGCCGACATTTCCTTTCCTGAGTAAGAGCCGTGCAGATCCTTGAACCCAAGGCCATTGTCGACGACTGTCAGGGAAAGCCGATCCGGTGCGGCCTTGATGGCGACCTCGATCTGCGAGGCTCTGCCGTGACGCACGGCGTTCGATGTCGCCTCGGCAAGGAAATGGCGCAGGTTGCGTGCTGTCTCTGCGGATACTTGCAAATCGGGCGGTTCAACCGTGATGTGGACCGGGCATGCCCAGAGCTGCCTCAGATGCTTCAGAAGCTTGTCCACTTCTGCCGCAAGGTCGACCTGCTCCGCCAGGGCCTTGGCACGGGATCGGCTGCTCTCGACGAAAGCCCGGATTCGCTGCTGTTCCTCGGAAAGAAGCTGGCGCGTTTGGCTCAGCTGCTCGGCGATGCCGGCTTCGGCGCGACCCGAGCTCAGGCTCAGGTGAATGTTGGCCGCAGCCAGCCCCTGCAGGACCCCATCGTGAAGATCGCGCGCGAGGCGCTCCCTTTCTCTCGAGCCGGCTGCGGCTTCAAGCTCGTTGCGCAGCCAGTAGTGCTCCAAGTCGACGCCGATGCGAGCCGCAATGAGTTCGGCCAGCAACAGATCGTTCTGATCATTCGCTTCCATGTCCAGAAGGAAAACCCGGCCTCGGCAAACAGGCAGGAAGAAAGGTGCGCTGATCGTGCTCTGAATCGAGAATGCCTTCCGCAGATCCTCATTGATCAAGTCGCTGGCGGTTTCTCCTTCGACGGCCGGCAGGTCCGCAGTGCCGCCTCCGAGCGGAACCACGAAGGTTTTGCGGACCAGATGTTCGGCCACGAGCGTGCCGAAGCGGTCAGGGGGCTCCCGGCTGTATTCGAGCCCGGCCGACGACCAAAGGGCCACGTCGCGGAACGGCTCCTCGAACGGCTCCCACACGATGAGCACCCGCGGCGCTCCCATGATGTGGGCCGCATGGGCGAGGGCGGACCTGATGGGAACCTGCAAGCCCTGGCCATGGTCCGGCCCAGGCCAGGCAGCAAGCTTCGCGAGCTGCTTGCGGCCGCGTTCCTTGAAGGCGCTTACATAGGCCAGCATGACGCCGGCAACGACCAGATATGCCGGTCGAAAGACGGTGCGGTTCAAGTCCCCGAATTGCGTGGGAGCGGACCGACCTCCCATCAGCAGGACGAACGTGATGAAGATCAGAACCAGGAGGATCGCGGTCTGGATGGCGCCGCGCCAGCCCCACCGAAGCGAGGCCGATAAAAGGATGAACGTGAAGAAAATGAAGTATGGGCTGTTTGGCCCATCGTTGAAATGCATCAGAAGGCAGACGCAACTGATATCGACCGTATGTGCGAGGAGCTGTTCCCAACGCTTTGGCGGCCGGGCGACCACGATACAGAAGCTCAAGATGGCGAAGGCGAAGTAGCTGCTCGCAACGATATACGTGACCTGCGCATCGTAGATGTCGTGGGGCCGATCCAGGATGGTGGCGTAAAGCGCGAAAGCCGTGAGGGTCAGCCGCGCAAAGGCAATTACGCGCTCTGGCGGTAAGTTAAAGATCCTCTCAGGATAGACCTGACGTTTGATCCACGAAGGCATCCCTATATTCTGTACATGGCAGCAGAAAGTTAGAACCCCCCATGGAAGTAGAACCCATAGCTATTCAGGGGAAGGAACCCTGCAGGCCCGATCACTAAAACTTTACTTAGAGGCGGGATAGTAGACCCTATTACTCCTCTGGAGTTACTCGGTAGTATTATCTTTTCTCACGATCTAAACTTTAGTCGGATGCGCGGGCTTTCGCTGACCACACAGCCTCCAGGCAGCCCGGCATAGGCCGCGAAGCAAGCGGGGAGCGTCGCTGCCTCAGCCTTGGTCAAGCCTGAGGTCTTGCTTTGCGCCTTGAGGGCCGTACGAGGGCTGCATAGCTTCTGTTCGCATCGGCCAATCTCTGATATGATTGCGGCCCCGCCCAGTTCAGCGACACCAATTGTTTTTTTCGCGTTGATCCAACTGAAGTCCTGCAGGGTTTTCTTGGTACCTTTCAGGCCTGTGACCGGAACCGTATCGAGGACCTGCCCTCTCGAAAGGGCCTTCCCATGTTTTCAAACAAAGCTCTGCGGCTAACTCCCATGGCGGCGACGTCCCCGAGCGAAACACATGCCGCCCTCGTCGTCTCCCAAAGCAGTTATACCGGCGTCTCCTTCGAAGCGGATTTCGCAACCATTTCGCAATTGCGAACAGGCTCGCCCCCGAACCCGTGGGAATGCGCCTGGGCCGTGTTCGGCTACACCGACAACAGCCATTTCTACTACGTGGCCTTCAAGCCGAATGGCTGGGAGCTTGGCAAGGTGGACCCAGCCTACCCGGGTGGCCAGCGGTTCCTGGCCACCGGCAGCGACACGACCTTTGCGGTCGGCTCCAAACATACCTTTCAGATCACCCAGACCGGGGCGACGATCACCGTGGCGGCGGACGGCAAGGTGCTGACCACCTTTACCGATATGGAGCGCCCCTATCTGAGCGGAAAGCTTGGCTTCTACACCGAGGATGCAGAGGTCATATTCGATACCGTAAAAGGCTCGGTCACCGAGTCCTTCGAGGCCTACCCTGTTCAAACGTTCCAGGACGGAGCCCTTCTGGGCTCGACCTGGGAGACACCCTTCGTAGGCTACGGCCGTGCGGAAATCTTCGAATTCAGCAGCACGGAGCCTAGCACGCAGATCGTGTTCACCGGCACCATGAAGGCGGATTATCTCGTCGGAAACGAGCTGAACAATACCATCTACGGCAAGGAAGGCAGCGATAACTTGAACGGCGCTGCAGGCAACGATCTCATTTTCGGAGGGACGGAGGCGGACGCCATGGCCGGCGGCTACGGTCGTGACATCTTTGCCTTCAACACAGTGACCGAGGCCAGAGGCGACAAGATCGTAGACTGGTATGCCGATGTCATCGACCTGGCAAAGATCGACGCTAACAGCAACGCTGGAGGCAACAATGCTTTCGCCTTCATCGGCACTCGAGGTTTCAACGGCAGGGGACAACTCCACTACGTCCAAGATCCTGCAAAGGGTGAGACCTATATCGAAGGAAACGTGTCGGGAGATCTGGCGCCGGATTTCCACATCGCGTTGACCGGTCTGCACATGCTCTTCGCGACGAACTTCGTCCTCTAGGAACACCGGCCGTCCAAGCAGGCCACAGACGTCGCCCGCCGGATGCCCCGTTGGCTATACCATCCGGTAGATATGAACGCCTTCGATCTTCAGCCAAAAGGGTTCAACGTCGATCGCACCAAGCGGCTCGCAGTCATGGTGACGATCGCGGTGCGCTACCGGCCAAGCTGAGCCTTCAACACACAAGCTGAAATGTCATTGCATGGGCCAAAGCCCGGCTGAAACGCCGGGCCGAGCCGGTGAGGCGGGCTTGCGGCGCAGCGCCGGCCAAGTGGCGACGCGGCCAGGGTGAGTTGTACGGGACCGGGATCGAATTGCTTTCGCGGAGTTAAAGTCCAGATGAACGAGTTTCTCCTCACGACCATGTTTGTGGTCAGCGTTCTGATCAACATCTCGTCCATCGACGATGCCCTGATCGACCTGATCGCATTCGGGATCATGCGCTCTGGACTGAAGGATCTGGAGGATGGCTCTGAGATCCAGGTTCCTCCCACGGCCGTTTTCGTGGCCAACTGGCATGAGGAGGAGGTTCTCGGCAAAATGGTCGAGGGCAACCTTCAGCGCATCCCATACCAGAACGTGATGCTGTATCTCGGTGTCTACCCCAACGATACGGGGACCCTGCGGGTCGCCAGGGAGCTGGGGGAAAAATATCCGGACCGCGTCCGGGTGATCGTGAACACCCTGTCCGGCCCGACCTCGAAGGGGCAGATGCTCAACGAGATGTTCCGGCAGGTGTTCGCCGGCGACGACTGCCCCGAGATGGCCGTGCTGCACGACAGCGAGGACATCATCGATCCGCGCACCTTCCTGGTTTATGCCAGCTACGCCAAGGAGCACGACTTCATTCAGGTGCCGGTTTTCTCCCTCAACCGAGGCAAGGGCGCTTATGTGGCGTCCACCTACATGGATGAGTTCGCGGAACGCCACACGCGCGAGATGATCGTGCGCAACGCCGTCGGGGCCAACATCCCCTCCGCCGGGGTGGGAACGTGCATGACCAAGAAGCTGCTCAAGCATTTCCTGGCAACACGGGGACAGGTGCTGATGTCCGGCACGGTTACCGAGGACTACATCCTGGGTGTCGAGGCCAAGCGCGCCGGGTTCAAGTCGGCCTTCGCGGCGGTGTCGGCTAACGCCGAGGACTCAGGGTTGGATTTCGTGGCCACCCGGGAGTTCTTTCCGAAAACCCTAGCGGCCTCGATCAAGCAGAAGACCCGCTGGGTGTACGGCATCAACTTCGAGGCGACGCACAAGCTCGGCTGGGAAGGGGATCTCTGGGACAAGTATTTCTTCATGCGCGACCGCAAGGGCGTCATCACCAACTTCCTGCCGCCTATTTCCCTGGTGCTGCTGATCCTGCTGGTGTTCGGCTTCGTCGATCCTGCTTACATGCCCTATCAGATCGAGGGTCTCCTGGCGGTCTCGCTGTGGATCAACTTCATCGCTCTGTTCTCCCGCTTCTTCATCCGAGTGTCGGCGTGCCGGCAAGTCTACGGAATGTACGATCTCTACGGGGTTATGGTGCGGTGGCCGGTGGGGATGTTCATCAATGCGGCTGCCGTGTTCCGCGCATGGAAAACCTACATCGGAGAGTCGAAATTCGCGACGCGTCCCATCGTGTGGTCCAAAACTGCCCACGAACTCCCGGAGGACTTCATGAGCGCAAAAAGATAGCCTGCCTGGGTACCGGGCTAGCAGAGCCCCTGCCCCGTTGGGAGAAGACGGAGCAAGGCTCCAGGGTGAGGCGGCTTAACACGCGCTCCTAAGCCCGTGCCGAGACTCTGGCAGAAAGCCCAGGAGCCCTCTTGGTGGCTCTTGTCGGTTGGCAGAAATCTCTCGAGCGGGATGTCACCGCTCCGAGCCCTCCCCTGCAGGAGCGAAGGTGGTATTGATTGTAGCTCCATGAGCGGCTTGTCGGGTTCAACCGACTCAACCCTGCGACAGCGAGCGGATAGCGAGATAAGCCCGCGCATTTTATCTTTTAGCGGCTTGGACATTATCTGAGGGGATCGTAGCGCAACTCTCGCATTTCTCGTGCGGCGTGGCTTGTGTGTGACGGCAGGCCTGCACTGGCCTGCAGGAGCGTGCGCCCACGTGTTGCGTCCTGTTCTGATACGACAAAGCCCCCGGCGTTTTTGTGCTCGGGGGCTATGTGGTGTGGATTGGTTGCGGGGACAG